>DHDH01000011.1 GCA_002399235.1 Firmicutes bacterium UBA4881 | reverse complement strand
TACACAAGATTCTTGACACTACCTCCCATCATGTCCCAAAGCTATATCCCTAAACAAAAGATTTCTATATTTTTTACTTGCTTTTGAGAAATTGACCAATTATATCTTGCTCCATTCATCGAACACTTGCTTTCCTATTGCAAATGTTTCACGTGAAACATTTGCCTTAAAAGCAATATCCCTGAAAATTAAACTAGCTTACAATTGCTACATTTAACTCGCTAAATAATCAATGCTCTACTCTCTTCGTAAATATACTTTCTCTCTTCGATAAGAGTTCTATTATTTACCGGAAAATTAATTAGCTATTTTTAAACCCTCTTGGCAAAAGTTAATTACTATCTTTTAGCTATTTTGTATAGATTTTATGGAGTTCCCTTTTACTCCCCTAGAATTACCTTTAATTAATTCCAGGGAGATAATCTATACAAAAATGTACGGAACTATAAACAGTCAATTCAATCATATGCAAACCAATACATATTAATAAGCATTATTAAGAACTTTGTCTGAAAGTAATTGTTATACCCCTTGTATTTTTACCTCTAATAAGTAAAAACATTAACTACCTATGTTATATATAACTAGTTATCGAAAGTCGTAACGTTTTACTACTTTCATTAGTTTGACTCTTATACTAGTCGAACTAAAATAATAGCCTGTGCTTCTCGCACAGGCTACCTTTATTATTCTTCAATACCGAGAAAGTTAATTATCCGTTCCAAATCATCATCATCGTAATATTCAATTTCGATCTTACTGATTTTCTTACCAGGTTTAATAACAACTCTTGTGCCTAATTGTTCACCAATCTTGTTAGATAGATCATCCAAAAATATATTTTTCTTTTTTTGTCTTTCTTTCTTGGGAGTAGTTCCTTCAACTAACTTACGTATATATTCTTCTGTTTGCCTGACGCTCCAACCTTCAGTTATTATATTTTTGCAAATATCATTCTGCATTTTTTCGTCGTTTAAAGCTAAGAGCGCTCTAGCATGTCCTGGCGTTAATGTTTCACGTGAAACATTTTCCCTTACATAAGCAGATAGTTTTAGTAATCTAAGTGTATTAGTAACTGCTACCCGACTTTTCCCTACCGCATTAGCTATTTCTTCTTGGGTCATAGCAAATTTTTCTAATAGATTTTGGTAAGCTTGCGCTTCTTCAATAGCGTTTAGATCGTCTCTTTGTAGGTTTTCTATTAAAGCCATTTGACTCATACCCAAATCATCCAGCTCTTTAATTAAAGCAGGGATTTCAGATAATCCAGCAATCTTTGCTGCTCTCCAGCGTCTTTCACCAGCAACTAACTCATATCCATTACTGGCTTTTCTTAACAAGATTGGTTGTAAAACTCCATGTACTTTTATCGATTCAGCTAATTCGTTTAATGCATCAACATCAAAGTTTTGTCTTGGTTGATAGGGATTAGCAATGATTTGATCCAGGGGTATTTTTTTTACAGTATCGGTATCTGACGTAGGTAACAAAGCTCCTAACCCTTTACCTAGAGCTTGTCTGCTCATTTTGCAAAACCTCCTGAGCAAGTGCCCGATATGCGATAGCTCCTTTAGAATCTGGCGCATATTGTAGAACTGGAAGCCCAAAACTTGGTGCTTCACTAATCCTTACATTTCTAGGAATCATTGAATCAAATATTTGTCCAGGGAAGTATTTTTTTACTTCATCAACTACCTGATTAGATAGATTGGTGCGAGGATCATGCATTGTTAGTAAAACGCCTTCTATGTTTAATTGAGGATTTAAATTGTTTTTAACCAGTTGAATAGTTGTTACTAGTTGGCTTAATCCTTCTAACGCATAATATTCACATTGAATTGGGATCAATATTCCATTAGCTGCTGTTAAAGCATTAATAGTTAGCAATCCCAACGAAGGAGGGCAGTCGATGAGAATAAAGTCATAATTTCCCACTAGAGGTTCTAAAGCTTTTTTAAGGCGATATTCTCGTGATATCAAGGACACTAACTCGATTTCCGCTCCTGCGAGATTAATCGTTGCAGGAGCAACAAAAACTCCATTTGCTTCTCTAATAATCGATGTTAAAGGAACACTTTCGATTAAAACGTTGTAAACACAATTATCTAGTTGATTTTTGTCAATGCCAAAACCTGTTGTTGTATTGCCTTGAGGATCGCAATCAACAACTAATACTTTTTTACCATTTTCCGATAATGCTGCCGCCAAATTAATCGTCGTTGTACTCTTGTGGAGTAGAGCTCATCGCCCTCTCCCCGAACCGTGCATGAAGCTTTCACTTCACACGGCTCTCCAGGGTGTTCCACCCCTGCACCCCTTCGCCACGTAATAGGTTTTCCCTATCTCAGACTACTACAGGTGCTCCGCCCCTTGATCTTCAAATTAGCCAGCCATGGCCTAGCTTAAAGCAGAAGATCTTGGTTCCCGGGTTTCCAGATGCACACTACGCCAGACTTTAGACTGCTGCTATACCCAGGCCGTCTTTTCCCATATGTAGGGGAACAACTTGAGGGAGTAGGCCATCCCTTGCCGTTTAGACGACATTTTAGGCGCTAACTGAGTTTTACACAGCTTCCTATTCGTAGTCGTAGTCTGACTCAGGCTCGACAAACCTAGTTTGCCTTGTTCCTAGAGCTTCACCCAATGTGTATGGCCACACATTAAGTGTCTAGTCAGCCTTACTGAATTTAATCAGCAGTGGTATACCACATTGTTCATCTGAACTTAGCCCGGCGCACGCCTACGCCGCCTTTTTGGTTAACGACGGCAACAATTTTTCCCATTACCTCGCCTCCCTTCTCTAAAACATAATTTCTCTACAAAGATCAAGCATCCTGCTTAAGTATTTATTAAAGAGGTGCTTTTGTAGGAGTTCCTGCTTTGCGAGGATATTTTTTAGGTGTTTTTACGATCTTCTTGATCAAAACCAAGGATCTGCTACCCATTTCTTGCGGAAGTTGGTATTTTATTACATCCTCTATTTTTCCACCTAGAATTTTTAGAGCATTTTTGCATTGCTTTATTTCTTCCTCAACATCCGGTCCTTTTAGAGCAATAAAATAACCACCTATTTTAACAAACGGTAAACAGTATTCGGACAAAACTGCTAAGTTAGCAACTGCTCTTGCTGTAGCTATAGAATACTTTTCTCTGTGTAAGGGTTCTTGAGCGGCATCTTCAGCTCGAGCGTGGAGTGGTAAAACACCTTTTAAACCTAGAGATATTTTTGTTCTTTCTAAGAATGCTACACGCTTTGCTAATGAATCTAATAACACATAATCAGGTTCTTGTTTCGCTATAGCCCAGATAAAACCAGGCATGCCAGCACCAGTACCGACATCAATTACATTATTTCCCTCTATATAATCAAGTGCTATAAGGCTATCAATTACATGTTTAATAGCAAACTCTTCTGGATCAATAATTGCAGTAAGATTTATCTTTTCATTTTCCGTAATTACTAATAAAGCGTATTTCAGCAGAGCATTTAATTGCTCTGCTGAATATTGGGGTTTATATTTTTTTATAATGTTGAGGAAGAGTTTTTGTTCTTCATCAGTCCACATGTATACCTCTTCCTTTCAAATAAATAATTAAAGCTGTTATATCTGCTGGTGACACACCACTAATACGAGATGCTTGCCCCACAGAACGTGGTTTAATAGCAGTTAACTTCTCTTTTGCTTCTGATGACAAACCAATAATCTTAGAGTACTCTAAATCAATATCTAATGCTAAAGCTTCCACTTTTCTAAACTCTTCCACTTCGGCTAAAGCTCTACTTATATAGCCATCGTATATGATTTGAGTCTCAACTTCATAAATTACATCACTAGATAACTCTTGGCGATCTTTATCCAAAATGCTCAGTTTTTCATAATCCATCTCAGGTCTACGTAAAATATCTGCTAAAGTGGCAACATCTTTTAGGAGCATACTACCTATTTGAACCATAAGTTCGTTCACTGCACTAGTAGGATAAATTTTAGTATTTTTTAAGCGAGCAATTTCATTTTCTATGGCCATTTTTCTGTTATTAAACATTGCCCAACGTTTATCATCTATTAAACCTACTGCCCTAGCTTTGGGTGTAAGGCGCAGGTCGGCATTACTTTGTCTAAGTAAAAGTCTATATTCAGCTCTACTTGTCATCATCCTATATGGTTCTTCGGTCCCCTTAGTAACAAGGTCATCAATTAGAACTCCGATATAAGCTTCAGAACGATCCAGAACAAAAGGTCCCTTACCTTTAATCTTCTGTACTGCATTAATACCAGCAATCAAACCTTGGGCAGCTGCTTCCTCATATCCTGAGCTACCATTAATTTGGCCAGCACAGTATAGACCTGGATACTTAATAAGCTCTAAAGTCAAATCAAGTTCGCGGGGATCTATAGCATCATATTCGATAGCATACCCCGGTCTAACGATCTCCACATTCTCTAGACCTGGTATAGTTCTTAAGAATTCTAATTGTATCTCTTCTGGTAAAGAAGTCGAAACGCCAGCTAAATATTTTTCTGTTGTATAGAGACCTTCTGGTTCAATAAATATTTGGTGTCCTTCTCTGCCAGGAAATTTAACTAATTTAGCTTCAATCGAAGGACAATAGCGAGGACCTACACCAGTGATAGCCCCACTATACATAGCGGCTTTAGTTAGATTTTTTTCAATTATTTCATGAGTTATAGTGGTTGTATGGGTGATATAACAGGGTACATCATCAGGTCTAATTTCTACTTCATCATAACTAAAAGAAAAAGGTACTGGTTCACTTGGTTGTTGATCAAGCTTACTGTAATCAATGGTTTTTCCATCAACTCTTGGTGACGTACCTGTTTTATATCTAAGTAAATGTAATCCCATAGCTCTTAAACTTTCACTTAGCTCAGAAGCTGATTGTTGTCCACTTGGTCCAGCTAAATAATTAACTTCTAAACCGATAAAAACTTGTCCACCTAGATAAGTACCTGTAGTGAGAATAACTGCTTTACTTCGATAAACACGGCCGGTTTTTAATATGACTCCTTGTACTTTTCCTTCTTCTATTAGTAGCGATGTTACATTACCTTGTTTAACCCAGAGATTTTCTTGGTTTTCCATAACATATCTCATACGTTGAGAATACCGATGTTTATCAGCTTGTGCTCTTAATGCTTGCACAGCCGGACCCTTTTTGGTATTAAGCATCCTTAGTTGGATATAGGTAGCATCTATATTTCTACCCATTTCTCCACCTAAAGCATCGATCTCTCTAACTATATGACCTTTACCTGGACCACCAAGAGAAGGATTGCAATCCATCGCAGCAATATTTTCTTTATTTACAGTAAGGGCTAAAGTCTTCATACCCATTCTTGCAGCAGCAAGTGCAGCTTCCGAACCAGCATGGCCTGTACCTACAACAATTACATCATAGTCCAAAACATTCACCTACTTCCCTAAACAGAATTCTTGGAATATTTTATCTATTATTTCTTCTTTGACTGTTTGCCCAGTTACCTCACCTAAAGATAGATATGCTTGTCTAATATCAACTACCAATAAATCCATTGGTTGATTGTAAAGGTTAACCTCTACTTGACTAAGAGACTCTGCAGCTCGTTCTAGTGCTCTACGATGCCTCACCCTGGTCAAAAGAATTTCCTCGGTTGTTTCATAACCAGAAAAACCTACTTGATTTTCTAACTCATTAAAAAAATCAGTAAACCCAGTACCTTCTTTTAAAGAAAGTGGTAACAGCTTACTATTTAAGTTTAGTGCATCTAGATCGTCTATTTTAATTTTAGCAGGCTTATCTTGTTTGTTAAGCAAAATTAAAACAGGTTTATCCCGGAGAAGAGTAGCTATTTGCTTGTCTTCTTCTGTCAGAGCTTCACTATTATCTAATACCCATAGACAAAGATCTGCTTTTTGTAAATATTCTCTTGATTTGCTAACACCTATAGATTCTACAGGATCAACTGTCGATCTTAGTCCAGCTGTATCGGCAATTATCACAGGAACTCCTCTGATATTAATCTCTACTTCCACAACATCTCGAGTAGTTCCCGGAATATCGGTAACTATAGCTCTTTCTTCTTTAGCTAAATAATTAAGAAGACTTGATTTACCAACATTAGGTCTGCCAACTATTGTTACTAAAAATCCCTCGCGTAAAGATTTCCCTCTGGCAAAAGATTCGGTTAACTTATTAATATCTCCAATTATGGACTGTACCTTTTCTTTGAGACTAAACCTGTCAGGTTCTTCAACATCTTCTGGATAGTCTATACTAGCTTCAATTGCAGCAAGTATACCGAGCAATACTTGTCTGTTTTTTTCAATTGTTTTAGATAAGTCGCCCTCTAAAATTCTAAATGCCACTCGCAGTGATGTATCTGTTTTAGCTCTAATTACATCAATTATGGCTTCGGCTTGAGCTAGATCTATTTTACCATTTAGAAAAGCTCTTTTACTAAATTCTCCGGGTTCAGCTAATCTTGCTCCTGCTGTAATTACAGCTTCTAAAACTAGTTCAGTAACTTTTAAACCACCATGACAATGGATCTCTACAACATCTTCGCCAGTAAAACTGTGGGGACCAGGCATAACCACCCATAAAACTTGATCAAGGTGCTTACCATTATCTACTACATACCCTAAAGTCATTTTCCGGGGTAATAATTTTGTCAAATCAACACTAGCCAAGTTATTGGCTATTTCAATTGATTTTGTTCCGCTTACTCTAATAATGCCAATACCGCCTTCACCAAGCGGTGTGGCTATCGCTGCAATAGTATCCATATTGTGCCCTCCAAGGGATATTATCTTTTTTATATTATGGATTTTACGCTTTCTTTTGATTAAAAAGGGTGCGCACCTCAAGGTACGCACCTTATCAGCTTACTTTTTTAAGGCAATAACCACACGACGATAAGGTTCTTCTCCTTCGCTGAATGTGGTAACCATCGGGTCATCCTGTAAAGCAGTATGGATAATCCTTCTTTCCTGAGGATTCATTGGTTCTAAAGAAACTTTTCTTCTTGTGTGTTTCACTCTGTCTGCTTTCTTACGAGCTAAATCAATTAAAGATTCTTCTCTTCTTTTTCTGTAACCAGAAGCATCAAGAATTACTCTTGTCCAGGAAGAGGCTTTTTTATTCACAACCAACCCTGCTAAATACTGCAAAGCATCTAATGTTTCGCCACGGCGACCAATAATAATACCAATATCAGAGCTATCAATTTCAATATACAAGTTTTCTGCTTCTTCTCTTATATCTATTGTAGCAGTGATACCCATTTTCTCTACTACTTCTGTTATAAATTTTAAAGCTATTTCTTTTTTCTTATCTTTTTCATCTTTAATCTCTACAACAATTTTGGCTTCTTTAGTGCCAAAGCCCAAAAAGCCTTTTTTACCTTCATCAATAATAGTAACATTGATATCTTCTTTTGTTACATTATTTTCTTTTAATACTATCTCAATAGCTTCTTCAACTGTTTTACCAGTTTGTTCAACCCTAATCATTTTGTTTGCCTCCCTCTACCCCCGCCTTTTTCCTATTAAAGAGCATAGTCATAACACTATTTTCAGCATATGACAGCACATAGGTAGCAAATAAGTACAAAGAGACTCCCGAAGCTATAGTCATACCAATGAAAGTAATAAAGATAGGAAATGTAATTGCTGTTGTTTTATTGGCATCTGTCGCTTCTGCTGACATTTGAAAGTAGGCTACTAAGCCAGTTAGCAAAACTAAAATAAGATCTGGCTTACTTAGATCTTTGATCCACAAGAAACTAACGCCTGTAACATCTGTACTGCGTAGCACATTAAACAGAATTATAGCAATAGGTAATTGAAGTAATGCAACTAAACAACCACTAAAAGGGTTAGCTTTTTTTTCCTTGTATAGCTCCAAAATCCTTTTGTTTGCTTCTTGAGGATTGTCTTTATATTTTTCCTGAATCTCTTTTTGTTTTGGTGCCAACTCTTTCATCTGTATCATAGATTTTCTTTGTGTCCATGATAATGGGATTAAAACTAAACGATATGTTACAGTCAACAACAAAATGGCCATTCCATAATTATTGGTCAGACCATAAAAGAATTGCAGTAAATCTGCAAACCATTTGCTTATAAATTGCAAGCTTTCCTACCTCCATTACTTAACAGGATCATATCCTCCAGGATGAAAAGGGTGGCATTTCAAAATTCGCTTTATTGCCATAATAATCCCTTTGCCTGTACCATAACGCTCGATAGCTTCTATGGCGTAATTAGAACAGGTAGGGTAAAAACGACATTTACCTGGGAAAAGTGGCGAAATAAATAACTGGTAGCCTCTAATTAACATTAATAAAAATTTTTTCATTTTCCATCGGACTCCCAGACTAATTTCCACTCTTTGGCTTTCTCTCCTCTTTTATTAATAAAGAAGAACGCCACAATGCTTGTCTAAGGCTATGGTTTAAACCATTAAAATTAGCTTTGTTAGCACCCATTCTAGCACTTATAACAATATCATATCCAGGCACAATATGGGGGTAAAAATTTCTAACAATTTCTCTCATTCTTCTTTTAATTAAATTGCGCATTACACTGTTACCAACTTTTTTGCTTACAGAAAAACCAATTCTACTATAATCTAATTTGTTTGGCAGATAATGGATTACAACAAGTGAATCAGCAGAATATTTGCCCTCTCGATACACTTTTCCAAAATCGCTATTACTCTTTAAACGTTCCAAAGTGTTGTCACCCCACTTCTGCCCCCTAATGCTTGCTCTACATAGCAGTAGCGGAGCCATTTTAGGCTCCGCTCCTATTACTTTTTAAGCACTGATTACCTTGCGACCCTTACTGCGGCGGCGTCTAATCACGTTGCGTCCGCCTGGAGTGCGCATTCTCGCCAGGAAACCATGGGTTCTTTTACGACGACGAACCTTTGGCTGGAATGTCCGCTTCATACCTGGCTAACCTCCTTTTGCCGCCAATGCTGGCCTGATAATGCCCCAAATTCGCATTCGAACAGGCATTCTCGCTCAATTATAGAGCATTCTTAGAACTCATGTCAAGAAACTGTGCTCATCACAATAAGATTATGAATGATTTTTAATAAGTAATAGGTAAAAATAACGCTTTCCCTATTTTATGGTTCTCTCCAGACTAACAGTAGTTCGGTCTCACAATACTTATTGTATCTTAGTCATAACTTATTTAATCATTATCCTTTTTAAGATTATTTTTATTGAATTTGGTCTGTTTACAGCTAGTTAATTAAGCTAAAATGCACTAACCAGATTAAACGCTCTCTGTCCTCTATTGTGTAAATATGATTCTTATTCTACAATATAAATATCGTATCTTTCCAAAAGTACCCGATTAATCGATGCAAAATTAAAACTAGACTACATAATTTCGCACCCTTTTAAAAGAGGCCCCGCTTAGTCAGAGACACTGATATTGCGAGGTCATTTTTTTGCTATGCCAAAAGTACTACTTTTACGATTTTCACATTTTTAACAGTTTCAACCTATATTAGTAACCGCAGTGATTGGCAGAAGTTGTATTTTTTGCCTTAATTATCCACAGGACGTGTATAATTTTGTGGATACAGCTTAATGCCCCAAACCATCGCTTTTATCCACAGACTTTTCCACAGATGCAATCAAGTGTTCGCTTAGTTTTTCGTAAAGTCCCTGCTAGAGATGCATTTTTTCTACTTAACCACAGTTTTTTACCCTGTGGATAACTTGTTGATTACCCTTTGGATATCTTACTTTAATACGGTCCTTAGCAGGAACTTATCTTCCCTGTGGATAACTATTTAAAGCGACATTTTAAATTTAAATATCCACACCAATCAACAAAATAATTCACAACCATTTATTTAAATATTTTTTGTTATGCTTGTAATTGTTTTTATACGTCTATTCTGAATATTGGAACTCAGTTCTGCACAGGAGGCTAATAGTATGAACGCCGATGAAATAAAAGTACTTTGGAACCAGGTTCTTGATATGGTTAGTAATGAAGTGGGCAAGAGTTCCTATTCAATGTGGTTTAAACCTACAGAAGCAGTTAAATTTGAAAATAATTATCTCTATATTAAAACAGCAGATGATTTAGCTTGTGAATGGATCGAAGATAAATATGGTGACTTAATTAAAAATATTCTCTCTAACCTTACTGGACAAAACATAACTCCTATGTTTATCTTTAATGATCTTCCCACAAAGGGTTCTGCACCTACTGCCTCTAAAGAGGAAACTATTCCCATTGATAAGGAAACAGGAAATAACGACCGAGGATTGAATCCTCGTTATACTTTCGACTCCTTTGTTGTTGGTAAAAGCAATTCTTTTGCCCATGCTGCATGTTTAGCAGTTGCTGAAGCTCTAGCTAAAGCTTATAATCCTCTTTTTATGTATGGCGGTGTTGGTTTAGGCAAAACACACCTAATGCAAGCGATCGGACATTTTGTCTTAACCCATCATCCTGAGAAAAAGATTATGTATGTATCAGCAGAAAAGTTTACTAATGATATGATTAATTCTATTAGGCATAACAAGATGGAAGATTTTCGTAACAAATACCGTACTGTAGATCTATTACTAGTAGACGACATTCAGTTTTTAACTGGTAAAGAAGGTACACAAGAAGAATTCTTCCATACCTTTAATTCTCTTTATGAGGCTAATAAACAAATTGTCATCTGCAGTGACCGCCTACCAAAAGAAATTGCTACTTTAGAAGATCGCTTACGTTCACGATTTGAGTGGGGACTTACCACAGATATTCAACCACCTGATCTAGAAACAAGAATGGCTATATTAAAGAAAAAAGCTGGAATGGAAGATATTGATGTTCCTAGTGATGTTTTGCTTTTTATCGCTAAACAAATTCGTTCTAATATTAGAGAATTAGAAGGAGCATTAATAAGAATTACAGCTTATTCTTCCTTACACAACAGACCAATTGATGTAGAACTAGCAGCTGAAGCCCTTAAAGATCTTCTTCCTATCCAAAATAAAAAAATTTCCATCGAACTAATTCAAAAAGTTGTCGCGGAATATTTCAATCTAAGTGTTGCAGATATGCGGTCTAAGAAACGTACTAGATCAGTGGCCTTTCCTAGACAAATCGCTATGTATTTATCCAGAGAGCTCACTGAATCTTCCTTACCAAAAATCGGCGAAGAGTTTGGTGGCAGGGATCATACTACTGTAATCCATGCTTGTGATAAAATTATTGAATCTATTAACCAAGATCCTGAACTAGATAGTGAGGTTAAACGTATCTCGGAAAAAATTCAGTCAGTTTAAAGATCTGGATAACCTGTGATTTAAATCTGGATAAGTAATTTTAAATGTGGATAGTTTTAAACTACTTTTAGCTTTTAAATGTTAGCTGTGGAATATGTTAATTAATAAAACAAACCATCAACATCTTATCCATAGATATAAACTCTATAACCATGGGGTTTAAACTCCTTATCCACGTTATCAACAGCACCTACTGTATCTACTACTGATCATTTAAATATTTAAATATATATATATCTATAAGTGAAGGGGTGTTTGGGAAATGCATTTTAAATGCCCAAAAGATGTATTAATGCCTAGTATCAATACTGTACAAAGAGCTGTCCAAACCAGTAGTTCTATCGATATATACACAGGTATTTATTTAAATGCCAGCGAAGGCAAACTTACGATGATAGGTACAAATATTGATCTAAGTATTAAAACAACTATTGCTGTCGATGTAATAGAAGAAGGTAAAGTTGTCGTTGAAGGTAAGTTATTTTCAGATATTGTTAGAAAGTGGCCTGCTGATAAACCTATTAATGTTGCTTTAGATGTAAATACTAACAATATTATTATTAGCGATGGCAATGATAATTCTAGTTTTAAAGCCGAAATAAAAACAATGAATGTTAATGACTATCCTTCGTTTCCTGATCCAAATCCAGAGATTGAAGCTGGAGAAGCTAAATTATGGGATATTCCTCAGCAGGATTTAAAGAAAGTAATAACTTCAACTGCTTTTTCAGCAGCTAAAGCTGATCATTCTAGAATATATCTAACTGCAATATTGTTAGAAAGTAAAAACAGTGAACTTCGAGCTGTAGCTACCGATACTCATAGACTTGCTTATTACAAACTTCCAGGACATGATGGTAATATTTCTGCTATGATTACAGCTGACGATCTGCTTGATATTTCCAAGCTATTAGCAGATAATGACGAAATGGTTCGATTAACTTTAACACCAAGAAGGGCATTTTTTGACATAACGAATACAACAATAGTAACGCGGCTTATTGAAGGTACCTTCCCACCATACGAGAAGGTGATCCCAACTCAACATAGAACTATTGTTAAAATAGGCAGACAAGAGTTAATTGACGCTGTAGACCGTATTGCTGTTATGATCAGAAATGCATCTACCTTTATGGTTAAGATGACAATTAAAGATAACTATATGTCTATTGCTTCTGGTGAATTAGAGATTGGTAAAGCAGAAGAGAAGATCTATGTCGAACAAGAAGGAGAAGATCTAATTATCAAGATGGATTATCGTTTCTTGTTCGAAGGATTAAAATCTTTAATCGGAGAAGTAGTAGAGATACAGTTTAATGGACCAGAATCAGCAATTCTTTTTCAATCAGCAGAAATGCCAGGATTTATCTATATAATGATGCCACTTATTATTTAATAGATATATTGCTATAATTGTTATGTTTGCAATTAAAGAAGTATACTGCAAACGTTAAGAAGAGAAAGGTGGTGAAAACCGCTGTAAGATTGATACAAATTTTATTATGGCAAAACAAAAATCTGTTTTTGCTTTTCTTACAGCGGCTAGTTGGTTTTGAACGAGAAAAATGTTGTTATATCAACTGACTCGATTAAACTAGAACAATTTTTAAAATGGGCTGGTTTAGTTTCAACTGGTGGAGAAGCTAAAGTGCTAATCCAAGATGGACAGGTAACAGTGAATGGAGAGGTCGAAATTAGGCGAGGCCGCCAATTAAAGGAAGGCGATCTTGTTGAATTAAAAGGCTCTGGAGTTTACAAGGTCGCAAGATAGGGGAGTGGCTTGGTATTGCTACTTTCAAAACTTATCTTAGATAAGTTTCGCAACTATCAAGAAACTTGTTTAGATTTTGGTGAAGGTTTAAATTTTCTTGTGGGCAATAATGCTCAGGGGAAAACTAATCTTTTAGAGGCTATCTTCTATCTTTGCCACCTTTCATCACCAAGAACTAATGAAGATAGTGAGTTAATATTATTTGGACAAGAAGAAGCTTATGTTCGTGGGATTGTCCAAAGGCAAATTGGCGATTTTGAATTAGGTGTGAGGATACCTATCAAGGGTAGAAAAAAGGTTGAGATTGATGGTCTACCCCAAGCTAAACTAGCAGATTTTCTTGGCACGCTCAATTGCGTTTATTTTTCTCCTGATGATTTAAAGCTAGTAAAGGGAGGCCCGGCTGAAAGACGCCGATTTATGGATCTGGAGATCTCTCAAGTAAACCCTTATTATCGACATGCTTTAAGTCGCTATAATAAAGTGTTACAACAAAGAAACAATTTACTTAAAGAAGGAAAACCAGATTCTAAACTATTGGCAGTTTTTTCAGAACAACTTATAGAGAGCGGATCTGTTGTGATGGAACGCCGCCTAACTATGCTTTCAAGATTGAATCTCCTTGCTAAGCTCTTACAGCGAAAACTTACAGAGCTCAAGGAGAATCTTTCGTTAGAATATTCACCGTCTTTTGCCATTACCCAAGACTTAAAAGCAGATTTTATTAAGGCGTTAGAATCATCTTCTGTTGAGGAAAAACAAAGAGGTTATACTCTTGTTGGACCACATAGAGATGATTTTAGTATGATAATAGATGGACGCGATGTGCGAATTTTTGGTTCGCAAGGACAACAAAGAACTGTAGTGTTAGCCTTAAAATTAGCCGAACTAGAGTTTTTAAGAGGCGAAGCAGGTGAATATCCAGTCCTGCTTTTAGATGATGTTTTTTCGGAAATAGATGATGTGAGGAGAAAAAAACTTTTTGAGATTATTAGTCAAAATAAAGTGCAGACTTTTATTTCAACTGCTAATCCTCGGGACTTAGAAAACATCATTGGTGAACAACGCAAAGTCTTTGAAATTTGTTCAGGTAGGGTGGTGGTGAAAAAAGATGTTACACCTAGGTGAAGAAGTTGTAATCCCTTACAACCAAATTATTGCCATATTGGATATAGGTATCCTTTCTCAATCAGAAGTAAATAGAGAGTTTTACCAAACTGCTCAAGACGAAGGTTTTCTAAACAAAATAACTGATAAAGTAAAAAGTTTTATAATTACAACAGATAATCGTATTTACTTATCACCTATTTCTTCTGTTACGCTCAAAGCGCGCTTTGAGAAGGGATTTGATTTTTGATAGGGAGGTGGAAGCTGGTTTAGAGAGAGTTGTCTCTCCTTGTAGATAGTCGCTATACGGATAAGACCAGCAAATGTACATGACAGAACAATTAAAAAACTCCCACTATGATGCTGACCAAATTAAAATATTAAAAGGTCTTGAACCTGTAAGGCTTAGACCTGGTATGTACATTGGTGATACCAGCATAAGAGGTCTTCATAAACTAGTTGATGAGGTAGTCGATAATAGTATTGACGAGGCTCTTGCTGGTTTTTGCGATACAATTATAATCACCTTGCAGAAAGATGGTTCAATTTCGGTATTAGATAATGGTCGTGGTATTCCGGTTGGTTTAAATAAAGAAGTTGGTAAATCAACCTTAGAAATTGTTATGACTCACTTGCACGCAGGCGGTAAGTTTGGTGGCGAAGACAGTGCTTACAAATACTCCGGTGGTTTACATGGTGTGGGTGTTTCTGTAGTTAATGCACTTTCTGAATGGTTGATTGCTGAAGTATACAAAGATGGTCAGATTTATAGACAGAATTTTAACAAAGGTATACCTAAGTCACAGGTTAGTGTGGCGGGCGAAACAGAGATCTCGGGAACACGTATTACTTTTAAACCTGATGAAACGATATTTAAAGATGTGGATTTCGATCCTAAAATTCTTTCGGCACGTTTTAGAGAATTGGCTTTTCTTAATAAAGGACTAAGGATGGTTTTCCGTAACGAAATCCAGGAAAAAGAAGAAGATTTCTTCTTTGAAGGCGGCATAGCATCTTTTGCGAGTTTTCTCAACGAGAAAAAAACGCCTCTACATGAAGATATTATCTATTTCTCTGTAGAAAAAGATGATGTGATAGTAGAAGTAGCTATGCAATATACAGATGATTATTCCGAGATCAGTTACTCTTTTGTTAATAACATTAATACCTTTGAAGGTGGCACTCACCTGACAGGTTTTAGAACTGCTCTTACTAGAACAATTAACGACTATGCTCGTAAAGCAGGTATTTTAAAAGAAAATGATACTAATCTTACCGGTGATGATGTCAGAGAAGGACTAACTTCGATTATCTCTATCAAAATGAGAGAGCCTCAGTTTGAGGGACAGACTAAAGGCCGGTTAGGTAATACAGAAATTAGAAGTATTGTTGACTCAACATGTGGTGAAAAAATAGGCATCTTTTTTGAAGAAAATCCATCAACTGCAAAAATAATTATCGATAAAGCTTTAGCTGCGTCAAGAGCTCGAGAAGCAGCTAGGAAGGCGAGAGAATTAACTAGAAGGAAAAGTGCTTTAGAAATTGGTACTTTACCTGGTAAGTTAGCAGATTGTTCTCGTAAAGATGCTAATGGTACTGAGATATACATTGTTGAGGGAGACTCTGCTGGAGGTACAGCTAAATCAAGTCGTAATCGTGAATATCAAGCAATCATGCCTTTAAGAGGTAAAATTCTTAACGTTGAAAAACATGGTGAAGAGAAAATCTTAGCCAATAATGAGATTGGTGCTATGATTAAAGCCTTTGGTACTGGTTATAGCGATACTTTTGATATCGAAAAAGCTAGGTACGAAAGAATTGTGATTATGACTGATGCTGACGTTGATGGTGCTCACATTAGAACTTTGTTATTAACCTTCTTTTATAGATATATGAGGCCATTTATCGAACAAGGTCGTGTGTATGTAGCTCAACCACCTCTTTACAAGATTGAAGAGAGAAGAGAAAAAGAAGATAAATGGCTTAAATATGCTTGGAGCGATTCGGAACTTGAAACGTTGAAACAAGAGTTTGAAGAAGCTAAAAAGACTTATACAATACAACGTTATAAAGGTCTTGGTGAAATGGATGCTCATCAATTATGGGAGACAACCATGAATCCGGAGACCCGTGTTCTTGTGCGTTTAAATCTTACTGATGCTGAAGAGGCTGAAAAGATATTCCAAACACTCATGGGCGAAGAAGTCGAGCCTCGGCGCGAATTTATCCAGCAACATGCCAAAGAGGTAAGTGATCTTGATGTATAATTTTTGGAACACTGCCTTTGAGAAAGAGGTGATAAGCCGTGGCTAATGAGTTTACGGATAAACTAATTAATGTTGATATACATGATGAGATGAAAAAGTCTTATATTAACTACTCTATGAGTGTCATTGTAGATAGAGCTCTTCCTGATATCAGAGACGGTTTAAAGCCTGTGCACAGGCGTATCTTATACACAATGCATCAATTAGGGCTATCACCAAAATCGCCATATAAAAAATCGGCTAGAATCGTCGGTGATACCATGGGTAAATATCATCCTCATGGTGACTCCGCTATCTATGACGCTATGGTTAGATTGGCCCAAGATTTCTCTACAAGATATCCTTTAGTAGATGGACACGGTAACTTTGGTTCTGTTGATGGTGACCCTCCAGCTGCTATGCGTTATACAGAAGCTAGAATGTCACCTTTAGCTATGGAAATGCTAAGGGATATTGACAAAGAAACAGTAGATTTTATACCTAACTTCGATGGTGAGGAGATGCAACCAGCAGTATTACCATCTAGAGTACCTAATTTGCTTATCAACGGAGCTTCAGGTATTGCTGTTGGTATGGCTACCAATATTCCGCCTCACAATTTAGGTGAAATTGTTGATGGGCTTGTTACCATTATTGATAATCCAGACATTGAAATTCATAAACTTTTAGAAATTGTTAAAGGCCCAGACTTTCCAACAGGTGGCATAATTCTTGGTAAACAAGGTATTAAAAAGGCTTATCTTACTGGTAGAGGGCAGATTAAGGTCAGAGCTAAAACAGATATCGAAGAGATGCGTGGTGGCAAGTATCGCATTTTAGTTACTGAACTTCCTTACATGGTAAATAAGGCAAATTTAGTAGAAAAGATTGCCGACCTGGCAAGAACTAAGCGTATTGATGGTATTACAGACCTACGTGATGAATCATCTGGTAGAGAAGGTATGAGGATTGTCATCGAATTAAGAAAAGATGTCAGTCCACAGATTATCTTAAACCAGCTCTATAAGCATACTCAGATGCAAGAGACTTTTGGTGCAATAATGCTGGCACTAGTTGACGGTGAACCTCGAGTTTTAAATCTTAAAGAGATGATGTACTATTATCTCAAGCATCAAGAAGAGGTTACCACTCGTAAGCTGCAGTATGAATTAAGCAAAGCTGAGCATCAAGCCCATATCAGGGAAGGTCTACTTATTGCTCTTGATCATCTAGATGAGGTCATCAAAATTATTAGAGAAGCAGCTACAGACAAAGAAGCTTTAGATATTCTTATGTCTAGATTTAGTCTTACTGAGATCCAAGGTAATGCTATTTTAGACATGAGATTAAGAAGATTAACTGGTTTAGAGCGAGATAAAGTGTTAGCAGAATACAACGAGCTATTAGCGACTATAGCTGAGTTACGTAGTATTCTATCTGATCACTCTAAACTAATGGGAATTATTAGAGCTGATCTTTTAGATGTTAAAAGTAAATATGCAGACCCGCGTAGAACAGCGATTTCTTTACAATCTGCTAGTTTAGATGAAGAAGATCTCATCCACTCTGAAGATGTAGTGGTTATGATCACTCATCATGGCTATATTAAGCGTTTAGCTATGACAGTTTATAAGAGCCAACAAAGAGGTGGCAGAGGCGTAATTGGTATGGACACTAAAGAAGAAGACTTTGTGGAGCACATTTTTGTAGCGAATACTTTAGATACAGTCCTCTTCTTTACCAGTAAAGGTCTTGTCCATCAGCTAAAAGCTTACCAAATTCCTGATGCATCTAGACAGTCTAGAGGTACTTCTATTGTTAACCTATTACAGATTGAACGAGAAGAAGTAATCACAGCTGTTTTACCGGTAAAAGATTTTGCCGAAGATGGTTCGCTTTTGATGGCTACTAGAAATGGTAAGATCAAACGTACAGCACTCTCAGAGTACGATACCCGTCTGAAGAAGGGACTAATTGCTGTTAGACTAGAAGAAAATGATGAACTAGTTTCGGTAATAAAAGTTCAAAACGAGGATGAGGTGTTCCTCGCAACCGCTTCAGGTTTGGCTATCCGTATTCGTGTAGAAGATGTTAGAGAGATGGGTAGAGCAACTTCAGGAGTTAAAGGCATTGAACTAAAACCAGATGATATGGTTGTCGCTATGGACCTTGCAAAACCAAAAACGTTTGTTTTAACAGTAACTAAAAATGGTTTTGGTAAGAAAACTCCTATTAGGGAATATAGAGTCCAAGGTCGAGGCGGTAAAGGTATCATTAACATGAAGATCAATAAAAAGACAGGCCATGTTGTAACTGCTTTAACTGTGATGGGAGAAGAAGAGGTTATCATAGCAACTAAAGAAGCTATTGTTCTTAGAACAACAGTAGAATCTGTTTCTAAGATGGGACGTAGTACACAAGGTGTGACTATTATTCGTACAGAAACTGGCGACGAAGTGGTTTCTGTAGCTTTAGCCGATAGCTCAGATATTATTGATTAAAGTTAAGTTTTTTAAAGGTATTGCTTAAAGCAATGCCTTTTTTGTCAAAAGATAGTTTAGATGAACCTCAATGAACATTTCCAATAAGATTATGAGGGAAGGCTACAGATTCCAATTATGAGTTACGAAAACCGAACAACATGCTTTTAGTCAAAATAACTGAAGATAACTTCCATAAAGGGAAAAGGTGATCAGATCAAGTATAATTAAGTTCGC
>DHDH01000016.1:140411-140594 GCA_002399235.1 Firmicutes bacterium UBA4881 | reverse complement strand
ACTTTACCGATTCCTTGAAGTAGCATTAGTGTATCATTGGCTGTAATCAAAAAAGGAATGACTTTTACACCAAATTTCACATCGTTTTCTATCTCGCCAAAATGGGTATTAATAGTTGTTTTATCGTTTATGAGACTAAGGTAGCCAAGTATAGCTTGCCACTCATCATCTTTAATAGTTTCT
>DHDH01000016.1:140015-140265 GCA_002399235.1 Firmicutes bacterium UBA4881 | reverse complement strand
GAGGCTCTTCACTTAATTTAATAAAGAGTGGCCTCATTTTACTCCATTGTTCTAACACCACTGTAACAAAAATAGCACTTTTTGCTCTTCCATTAAGACCTTCTTTAAGCGAATCTGCTTTATCCAAAGCTGCAATGTATTGGAGTAGAGCTTTTTTGGCACTTGCTCTAGCTTCTTCCCATTTTAAAAGTGTTAATTTTTCCGCTTCAGCTAGCGAAAAACCAAATTCGCGTAGATCGTTATAAGCTTT
>DHDH01000016.1:113909-139959 GCA_002399235.1 Firmicutes bacterium UBA4881 | reverse complement strand
AACAATTTAAAAGAAAGTCTGGCCAAAGCTTATAACGATCTACGCGAAGATCGTTATAAGCTTTGGCCAGACTTTCTTTTAAATTGTTGTTACTAGCTAACAGGCGGACCGAAAATCTTGATATATCTTCACTTAAATCTTCGAGAACCTCTTCAATACTATGATCTAAAAGCTGTGAAGCTTCATCTTCTAATAATATTTGGTAGTCAGGTGTTAAACCTAATTCCAAAGCAAATTTTCTGGTAATGGAACTACAAAAACTATGAATTGTTGAGATTTGCACCTGTGGAGCTTGGGAAAGGATCTGGCGCAGTTGAGGATTTTTATTTAGCTCCTCTTTAGCCTTACGACGTAACTTTACTTTCATTTCAGCAGCAGCTTTATCTGTAAAGGTTATTGCTACTATTTCGCTAAATTCTGCTTTACCTGACAATACAATATTGAGAATGCGAGCAATTAACACCGCTGTTTTTCCTGCCCCTGCTCCAGCTGTAACTGCAGCAGAATAATCTAGGCTCTTAATTGCTAGCTCTTGTTCGTCAGTAAACTTAAAGCTACTCATTGTCTAGGTCACCTCCCCTGGTGTCTTTACGACAGAGGGCTTTAAAACTGCAATAAGAACAACCCTTACTGTTATAATCAGGTGTGTATTCACCAGCAAACAGCTGATCACCTAGAATTTGACCCTGATTTAATAATCCATCCAGGAAAGCATTCCAGTCAGCCTCTGCGAGAAGATTTTTGGTTGTTCTAGCCTGGCTTACTTGGTAAGCTTCCTTACTCCAGAGCCTATTTTCTTTACCTTTAAACGATAGATAAGCTCCACCCAAAACCTTCAAACCCGATTTCCTTAAGGCCTCAATATAAGCTGTTAGTTGGAAATCCTTCCCTTTTTCCACCTCACCTACACCATGGTTTGAACGCTTATAGTCATAAACGAGATAACCTGTCCGCTCCCCGTCACTGATTTGATCAACTCGATCAATCTTACCTTTTAGTTCATATGGTCCTAATTTAACTGCTGGCCACTCTTCACCACTACCAAAATTCAATTCTAAATATACCGGCTTAGAGTAAGCACGAGTTAAATCCTCTTCAATAAGTTGTTTAATACTAGAATAGTATTTTTCAAACTCTACCTGTTTAAATATTTCACTAGCCTTATTATCGTTAAATACATTGGTAGCAATTTCTCTTAATTTAGTCTCTAGCTCACTAGCTACTTTCTCTTTACCTTTTTCCCTAACTTCTTTATATATGAGTTCCAATACTTTGTGCCACAGTATTCCACCATCTAGAGCTGTAACTTCTTCAGATATTTCATCGGTTTCTCTGATCCCTAGAACGCGGTGAACAAAAAAGCGATAAGGGCAGCTGGCATACTCAGAAAAAGCACTTACAGAGATAGAGTAACCATCTTTAGCTACAGTTCCTTTTAAATAACCTAATTCAGAATAGACATACGGTCTTTTATTAATCTCTGTTAAGCGAACGGTCTTCTCTATAAGTGGAGCTGGTAGCTTATCTGGATTGTAGGCTGCTAAATATTCCAAAACTTCTTCTTCTGAGGTATAAAAAGGTGTAACTGTTACTTTATTCTTCTCATCAAAATAAACACCAAATAAACTTAATTCATCTACATAGCGGGATTCTTCTCTTACCTTACCACCGATTTCGCGGGGACTAAGTAACCAGATGGCTTCGTTACAGCTTCTAAGAGCTTCCCAATACAGGTAATCTTGTAATTGTTCCCTATAGTTTGCCTCCACTAGGTTTATATTGCTTTGTGTTTTTAATAGTCTTCTTTCGTTATCGTTAAAAAGCCATGATTCTCTAATTTGCGAAGGTAATTCTTCTTCATTAACACCTAATACAAAAAGATATTTACCTTGTAAGTGAGGAGCTTCGTTAAATTTACTAATGCTTAAACCATCTTTACTAATATTAATTGTACTAGATAGAATATTTCTCAACCAAGCTAGCAAGTATTCTTTACTTTGCCATTCCTCTGATCCTAAGGTCGTATCAGTAAAAGCGGTTTCTAAAGTTGTAAGGCTGTTTTTAATTTCCATCCAGGCTCTAAGCTCAATTATTTTCTCTAGATCTTCGCCAACATCTTGTAAAAGTAAATCTGCGGTCTTTAAATTATTTAGAATATCCAAAAAAACAGCGCTGATCCCCTGAGCTGTACCATAAGAGGGCAACTTGAGATTAAAGTTCAAATTGTTTAAAGCAGTTAAAATTAAGCCACATTCTTTATTATCTTTGGCCATCCGCTTTAGCTTTCGGGGCCAATTATCACTTTTACCAGTTAGTTTAATTCTTTGCAAAAGACTAGCTAAGCGTGCCTTGGTAAGGCCTTGGGGTAAATAAAAACTAAAATCGAAATACTTACCAGATAAAAGCGCTAACATCTCCTCTATACTTAGAGGTCTAGTTAAGAAACCGACAAGTAATTTTATTTCCCTCACGATAGCTGTTTTGCTAAGAGGTAAAGGACCAGGCCTAAATGGTAATTGTTCTCTCTCGCAAAGTCTTTGCATAATCGTTCTATATTGAGTAGGATTACTAGAAATGATAACTACGTCATCGGTGCTCGTAATCTTCTTCTCATAGTAAAGTTCTTTAATCTTTTTCAAAACAAATCTGATCTCACTATCAGTATTCTGAGGTCTATACTCATAAATGGTACTTTGCACTGGACGTTCTGGGGCGATTTCTTCAGTATCAGCCAGCTTTTTTAACCACTTATAATCTTCAACTAAAGAACTAAAAACCTCATTGGGAAAATAAGGAAAATTTATATAGGTTGTTATCTGTTTTTGTTCTTTTAAATACAAAAGTACTTCCTTTACTATGGGATCTAAAGAATAATAGCCATCAAAAACGATAATGTTATTCCTTTTTAAGCTATCGAATTTATTAATCTTCTGCCAAATTAACTCTTCTCTAAGGTGAATATCTTGAGCTAACAAAATAGCCTCGAATTCATTGTAAATTTTAGCTAAATCTCGACTTTTGGCTGTATCCATTTCGCCAATTAAAGCTTTAGAAAATCGATCTGAATCAATACCAGCTAATTTAAGTTCCTTAACAAAAGCCAAAATATAACGAGAAATCCTCGCTGAAGAAACATTGGTAAAAGCTTCTAGCTCTAGACTTTCAATGGCCCTTTGCATTAATAGCTCAGCTAAAATTGGCTGGATAACGCTATCCTTTGCTACTCCAAAAAAGCCGTCGTTTGTTAGAATGGGATTAGGAACTAAAGCTAGCTGCCCTCTCAAAGCGAGCATCTCTTGTACCCGTTGCCTAAGAGCTGGCTCTTTCACCAAATATGTAATTTTCTTAGTTTCAGGACTTTTAATACATACCTCTAATTCATCGACAAGTCTCTCTCTGTTCTTTTGAGCATCGCCACTTAACAAAACTAACATAGTAATCACCTTCTCCCTTATAAGTAAATATCTTCCCTATTTTCTTTCCAAAATCCTCTACCTTAAATCTTGCTTTCCTTTAGTTCGTTATCTTCTTGTTAAAAGATTGCTACAAAATAATATTCAAAAAATAGACTGCTGACAGAAAGTCAACAGCCTATTTTATATCTTTTACATATTTGCTTTCAGCCCAGGATGAATAACCTCTCCATGAGCTGTATTAACACCACGAGCTAGAGGTCTATTGTACTGAATAGCTGAGTCAAACCCTTTGTCTGCTAATATCAACGCATACGGTAAAGTGGCATTAGTAAGCGCAAATGTGGAAGTGCGTGGAACTGCTCCAGGCATATTCGAAACACAATAATGAGTAACACCATGGACAGCAAAGATTGGATGAGAATGGGTTGTCGGCTTACTAGTTTCAAAACACCCACCTTGGTCAATAGCTACATCTACAACCACGCTGCCAGGACTCATTTTAGCAACCATCTTTTCTGAAACAAGATAGGGCGTTTTAGCTCCAGGTACTAAGACCGAACCTATTACTAAATCGCTCTCGGCAACTGCTTTTTCAATATTAAAGGCGTTACTGGCTAATGTTTGCATCTTACCCCAGAAGATATCATCTAGCTGTCTAAGCCTTTCTAAATTTATGTCGATTACTGTTACTTGTGCTCCCATACCTCTTGCTACCTTAGCTGCGTTAGTACCTACTGTTCCTGCGCCAAGTACTGTTACTTTCGCAGGGGGTACACCAGAAACACCACCAAGTAAAATACCTTTACCATCTCTGAACTTTTCTAAATATAAAGCTCCTTCTTGGACGGCCATTCTGCCTGCTATTTCACTCATAGGTGCTAAAAGAGGCAAGGCCCCAGAATCAAGCTGTACCGTCTCGTAACCAATTGAATTTACCTTTTTAGCAACTAAAGCTTTTACTAGTTCAGGTGCTGCTGCTAAGTGCAAATAGGTAAAAAGAAGTTGTTCCTTTTGCATTAATTCCATTTCCGCGCCAATAGGCTCTTTAACCTTAAGAATTAACTTAGCTCTCTGCCAAACTTCTACATTGCTAGCAACTATCTTGGCACCTTGGTTTTGATAAATTTCGTCTGTAATACCACTACCAAGGCCTGCACCTGACTCGATAATAACTTCATGTCCTCTTTCAATAAAAGAACGAACTCCTGCGGGTGTTATAGCCACACGCCATTCTTGATCTTTTATTTCTTTTGGTACACCAATAATCAAAATATCACCCCTTAATTTGGGTTTAGGGTTCTCTAACTATAAACTCGTTGATTTCTCTTATTACGAAATAAGAGTCGCTAATTCCTGCTTTTAAACCAAAATTAGTCAATGTATTCTTGTATTATGTATGCGTTTTTCTAACCATTACTTACACCTCAAAACTTCACTTAGCAGGATTTGACACTAAAAAGCAGAACTTAATCTGCAATAACTTACTTCGTACTAGGAGGTTTCCTCATGCCTAAGGTTTATTTTACTGACATGCGAACAGACCATCGGAATAACCTAATTGAAAAAACTAAACGTCTCTTTTTAAAAGCTGGTTTTGCTTCCTTAATCGATAAAGGTGATCTCGTAGCCATTAAACTCCACTGGGGTGAGCCTGGGAACTTAGCTTATATTAATCCTCCTTTGGTGCGAGCAATTGTCGATGAAATCAAAAAAGCTGGTGGTAAACCTTTTATCACTGATGCTAACACATTATATAATGGCAGACGCCGTAATGCAGTTGATAACATACAATCTGCTTTAGAAAACGGTTTTGCTTATGCCACAGTTGGTGCTCCAGTGGTTGTAGCTGATGGTTTACACGGGGAAAACATGATTAAAGTTCCTCTTAATAATGGTATACGTGTCAAAGAAGCAGCTATTGCTGGTAGTATTGTAGAAGCAGATGCTATTATATGTCTCAGTCATGTAAAAGGACATGAACTATTTGGCTTTGGTGGTGCCTTAAAAAACATGGGCATGGGTTGCGCGGCTCCTGCTGGCAAACAAGTACTTCATAGCGATGTCTTACCAGAGGTTAACCACGAAATTTGTGTAGGGTGTGGTATCTGTAGTAAACGTTGTCCTGTAAGCGCCATTACCATTACAGAACGCAAAGCCAACATCGATCACAAAATCTGCTATGGTTGCGGGGAATGTGTAACTTTCTGTCCCCATGGTGCCATTCCAATCAACTGGAAGACAGATCAAGCAGCCTGCCAAGAAAAAACTGCTGAATATGCCTATGCAGCTACCCTTAATAAACTTAATAAAGTTGGTTATATCAACTTTATTAAGGATGTCTCACCTGACTGTGATTGTGCTCCTTGGAATGATACTCCTATTGTCCCCAACTTAGGCTTACTTGCATCCACTGATCCGGTAGCCGTCGATCAAGCTTCTCTTGATCTAATAGCCCAAGCTCCAGCCCTACCTAATTCTCGCTTACCAGAAAAAGGTGCTGGTGAACGGTTTTCGTTACTTCATGGTGTAGATACATCAATTATCCTTTCGCATGGTGAAAAAATAGGATTAGGAAAACGCGAATATCAATTACAAAAGATATAAAGGAGAGACTTGTAAAGTCTCTCCTTTTACATACAAATAACAAGGGATTTCTATTCTTCTTCTAGAACCATTCACTAAATACACTTTATAGTCATTCTCCTAATAAATATTCTTATACCGCTAGATATCCGATTTGTTATATAACTAATATTAATGTAGTAGCAAAGTAACAAAGTTTGTTAACATTGGAGGGGTAAAAGTGAACATAATAATGGGGGTATTGATCCTTATGCTATCTTTGTTTAGTAGTACAGCACAAGCTACAGATTTTCAGGTTTGGATACCCTCTAAGCTGGAAAAAATAAGACGCAATACCCAACCACCAACTCGAATGACTGAACCGATTTTAAAACTTGAAGCTGCTCAAAACGAATGGGAAGGTGGACAATTAATTGTTACTGCCAGCGATATTGATTTAGATAATGTAACAATGAGTGTCAGTGACCTCATTCACGAAGACCAAGTTACCATAATTAATTTAAACGAGATAAAACTTTACCAGCAACACTATATATTAGTTTTAGAGCCTACAACTAATGCTTTCCCCCCAGGTTGGTATCCTGATGCTCTTATTCCTTTAGAAGTAGCTGATGAAATTGATATTTACCAAGGAGATAACCAAGGATTTTGGTTAGCCTTGAAAGTACCTAAAGGACAAAAACCAGGACTATACAAAGGCAACATTCTCATCAAGACTAATCAGCAAGAATTAAACGTACCGTTAGAGTTATTAATATGGGATTTTGAACTACCGGACTGTAACCATACTCAGACAGCGTTTAGTATTTGGTACGATCAAGTGGCTGCTTATCATGATGTATTTATAGAGAGCGACGAGTATTGGGAACTTCTGAATAACTATTATTGGTTTCAAACCGAATATCGCCTATCTCCTACCGATTTACCAATCCCTACAGGAGATGTGGATGAGTACTTGAAATTAGCTGAAGCCTATTTAGACAAACCGCAAGTATCTAGTTTTCGCATCCCCTTTTACTCAAATCCTGAAAAAGACCAGGAGATGTATCTAAGTCTAAAAACTCGGGGTTGGCTAAATAAAGGTTATTATTATATATCTTCCATTGATGAACCTGTTCCGGAACAATACCCTTTAGTAAAACTATATTCTAAGGAAATACAAAACGTTGCCCCAGAAGCCAAACATGTCGTCACCAAAGAAATTGTTGAAGAGCTTGAAGGGTATGTTAATACCTGGTGTGGTTTAGTAGACCTTTATGATCATGATTTGGCTCAAGAAAGACAAAGACAAGGTGATCATGTTTGGTGGTACACCTGTGTTATACCCAAGCACCCCTTCCCCTCTTATCATATAGACGATCACTTAATTAGTGCGAGACTATTGTCTTGGATGCAGAAATTTTATGGAGTTGAAGGCAATCTATATTGGTCAACAACTATCTTCCGCAAATGGAACGGCTCTGAATATGTCTTCCGTGACCCGTGGAGTGAGCCTATGGCTTATCCAGGCGCAAATGGTGATGGTTATCTTCTTTACCCAGGCAATGAATATGGTATTAATGGTCCCATTGGTACCATTAGATTAGAAACTATTCGCGATGGCTTAGAAGACTATGAGTATTTATATCTTTTTGAACAACGCTTAACCATGGTCGCTGAAAAACTAGGGCTGGAAGCTAATTCAATTACAGAAAAAGTCTTAGCATCATTTCTCAATAGATTATTTGAGGACCCACAACTATATAACTCTGACCCCCACAATCTATTAAATATTAGGCGAGAAATTGCCGAAGAAATTATAACTACCTTGCAAGAGCCTAATATATTAGTTATCCATGCTAATTCCGAGATCATTATCTACACTGAAAAAGACACCTTAGTTACTGTAAATAATCTTCCTCTTGTTAGTCTAGAACAGACTGATAAAAGCGAAAAGTTTGTTTTAAAACATGAACAGACAGAGGATCCTCCTAGACTAAAAATAATCGCTAAAAAGGGAAATGCTACCAAAGAAATTGAACGAACTGTTCTCGTTTCTCCTCCTGGGAGCCACTGGGTTTTAGGTAAGAGCACTCAGATTTGCTCCTTCGAAGAAATAGAAGATTTTAAAAAATGGCGAACAACCAATGTAACACTTTCTTTGGTAGAGGAACAGGCAATAGAGGGGAACCAAGCTCTTAAAGCTATTTACCACCCGGGAGTTGATTTTCCTAACCTTAAGCTTGTAAACACTGCTTCTCACTTTATCTCTGATTGGTCTAATTATAAAACTTTTGCTTTTGATATCTATAATGCTAGTGAAAAGACCGCAAAGATTTACTGTAAGTTCTATAATCAAAATAACCAAATCGATGATACCCATGTAATTAATATTAAAGCTAAACAGAGTAAAACTGTAATCATTCCTACCAGTTCAATAACTATCGATATCACTACCTTAAAAGAAATAGAGCTGTGGATGTGGAAGCAAAAAGAGCCTGTTACTCTGCATTTGGATAACTTCCGCCTCATCTTAGCTGATTCTATTAATTAAATATCCTTTGAGAAAACCGCAAGCAGAGCTTTTGCGGTTTTCTCTTAACAGTACCTTTATAATTCTTCAAGCTTTTACTAAAAAGGATAAAAAAAATTCGCCAAGAACGTTATATAACAGGAGGGTAAGTTCAAACACTTTTCCCTATTTTCTACCTATTATCGAGGGGGGTATAAAAAGTGAAACGGTATATCTTTCTGCTGTTTATTGTTTTAGTACTAGTAACTTTTATGGCTAGTGGTACCGAGTTGAGGGTTTGGTTAGTGGGTATGAGTAATGAGCGGATAGCTATCTTAGATGGGATGACTAATGATTCTTTTACCTCTAAGACAGGCATCTCAGTAAAATATACTGGTATTTCCTGGATAGATTATTATAACAAATACCTTTTGGCATTAGCGAGTAAAGATACGCCTGATCTACTTACATTAGGCAGCGAGACCATGGATTTTGGTTTAAGAGGAGGTTTAGTAGATCTCAAAAAGCTTAAACCTGGTGAATTAGAAAAATTAGAAAGTGAACTATTTTCGTCTATCTTTGGTCCAGTCTCTTTTAAAGGTACAAGGTTTGGTTTACCTATGGAACTTGTTGGTATCTTTGGAGCTTATAGGACAGATATTCTTCGCGATTTAGGAATGGATATTCCTAAAGAATGGGAAGACATCAAAAAATGGCAACCCAAAGCCTTAGCCCAAAAAAAGACTTTTGGTATCCATTATGGAACCATCTCTAACGAAGCTCTTTGGGGTGCTTATACCTTAATTACTCAAAATGGTGGCCAATTTTTCAACGCTGATGGCTTGAGTAGTGCTTTAGATAGACCTGAATCTATTAAAGGTTTCGAAGAATATATTGATCTTTTCTTAAAACACAAACTACCACAAGCAACTGTAGGTTTGCCACCATTTATCGATGGCGAATGGATCTCCTATACCGATGGCGCTTAGCTCTATCATAATCTTGAAAGCGCTGCTCCACAATTGAATGGCAAATGGACTGCTGGTGTAGTACCAGGAACTAGAAGGAGCGATGGTTCTATTCATCACGGTACTTTTGTAGGTGGTGTTAATTTAGCCATGTCTGCCTATTCCAAAAATAAAGAAGCTGCTTGGCAACTAATGAAGTGGTTGTTATCCAAAGAAACGCAAACTCTCTTTTCTAACCAAATTGTCGAACAAATATCTGCTAGTGTTTGGCTTCCAGCCAATAAATATGCTTATAAGGATTTGCACCTTAAGGAGAGTTATAAACAAACCTTTTTCAATCAGGTTGAAGCATCTGAAACTGTACCCCCAGCTATCAATGTTAATGTACTTTATCGTTATGTTAAATTAGCTATCGATAAAGCAATTCTAAATAAGATAAACCCTAAAACAGCTATCGTAGAAGCTGCCCGAGATATGAACTCCGAAATGAATAGAAGGAAAAAAGAATATAGTCGCTTTCTGGCTGAATTAAAGAAATAAGTCTTGTCAGTTTTTTGAAAGCATTAAGCAAAAAAACGAGAGGTTTAGGCCTCTCGTTTTCTTAGTTATTAATAAGTGATTGGTATTTGTTCAAAGAGTCTGCTGGTATATTCTAAGGGGGTAATTAAGCTATTAAGTTGTGCTAAATCACGTCTAAGTCGATCTCTTGTCGGACTTGGGAGGTTATCTGTTTTTTTACTTAAGTCTTCTACCATAGCCAAGACTTTTTGCCATGTAGCATTTTCTTTAGCATCTGCTTCCCGTAGATCCCGTCTATCGTAAGGACGCATTGTTGCTTTACTGATTTCTAAAGCGATTTCTTGTAAAGAGGCTTGCCATACTTCTATTTGTTCGGTAGTAAAACCAGCTTCACTACCTAAAAGATTGATTCTCTTTAATATCCACTTACAAAACTCGATAGCAGCTTTTTCTGGCTCTCTAAAAGTAGGCATAGCCTTTTCGCGAAATAGACCTGCTTGCAAAAGAAAATCATGTTCAGGTTTGATGTGTAGAAGTGAAAATATAGTTTGTCCAGTAATCGCTGCCTTTTGTCCAACTTGCCACTCTGCTTGCATAATAGCAGGCGAAAAGGCATAGAGAGACATGCCAGGATAACAATAAGTTCTACCACCGATACGATCAATATCCCAATTGATCAGTTCATCGTATTCGGGAGGAGTCTCAATATAACTCATGGTTAAAACAAAATGCAGACTGCGATTATCGATCCAGTTATGCCAATCTTGACCTAGTGAGTTTTTCCCCCAGAGCCTCGGAGCTGTAGCTGCAGAAACCATAAGATGAGGATTTTTCTTATGCATCTCACTCCTAACTCGTTCAACCAAACTAGCTATAAACTGGGCTTTGAACTCTTGAAAATGCTTAAAGCGTTTTTCGTCAGCTCGTTCTATACTTCTAGCATCTATACCTGTTAGCTCCTTATATAAGTTAACAGCATAATCGCCATAACCAAAGCCATCTTTATAACGAATATTATCCAAATGAATACCATCTAAATTATAATCTGTAACTTCATTAATAATGGACATAATGTGTTCTCTAGCTTCTGGATGGGCTGGCGAGAAAAAATAATCCGTGTGAGCTGTGTTATTGTACTTACCATTTCGATCTCGATCGAGCCAATCAAGCCTATCTAAAAAAGGTTCTACATTCCCTTGTAATCCATAAACCATCACCCAAGCATGTACCTCCATGCCAAGGCTATGAGCTTCATCTATTAAGACTTGTAAAGGATCTACATCATTAAAGTATAGCCTAAACCAATCCATTTGCGGCACAATATTACTTTTATACATGGTTTCTCCACCAAAATAGACACTAGGTAGTAGTAAATTAACATTTAAATCATGAAGGCGCCTGACCATTTGCCGCATCTCTTCAGGAGAAGTTATCTTACCCAAAGCAATATCATCTAGCCAAACTGCTCTGGTTTCGATTGGACGTGACTCTATTTTTAATAGTTCTACCTCTTTTAGGAGCGATTCAGCTTTAGCTTTATCTTCAGGATTAGTGCTTTTAATGAGATTTTCAGCTAATTGTAGTTTCCGCTCAATAGTTTCGTAATCAAGAAGGACTAATTCTTTTTTAGCTAACTCCACTGATTCATACATTTTTACGATCTCCTCTCCTCCCCCGTTCTTTCCGTAAACAGAATAACTAAACAAAATAAAAAAGACCCCGAAAAAAACAAATATCTTTTTCAACTATCTCCCCCCCAGCGTTTTAATTTCCTTAATTAGCTAACAATTCCTTTCTTCTTAATACTTTTTCCCTCCAAAAAAAGCTGCCAACTAAAAGCTGGCAGCTTAAAATTATTAATTTTTAAATAGTTCAGGGAACATGAGCCTTGAAAGTATCTCTTCATCACTTAAAGTAGGATACTTGGCTTTAGCATCATTCCAGGCAGGTGGAATATGATTTGCTGGCCTATCGGTAATTACCGGCATATCGCCGATAATCTGACGTCTAAAATCTTCATCGATAGGTCCAGGTGGTTGACCATATTCACCTTGAAGGTATTTTTTAACCTCTACAGCTACAACCGACCAAGGACCTTTAGGTGAAACCACGTTCATTGTAGCTTGGGTACCAACAATTTGGCTAGTTGGTGTGACCAAAGGAGGATAACCTAGGGCTTTTCTTACCTTAGGAACTTCTGCAAGAGCTTCGTCGATCTTGTGTTCTAATTTCATTGCCTTTAGTTGGCTAAAGAAGTTAGAAAGCATACCACCAGGAATTTGATATTGCAGAATCTCGGCGTTAACCCAAGGTTGTACTAGCTTATCTTTATGGTTATCTCTTACAGTCTTAAAATGTCTATTGATTTTGGCAAGCAATTTAACATCAAGACCAGTGCTAAATTCTGTATCGTTAAGGGTGGCAACTAAAGATTCAGTAGCTGGTTGACCACTACCCTCAGCTAAAGCTGAAAGTGAAGTATCAACTACGTCAACTCCAGCCTCAATAGCCTTGAGATAAGTCATTGGTGCTAGACCAGTTGTACAGTGTGAATGGAGTTGAATTGGCAAATCTACGTTCTCTTTAAGAGCTTTAATCAGTTCGTAAGCTTCATATGGTTTTAAGAGACCAGCCATATCTTTTAAGCAAAGGGAATCAGCACCCATAGCTTCCAATTGTTTAGCTGTTTTAACATAGTGCTCGATATTATGCACAGGGCTTGTAGTGTAAACTACTGTAGCTTGGGCATGACCGCCATACTTTTTAGTAGCTTTCATAGCGGTTTCTAAATTACGTACATCGTTTAGTGCATCGAAGATGCGTACAATATCAATACCGTTTTCGATAGATTTGGCAACAAACTTTTCTACAACATCATCAGCATAATGGGAGTAGCCCAAAAGGTTTTGACCTCTTAAGAGCATCTGCAACTTAGTATTTTTAATCTTCGATCTTAGTTGTCTGAGTCTTTCCCAGGGATCTTCGTTAAGAAAACGTATACATGAGTCAAACGTTGCTCCACCCCAGGCTTCTAAAGAATGATAGCCTACTTTATCTAGCTCTTCTGCCACTGCCAACATCTCAGGTGTGGTCATACGAGTAGCCATAAAAGATTGGTGAGCATCACGTAGGATTGTTTCAGTAATTCCGATCTTTTTTGTCACTGACTAAACACCTCCAGTTATCTTATCCTAATAATGCTAAGAGCATACCTGCAGCCACAGCAGAACCGATAACCCCAGCTACGTTTGGTCCCATAGCATGCATGAGCAGGTGATTTTTGGGATCTTCCTCTTGGCCAAGTTTTTGTACAACACGAGCGGCCATAGGAACAGCTGAGACACCAGCTGCACCGATCATTGGGTTTACCTTACCACCTGATAGTTTGTACATCAACTTACCAAAAAGTACACCTCCTGCAGTCGAGGCTGAGAAAGCGATAAGTCCCAAGAGAAGAATCTTTAAAAACTCTGGATTGAAAAATTTGCTAGCTTCAGTTTTGGTACCAACAGAGAGGCCTAAAAAGATAGTGACAATATTAATTAAAGCATTTTGAGCAGTATCACTTAATCTATCTGTAGCTACTACTTCACGGAAAAGATTACCAAGCATTAACATACCTAGTAAAGTAGCTGAGGAAGGAACTAATAAGCTGCCTACAATTGTAACCATAATGGGGAAAACAATCTTTTCGGCTTTGCTTACAGGTCTTAGGGCTGTCATGCGAACTTTTCTTTCTTCCGGGGTAGTAAGAGCTTTAATAATTGGAGGTTGAATAATTGGCACTAACGCCATATAAGAATAAGCTGCAATCGCAATCGGTCCAAGTAGATCTTTGGCTAGTTTAGTAGTTAAAAAGATCGCAGTTGGTCCGTCAGCACCACCAATAATACCAATAGATGCTGCTTGTTGAGGATTAAAACCTAATAAAAGTGCTCCCAAGAAGGTAATGAAAATACCAAGTTGAGCTGCAGCACCCAATAAAAGGCTTCTAGGATTAGCAATTAGGGCACCAAAGTCAGTCATCGCTCCAATACCTAAAAAGATTAAAGGAGGATAGATACCCAATTCTACACCTTGATAAAGGTAATAGAGTAAACCACCAGGTTCTTTAGTCAAAATATTAGGTGGTGTAATCAAACCTGTTTCTGGAAGGTTTACAAGTAGCATACCAAAGCCAATAGGAATTAAAAGTAATGGTTCATAGTCCTTGACAATGGCCAAGTAAAAGAGGACACAGGCCAGACCTATCATGGCAAAAGAACCTAAATCTAAATTAGCTAGGCCGGAGCTGGTCCAAAAAGTAACGAGTCCTTCAATCATTATAATTACCTCCGACCTTATTTAATTGTAACAATAGTTGCTCCGCTTTCTAAGTTAGTTCCTTTTGTAGCTTGAATTGATTCAACAACACCTGCTGCTTCTGCGGTAACTTCAGTATCCATCTTCATAACTTCTACAATAGCTACTACATCACCATCGGCAACTTTATCGCCAACTTTAACTAAAATATCCTTAACCATGCCACCCATAGGTGCTACAACTGGAGTACCACTAGCTTCGCCTGAAAAAGCAGGAGTTTCTACTACCTCTTCTTTAGGTGTAATCTGACTTACTACAGCATTACCTGCTTTCTCCTCGACTACAACATCAAAACTCTTACCATTAACTTTTACTGTAAATTGTTTGGCCATTTTTATCCATCCTCTCATTTGCTTTCTTCATAAGCAGTGATAGCAGCAGCTATTACTGCTGCTAATTCTTCATCATCATTTCCCGCTAAACTAGAAGGTGATTTTAGTGTTGTTTGTACCTGTTGAAGCGATTTCTCTTTCTTTTTTGGTCCTAGTATGCTCTTAAGGATATTGATAAGGAAAGACAAAAGTAAAAGAGTTGCAAAAACAACAATAATACAAATAGCACTTATTCCTAAGCCTTCAACAAAGTTTTCCATTTTCCACCCTCCTTTGCAGCTACGTCTCTGCAATTTTCTTTATAAAACTTGTAATTCCTGCCGTAATTTCTATTCTATCTTTAATAAAGCCGGAGGGCTAGGTGCCCACCGGCTTAGAGTTAAACAATAACTATCAGTAGGGCTAAAGCGTAGTATTTAAAGCGTTTGTTCGCAATAAATTTACTTATTTACTTTAGCACGGATTAGATCTATTAGCTGTTCTGGCTTTTCTAAATCTACACTAACAACCTCATCGCCAATCTTAACAGAAGGAGCGTTAGCACAGTTTTCAAAGCAGAAAGTTGCTTCTAGATTAACCTTATCGTTTAAATTCTGTTCAGCCAGTATCCCTCTTAGTTTATGCAATAGATCGTAGGAACCGTGCAAATAACAGCAAGTACCAACACAAACTCCTACATAAAGTTTCTCATTAGAAGATTCATTAAGAGAGATATTCTGCCCAGCGATACGACGACGGGAATGGTAATGAGTATGGAGCATCTCATGGGCCAACTCACTGTTCGGTTTCTCCAACCAATTTTCATACAACTTGGCTACTAAAGGGTTCTGCTGTGATTTTCTCAATTGTTGCATTTTGTCAGCCTTGTAAATGCCTTTAGCACGCTTTTCTCTAATCTGCTTTTCATTGGGAATTGGTTGTCCTGCTCCACCTATACAACCACCAGGACATGCCATAATCTCAATTAAATCATATTCTGCAGCGCCACTTTGAATATTTTCTATCAATTGTTTAGCGTTAGCTAAACCATTTACCACAGCAACTCTTACTGACTTACCAGCAACATCAACCTTAGCTTCTTTAAGACCTTCTAAACCTCTTACAGCTACAAAATCTACGTTACCAACATCCTCACCGGTTAAGATGTCTGCAGCTGCTCTTAAGGCTGCTTCAGCAACACCGCCTGATGCGCCAAAGATTACACCAGCACCACTAGTAAAACCAAAAGGCATATCTAAAGCTTCAACTTCAAGATTCTTAAAGTCGATACCAGCTTCTTTAATCATAGCGCCAACTTCTTGAGTGGTGAGTACCAGATCAACATCAGGATGACCATCGTGAGCAAGCTCTGGTCTCTTAGCCTCAAACTTTTTAGCTGTACAAGGCATGATAGAGACAAAGAAGATGTTTTCCGGATCAATCTTCATCTTTTTAGCTAGATAGGTCTTAACAATGCTACCAAACATACCTTGAGGTGAGCGGCAAGTTGAGAGGTTCTCAAGTAGCTCTGGATGGAACTGCTCCACATATTTTACCCAAGCAGGACAGCAAGAAGTAAATTGGGGCATCTTCTCACCCTTAGTCAGACGATCAATAAATTCATGAGTTTCTTCCATTACTGTTAGATCTGCAGTGAATGAAGTGTCAAAGACTTTTTTAAAGCCCATCATTTTTAAGGCAGCTACGAGTTGACCCAAACCAATATCGCCAGGGTTAAGGCCAAACATTTCGCCGATAGCTACTCTGACTGCCGGAGCAATTTGAGCAATTACTACCTTAGATGGATCATTTAAGGCCGCCCAAGCCACTTCGGTTTCACTTTTCACGGTTAGAGCACCTGTTGGGCAAACAACAGCACATTGGCCGCAGTTAACGCACTCAACTTCACTCATACCTTTGTTAAAAGCAGGCATTACCTGAGAATTGGAACCACGGAAAGCAAAATCTAAAACGCCAATCCCTTGAATTTCTTTACAGACACGTACGCAATCACCGCAAAGAATACACTTATTTGGATCGCGAACTATAGATGGGCTGGAAAGATCAAGAGCTAATTTTTTATCTCTACTACCAAAACGGACATGGCGAATACCAAACCGATTGGCTAGATCTTGTAATTTACAGGCACCAGATTTATTACAAGAGGTACATTCTCTATCATGGTTAGCTAAAAGCAACTCTAAAGCCATGCGACGAATGTTTCTCAATCTTGGTGTATTAGTGCGAACTACCATTCCTTCTCTAGGTGGTGTTGAGCAAGAGCCAACAATACCCATCCCATCGACTTCTACTACACACATACGGCAAGCACCATAAGCGCTAAGCTCAGAATGATAGCAGAATGTAGGTAGCTCAATACCAGCTTTGCGTACTACCTCTAAAACGTTCTTTTGATCGGTAAATTCAACAGGTCTACCATCTATGAACATAGTTTGAGCCACTGTATTAAACCTCCTCTATGGCATCGAAGGCACAAGATGATGCACAAGCACCGCATTTAATGCACTTTAGCACATCGATGGAATGTACTTCTTTAACTTTACCGGAAATTGCACCAACAGGGCAAACTCGAGCACAACGTGTGCAACCCTTACACTTAGATGGATTAACCTGATATACCTTAAGTGCTGCACAGACTTTAGCGTCACAAATCTTGTTTTCCACGTGATGGAGATATTCTTCCTTAAAATACTTCATGGTTGTGAGTACTGGGTTAGGAGCAGTTTTACCTAAACCACATAAAGAACCATCTTTAATAGTTTCGCCTAATTCGGTTAAAAGATCGAGATCTTCGGTAGTACCTTTACCATTAACTATCTTCTCTAATATCTCCAACATGCGTTTGGTACCTTCACGGCATAAGACGCATTTACCACAAGATTCATTTTGGGTAAAGTTCATAAAGAAGCGAGCAACTTCGACGATACAGGTTTTCTCATCCATAACGACAAGACCACCTGAACCAATCATAGCTCCTACAGTCTTCAAGGAATCAAAGTCTAGTTGTATATCTAGATGATCCTCGGTTAAACAACCACCAGATGGGCCACCGATTTGAACTGCCTTATACTTACGGTTACCAAGGATACCTCCACCGATGTCAAAAACGATCTCCCGTAAGGTTGTACCCATTGGTACTTCGATAAGACCGGTGTTGGCAACTTGGCCAGTAAGAGCAAAAGTTTTTGTTCCAGGGTTATTAGGAACACCTACACTGCGGAAATATTCCACACCTTTATTGAGAATCATCGGTACATTAGCAAAGGTCTCAACGTTGTTAATGACTGTAGGACAACCATAAAGACCTTTGTTAGCAGGAAACGGTGGCTTTGGATTAGGCATGCCACGCTTACCTTCGATAGAAGCGATAAGTGCAGTCTCTTCACCACAAACAAAGGCGCCAGCGCCTTCTTTAATATGCAAAGAAAAATTAAAATTAGTGCCTAAGATATTTTCGCCTAATAAACCAGCCTCTTCGGCTTCTTTGATAGCAATCTTTAATCTCTTAATTGCCATTGGATACTCAGCACGTACATAGATATATCCTTCATCTGCACCAACAGCATAACCTGCAATGGCCATACCCTCGACTACCCTGTGGGGATCTCCTTCTAAGACAGAACGATCCATAAAGGCACCTGGATCGCCTTCGTCACCATTACAAATAATATATTTCTTATCGCCTTCGGCAATGCGAGTAAACTGCCATTTCTTACCGGTAGGGAAACCTCCGCCACCTCTACCTCTAAGACCCGATGCTAAAACATCGTTAATAACTTCTTCTGGAGTTTTGATTAGTGCGTTACCAAGACCATTGTAGCCTTCATGAGCAATATACTCTTCTAAAGACTCAGGATCAATGGTACCACAGTTAGCTAAAGCACGACGTAGTTGCTTTTTGTAAAAAGGAATTTCGTGTTCTTTAGCAAATTTTTCGCCAGTCATAGGATTTGTATAGGTTAGTCTTTCAACTACATTACCTTTTAGCAAAGTTTCCTTGACGATCTCTTCTACATCAGCAACTTTGACATGTGTATAAAGAATATCTGCAGGTTCAATTCTCACTAATGGACCTTGTGCGCAGAAGCCATGACAACCACTCTTAGCTACTTTAACACCTTTTGCGCAGCTATCTTCATGGTCAAGTTCACAATCGACATCGATTCCCATTTCACCGATTAGTCGCTTAAATTCTGCGAAAACGTCTAAAGAACCACCAGCAACACAACCAGTTCCTGCACATACTAGAACGCGTAACTTAATTTCTTCGAATTCTTTTTGGTATTTATCTTTTAATTGAGCTAACTCATAAACATTTTTAATTTTTTCCATTAGTTGTCACCCTCTTCCTTCATCAATTGATCAAGGATGAGTTCAATCGCTTCTGGTGTCATCTGGCCATAAACTTTTTCGTTAATTACTACAACTGGAGCCAAACCACATGCACCTAAACAAGATACTGTTTGGATTGTGAAGCGTAAATCATCCGTTGTCTTTTTACCATCAGGTAAATTAACCTTCTTTTTAATGGCATTTAATACGGGCGACGAATTTCTAACATGGCAAGCGGTACCGTCACAAACACTGATGACATACTTACCTTTAGGATCTAAGGAAAATTGAGCATAAAAAGTGGCAACTCCATAGACTGTTGCAGGAGAGATATCTAAGGCTGTAGCGACATAAGTAAGAATCTCCTCGGGAAGATATCTATACTCTTCCTGCACTTCCTGTAAAATAGGAATAAGTGCTGATTGTTTAGCTTCATATTTGCGAACTATTTCATTCACTTTTTCGAAGCTTCTTTGTGCTTTTGGCACTGAGCTACTTGTCATCTTTGTCATCCTTTCTGTATAAACTGCACCCATCTATTTCTTAATAAAAGGAGATTTCGATCTCCTTACCTAGGGTCTCTAAATATGAACCGAGTTCTTTGACTACTTGATTTTTCAGCGCTAGATGACGAGGCAAATTAGGATTCTGATGTGCTGGATTAATGGCTTGCCCCACTAGAAAATGTACTCGGTCCGCTTGTAAGAGAATCAGACTTAGCTGACTTGCTCCATCTAAACCAGTAATAAAGTGGGTATTCCCATTAGCCTCTTGCATCAAGCTAAGAGCTTTGCAAATAGTTACAATACCTTCTGTTACTAAATCGACACCCTCAATAGATCCTGTTGGTGGTATTTCTTTTGATCCGTCAAAGTTTACTTTGAGCTGACGACCAAGTTCCCTAGCAACAAGAGTTGAGGTGGTCCCACCACAGACAACTTTCTTGCCAGGAGTAGCAGCGAAGGTTTTAACATATTCTTGATCTCTAGTTTTATCTTGTGGCGGACCAACTGCTACAATAAGTTCCCGAGGTTTTCTTACTCGTAGAGCTAAAACAGTTGTATCATCGCCTATTTGACTTCGGTAGAATTCTTGCGAGCGATCGCGAATATGGGAAGCAATGTCTTTCGCAGTAACCCTATCGCCACGCATTTTAATTAACTTTACTATCTCTAAAGCTATCTCTTTTAGTGGCCAACCCAAAGGTCTCATACCACCAATACCTGCATTCACTACTCCATCACTTAGTAGTACTAAAGTATCTCCTTCAGTTAATCTAGTGCTGCTTTCATAAATTGCTTTATTAGCTATAAGTCTCTTTTCTCTATTTAATCTTTGAAATTGACCTTCGCGGAAAAAAAGCAGTTCAGGATTATCGCTTTCTACAATATAAAGACGACCATCATTAAAGATCTGTACTACAGTAAAAGTTGCATAAGCCAAGCCACGCACTTTACACACAGGTAAAGTTTGAATAAGTGTCTCAACAACTTCTTCTAAAGTAGAACCTTTTTCTAACATGGTAGAAGCTATCTTGCCTGTTAGAGTAGATAAGATATTAGCTTTAACTCCTGAGCCTAATCCATCTGATAAAACAGCAATAAAAGATTCGGGAGCACGTAAAATAGTAACACTGTCTCCGCATAGTTCTTCACCTGTTTTGATGAGACTAGCGGTCTCTACTTCAACAAAAAAACTCAAAGTAGAGCCCTCCTTATCCTCTGATAATCCGCATCAGCTGATCTAAAATCACTTTAGTTTCAGCAGTGGTCTCTCCGAGAAGACTAGCTATTTCTTGGGCTACTCGCATCTGCTTATTAATAACTTCTTGAGCACGTTCTAAGGTCTCTTTTCTTAGTTCACTAAGCTGATCTTTTTGACGGCTTTGTTCGGTTATATCCGCAAAAATAGCAATTACAACTTGTGATTTAGGAACATAAAAAACAAATTGTCTAACTTTCAGACCATAGGAAGGGTATTCGACATTATCAACAATAAGACGTTTTTGTTCTAAGACATCTTCGAATATATCCGCTGTTAATAATGCTCCAACTTCTCTTCCCTTTAATGCTTCTTCACGGCATTGGAACATTCTTTCGGCGGCAGGGTTAATTGTTATAATCTTCATATCCTCATCAACGACAATAATGCCATTGGGAGTAGCTTGAATGATCACATTTGCCATCGATTCCGCTCTAGCTCGCATATAAGGAATGCACATCTCTAATTCAGCAAAACCTCTGTAAACAGCTATCGCTTTTTCGCGGCAAGTGTCATAACCACATGAACCGCAATCTAGTTCATCACTTTTTGAACGTTTACCTAGAGAAGCGAGAATTTCGCGTATCTCTTTTTCTGTGGGTTTTGGTGTAATAACCGGCTTACCAGCAAATTCTTTTTGAATATCCGTATCTATTAAATCAATAATGTTATCTGCTGATTCACGAGAATTAACATAAGCAAGTATTTTCTCTCTTTTTTCTTCATGAGTGAGAGCATTAGTAAGTCCAGAACCATTAAGACAACCACCTCGGCAAAGAAGAAGTTCCACAAATTCTATCTCTTTACCAATACGCCCCGCTTGCATGTTTTCAAGAAATTCAATACATTCTTCGAAGCCACTAATTGCTTCTGATCTTGGGTCTAAATGATCTGGATACCCCATAGCTGCTTTTAAGGACCCACTGAGCCCAACTGTTCTTCCATAAAATGAAGATTGACCCTCAGGAAATATAGGGTCATCCGCCTTGCTTTTTATTAGTTGGGAATCCAAAATAGTTTTCAATTCTTCAAAAGTAAGAACTGCATCTATCTCTGGTTCACTCAAGGCTTCTGCTTTTTTGGCATCACAGGGCAATATGAAAACCAGGTGATCATCTGGATATACTCTTCTTAAATATCGTCCATGAGCTACAAGAGGAGATGCCAGAGGTGCCAGGTGTTGTTTGAGATGAGGATAATATTTTTCAATTAGATCAACCACTGCTGGGCAATAACTAGAGATGACTGGTTTTTCTGCAACTACCTTATGATTATTTTTTAATAGTGCATCAGCTGCTTCGGCAGTCTCTATAACTCTTTTTACACCTGCTTTTTTCAAAGCAGAAACCAGTTGTTTAGCTTCGTAATTCTCCAACGCTGCAGGAAAACAAGGCGCCAGTGATATAATAATCCCAGAAGAATCGTTTAACATTTTTTGCACTAATTCAATTTGGTTATAAACTGAACGAGCATTTTGAGGACAGATTGGTACGCATCTACCACAGAGAACACAACGATCATCATCTATCTCAGCATGGTTACCTATTACCCTAATAGCTTTAACAGGACAACTCCGAACACATTTGTAACAATCACGACAGTTTGCTTCAACAGTTTTAATAAATCCCATTATTAAACCCCCAGAACATCGAGGACTCGGTTTTGGAAAATCTCTGGTACTGTTTCAGGTGTTACTCCTAAAAACAATTCCCCATCTATACTGATGGTGACTCCATTTAAACACTTGCCCAGACAAAAAGCACCTGTCAAAAATACTTCCTTACCGAGGCCATGATGTTTAATCTCACTATTGAAGGCTTCGATGACATCATGGGCTCCTTTGAGATGACAAGAACTTCCTACACAAACTTCAATGGAGACCATAATCATCCTCCTCATTAAGTGCAAGATGTCTTTTGCTCAAATTATGTTCTAGGGATTAGTGATAGATTTAACAATGTATATCGAGATTATAGCATAGCAATCCTTACGAAACAAGACATCTTGTACTGATTAAGCAATACTAATTAACCAAGATCTTCTTCTGAAATAACTTTATAATATTTCTTTAATAAACGGGTTGTTATACCTGAGCTATCTATTGTTTTCCCTGTAAAAGAACCGTCATAGATCTTTTTAACGCCACATGACGGACTTCTTTCCTTCAATATAATTATATCTGGTTCGATAATTTTAGCTAAAGTTAAAACAGCCTCTGCACCTTGCTGAAAATTGGAAGTTAAATCGTTTTTCTGCCTATCAAAAACTTTTGCACCAACAATTTCCGCAGGATTTCTAGGTGTAGCTAAGCCACCAATTTGCTCAGGACATACAGGAACTAAAATATATTCATCTCTTAACGCTAAAAGAGTATCGCACTTTTTTTCGCTTCCATCATAACGAGCCGGTAAACCCAAAAGACAGGCTGAAACTAAAGCTATTTTTTTAGGCATCTACAAACTCCTTTCTTAATTGTACTATTAATAACCTGCCATTTTCTTTTTTAATAATTGCTTTTTCAGCAATTAATTCATTAGAAATCCCTCGACTTTTATGACCATATAGAATCTCATTATCAAGGGGATACTTTAAGCCTTGTGTATTTACTCCTTCAACATCTTCAAATAAAGGTATTAAAGATACTGTATCTCCTACTGCACCAGTTACTTCATTATATTTATCTGCAAAAAAAACCTGGCCCCACTCTTCCAAGAATTGAACTTTTACATTCTTTATTAAACTGATTAAAGCTAGATTGGCCAAAGAATGATCTAGTCTGCCACCTAGAAAGCCAGTTAAGGTTATCTTAGTTGCTCCCATCTCTAGGGCTTTTGTCAACGCTAGTTCACTATCTGTTTCATCTTTTTCGCTAGGATAAGATCGCTTATTTATTTCTTCAGGGAAAGCCTCTTTGTAGGAATCACCATCCCCTAAAATAAAGTCAGGTTTTCTACCCCATAGTTTTGCTAATTTTAATCCGCCATCGACACAGATAATATAATCATAGCTATCTTCTGGACCATGAAGCCACCTTGTTGTTTCAGGACTAGCTCCTAATAAAAGAATGTGCATTGACCCACCTTCTTTAGCTTTATAAACACCTTAAACTTCCTTAAACTTATACCTTAATCCTGCCATAGCCTCGGAGAATTCTTTGTAGATAAATAATATAACCGAGTAATTAAAAGATCATTACCTCTAAATTAGAGAACACCCCAAACTTAGCTTGGGGTGTTTTCTTAAATTCCACCAATTATGATAGGGCCAAAGATAATTATCATTACAGCAGGAAAGATGAGAAAAGCTAATGGAACAGTTATTTTCACCCCTGCTTGCATAGCGTCCCCCTCAACCTGTCTAACCTTTCGATCGAAAAGTTGGTTACTAAGAAATAATAGTACCTCGCTTGGTTCTGTTCCCAATTCTTCACTTTGAACCCAACTTTGCACTAAAAAAGAAACCTGTTGATTACCAATGCGCTTGGACCAATTCTCTAGCGCTTCACGGCGCCCAAGCCCTAGTCGCATCTCTTGGACAACCTTACCAAGTTCTTTTTTTAAGGGACTTGGTTTCATTCTTTTAACAATCTCATATAAGGCTGTATTTGTACTAAGCCCAGCCCTTATTGTTACTGACATTAGACTTAAAAAGTATGGTAGTTCATCTTCAATAGCTTTAGTGTAATTAGCTTTAATAAATTCCTTATCAAAATAGTAAAGCAACACCATAAATAAGGCTAAACCGATACCTAGAAAGGGTTGCAAAAACATAAGTACCAAAACAAATGGAATTGCCAGAAATAACTTTTGTTTGTTATCTATCTCTTTATTGAGGTTAAGTCTAGCTCTGAGCTTCTTTAATCGAAAAGAAAAATCGATTAAATCCCAAAGAAAGTAACTAGTTAAAGTAAGGCTTAGAAAGAGTAATGTTTTTATTATTAATTGCATATTACCATCTCACCTCACTTATACGCCTAATCATCAAGAAGCCTGCCACATCCAACAAAAAGGCTATTACTAGCAAGAATTGTCCTAAGGGTGAATTGGTGAATATGCGAATCCGCGGTCTATCAAAAAACCAATAGAAAGCCATAAAGGCTAGTGGCAAAAAAGCTAAAATACTAGCTGTAAGTCTTCCTTGAGCAGTGACGCTCTGGATCTTCCTGCCCACCGCTTCTTTTTGGCTGTTAATATTAGCTAACCCTGTCATAATTTCAGCAAGATTGCCACCTAGGTTAAGGGCTAAAGAAGCCGCAGTAATGAAACTATGCCATTCTGAAACTGGTATTCTATCTTCTGAGTTATTGAGAGCTGCTATCCAAGATTTGCCTAGATCAACTTCTTTGATTATCTCTTTCAATTCTTTTTTCAGTGGAGCTTCTAGAGAACTCTCAACCAATCGAAAACCCTGGTCTAAACTCATGCCTGCTTTTAGAGTCTGTGCTAATAGAAGAAGTGTTCTACCTACTTGTTGCTCTAAGAGTTTTAGCTCTTTCTTCGCTAAGATCTTTAGATAGATCCTTTTTAACAAAATAAATATTCCTAAGCTTAAAAAGACCATCTGGGGTTTATTAATAAAAATAAACACAGCTAAAAATGCATATTCAATGCCATTATTAATTACTAAAGTCACAACTAAACCAAGTGTGATAGCTGTTAGAACTTGCATAACTAAAACACCGTCGCTAATTTTATCTTTTCGCCACTTATCGAGAGTACCTTTTTAATCGAAGTTACCTTGCGACTTCCGTCTGCACGTCTTACTGTCTGAATAATAAGATCTATAGCAGCTGCTATCTGCTCTCTAATAGCTTTACTGGGTAAATCATAACCAGCCATTAAAACCATTGTTTCCAAACGGAGAATTAGATCTTCGGGTGAGTTGGCATGAGCAGTGGTTAAACTACCATTATGGCCCGTATTCATCGCTTGCAGCATATCAAGTGCTTCACCACCCCTTACTTCCCCCACCACAATCCTATCTGGACGCATTCTAAGTGCGTGGCGTACTAAATCCCTAATACTCACCTTGCCCTTCCCCTCCACATTAGCTGGCCTTGATTCCAGCCTTATTACATGATCTTGTTGCAGATTTAGTTCCGCTGAATCTTCAATACAAACGATTCGTTCATTGGGGGGGATAAAGCCTGAAACTATATTTAAAAGTGTTGTTTTGCCTGAACCTGTACCACCAGAAACAATAATATTCTTTCTGGTTTGAACTGCCTCTTTTAAATAGGTTATCATTTCAGACGTAATGCTACCATTTTTCAAAAGATCATCGGTA
>DHDH01000016.1:73863-113732 GCA_002399235.1 Firmicutes bacterium UBA4881 | reverse complement strand
GGAATAATCGCATGAACTCTAGAACCATCAGGAAGTCTAGCATCCACAGCTGGTGAACTTTCATCAATACGACGACCAAGAGGTGAAACGATTCTTTCGATGATTCTCTTAACCTCATCATCATTAGGGAATCGTCTATCGGTAAGTTTAAGCACACCATCTTTTTCCACATAGATTTGGTTAGCGCCATTAACCATGATCTCGGAAATGGTTTCATCTCTTACTAACTCCTCAATCTCACCCAAACCTAGTACATCATCAAGAAGTTTCTTTCTCAAAACTACCTCTTCATCCTTGCCAAATCGACGTCCTGCTCCTCGTAATTCTGACAAAATCACACTTATTTCGCCTGAAAGTCTCTTTTCTAAATGCTCTCTTGGTTCAGATTCGTCAATAACAACCCTCTCCACTAATAAACGATGTGCTTCAAAACGCAAGGGATATAGATCGGCTCTAGTTCCTTCTTGGCTTTGGTTTATCATAGGTTCAATCTCAGTAATCTCTAACGCTAGCCTTCTTATTTGGGAAACAAAACGTAGTTTTGGTTGCCCATGACTTAATAACTGCCCCCTCTTCTCTGCTTCCACAAGCAAAGCCTCTTCTGGTAGCCACTGCCATCTAGCTAAGGGTATTGGCAATACTGCGAGTATTTCATCATCTTCCAAACCTCTTTTTAACCGATAACGATTACAGACCACTTTAATACGCTTTCTCGGATAGCCATGCCTAAAAAGAAAATTAATTAGCTCTTGAGTTCCTCGTAGATGCTCTATCGTAGGAGTCATAACAAGAAGTACTAAATCACTTTTTAAGAGAATTTCTTGTTCCCAAGCTGATTTACCCTCTAATTCAACTAAAGTATAGTATTTTTGTTTTATTTTACTTTCTAACACCTGTAACCACTTAGCTCCTAAATCACCATTTAGTAACTCAAAGCTAAGTCCTTCCTTAAAACTCGCTTTCATTACAGTGTTAGTTTGTAAATAAGTTACTCCAACGCCTAGCTCAGCAGCTAGATTTAGTCCTACAGAGCTTTTCCCTGTACCACCAGCGATGCTGGCTATTGAAATAAGCATCAACTCACCTCCACTAACACACACATGATCTGGGAGCGCTCGTTTTTAGTCTTATGACCAAAAAGCAATGGACCAAAAACAGGCAACTGCTTAAGATAAGGCACTGAACGATCCACTAGACCTTCTTTTTTGGACCAATGTCTCATTAAAAGCACTCCTCCTCCTTGAGGTAGTTGCACTTGTCCTTCGTAAGAATATCGTTTTAAGGCAGGTAACGAAGTTCCCTTCATATTTAAACCATTACCCCAATCTAGGTCAGCAACCACCAGATTTAAGTAACCTGGAATTAGTCCATTCTCAGCTAAACCTAATAAACATTCTAAAGATACACCAAAATCCTGCCATTCTACACCTTGCTCAAAGGGAATTGGAATCTGGCCTCCAGCATGAATCGAAGCCTTTTCACCTGGGTATACCAACACCGAAGGTTGCTTGACATCCCATTCTCTAGCTAAGTCTCTGATTATTCCTAGATCTTGCCAATTCAAAACTACCTCTTGCCAACCTTTCATAAGGTTTTTAGTCTCTAAAGCTAGTTGATCTAGATCACTTTCTGTAATCTGAAACCCTGTAACCTGTACAGTATAAGGTTCTTTGTTATTCGACTCATTGTCTACATAAATAACATGCACAAAAAGAGCTTTTGCAACCGTATTAAACTCGCGCATTTTTTCCTGCGGTATATTTTTTACATACAAGGTATCCTTGAATACTGTTAGTTCCGCTTCACCAAGATCTAAAAAAGCCCTAAGAAAATCTAGGGCACTCTCCTCTTTTATGATGGGAAACACACTTAGTTGATAGAGTTTCCCTATTTCTTTTAGTACATCTAGTTGTTCTAGGGTACCCTTTATGGCGTATAAGTCGCCAGCATTAATCAGTTCACAATTAAGCATTTCGGCCCATTTTTTGAGAACTGACTCGCCATTTTTGATACTCACATTTAATGTACCTTGGGGATACAACGAACTAAATAGTTGCTTAACTAAGCTAAAACTAGCTGGTGAATTAGCTACACCAGTTAAGATTATAGTTTCGCTTGCTCTTTCTAATTTTAATTGGCCAAAATCTTGAAATAAACGGTGTGGTAATTCAGCCTTTTTAGGCTTGACCTTAATTAAATTAACAACTTTATCTCTATAGGCTGAGGCTAAATTAGCAAGAGCTGTTGATTCTTCCTCGCTTTCCACAGAACCTTCTAGCAAAATAACATTGCCATAGTCAGTATATGTGACACCTCTGTAAGTAAAATCAGGTAAGGAAGGAATCTCTACTACCTTATCAGGTGATATCTCCATTAAACTTACAGCCTCAACATAAATTGAACTAGTAAGTTGTAAAAGCCCATCATGCATCTGTTGGCTTGGCACAGTTCCTGATAAAATAGCTGTGCCGCTGATGGTAGTAAGCTTTACACCACATGATTGTAGTAACTTTTCTAAGTCTTTTTGACCTTTTTGTTTATCAACTACGACCTCAATTTCTAATTTATCATCAAGTGTAGCGGCTAAACCTTCAATATAATTCAATGTACCTTCGTCAGGTACTTGTCCTTTAATCAAGATCGTGTCATCATTTTCTTTAATAACCAAACCTAAAGACTCTAACATAACCAAAGCTTTTTCTTTTTCGTTTTTAGGAAAACGGACTGAAAAAACCTCACTTTTTTTCTTTGTCCCTTTAAAAATTAACACATCGGAGGTTCCAGCTCCTTTAGCTGTTATTACTACACCATCTGAAACAGGTATAGCACTTAATACCTCTTCATTTCCCACCACAACCCTAGTAACAGCTTTTTCTGGTAGAAAGACTACCTGGCCAATCTCTAAGTTATACTCAGCTAGAGCTACTAGATTGATTGATAAAATTAAAATAATAATCAATCTATTTCTTGCCAACTAACCTCACCTCCTTCGATAACCTGTACCAAGCGCTTTTTAGTAGCAGTTGGGTTACTAGCTAATCCTTTGGCTGTTTTCAGAGGTTCTTTTTTGATATTAAAACCTCCAGTCGTAGGATATACTGATAAATCGCAATGTTGTTTAACAATATTAATAGCTCGTGCTTCATCTACCCCTATTGCTACAACAACTATTTGGCTACCATCATATTGGCTCTCTTTAACATCAATGACTGGTAAATTATCCAAAAGCATTACACTCTCTTTTTCATTAGTAGCCATTACAGCTACTTTATCACCTTTCTTTAAGGAGTAAGCTTTTGTTTCTAGAGCCACAGATAATTTGCTTTCTTGTTTCTTCATCAAGTCTTTTTCTAATAAAATTTCTCCTTCAACTAGTGGGTAAGCAAGGGTTTTCCCTTTTACTTCTAAATCACTTTGTCCTGTAACAAAGCTTAAATTAAGAGGAACTTCACATAATTCAAACTCTGAACCATTTAAGACTATCCCCCTGGATAGATCTCTTTTTGCCACTAACACAGGTACAGTTTCTAATTCCTGTGAGATAACTGGTGTTCTATCTCTAGCTAAAATCATCCAAGCTAGAAAAACTATCACGAAGGAGATCAAAAATCTCAGCACCTTTTTGATCATCTCTAACCACCCTTATCATCGTACCTTCTTCACTACTAACAATCGCAATCTGCTCTTTAGGAGTACTAATTACATTAAAGCTTTCGTTATGATCGATATCTGTTTTTGAATCAATTGTCGCAGTTATCTTTTCGTTTTGTTTTATTTTTCTCACTAGGTCTTTTTGTGGCTTTTTAAGAAATAAAATCTCATAATTTCCCACCCAGAAACTAGCAACTATATCTTTATAGTTTATATATTTCCAAACCAGTGAATTGCCTTTAGGTAATTCACTAAAAGGTTGGCAAATTAGCCCCCGCTTAGCATTTTTATCACTAATCACAGCGGCTTTGCCTTGCAGTAAATTTTGCCAAAACGACTCGTTGCTTTCTAAATAATCCAAACCAATTAATGATAAATTTCTTAAACTCGTATCTAAAAACTCACTGATATTATATATTTTTATCTTCTTAAACTCGGAGGTAGGCTTAAGATAGATGTTTGTTGCAAAGTTATCTTCTACATAAACTTGTCCAATGGCTTGATTTTTTACAGCTTGAATAGGCTGAGTTAAGACAGCAAGCAATAAAACTATAATTAAACCATTCATAAGTTTATCTCCCTTCACTTACGAGTAATAGAGTTCATTAGGGAAAGTTTTGAATGTACCTTAGGGTTTACTAAATTAAACCTAGAAAACATCTCTGGTAACTTAATTTCAGAACTTGCAACGATTGTTGTAATATTAAAATTTCTACTTATTCTAAACTCCACATCATCTTTATTTTTCCCCGTTAAGTTCTGCCATTCTTGATAGAAAACATTTTTAGCGTTATAACCTAATGAATCTGCCCTCAAGGCTTCTGCTACTGCCATGTCTAAAGAGATTTGTAGATCCCAATAGCGACCAATGGCAAAAATAGCCAAAAAAAGAACGACAAAGAAAGGTAACAGGATAGCTAATTCCACTAAAGCTTGTCCCCTACGAGATGAGTACAGGTACATAGGTAGGTATAATTCCTTCTTGTCGATAGACGCCCGCTTTAGCAGTAGCAAAAAAAACAGTCTCCTCAAAAATGCTTTTAGCATGGATAAAACGTTTTAACAAGTATCTTGGGCTAATGGAACTAGCATACCCAACTAACTTTATAACTCGATTTCTAGGATCTCGACCATATTTAATGAAAAATCTTGTTTGTGGAGCTTCGCAAAAATAAGCATCCATTATTGGCCTTTGAACTATATGAATAGGATAAAATGTATCGTTTCCTAACATAGCAGTTAAACTACCTATTGCTTCATATGTTTCCATCAACATCCTCATAGCATCGATACACTCCCCGACAGCAATTAGCTGTGGAATCTTAACTATCCCTTGTAAAGAAATTAAGTTATAAATCTCCATCATAGTTAAGATATCCGACATAAGAGCAGCTGACGATAAAGCAGCTGTATCGACCGTTTGCTGCAATTTAGCTCTATCTCGCCATCCTTGCGCAATGTCATAGACCGAAAACAGGAAAAACGCACAGGCAACTAATAAAAATATTGCCCCTATCAATATTTGACCAGTTTCTTCATTAAATCCCAAAATAAGCCTACTAAACTTTTTAATAACCCCCACACTCCTTCACCCAAATCTATCAATAAACCTATAAACCCTCTATATCTATAAGAGGACTCCTCTTCTTGATACTTTTGGTGTTTAGCTGGAACCTTGTGAGTACGAAATAACCAAATAGGTTTAGTAATATCAATTGCTTTGGCTTCCCCCTCAACCTCAACTTTTAGCTTCTGTCTAGAACTACTTTGGTTAGAGTTAACTAATGTAACATATCGAAGAAAGGTAAAATCTTTTTTATTTAACCCGATAGCTCCATCTCTTGCTTTTAAATAAAGAGTACTTTTCCAAGCAGCTAGATCAGTAAAAAATAAACCATAATAAACAAGTGGATAAACGATAGCTGTCAATAAAGATAAGGCAATGGCAAATTCAACCATTGTAGAACCTGCAGTGTGAGAAAGCCAAGACCAATTGCTAGGCCATAACGGATATGTTTTTTTCTCTTCACTAAGGCTACTAAAGCGATTATGCCTCCCCAAAGACTGGCTAACACCATTGTCAAGATGGTTTCTTCTACGCCAACAAAACATCCAATCGCCCCCATCAGTTTCACATCGCCTCCACCCATATAACCCAAGGCAAAAAAAGGCCAATAAATTAGAATTCCTATAAATAAACCTAAAATATTATTTAAGAACGTTCCTTGCCATGCTCCTAACAAAAGACCTATTATTGTAGATCCTATCGTTAACCAATTAGGGATTTTCCCAGTAAACAAATCATAAGTAGCACCAACAATTGCAACTAATAGTGCCATCTTAACCTCCAAAACAAAAAGGGGAGCGTTTGCTCCCCTTTTTTAGCATGTGTTGCCGTTTATTTTTCTAGTTGACGGGGCAAGCCTGCATTAATAACTCCCAATAATAATTGCAGGTGTCTTGCTCTTCGCAGTATAAACTAACTAAATTAATTATGAAAGGTGCCCAAGTAGTTCTTGTACAATCGTGTTAATTCTTCCTCCCAAGGCTCGGGCGCTGATAACAACAGCTGTAGCAATGACCAACAACAAAAGACCATACTCAACCAAACTTTGTCCTTGTTCATCTGCCAACAATCTTCTAATCAAGAGCGCTCCATTTTTCAAGCGCCTTCGCTCCTTATAACTATATTTTACAACTCAACAATATCGTTAGCATTCTACTCCTATGCCAGAGATAGATGCCTTTTTTAACTAAAAAAAAAGCGAACATTGTTGCTGTAAATAGCACTAATAGAGATAAACCATACTCCACTAGAACGCTACCCTTTTCGTCTGTGATAATTTTATCCCAGCCACTCACCCCCAACTTCCTTTTTCTTCAATAACCCAACATTACTGCAGTCTTCCCCTTAACTTGTTGTAACTTTATAATACTCTTTTTAAATTATTAATAACATGTAAATAGTGTATAACATTTACGTATTTTTACCTATTTTTAGGTTTTATATTACATTGTTTTTATCAACCATTAATGATATAGTTTCCTGGTAGCCTTGCTAATAGTTTACCTTTGTCAGAGTAACAGTTAAAAATCAACTATTGCATCTTATGATGATAAGATAACAAAAGAAGCTTGTTTGCTTTTTTCGATATAAAGATAGCTGCCTAAAGGCAGCTATCTTTAATTATTTTTTCAAATTTGCATCAACAAAGCGTTTAAACTCTTTGAACTTGCGTTGTAATTCATCATTAGATTCTTTGGCTGCTTTTTTAATAGAAACTTCAGGATCTTCTCCTTGCAAAATACAACGCATAATTGCGTTATCCATAAATCTACGGCAAACAATTGTAGCACCTAAGCCTGCTCGAGGAGCTATTGATTGCTCAGCTTGAGCAAAGAGTACCTTCACATCTTCTGCAGGGAAAGGCGATTTAGCTGCTGCATCCATATTAGCTGAAAAGAAAAAGTAATGCGGTAACTTTTGCAAGACACGGTTTGAGTACTCAGTCTGAATCTCTTCACTAAAGAACCACTTAATAAATTCCCAAGATTCCTTTTTATACTTTGAGTTGGTAAAAATACCTAAGGGAACTCCACCATTATAAGCACTACGATTTAATTTTCCATCTACTATTGCACCAGGTAAAAGCTCCATCTTCCATTTATTATTAATTTGAGGAAACGCACCTTGAAGAGCACTATACCGCCAGTTACCAGCTATCATTAATGGCATTTCGCCAGTAGAAAATGCCTGTATAGGTGTATCTGCTTGAGGAATCTTATAATCTTTATATAACTCAACTAATGTTTTAAACCCTTTAATTGCATTAGGCTCGTCTAAGCCTGAATGAAGATGGTCTGCCTTAATTTCTTCACCACCATGTTGCCAGACAAACTGCATAATTGTAGGCCATTTAGGCTGGATATACCAGTCTGGACCACCTATTGTCATCTTTTTAGCAGCCATTTTGGGAAGCAGCTTTTTAGCGTCCTCCCAAGTCTTTGGATATTCCCAACCATTTTGGTTGAAAATGTCTGTCCTATAATAAGCTATAGCAAAACCAAAACGGACAGGTATACCATAATAAGCACCCATAAATTCTACTGCTCGCATTTGATTAGGAAAAACCTTAGCTATTAATTGATCAAATTCTTTACCGAACTCCTTTTTAAGATCAATTAAGCCGCCACGTACACCAAATTCAGCCGGCCATTCCGAACCAAAACTAGCTACATCAGGAGTATCTCCCGAAGCCATGGCCAAAAGACCCTTGTTCCAGAGGTCATCATAAGTCATGATACTTCCTTCAACACTGATACCGGTTTTAGGTGTAAAGTATTCATCAACAAGATCTTTGATAATCTGGAACTGTTCGTTGCCTTCGGTAAACCATATTTTTAAGGTAACTGGTTTATTAGCAGCCAAAGACAAACTTCCTAAAATAAACACAAAAAGAACAACAAAGACTAATTTGCAAACCTTTCGCATCTATTTCGTCCCCCCTGTTTTCTTGCTAGAACCCTTCTTTAAATCCCCAACTTTGGGTATATCTAGCAAATCTTGTCTTACCTTTTTAATTTTCTCTAGTTAAGCATTTTTTCCTTTTATCTCATTAAAGATGATAGCGCCTTTTTTGCTAAATTAGTTTATCCATTATGTAAATTTATTTTTATCTTTAACCCCCAATTATTTCCCATGAGTAGCTAAAACATTCATATAATTAAAATTCACAACTAGGTAGTAAACAATTAATCAAAAAACGAGAAGTCCTAGTAAGCCTAAGCACTTCTCGTTAATCTGTATATTTTTAAATAGTAAAATTATGCTTTATAAACTACTCTACCTTCAACCATTGTTAACTTAACCTTAAAGTCTTCATCCACTGCTACTAAGTCTGCATCTTTCCCTAAGGCAATACTACCTTTGCGATACGCGAGACCTAATAGTTTCGCCGGGTTTAGACTAGCCATTTGGCTAGCATCTTCTAAACTAGCTCCAGCTAGTTTAATCATGTTTTTGACAGCTCTTTCCATTGTAAGAGTAGATCCAGCCAGAGTACCATTCGCTAATCTAGCACTACCATCTTTAACAAAAACCTCTAATCCACCTAACTCATACTGACCTTCAGGAAGATCAACAGCTTGCATTGAATCGGTAACAAGTATAGCTTTATCTGGTCCTTTACTTTGATAAAACAGTTTTAAAGCAACTGGGTTTACGTGTATTCCATCAGCTATAACCTCAGAAGAAACACGTCTATCTGTTAACGTGGCTCCAATAATACCCGGTTCACGGTGGTGAAATGGCCTCATCGCATTAAAAAGATGTGTAGTGTGCAAAGCGCCAGCTGCTACACCTCTTTCAAACTGCTCCACAGTCGCCATTGTATGCCCTAAGCTTGGCACAACACCGATACTACGTAAATAACCAATTAACTCTAAAGCACCATCTATTTCAGGAGCTAAAGTCATTACTTTAATATTACCACCTGAGGTTTCCCACAAAGCTTCGGTTTCCGCTACAGATGCTTTACGTACACACTCTTTTCTATGAGCTCCTAAACACTCTACATTCATATAAGGCCCCTCAACATGCAGGCCTAACACTTTTGCTCCATCTGTTCCCTTCTCTACAGCTGTCTTAATCGCCTTACCTACTGCTAAAAGTTCGTCATTAGTTGCAGCTACAGTAGCTGGTACCATAGCAGTAGTACCATGTTTGGCATGAGTAAAAGCAACAGTATTTAATGCTTTGTAAGTTGCTTCCATGGTATCGGCACCACCTGCTCCATGGAGATGCATATCAATAAAACCTGGTAGAATGGTTAGAGAGCTCAAGTCAATATCTTCAGCATTAACTGCATTAACTTTACCTAAAGCAGCAATCCGGCCTTCATCTACCAAAACATCCACTTTCTCCCTACCTGTTTCAGTTAAAACAACAGCACCACGTAATCTATAACGCATTTTAATGCCTCCTACAATCTTGATTTACCTGCATTTCTTAGTTTATAAATAGCGTCTAAAGCATCTGTTGCCCCAAAAACGGCTGAACCAGCAACTAAAATATCGGCACCAGCTTGAACTATCACACCAGCATTCTTTTCGTTAATACCACCATCTACAGAAATAAAAAAGTGCTTAGCTTCTTTTACTCTGTAACGGTCAAGCATTCTAATTTTTGGAAGTACTTCTGGTATAAAGCTTTGCCCTCCATAACCTGGGTCAACACTCATTACTAAAACTAGATCCACAAAAGGTAACAAAGCTACTATACTTTCAAAAGCTGTACCTGGATTTATAGCTAAACCTGCTAAAGCTCCCAACTCTTTTATTTTTATTAGAGTTCGATGTAAATGGCCACCAGCTTCAAAATGTACAGTGATAGCTTGTGCTTTTAATTTAGCATATTCTTGAAGATATCTTTCTGGTTCTTTAATCATCAAATGTATGTCGAGAGGAAGTTCAGTGTTTTGGCAAATAGCCTTCACAACTGGACTACCAAAAGAAATATTAGGTACAAACAAACCATCCATTATATCCAGATGTAAAAGGTCTGCACCACTCACTCTTTGCAATTCATTTTTTAGATCAGCAAAATCTGCAGCTAATAATGAAGGTGCTATTAAGGGCTTTTCAACATCTTTCGAACCTAGTTTATTTAGTTGAGTGGTTAGTCTTACTACCATGGTCTCATCTCCTCAATCTCTTGGAGCAATTGCTTATAGCTTTCATATCTCTCGGGACTCATCTTCTCTCTTACACTACATCCTGGCTCTTTTAAGTGACGACAATTTTGAAAATAACAACTTGAGTTTTGGGTTTCTCGAAAGCAACTGGCTAATTTTTGGGGATTATCTAAGAAAACATCTAACCTTGAGAAGCCAGGAGTATCTGCGATAAAACCACCGGATGGTAGTTTGATAAGTTCAACAACTCTTGTAGTATGTTTACCCCTTTTGCTCTTTTCGCTAACATCACCAGTTCTTCTTATATCGCCAACAAGATGATTAACAAGAGTTGTTTTGCCAGAACCAGAAGGACCTGCTAAAACAGTAATTTTATCTTTTAACAGTTCATTTATTACATCAAGATTCTCGTCTTTAGCCAAACTAAATTCTAACACTTCATACCCTAACCGGCGATAAATATCGGCTAGTTCATTCTTTTTAAGATCAATTTTATTAAAACCAATTATTAAACCTAGTTGCCAATACTCACCTAAGACAGTTAAACGATCAATAAGATAATTATTAGGATCCGGAGCAGTAGCTGCCATAAATATAAACATCTGGTCAACATTAGCTATTTTGGGTCTTTCTAGGATATTACGTCTTGGCAAAATGCTTATGATAACTGCTTCTGTAGCTGTTTTCTCTACTATAACATTGTCGCCAACTACAGGAATATCTTCAAGCTTAAGTTTTCCACGTACACTGCAATCGTAAAGACCTTCTACAGTATTTACAGTGAACACTCCAGCTAGTATTCTGACTACTACCCCTTCCATAAACTACCTCCTTTTTCAAAACTATCTTCCTCAAAACTTGGCTACAAACGAGTAAGTATAAGCTCTCTAAAAGTTATCTATAGCTAACATGAGTTTAGTGCTAATAGTAACCACTAAACTCATGTTTCATTGCTATTTTTAAGTTTTATTGGTTCTTATTGAGTTACATCTAATAACACTGTTTCTTTCTGAATTTCTGTGCCCAACCAAACTTGAACATAAACATCACTTTCGCCATTGACACCAATGCCACTAACAGTCTGTTTAATAAAATCACCATCGCGATGTTCTTTCCTATACACCTCATGTGAACCAGTTTCATCAATAACCACGATTCGTACTAAACCTGAGCGAATTAAAAACAGTCTAACTTCGCTTTCTTTTCTTCCTCGAATCTGTGGCTTGGTGTTTGTAGGATCATCATTTTTAGGATAGATATTGTTATTAGATGAATCATCTCTAGCACTAACTGTTAAGTCGACAATTGTGCCTTCAACTATCTCCGAACCAGGGGCAGGGTTATGATCGATTACATATCCTGCTGGTAAGTTATTATCATACTGAGGATAAACCTCTCCTAAGTGTAGCCCATAACGATTAAGAGTTAGTTCCGCTTCTAAGCGAGTCTGTCTCACTAAATCGGGCATAAGGAAAGTTCTAGTTAATGGCGCTTTACTGATCTGAACATTGATTTTGCTACCTTTTTCGACTTCTTCACCAACCTCGGGACTTTGGCTAATGATCACACCAGGTAAATATTCTTCAGTCTCCACATATTCTCGCTCCCCAACTTCCAAGGCAGCTTTCTCTAGTTCAACTTGACCACTTCTAATATCTTTGCCCATCAGATCAGGTACCATAATCAAGTCTGGACCTTTAGAAAGAATAACTTTAACTGCACGTTTTTCTTTTACTAAGCGACCGGCATCTGGATTTTGGCTAATGATATAGCCCTTAGGCATTTCGCTATTATAAACTTCGTCATCAATTTCTAAACCCAATTTTTTTGTACCGAGCATTTTTTCTGCTGCATCCTGACTTAAGCCAGTAATACTTGGCACTTCAACCTCAGGTACATTTAAAAAAGCCGATACTTTCAAAAAGAGATATGCTGGCACTAATACCAACAAACCTATTAGAACTAATGTTACCGTTAATGTCTTTTTAGGAGAATCTTTATTGTCTTTTTTACTCATACTAGCGTTATCCCTTTCACTGCTGGCAAATGCTTTAGTATGAGAAAAGATCATGGTTGAATCGCTGTTGTTAGTCTTCTCACTATTTGCCAGATCACTATCTTTTGCTTTTACCTTAGTAAAAGCAGCTTTCTGAACTTTTGGGGTCAATTCGAGTGCTTTTTTTAACTGTTCTTCCATACTAGAAGCAGAATTAAAACGTTCTCTTGGATCCTTAGCTAGTGCTTTGTTCACAATATCAATTACTGATTTAGGCAAATCTGGTCTTTTTTCTACTAGTGGTGGAATTTCTGCTTGCGCATGTTGGTAAGCTATACCTACCGGAGTATCAGCATCAAAAGGGACCTTACCACTAAGCATTTCATAAAGAACGATACCTAAAGAATAGATATCTGATGCTTTGGTAACTTCTTTTCCAGTGGCTTGTTCGGGAGAAAAATAATGTACTGAACCTAAAACCACACCTGTCCTAGTAATAGACGCTGCACTAATCGCTCTAGCTATACCAAAATCCATCACTTTAACCCGATAATCATTTGTAATCATTATATTATGGGGTTTAATATCTCTATGGACAATTAGGTTATTATGGGCATGTTGTAAAGCAGAACTGATTTGGATAGCAATTTTTAAGCTTAGATCTACGGGTAACATACCTTCGCTTTTAATTAAATCCTTAAGACTAATTCCTTCTACATATTCCATAACTATATAATAAGTATTACCAGTTTGTCCTACATCATATATGTTAACTATATTCGGGTGGCAAAGTTTGGCTGAGGATTTAGCTTCCCTTTGAAATCTCTCTACAAACTCCTGATCCGAAGAGTATTCAGGACGAAGAACTTTTATAGCTACTGGTCTGTCTAAAAGACGATCTTCGGCTAAATAGACTAAAGCCATGCCACCTTCGCCAATGAGTTTCTTTATTTCATATCGATTTCCTAAGCTCTCTCCAATCAAGAGGATCACTCCTTCTAGACCTCACCAATAACTACGGTAATATTATCTCTGCCACCCTTAGCTAAGGCAACATCAATTAGTTTATCTGCTAGTTCGGTTAACCCCAAACCACTTTTTAAAATCTCCTCAATATCATTACGGGGTACATCAGTAAATAAACCATCACTAGCAACTAATAATCGATCTCCTTTAAGGAGATCAATTACATTTTGATCAACCTCAACTTCCTTATCTATACCCAAAACCCTGAGTAAAATATTGCGCTGAGGATGTTTTTCAGCTTCCTCCAAAGATATTGTTCCCATCGCTACTAATTGATTGACATATGAATGATCTTCTGTGAGTTGAGTTACTTCTGTATTTCGAATCAGATAGCCTCTACTGTCACCAACGTGTGCTAGATAGGCTTTATTGCTATCTACAACAATTGTTGTTAGAGTTGTCCCCATGCCTTCTTGTTCTTTATTGTTTTTACCATTTTCAAAAATAAGCTGATTAGCCTTTTGGAACGCTTGATTCAATAAATTTAACATTTTGTCACTATAACTAAGATCGTTAATAACATCAATGGCAATTTGTGCAGCTACTTCACCAGCAAGATGTCCACCCATGCCATCTGCTACAGCTAAAAGATTCTCTGTAGCAATAAAACGGTCTTCATTAACTTTACGTACTAATCCTTTTTCACTTTTAGCTACAACCTGCACCTCATCCACCAGCCTTTTAATCTAACACTTTTCTTTTTAGCTGACCACAGGCTGCATCGATATCCGCACCCCTTGAACGTCTTACTGTAACATTTAGCTTACCTTGCAGCAGCCTTGCAAACTCTTCAGCATCCTTAAAACTCGCTCCTTGGCCTATCAAAGGATTAACCGGGATGACATTTACATGGACAAGCTTATTTTTTAATAGAGCTACTAGCAAAGCAGCATTCATTTCACCGTCATTAAAATTAGGTATTACAGTATATTCAAAAGTAACTCTTCTATTAGTTACCCTTATATATTCCTCTACCGCTTGTATTAACTCCTTTAGGGGAAATCTTCTATTTATGGGCATAATCTGGGACCGCAATTCGTCTGAAGGAGCATGTAATGAAATAGACAAGTTAATCTGCCAAGGTTCTTTGGCTAAAGCGAGTATACCTGGAACAATACCACAAGTTGATACTGTCAAGTGTCTAGCGCCTAGATTAAAGCAGTCCGGATCGTTGATTATATTTATTGCTTTTTTAAAATTATCCCAATTATGGAAAGGTTCTCCCTGACCCATAGCAACAGCATTGGTAACTGGTAATCCTTTTATATGACGCCAAAAATATAATTGTCCAACAATTTCTCCAGCAGTTAAATTACGGCTAAAACCACTTTGGCCAGTAGCACAAAATGAGCAACCCATTGTACAACCAACCTGTGACGAAAAACACACAGTAGCTCTATCGTTTTCTGGTATATAAACACTTTCTACCAGCTCACCATCGCTAAGTTCTAGAAGTACTTTCATAGTCCCATCTAAAGACTTTTGTATCAGTTTTTCTTTTAAGGGTAAAATATTGAGACCTAGAGCTCCTTTAGTCTTTAAATCATCTGGTAAGTTACTCATTTTTTCGTTATTCAGAACACCTTTTTTATATACCCAATCAAGAAGCTGCTTACCACGGAACTTCTTCTGATTGTGTTCGACCATATACTCTTCGAGCTCTTTTTTGGTGAGACTAAATAAATCCAACTGTCTACCCCCTAGAGGTGATCAAATGAGACCCAATAAAACTTATTTTATCACATCTTACATGGAGTTTTTACTATTAGAAGGCCTAAGATGTGAAGAAACTTATGTTGGCGATGCCAGCCGATTTCTCCGTTTCTTGCTGGAAAATACCACGACTGAAGTAATCAGCGAGTTTATTGAGAAATCCGGAAATACGCCGGCTTCTCGCCGGCGCATTTCCTCATCTATTAATCGTTTCCTAAAGTTCGCTCAGAATGACTTACAGATTGCGAATCCTCAGTTAATAGTTTATACCAAAGATCAGGAAGCTTAGTCACTGAACCTGCTCCCATAGTAAGAATTAAGGCGCCTTCTGGTACTTTTTCAACGAGAATTTTAGCACCTTCTTCTAATGTTTCGGCATAATAAGCTGTTTTTCCTAGTTTCTCAACTTCGCGAGCTAAATTTTGGCTATTAATGCCTTCTATTGGTTCCTCAGGTGGAGGAGCATAGATGCCTAACACTAGTGTTTTATCTGCAGAAGCTAGAGCTTTAGGGAAATCCTGCCACAAAATTTTTGTCCTATTGTATCGATGTGGTTGGAATGCTAGCCAGATTTCCTTATCGGGATATCTATGTCTAGCAGCATCTACAGTTGCTTTGATCTCTGTAGGATGATGCCCATAATCATCTATAACTAAAATACCCTTCTCTTCGTAGCGCTTTTCGAAACGCCTACCTGTACCGACAAATTCACTTAAAGCAGCTTTCACTAAATTAGGGTCGAGATTTAGTTCTTGAGCAATGCCAATTGCTATTAGAGCATTAGCTACATTGTGTTTGCCGGCAAGCTTAATTTGATATTGACCTAATTCTTGGCCCTTCATAGCTACTTTAAAGGAGGTTACTTCACCTTCTTTAATATCATAAGCTTGTAGATCCCCTGCCTTGACACCATAGGTAAGTACCTTACAATTAGCAAACTTAGCTAAACTTTCTGTTTGCGGGTCATCTGCACATAAAAGTGCTAATTGTTTGATATTAGAGACAAACTCGGCATAGGCTTGTTGGAGTTTTTCAACGCTTAGCTGGTAGTTCTCTAAATGATCAGGATCTACACTAGAAACTGAGCCAATTTCTGGATAATAGCGAAGAAAGCTTCCATCACTTTCATCGCTTTCAGCTACGACAATATCGCTTAAACCAATCCGACAATTGCCATCTAACTGTGGTACATAACCTGCGATAACAGCAGTAGGGTCTGCACCTGCTCGAATTAGCATATACGACACTAAAGCACTTGTCGTAGTTTTTCCATGTGAACCGGCAATAGCAATGCCATAACCATTATTCAAGATTTCCGCAAGGTTTTCTGAGCGATGCATCTCTTTAATGCCATTTTCTCTTGCATAAACTCGCTCAGGATTATCTATTTTGATCGCTGTCGAATAGACAACAACATCCGGATTTTTAACATTTTCTTTTTTATGGCCAATAGTTATTTCAGCACCCAAGATTCGCAAATGTTCTACTACAGCATTCTCAGCTATATCAGACCCTGTAACCTTGTGTCCTTTGGCAAGCATTATAGCGGCTAAAGCGCTCATGCCTGCTCCACCTATACCAACATAATGATACCACATAGTGTCACCTCGTAATAAGCCCGCTTAGCCGGGCTTTTTTATTCTTTAGTATTTAGTTTAAATAGTATTTCCTTGAGTTTTATTTGAGCTTTGCCATATGCTTCCCAATCAGGACCATTTTGCATAGCTATTTCCGCTTCTAAATAAGCTTCCCAAGCTTGTGCTGCTAAAGAGTCTTTGGTCTCTTCTTCTCGAGCTATACTTTCACTAGCTAATGATTTCTCTCTTTTTTGGTTCTGGCGCAGATTAGCAAGCGCTTCGACAAAAGTTGGACCGTAAGCTAAGTCATTACCATCAGACAAAACCACTAATCTAATCTCTGGAATCTGACCTTGATCTGCTTGGAGATAGATTGGTTCTACATATAAAAGGCTATCGTTTAGAGGCAATACTAAGTGGTTACCTCTTTGGACTGAAGAACCTTGCTGATTCCATAGACTAAGTAGTTTTGAGATTTCTGGATCTTGATTGATTCTAGCCTCGATCTGCATTGGACCAAAGATAATTCGATCCTTGGGAAAACGGTAAAGAACCAACTGGCCATAATTATCAGGATCGCTTCTACCAGCTAACCAGGAAACCATATTATGTTTTTTCTTCGGTGTAAATGGTAACATTAGCACAAACTCAGCTTGTTTTTCACCAGGGAAACGAACCATAGAATAGTATGGCTCCATATAAACAGTTGCTCCTTGATACATTTCCTCAGGAAACTCCCAAATATCCTCTTTATTAAAAAATACTTCTGGATTAGTCATGTGGTAAGTCTGTAGGATCTTTGCTTGCGCTAAAAACAACTGCTCAGGGTACCTTAAGTGCGGTACTAAGAAATCAGGAAAGCTTTCACGATCTTTAATTAAAGTGGGGAAAACTTTCTGATACGCTTTACCAATAGGATCACTATTATCGTATAAATAAACGTTAACTTCACCTGTATAGGCATCAATAATAATCTTAAACGAACCACGGATGTAGTTACCTACACCAGCAATTGGTTGCGAATAGGGAAAACGATCGCTCACAGTATAAGCATCCATCAACCAGTATATGCGACCGTTCTCAATTACTGCATAAGGATCGGGATCTAATCGTAAAAAAGGCGCTAGTTTTTCTACTCGTTGTTTAATATTACGGTAATACATGATCTTCGCTTGGGAGCCAATATCAGTACTAAAAATAAATTTGGAAGAACGAAACCGCAGAGCGAAAAGTACTTTCTGCCAAATGCTTCCCATCTTAATACCGCCTTCACCAGTATAACTAGTGAAAGTATTATTCTCACCACTCGGAAAATCAAGCTCTTTTTGTTTAGTATGCACAATTACATAGTCGTTCGTTTTTTCACCAAAATAAATCTCCGGTCGTGTTAAATTAATACTTCCTTTAGGTGGTAAATCGCGTAGCCAAAGATTAGGCAAGCCTTGATCAGTAGTTTCATGGATACTACTAACAACCATGCCATACCCATGCGTAAAAACAAGATGCCTATTAATCCAAGTGTTGGCACTTTCTGCTAAACGAGTAGGAGACACTTCTCTCACTGCCACAGCAACCTGTTTTAACTTCCCGTCTATCAGATAACGATCGATATCGATCTCACCGATTTGGTAGTAATAACGTAACTCTTGTAACTGAGCAAAAGATTTTTCTAAAGCTCGCCAATCCCACAGGCGTACATTTTCTAAGACAGTAGTATTATCTTCCCAATCGTCTAAGGAAATTGATGTAGCCGGTTCAAATTGGCTAGCAGAAATTTTATTTAAACCAAAAGCATAACGGGTAAATTTTATATTGTTTTCAATATACGGTTTTTCCTTGGATAGTTCATTAGGTTCTACGACATACGCTTGCATCAAAGGAGAGACAAATTGACTCAAAATCCCTAGACCCATAAAAGCAAGTATAGTTAAAACTGTGAGTCGATAAGTTCCTTTGAAAAAATCGATAGTGATAGCAAGTAAAGTAACTATACTAAGAACTTGCATCAGTCGATAAACAATTAACCGTCCATAGATATCACTATAGCCAGCTCCATATACCACTCCAGAAGGTGATTCTAAAAGCTTATAACCTGATAATTGCCACCCAAAGAGGCTTAGTAAAGTTCCTAAAAGAATTAAAATAAGAATATGAGTTCTCGCTTCCTTACTCATAACTAAATGCCGGTTATAAAGCTTGATAGAACCTGTGATTAAGTAGGTTATCAGTGAAACTAGACCTGTAATAATAACTACGCCTAGTGCAGTATGATACACACTTTCAACAAGTGGTATGGTAAAGATATAAAATGAGACATCCTGATGAAAAATTGGATCCTTCAGTCCAAAGGAATTGCGGCCTAAAAAGCCTATAACATCTTGCCAATTAATAAATAAATTGCTCACAAAAGCTAATGAAACTATGGTAGTGACTATTAAGATAAAAGGGCGCCAAACTTTACTAACCTCTTTACCATCACTTACTATCTGCGTTTGCCAAGTTTTAAAAAGATAAAGCCAATTAATACTTAAAAATAACCAAATAACACTATATGCAACTAAACTAGGTAAGATCTTTACCAATAGGAGTTTTTTTAAGACATCCAAATAACCTAAATTTTCAAACCACATTATTTCCGTAAAAAAATCAGCACCCCAATAGACTAGAAAACCTATTAAAACAAACGCGAAAATTAGCCAACCCCAAAACTTCTTCATGGGTAGCCCTCCTCTTATATAGATAGATACTGCGTTTGTTAGCATTATTGCTTAGATATTGTAGTTAACTTTGATTATAACTTTCCTTACATTGCCAGCTAAGCCAAAAGTAACCATTTCTCTCCTTAAATTTGGGATCCCAAACTTGAGGAGCACCAAATTAAAATCAATCTTGCTGACCTGGTATCTATATAACCATTACTATTCTTCAGCTTGTTTTAACAATTTTTCCATTTCCGGCAAGGTAAAAAGGTATTTCTCGTTGCAAAAGCGACAGACGGTCTCCACAGTTTCCCCTTTTTCTATTAAATCAGTTAATTCATCATGTCCTAAACTAACCAACCCTCTAGCAAAACGGTCTTTAGAACAGTCACATTTAAAACTAACTGGTCTCCGTTCTAATTCTATCCATTGAGGGAAAAGTGTATCTAACAACGATTCAGGTGTTTCTCCCTGATCGAAACGATGGCTAATCGAACCTAGCTTGGTAAGGCTTTCTTCAACAACAGAGATATCTTCATCAGTTGCCCCTGGCATAACTTGCACTAAAAGTCCGCCTGCTGAACGTACTGAACCATTTCCATCTACTAAAACCCCTAAACCAACAGCAGAAGGAATTTGTTCTGATGAGTGCAGATAATAGGCTATATCATCACCAATTTCGCCAGTTTGGATAGGTACAGTGCCGCGGTAGGGCTCGCTACCATCTTTTTCGCGGATTATATAGAGCATACCAGCACCAACACCACCACCGACATCAAGCTTTCCTAATTTGTTTAGGGGTAATTCAGCTTCAGGATTTTCACAATAGCCACGAACGTGCACTCCATTATCAGCTAAGGCTAGAATTGGCGAAAGTGGGCCATCTCCTCTAAACTGCAATAAAATACGTTCAGTATCTGACTTGAACGAACTCGCTAGTAAACTAGCACCAAGTAAAGCTCGTCCTAAAGCAGCTGAAGCTGTATGAGAAAGATTATGTTTTTGCCTAGCTTTGTTCACAGTATCTTTGCCTGAAATTGCTACTAGGCGGAACTTACCATAAGCCATGCCAATTACCAAATAATCCATACAATCACCATCGTTTCGTAATTTCGATATTGCCACTTAGATCCACTTTAATCTCGCGTGGATTATCTTTGAATTGTATCCTTTTGCCATTTACATACAACTCTACGACTTGGGGTTTTCCAAGGCTAATTATTAAAGGTTCTTGTGAGTTATAATTAAACTCTTCTCCCGACCTTAAAAGGCTATCTTCTATAACTTCTTGGGTGTTCGCAACTTGGAACCAACAGTCCCCTTTTGCCTTAACTAGAATATCGACCTTCCCAATTATTTTCTCAGTACTACTCTCTAGAGTATCCACTTCAGATGGAACTTGTGCCAAAAGATCACTATCAATTACAGGATCTTCTTCTGTAGCCACTATATCTAGATTAGTATTGGTATTTTCAGCTTCTATTTGTTGTTCGTTTTCTACGTTGTTATTATTAGGCTGACTTAGGGACAAAGCTAAATATATAGCCCCAGCAATAATTAACAAAACAACTACTATTAAACCAATTAAAATAGGTTTTTTATTTACCGGTGCTTTACCTTTTGAAGCAACTGTTTCTTGTAAAGTACCATCCCATTTTGTCTTAATAGGTAAAATCTCTGTCTCACCTTGGGACATAATTTCTTTTACCCTATTTTCATACTTAACTATTACCTCGGCTTCCTCTAGTCCTATTGCTTTAGCATAGCTTCTTATATAAGTCCGACAATAAAACTCACCAGGTAATTTATTGAACTCGCCATTTTCTATAGCTTGCAAATAGGTGAGGCGAATTCTCGTTTCTTGTTCAATTTGCTCAAGTGTAAAGCCTTTAGCTTCGCGTTCCGTCTTGAGATAATTACCAAATTCCTGCATTCTCTCCCCGCCTTTCCCCTTAATAACCTTTGAGAATCTCTTCTAGTTCTGCACTTGTCACTAATACATCTCTTGGTTTGCTACCTTGATATGAACCAACAATGCCTAAAGTTTCCATAATATCAATTAGTCTAGCTGCTCTTGTATAGCCTATACGTAGATGCCTCTGTAAGAAAGAAGCTGACGCTCTTTCATTATCGACAACGATCTTAGCAGCTTGTGGCAATAGTTCATCTTTAGCATCAGCAGCTTTAGCTGCAGCTTCTGCTTCCACCTTTAAATCCACATAATCTGGTCCGCCTTGTTCTCGCCAGTAGTTAACTAGTCTCTCAACTTCTCGATCGGAAATAAAAGCTCCTTGTAGACGAGCAGGTTTAGGTATACCTATAGGGTAAAAAAGCATATCACCTTTTCCTAATAACCTCTCTGCTCCTCTAGTGTCCAAAATAATACTTGAATCAGTACCACTAGCAACTGCAAAAGCAATTCTAGAAGGAATATTAGCTTTAATTAAGCCTGTAACAACATCGGTAGAAGGTCTCTGGGTTGCGACAATTAAATGCATCCCTGCTGCTCTAGCTTTTTGTGCTAAGCGACAGATCGCTTCTTCAACTTCAGCAGATGCTACCATCATCAGGTCTGCTAATTCATCAATAATAATTATTATATACGGTAATACTTCTTTACCATCGTGTAAAGCCTTTTCATTATAACTAGATAAATCTCTAACTCTTGCTTCTTCAAATGCTAAATAACGTTCTTCCATCTCCATAACAGCCCATCTTAAAGCCTTAGCAGCTTCTTTAGGGTCAGTAACCACAGGAGTAAGAAGATGAGGAACTCCCTCATAAAGAGCTAATTCAACTCGTTTGGGATCAATTAACAATAGACGTAATTCTTCAGGTGAAGCTTTAAGAAGAAGGCTAGCTAGGATGCTGTTGATACAAACACTCTTTCCCGAACCTGTTGATCCAGCTATTAATAGATGAATTAATTTTTTCATGTCAGCAACAACACTTTGTCCAGCAATATCTTTACCAACGCCAATCAAAAGTGGTGACGATCCATCTGTAAAACGATTTACGGCAAGGACTTCTTTTAAATAAACTGTACCAGGAGTCTCATGAGGTACTTCAATCCCTACGGCTCTTTTCCCCGGGATCGGGGCTTCGATACGCACACTTGGTGCGGCTAAAGCTAAAGCTAAGTCATCGGCAAGGTTTTCGATTTGCTTAACCTTTACCCCTGTTCCCGGAATCACTTCATAGCGAGTAAGTGTTGGTCCACAAACATAACCTGCAATTGAAGCCTCAACCCCAAAACTAGCTAAAGTTTCTGCTAATAGATTTGATCTGTCTTCTTGATGTTCTTGTCCATTTTTCTTAGGTTCATTTAACAGATCAAGTGTTGGTCTAGTACCCGGCACATTTTTAGCCTTGCCACTTGTCTCTGGACTTACAGCTTGAGATAAATCAGGAAGGGTTATGTTACCAGAGGCAGTTCCTTCTTGTTTTTTACCTAAAGTTTCTGCTTCTATTCTCTTTTTAACTGGTTTAGCTTTCTTTTTACTACTTCGGGGTTCTCTTTTTTTCTTAGAAGAAAATATCCATCTGATCCCTAAATAGATATGGTCTAGAAGAGGTCTTTGCCCAATACCTAATAAAGATATTAACCCAATTAAAGTAAGGAAAATAAACGAACCTCTTTTGCCAAAAGCCCACCAAAATGCACTGGTGAGAAAGGCTCCAACATAACCACCGCCTAAACCTTCACTCGCTAAGTATAAAGCTTGTTCCCAAGGAACTGTACCAATCTCAGCTTCTAATGGTAAAAAGAGATGAGCTCCAACTAAGAAGGTAATAAATAATAGAAGTATCGACTCTACCCGACCCCTAGGTTGCCGCCAATACTCTTTTAACAAACGAGAAAAGGCAATATAACATAGGATCACTGGAAAAATTCCAGCTAATGACCCGAAAGTGATAATCATTATTTTATTTACAGCCAAACCAAATTTACCATCGGGGGGATAAAAGATGTTCCACCACATAAAAATTGCTAAGCCTATTAAAATAATGCTAATTATTTCCTCTTTTAAACCTATGAAAATACTGTTTTTCTTTTTCTTGCGACGGGAAACTGCCATCTTTTTCACCTCTCTGACCCTAATTATTTCTCCACCACTTAGTAGTTGTCCTTTGATTTAATGCAAAAGAAAAACGGGACTACCGCCCCGTTTATGCTTCAATCTTGCCAATTCTTATTTCATCATCTAACACAGGCTCAACAATGTTTACCGCATGGTCGCCAATACGTTCTAGGTTGTTTAACATCTCCACAAAAACGATTCCGGTAAAGGGAGAACAAGCACCAGCGTTAAGTCTCTTCAAATGAGCCTTTCTCAAACTATTTTCTGTCTCATCAATCTGCTTTTCGACAGCGATGACTTCTCTTGCTAAATTGCGATCATCAGTACGTAAAGCATCTATTGCCCGGGAGAATTGGTTCTCAACCACTTTGAAATAGGCTCGTAAGTCGTCTGAAGCCATATCGGAAAAGTTTATATTCTCGCTAAGTGCATTTTCTGCAAATTGGGCAAGGTTATTAGCGTGATCAGCAATTCTTTCAATGTCATTGACTATATGCATTAAGCCAGCCATCCTTGTGGACTGAGGCTTTGTTAATGAGCTTTGCGAAAGCAGAGTAGAGAGGTATTCCACAACTTCTCTTTGAATATGGTCGACGACATCTTCCTTAGCAAAGGTATCTTCAATACGCTTACGATTGCGTTCAAAAAAACCTGCTTCAGCATCTTCAACCATTTCATGAGCAATGTGTGCCATTCGGATTAATTCCTTTGTTGCTAAAGAAAGAGCAACCGATGGTGTATTAAGCATTCTCTTATCCAGATAAGCAGGAGCCTTTTGTGGTAAGGTATCCTTACCAGGAACAAGCACATTAACAGCTTTTTCCATAAAAGGAACAAATCCGACCCACAGCAGGGTATTCGCAAGGTTGAAAGCAGTATGGGCATTAGCCACTAAATGGCCGAAATCTTGAGTTACACTAATTGAATGAACAATCCTGGTAAACCAAGGCAATACTAACATGGCAACTAGAGTGCCCACTACATTAAAAAGCAAGTGGGCCATAGCAGCTTTCCTCGCATTTCTTGATGTACCAATCGATGCTAAAATAGCAGTAATACAAGTACCGATATTAGCACCAAGAATAATTGGTATAGCTGCATCGAAATTTATTAATCCTTGAGATCCTAAAGCGATTAATAAACCTGTGGTTGCTGAAGATGATTGTATAACCATGGTCACAGCAATACCGATTAACAAAGCTTCTATTGGTGAACTAGAAAAGCTTAAAAATAGATTCGCAATTTTAGGACTTGTTTTTAGGACACTCATGGAATTTCCCATGGTGCTCATGCCTAAAAACAATAAACCAAAACCTAGTATAGTTTGTCCAATATAGCGAAAGGTCTTATTACGAGAAACCATGGTTATTAGAAAGCCAATACCAATAGCTGGTAAAGCCCATTCACTAAGGTTAATTGCAATAAGCCAAGCTGTGATTGTTGTACCAATGTTAGCTCCCATTATTACACCGATTGCTTGTTGTAATGTCATTAGTCCTGCATTAACAAAACCAACTACCATAACTGTCGTAGCAGAACTTGACTGAATAATCGCCGTAACCACTGCACCTACTAAAATGGCTAAAAAGACATTCCCAGTTAGGACTTCTAGGATGCGGCGCATGCGATCTCCAGCAGCCTTTTGCATGCCTTCTCCCATTATTTTCATTCCATAGAGAAAAAGGCCCAGACCGCCAATTAAACCAAATGTTATCTCTTTGACCACAAATCACTGGCCATTTGGCCAGATTTCACCTCCTTGACTATGTAGACAGTCAAATTTTTAACTATCTTCACAACAATTCTGTTTTACTAGTACTAAATCCTTCTACCTACTAAAGATAACTGTCTTAGAGCAGTTTTATCCCGACGATATGAGTGATAGTTTGGACTACAAATGGTGCAGATCTGACTCTGGAAAACCTCTACCCCAACAGCTTTTAATATTATCTCATTAAAGGTAGTAAGATCAAGAAAAAATTTCTTGTTATTTTTACGAATTACCTTATCTACATATAAAGACCACTTATTTTCGAACTTTACCAACAGATCTTGGCCAACCTCATAACAACAAGAGTTAGCTGCCGGCCCAATAGCAGCCAGTATTTGTTTGCCACTAGCTTCTCTTAGTTTTTCTGCCGCAATGACTGCAATCCCAGCTAAAGATCCTGGCCAACCTGCATGAACTATAGCTGTATGCTCACCACTAATATCGGTTAGAACTATAGGCAAACAATCCGCAGTAAACACTGCCCCTAAATTATTTCCTGTAATAATTAAACCGTCACCTTCACCTTTATTGCCTCCTGTTGAAGTCGTTATTATTGTAGAGCTATGAACTTGATTTACATAAGCTATTTCTCTACCCAAAGTTTGCTCTAGAGAATTAATAAATTTGCGGTCTCTTGCTTGTCCCGAATAAGCAGTACTAAAAAGCGTGAAGGCAGGGAATCCAGTAAAGGTGCCAAAAGGAACATTATTGATTAATTTTAACTGATAATAGATCTTGTCCATAGTTTATTAGCCCCTCTTAGCGAGGCTGCTCCTCCTTTGCGGGGCTTAATTAAAAACTACTAATCCCCGGTGTTTTATCTACTAAGATAACGTCTTTACCAATCACTTTTATCTTCGTCCAGGGTACTACGACATCCTCTTTCCTTTTTAATATCCCCCACAAGCTACCTGCGCCAGGAACAACTAAAGCTGTTATTTGCCCAGTCTCTAAATTTAACTCTAAATCGACTATTTCACCTAATTTAATACCTGTTGTTGCATCAACAACCTCTTTTTTCTTAAGCTCACCAAAGCGGGTCCCCATCCGAAGCACCTCCCCCTTTAGTTTATGCAACTAAGGATTAACTGCTACAAAAAAAACCGCCTCAGGACCAAGGCCAGAGGCGGAATTGTTGTAGAAATGCTAACACAGCATCAAGAGAAGGTGGTAAGGGTTCTTTTTTATTCTCAGCAATTTTGAAGCGAAACTTTACTGGTGGCCCACCTTTTGTATCGACTATTTCAATAGCATTTTCTCCTGCTTCTAAGCTACATAGAAGTGGGAATAGAACACACCACCAGTTTTTACCCTCACCTTTACCAATAATCACTCTCAGTGATAAATATTCGCCAGCGGGAAGTTTATATGAACCATAAACTTTCTCCGGATACTTTTCACGACCTAATTCAATAGTCACTTCGTACTCTTCATTAATAGCTTTATGGGCACTGGTTTTTAGTTTATCCTCATTCTCAGCAATGATCTTTAAAGCAGTCTCTAGATCTGTAACACCCGCAAGTAGAGAATTAATTTCAATTAGTATTTCATCTCTTGCTTGTAATTTAAGCATTTGATCTTGGAGCGAATCGGAATTAGCTAAGACGTGTAATCTTAAAAATTCCTGCGTATCGTTAGAACTACCCATTAAAAAGAGAGGCAACAAGAAAAGTGCCATCACAATTAAAGTCGCTTTCTCTAGCTTTTTTTTCATAGATTCGTTACCTCCCCTTCTGAGTAATGTTGTCTTAACTCACTTAAAGCAGCTTTTTCTAGCCTAGATACTTGAGCTTGCGAAATACCAATTTCTTCTGCTACTTCCATTTGCGTACGACCTTCAAAAAAACGCATACTCAAAATCCGTTGCTCTCTTTCCTCTAAGCTATCAATAGCTTCTCTAAGAGATATCTCTTCTATCCAAACACTATCACTTGTTTTTTCATCATCGATCTGATCCATAACAAAGATAGGATCACCACCATCATGATATATCGGTTCAAAAAGGGAGATCGGCTCTTGGATGGCATCTAGGGCAAAGACAATCTCTTCTCTATCTATACCTAATGAACGAGCAATTTCATCTATAGTTGGTTCTGTTCCTTTTTCTGTAGCTAGTTTATCTCTAATTTGCAAAGCTTTGTAGGCAATATCACGTAAAGAACGACTAACTCGAATGGGATTATTATCTCTTAAATAACGTCTAATTTCGCCTATGATCATGGGAACAGCATAAGTAGAAAAACGTACATTCTGGCTGAGATCGAAGTTGTCTATGGCTTTCATTAAACCAATGCAACCTACTTGAAAAAGGTCATCGACATTTTCGCCTCGGTTATTAAATCGCTGAATAACGCTAAGAACCAGCCTTAAGTTCCCTTGGACTAACTCTTCTCTTGCTTCCATATCACCTTGGTGAACCTTGGCTAATAGTTTCTTCATACGTTCACCTTTAATAACTGGCAATTCAGCTGTATTGACTCCACATATCTCAACTTTATTTAACATCTTCATCCCTCCTAACAACCATCTCAATAAAGAGTATGGGTGCCAAAGGCAGAAGATATACCCGGTAAAGAAGATAAAAAACAAGGTTCCAAAAAGGAACCTTGTTTTTAATCAAATCTTTTCAATTCGCGGCGGAGTTTTTTCATAATTCTTTTTTCTAACCGGGAAATATAGGATTGGGAGATACCCATTTTATCCGCAACCTCTTTTTGGGTTAATTCCCTGCCAGAACCTAATCCATAACGGAGATTAACAATTTCTTGCTCTCGTGGCTCTAGTTTGGTTAGAGCAGCTTTGAGTAGATCTTTTTCGGTCTCTTCTTCTAAAACTTGATAAACCCCATCACCTTCTGTAGCTGGTATCACATCTAACCAGGAAAGCTCGTTGCCATCCCAATCTGTATTTAAGGGATCATCTAGATACACTTCCTTAGCTCTTTGATGACGCCTTAAAAACATAAGAATTTCATTTTCAATACAACGGGAAGCATAAGTAGCTAATTTAATATTTTTACCTAAATCGAAAGTATTAACAGCTTTAATTAAACCGATTGTACCAATTGAGACCAGATCTTCGATACCTACACCAGTGTTTTCAAACTTCCTAGCTATATAAACTACTAACCGTAAATTTCTCTCAATTAAGGTACATTTTGCATTATTTTCCCCTAACTGCAGCTTCTTAAGAAGTAATCGTTCTTCTTCTGGTAACAATGGAGGTGGTAAAACCTCACTAGAACCAACATAATAGACAGAACGGCGTCTTCTTAAAAAACGACTTAACCAAAGTTTAAACTTTAAGAGACTCAAATTCTCTCTTAATTTACGCCAGTTCACGCTGTTCACCTCCACTTGTACTCAATAATAGGGCAGGATGAATCAGCGCTTGGTAATCACCTCTATGACTTAAAGAGCTTGCTTCTAGACCTATGATTACTCCAGGTAGCTTCACCTGTTTACCTTTATGTTTTAAATAGACAGTATCAGGCCTTAAACCAGCCAAGACACCACTTTCTTTACCTACTGAGCGAAAAGGTACCAGGACTAATCTGCGACTCCAATAATCAAAACCAGCAGCATCGCTGATTATGTTCATGTGTTCAAGCGATTCCATTACTTCTGTTGGCACTAATCCTTTCAACACTTTCTTTTCCACAATAATAACTCGCTTACCACTAACTGGTTCTATAAGCTCGTTACCACTATCGATAAGAGCTCTTATAATTTGCCTTTTGTTATCGATTTCAACTATTAATGCTACTTGGCCAAAGCTCTCCCAAAAGCGTTCGTGTAAAAGGCCCCAACCTACCTCTGCCACAATTAAAACTGCTACATGAGGCCCTAAAAGCACCCAAATTCTACTAACCTGCATCGAGCTTAACCAGTAACCAATTCCTCCAGCTAATAGTGCTAACAGGTAAACTAGTGGCAAAACTGCTTTTAGATCACTTTTATGGAAAGCTAAAAGTACCATAAAAGCGGGCATGAGAATAGAAACTAGTGCTAATACACCAGCGGGTATCAAGAAGTTGCCCTTAGATACTAACAAAAATCCTAGATAATAAAGACTACCTAAAATAGCACCAAAAAAAAGCCCACCGGGACGCGGCTCTCGGTTAGCTATCTCTCCTCCAGCCCAGAGAATAAGATAGTCTCGCCAAAACTCCGCAGCCAGGCAGGCTACCAGTAGATCTACATAGACTACATAGGACATGCCCTGCCACCATCCCTTCTTATTCAGATAGTTACAGGGGCAGGTAAAATTTCCTGCAAAACAGAAAGATAATGTTTTTAGCTATTCCTTGGTTTTCTTAAAAATACAGGAATATCAACATCATGACCAGTTGAGAAAGGTTTAATTTCTTCTTTAGTTGGAGCAGCTTCTGAAGTTGCATTTTCTTTCACCTGATCAAAGCCTGTAGCAATAACAGTAATATGAACTTCATCTTTTAAGGATTCATCAATTACTGCACCAAAAATGATATTAGCATCCATATCCGCTGACTCGGAAATAACTTTTGCAGCTTCCGTAATCTCAAGAATCCTAATATCTGGTGAACCAGTTATACTAAGGAGAATTCCCTTAGCTCCATTGATGCTTGTCTCAAGTAAAGGCGAAGATATTGCTTGTTTTGCAGCTAGAATAGCTTTATCTTCCCCAGAGGCTTTACCAATTCCCATAATAGCAGTACCAGCTGAAGACATAATTGTCTTGACATCGGCAAAGTCAAGGTTAATTACTCCTGGAACCGCAATTAAATCAGAAATACCTTGTACACCTTGGCGCAAGACATCGTCAGCGATTTTAAAAGCATCAATCAAGGTAGTATTTTTTTCGGCAATATTAAGTAATTTATCATTAGGTATAACAATAAGAGTATCTACTTTTTCCTTTAGACTTTCTAAGCCTATTTCAGCTTGACGCATACGTTTATTGCCTTCAAAGAAAAATGGCTTAGTTACAACCCCTACAGTAAGGGCACCAGCTTCTTTAGCAACCTCAGCTACAATTGGAGCTGCTCCAGTGCCTGTCCCACCGCCCATTCCCGCAGCAATAAATACCATGTCTGCACCTTCTAAAATCTGGTAAATATCATCACGATTTTCTTCAGCTGCGTGCTTGCCTATATCAGGATTAGAACCGGCGCCAAGACCACGGGTAAGTTTGTCACCTAACTGTAACTTTATTTCTGCTTTCGATAACAGTAGAGCTTGAGCATCAGTATTCATAACCACAAACTCTACACCTTTAACCTGAGCTTCGATCATTCTATTGACGGCATTACTTCCACCGCCACCTACACCTACAACTTTTATTTTGCCAACCTGTGTCTTATCCGGATCAAATTCTAACATCTTTTTCCCTCCTGACCTTACAGGCCACGTGCATATCCCTTCTGACTAAGATCGATATATTTATGCTGGCCACGCATGGTTATTTCCTTTATCTTTTGTCTAATTAGTTCTGGCTCCATATAATTCTTGCCTAAAAACACTTCACTTTTATTTTGCATCTTTAGTGTTACGCCAGAACTAGTACAAATAATCTCTGCTAATCCTAAATCAGATGTTGCTTCTACTATCTTTAGGTACCCAGTTATCTCGTGAGGTATTTTTTTACTGGGCAGATATGGAAACGATGCTAAGCCTTTTATAGTTGGTACTTGGCAATATTCCCCTACAGTTAAGATTGTACCATCAGAGGCAACCTGTAGCAATGCTCCATCCAAATCTATGTTAGCTATAGGTTTTAATTCTTCTAATTTAATAATAGCATAGGAAGGCTTTACAATGGTGATGGAGGCATCTTTAATAAGGTTATCTTCTAAGATATCTTCTTTCACCTGGTCTAAATCGACCCATAACAGGTCAAGCTGGCCAATGACCCGACGTATTTTCCCCTCATTGGCCAGTACATTGCCAACTATCTCTAACTTTTTCACTTGAAATATCCTTACCAAAATAGCAAACAAAGATATAGCCAAAACAATGTAGACCAAAGCACCTCTGCTTCTCGCCATGAACGCCCCTCCCTAAAACCCATCTGCTAACAAATTCTGCTATTATCGAGTTATTCCTCTTTTTTGTTAGTTGTGGCGTTCTACTTCTGCTCCAAGCATAACGAGCTTATCGCTAAAATTTTCGTAACCTCTGTCTAAATGTTCTAATTGTCCTACTCTTGACTCGCCAGTTGCTGACAGAGCAGCTAGAACCAAAGCTGCTCCACCCCTTAAATCAGCTGCTTCCATCTTAGCTCCTTTAAGTTTGCGTACTCCTTTTACTATGGCACATTCGCCTTCGATAACAATATTTGCGCCCAATCTAATTAATTCATGGACATACTTAAACCGATCTGGAAAAACTGTTTCTGTTATCAAGCTAGTACCATCGGCTATAGTCAGTAATGCTACTATCTGTGGTTGTAGATCAGTCGGAAACCCAGGATATGGCATTGTTCTGATCCTGATTGCTGAAGGTTTATTACTATTTTTTACTTCAATATAATTAGTACCAATATTGATTTCACTACCTGATTCATGAAGTTTGTATAAAAGAGCCTCGTTATGATCCGCTCTTGCTCCATAAACTTTAACCGAACCACCTGTAATGGCTCCAGCTAATAAAAAAGTACCTACTTCTATTCGATCAGCTAAAACTGAATACTCCGTACCTTTAAGTTTTTTAACACCTTCCACTACAATGGTATCGGTTCCAGCACCATGTATGTTAGCTCCCATTGCTGTAAGGAACCGTTGTAATTCAACTAATTCTGGTTCTTTAGCTGCATTTTCGATCGTAGTCCGCCCTTCTGCCATAACCGCTGCCATTAGTATGTTTTCCGTAGCACCAACAGAAGGAAAGTCTAGATAAATTCGATTTCCTTTGAGCCCTTTAGTATAAATATAGAGTACTCCACCCTGTTCTTTCTCTACAGTAGCCCCTAACGCTTCTAATCCTTTTAAATGCAAATCAATGGGCCTGGGACCAATAGCACAACCACCTGGGTAATATACATGTGCTTTATTAGTTCTAGCCAGTAAGGGACCTAAAATTAAGATTGATGCTCGCATCTCACGCATCAATTTTTCAGAGCCATAATAGTTTAGTTGTTGGTCATTATGCAGATACAAAGTTCCTGGTGCGAGCCACTTTGCTTCGGTACCCAAATCAGTCAACAAGGAAATCATCTTTTGAACATCGCTTAAATTAGGAACATTTTTGATAACACAAGGTTCTTTAGTTAATAAACTAGCAGCCATTAACTTAAGCACTGAGTTTTTAGCGCCAGATACCTTAACACTACCTATAAGAGGCTTACCACCATAAATTAAGAGCTCAGACAATACCATCTACCTCACCTTCAGAAGGCTTCATCACAGATTATGTGCTAAAGCCATTCTTGGTGATTAGAGACTTGCCTTAATCTGGTTAATAATAAGCTGGGTTGCTTCGGGATTACCTAGTGTCTTTGCTTGTAAAGCCATTGCTTTTCTTTTTTGGCCATTATTTAATAGATTCTCTAATTCTTGAGGCATTCTCCCGATATCGCTTTCGGGAATTAATATGCCTGCTTGTGCTTTCTCCCAGATCATGGCATTAAAAGTCTGATGGTTCTCTGCTGCAGTCGGTAACGGTACTAATATTAATGGTACACCTAAAACAGCAGCTTCACTGAGAAAAATAGCTCCTGCTCTACAAACTACAAGGTCACTGGCAGCTAAAATAGTCGCCATGTCTTTGATGTATGGGGTTATAAAGATATTAGATTCTAAAGAAACCGTATCGTTACCTAGAGCTAAAGCGAGATCTAGGAAAGCGCTCTTCTTAACTGCTGATAAGTGAGGAAAATCTAATTTGCCAGTATGATGAACAACAACTAGATCCTCTCTTTGAGCTAAACTTTTATATAGAGGTCTTATGGAATCATTAATCGCTCTAGCTCCTTGAGAGCCACCAGTAATTAGAAGTAAAGTTTTATCGCCTAATTTAAGTGCAGCTCTAGCTTCTTCTCTTTTGGCTTTAATAATATCTTCCCTCACTGGATTACCAGTAAAAATACATTTTTGTTCTGGTAAATACTTCTCTGCTCCCCGAGAGCCTAAAAAAATACGTCTAGCCCTGTTAGATAGCAGTCTAATGGTCATACCAGGATAACTATTTTGTTCCTGTAAAAACAAAGGAATCTTCAAAGAAGCAGCTGCTTTACCAACTGGCCCCGAGACATAACCACCAGTAACTACTACTAGATCTGGTTGAAACTTTTTCAATATCTTTTTAGCAGTAGTAGTTGCGCATATCGCCTTATAAATGGTTACAAAATTGCGCCAAGTTAATTGCCTTTTAAAGCCTTCTATATCTATTAGTTCATACTTTAATCCACTTTGAGGCAGAATATCTTTCTCAATTCCCTTATATCCACCAATATATAAAACTTCTCCACCTAAGGCTTTACCAATGGCTAAAGCAGGATAAATATGCCCTCCTGTGCCACCTCCAGCAACAACAACACGCATTGTGTTCTGCCTCCCTTTTAATTAGGTTACTGTTTATAGCGCGATATATTGAGTAATAGACCTACTGTAACCATTGAAATTACTAAAGAAGAACCACCGTAACTGAAAAATGGTAGTGTTAAACCAGTAACAGGTAATATCCCCGATACAACTCCTATATTTAAAAAAGCTTGTAAAGTGATCTGCATAGTTAATCCTACTGCCATAAGCGAGTAGAACCTATCTTCGGTTCTTAAAGCAATTAATAGACCTCGCCAAGCAAAAATGGTAAAGAGCATAACAATAGCAAACGTACCAATAAAACCAAGTTCTTCACCTACTATAGGAAAGATGAAGTCGGTATGGTTCTCTGGTAGATATAAAAACTTTTGCTTTGATTTTCCTAATCCAGCTCCTAGTAATCCGCCCGAACCTAAAGCATAGGTCGATTGAATTAACTGATACCCATCACCCAAAGGGTCCTTTTCATAGTCACGGAAAGCCATTAATCTTTCCCAGCGATATGGTTCTATATAGGCTAACAAAAAGATCGCTGCTATACCTAAAATCAGTAAAATGAAAAGGTGACTTCTTTTGGCTCCTGCAGCCATTAGCATAAAGTAACAGGTACCTAATAAAGCTACCGAAGTTCCTAGGTCAGGTTCGATTACAATTAATAAACCGACCATTCCCATTACCAAAAGAGCTGGAAGTAAACCTTTTAAGGTCTGTATCTTGTCTTTTATCCCGCTAAAATAATGGGCTAAAAAGATAATAAGTGCCAGTTTGGCTACCTCAGAAGGTTGTAGAGAAGCTGGGCCTAAATCGATCCAACGCCTGGATCCTTTAACTTCGTCAGCAACAAAGAGAACAATGATTAATAAACAGATGGAGAGAATTAAGATAAGCAAACTCATTTTTTTAATTATAGGTAAGGGAAAAACTAAGGCTGTAAACAAACCGACACAGCCAACAAGGCAAAAGATTATTTGCTTATTAAAGATATGGTAAGCATTGCCATGTTCCTGAAAAGAAATCACCGAACTAGCACTCATAAGTGACATTAAGCCAATAATAATCAAAAGGCTTGCTGTTAGAAGCAGCCAGAGGTCAATCTGCCCTTTGCGCTGCATATCATTTCACCTCACAAATTACCATAACCTTAAAAAAAGCACCAAGCCTAAACCTGCAAATAACAGAGCTATTAACCAAAAGCGAATAACAATCTTTGTCTCTGGCCAACCCACAAGTTCGAAATGATGATGAATAGGACTCATCTTAAAAATTCTCTTGCCCGTTTTTTTGAAATAAGTTACTTGGATCACAACCGAAAGTGTCTCCACTACAAACAAGCCACCGATAACCACAAGAAACAACTCAGTACCAGTTAGAATTGAAATCACACCTAAAGCTGCTCCTAAGGCTAATGAGCCTGTATCACCCATAAAGATCTGTGCAGGATAGGCATTAAACCACAAAAAGCCTAATAAGCTTGCAAATAACGCTAACGCAAAAGAAAATAGATCTGTTCTACCTGTCCTGTAAAGCAAGATAAGATAGGGTAATAGAGCTATTGCAGTAGAACCAGCTGAAAGGCCGTCTAAACCGTCGGTAATGTTTACAGCATTAGAGATCCAAACCAGAACAAAACAGGCAAATGGTACAAAAGCCCAGATAGGTAGCTCCCAAGCTCCACCCCAAGGTAAATAAATAAAAGTACCAATATGAGGTTCTTTAGCTGCCCAAAGGCCAATAATTAATCCCAAGGTTATTTGGAAGAACAGTTTCTGTCTCGCTTTTAAACCTAGATTGCGCTTTTTCTTAACAATAATAAAATCGTCTAAAAACCCAATCAGGCCATAACCTAGCGTAACGGCTAATGCCAAAAGCGCTTCATTGGACCGGTAAGCAAAAATCAACATACTTACTGTTAGACCAGTTAAAAACAAAATACCGCCCATGGTCGGGACACCACTTTTTTTCAAGTGTGTTGAAGGACCATCTGTCCTAACTGTCTGCCCATATTTTAGTTTGTGAAGTTCATCAATAAGTTTTGGCCCTAAAATAATTACAGTTACAAAAGACACTATCCCCGCAAATATACTGCTCGTCATTTTTTTAGTAGCTTCTTTCGCCCTTAAAGAAGCTTTCCTCCTTCAAATCCCAATTATCTTTACATCTATGTTTACAAAATTAGAACCTAAACCCTGGCTAAAATCATCTTTCTTTTTTCCTTACTCTTTGAGGTATTTTAATACTTGCTCCATTTCCATAGACCTTGACCCTTTAAGTAACAAAATGCCTTTACAACCAGAAACTTTATTAGCGATGGCTTCATGGGTTAGAAACAACTCCGTTTTAAGCCCAGCTTTTTCCGCTTCTACCTGGGCTCTTGCCATCTCCTCACCGAGAAGATAAATATTACCTAACCCTAATTCATAAGCATATTTAATAATATCTAAATGATATTTTTTTGATTCCTCACCTAATTCCTTCATATCACCTAAAGCTGCGTAAGCTGTTAATCCCAAAGCTGTAGCTCGCGAGCTAAGATGCTTAAGAGCCGCTTTCATGGAAGTAGGACTAGCATTATAAGTATCGTCTATAACGACAAGATCACCTCGAGTTATCTCTTTTAATCTTTGCTGAAGATTAATCTGGTTCTCTAGCCCAGCTTTTATCTTCTCTAGTGGCACTCCTACTACAATGGCAGCAGTTGCTGCAGCTAAGGCATTATTAATATTATGTTCTCCTGGTAAAGATAAGTAGATAGGCAAACTTTCTTCTTGATAGCAAAGTGCAAATCTTGCTTTGCCTTCACTATCAAAACTTATATCTTTAGCATATACATCCCCACCTGGACCAAAAGAAACTACCTTCTTAGTTAGCCCTTTAAGAAAATCATAGTAATCACTACTACGAGGAATTATACCCACACCATCTGCAAGTAAAGCTTGTAAGAGCTCACCCTTGGCTTTAGCAATATTGTCTCTACTACCTAGAAGCTCAGTATGCACCTCACCAATGTAGGTAATTATACCAATCTTTGGTTTAGCTATATTAGCTAAATATTCGATCTGACCTCTTCCGCGCATACCCATCTCCAAAACAGCATATTCATGCTCATCTGTAAGTTGAAAAACTGTCAGTGGAAGACCAATCTCGTTATTAAAGTTTCCTGAAGTAGCTAAAGTGGGTGCTTCTTGGTTTAATATCGAAAAGAGCATCTCTTTAGTAGTTGTTTTACCATTGCTTCCTGTAATCCCAAAAACGACGGGGTTAAACTGTTCCCTATAAAATGCAGCAAGTTTGCCTAAAGCGTTTAAGGTATTTTCAACAACTATATAGCTAGGGAAGTTAACTTCTCTTTCTACTACGACTACACTAGCATTTAAATTAGGATTAATGTAGTTATGCCCGTCACTTTTTTCTCCCTGCAAAGCAAAGAAAACCTCTGTATCTGTTAATTTTCTTGTATCAGTGCAAACCCCACTAATTTTGTTGTTTGCTCCATATAACTTACCGTTTATAATCGTAGCAAGCTTTTCAGCGTTTATCTTTAACAATTTGTAATAACCCCTCTCTAGCTACCTCACTATCATTAAAATGGTGTTTTACCCCTAATATTTCTTGATAATCCTCGTGTCCTTTGCCAGCTATGACTACCATATCTTGGGGATTAGCTTGCGAGATAGCCTTTAGGATTGCCTTCTTTCTGTCAGGCTCTACTAGGTAGGGTTTATTTTTTATACCAGGAATAATATCGTTAATTATCACTAGGGGGTCTTCTGTGCGTGGGTTATCGGATGTAACTATAATAACATCTGCCCACTTATCAACTTCTCCTCCCATAAGTGGTCTTTTCGTTCTATCTCGATCACCACCGCAACCAAAAACGACAATTAATTGTCCCTGACATTGCTTTCTAGCACTAGAAAGAAGATTCTCCAAACCATCAGGAGTATGAGCATAGTCTACGATTACCACAAAATCTTGCCCAACATCAACCTTCTGAAATCTACCTGGAACTCCAGAAAAAGAAGCCAGTCTATTAATTGCATAATCTAAATCAATACCCATACCTGCGCATAAAGCTAATACCCCTAGGGAATTTTGTACATTAAATTCTCCTCCAACTGATAGAGCCACTCTTTTTTCACTTTTACCTATTACAAGAGTATATTCAATGGAAGTGGCTGTGGCTCTGATATCCTTAGCAATAACATCACCTGCATTAAGACCAAAACCCAGACGCTTACCCTTAGCTGCTTGAAGTATATACTGGCCATGAGCGTCATCTAGGTTAGAAACAGCAACACTGTCTGCGCTTAACATGGCAAAGAAACCCTGCTTAGCTTTTGCATATTCGTCCATGGTTTTATGAAAGTCTAAGTGGTCCTGGGTTAAATTGGTAAAAATACCTCCTGCAAATTGCAAACCTGTAATGCGATCTAACACAACACTATGTGAAGAAACCTCCATTACAGCGTACTCCGCGCCACATGCTAACATTCTTTGCAGAGAATGATCAATATCCAAAACCTCAGGCGTAGTCCGATCTTGAGGTAGCTCTTCTGAGCCAACTATGGTAATTATAGTACTAAAAAGTCCTGCACCCATTTCTTTTAAAATATGGTGTAACATAAAAACAGAACTAGTTTTACCATTTGTACCTGTTACTCCAATTAACTTTAGTTTATGAGAAGGGTTATTATAAAAGGCATGGGAAAGGTAAGCTAGGGCTTGGCGGCTGTTAGTAACTAAAACTTGTTGCTCCATACCTAGATCTCTTTCCACAACAACAAAACGAGCGCCCTGTTGTATCGCTTGCCCTGCGTAGTCGTGACCATCAGTTTTATAACCTTTTAAACAGACAAATACGCTCCCTGGCACAACATTATTTGAGTTAGAAACAACAGCTGTTGCCCCTTTATTTTTTACTATCTCTAGTAACTCATTAAAGTCCATTATTCCCACTCCTTATTATCATCTTGGAATACAGGTAATCTCTACTTCATCATCAGGTAGAATCATACTACCTGGTTCAGGCTTTTGGCTAGCAACTATGCCATTGCCTTTGACCTTTAAGTTTATTCCCCGCGAAAGTGCTAATTTTTGGGCATCGCTTAAGGTCATACCTATAAATCTAGGTGTTTCTTTTTCACCTTGCACAGTACATTTCAGAATTACAGTTGCATATATTTCAACCAGCGAACCTGCTTTAGGTTCTTGGTTAGTAACCTTAGAGCCATCCCCATTTATTGTACCTCTTAAGCCAATTTTAGTCAGTTCTTTAACTGCTTCGTCACGAGTTACCCCAATTAAATTAGGTACAACTACCTGACCAGAAGTAGACGATCTTGTCCTTACTCCAATATATTGTAAGGCTTGAGATGTAAATTCTTTAAATACTGGAGCTGCAATAACTCCACCTAAATTTTGCTTAGTTTTAGGATCCGCTATTGATACTAAAACAACTATTTGAGGATCATCGGCAGGTGCGTAACCTAAAAATGATACTACAAAACGTTCCTTAGCATAACCGCCTTTCTCAGCTACTTGGGCCGTACCCGTTTTACCTGCCACAGGAAAACCTGTAATCTCAGCACGCTTTCCAGAACCATTAACAACAACAGATCTTAACATCATACATAATGTTTGCGCTGTCTCTTTACTTATTACCTGGCGAAAAGATTCAGGTTCTTTTTCAATAGTTTGCCCATTAGTACGATATCTTTTAACTAAAACAGGTTTTGGTAGATAACCATCATTAGCTATCGCACTCATTGCTGTAACTAGTTGAAGTGGTGTAACAGCAATACCCTGCCCAAAGCCAATATTTGCCCATTCTACTTGATTAAGTTTTTCTAATGGTTTTAATATTCCAGTTGCCTCACCAGAAAAATCAATGCCAGTTTTTTCGCCAAAATTAAAGCCTTTAAGGTATTTGTAGAGCATTTTATGATCTATGTCCTCAACGGCTAACTTAGCAAAGACGGGGTTACACGATCTTTCTAATGATTCTAAAAATGTTTCCTGTCCATGACCATATATACTTGTACACCGGATCTGCCTATCACCAACTTTATAGGTTGATGGATCAAAAACAATAGTTTCTGGTGCTATTATCCCTTCTTCGATTGCTGCAGCTGCTATAAATATTTT
>DHDH01000016.1:0-73739 GCA_002399235.1 Firmicutes bacterium UBA4881 | reverse complement strand
ATTTTAAACGTTGAGCCTGGTTCGAAACTTTCCGTGATAGCTTTATTTTTTCTAAGATCAAGGTTGGATTTGATAAAATCATTGGGATTAAAAGAAGGGTATTGGGCTAGAGCCAAGATCTCACCACTTTTAGGTTCCATAGCTATCAATATACCCTGACTGGCCTTATTTTCTAAAACTGCTTTGGCTAGCTCCCTATCAGCGATATGCTGAACCACAGAATCAAGTGTTAGGTAGATATCAGCTCCGTCTTTTGGCAAGGTTTTTTCCTTAAATCCTACTGGTATCTCACGACCAACAAGATCTTTTTCTACCTGGAAAACTCCCGGTTCGCCAGCTAAATATCGTTCATAGGTAAATTCTAACCCCTCTAATCCTTGATTATCTATACCTGCTATACCAATTGTAGAAGCAGCTAGTGAACCTTCCGGATAAAATCTCCTAGGTAAACTAATTATACGTATGCCCGGTAATTTCAGCTTATTAAGTTCATCTTTTTTTTCTATGGGCAATTTACGGGTTAGCCAAACGAATCGTGAATCTGTTTTAAGTGTTTTAAGAATATCTTCTTCGGGGATTGCCAAGATTGGAGCTAAATCTTTGGCAACCTTTTCTGGAGCTTTAATCATTCCGGGATCAGCATATACCGCTGGAGTAGGGATGCTAATAGCTAACTCCTTGCCATTCCGATCAAGGATTCTACCTCTTTCTGCTGTAACTTGTTCGATCTTTAATCTTTGAAACAGAGCTTTTTCTGACAGTTCTTTACCTCTTACTAGTTGCAAATTTATTAGTCTGCCCACTAAAATCGCAGCTGACCCTGTTACCAAAAAAAAGATGAGGGCTAGCCTCATCTTGTAGTTCTTATCCATACGACATCAACCTCCTAACAGACCATATAAAAAGTCTAGTAGCCTGCTAAAGAGGTTAGCTGTTACTGCACCTTGAATCTCCACAGGCCCTGCATCAGTTTGTATTGCTTCATTTGCTGGTGCTATAACCGTCGGAGCTAACACAACAACCTCTGTCTTATTATTTCTCACAAGGCCTAATGCTAGAGCCTCTTTCTCAATTCTTTGTAACGACTGTATTTCTTTTAATTGATAGTTAAGTTGACCTAATTTTTCCTCTTCTATTCGTAAGGTATTATTGGCCTTAGCAATTTCCAGCGATATCGCTGAAACTCTACCCCTCGTTGCAGAAACACCTATTAGAGGCAAAATTGCAATAAGTAATAGGAGCACTATAGCAGGAAAGTTCTCTTCATATTTTGAACGCTCTCGAGGATTAACATTTTTTCTTGTCTCTTGCGCAGTCACTTTCCCACCTCCTTTGTTACAAGCTTTTCAGCGATACGTAAACAAGCACTATGTGCACGTCTATTAATATCAATCTCGTCAGCTTGTGGTTTCACGGGCTTTTTGGTAACGATTTTTAAGGTTGCTTCCTTACCACAAATACATACAGGTAAGTTTTTAGGACAAATACACGGATCTACTTGCTCTCTAAAGAATTCTTTAACAATGCGGTCTTCCAAGCTATGGAAGGCAATTACACCAATCCTGCCTTGTGGTTGCAAAAAAGTTATCGCATCATTTAATCCTTTTTTTAGAGAACCCAATTCGTCATTAACAGCTATCCTTAAAGCTTGAAAGGTCCTTTTAGCTGGGTGTTGTTCTTCTTTAGCAGCTCTAGGCATAGCTTTTTTTATTACCTCAACAAGTTGTAAGGTAGTATCAATCGGTCGATTATTAACTATCTTGGTTGCCACACGGCGATAATAACGTTCTTCGCCATAGTCTTTAATAATTTTTTCTAATTCTTGTTCGGAATAAGTATTAACAATGTCCCAAGCCGACAAGCCTTGCTTTTGATTCATACGCATGTCTAGTGGAGCATCTAAACGGTAGCTAAAACCTCTTTTAGCATCATCAAATTGTGGTGATGAAACTCCTAAATCGAAAAACACACCATCAATTTTACGAATACCTAATAAGCTTAAGGAAGATGCCATCTCGGTAAAATTGTTATGCACAATTATTAGATTTTCACTTTGATAAATTAAAGGGTTTTCATTTTTTTTGCATAGATTAAAACTTGCTGCGACACTAGAAATTGCAGCTAAATCTTGATCAAAGCCAACTACTTTAGCTCCACGCTCTAAGAATCCCTGTGTATGTCCAGCTCGTCCTAACGTGCCATCAACGATAAGTTTACCTGGTGACGGTTTTATATATTCCATCACCTCGTTAAACAGTACTGGCACATGGGCCATCATAACTAACACCTCATATTCCAAAATCCACAAGCTTTTCAGCAATCTCTGTAATAGAGCCACTGTAAGACTGCATATATTCTTGCCATTTGTTTGGTTCCCAAAGCTCAATTCGGTTTGAAACACCAACTACACAAACTTCTTTATCTATTCCTGCATGTTCTTTTAAATTATTAGGAATTACAATTCTACCTTGTTTATCTATTTCTGCTTCAGTTGCGGCTGAGAGAAAAAAACGAGCAAAGGCACGAACTTCAGGTTTTCCTAATGGTAAATTTTTTAACCTTTCGACAATGACATTCCATTCATCAGTAGGATAGAGAAAAAGACAACCATCTAAACCTTTGGTAACAATAGGAATTGTACCTAGTTCATTACGGAATTTAACAGGTATAGTTAGGCGGCTTTTAGTATCAAGACTATGTGCATATTCACCAATAAACATCAAGCCACCCCACTTTCCCCCACTTTCTCCCACTTTTATTGCTACAATTCCCCTTATAACCTTTTTCTCCTGCTAGTTTTAAAAAATATTTTTAAAACCAATAAAAGTTGCTTTAAATTAAAATAGCCCCCAGCTAAACTTGGGGCTATTTTAATTGACTTATATCCTTTTTAGCAGTAATTAATGCTATAATGACTTAAAATGAGTTAATTAATTTTTAGTAACAATAGCTGCCTTAAAAAAGCTATTTTAATACATTTTATAAAGAAAGGTGATCGCAATGAAAGCAGCAATGTTTGATATGGATGGAACTTTACTTCACACTGAACATGTAGCTATTCCTGCATTTAATGCTACTTTTGAAGAAATGAAAAAACAAGGGCTCTACAATGGACCAACACCTCCCGGAGAAATGTTATTAGCCCAATTAGGTAAAACCCTTGATAAAATCTGGGAAGCTTTATTACCTGATACTTCAGTTGAGGTCCATCTTAAAGCAGATCAAATAATGTTAGCTAAAGAAATCGAATTAATTTCACAGGGCAAAAGTGTATTTTATCCTCGGGTATTAGAGACTCTTACTGAGTTGAATAAACGTGGTTACGAAATTTTTGTTGTCAGTAATGGTCTTGAGGAATATATTGATGCGATTGTTCATTATAGTGGTTTTTCCGAACTTTTTACCGATCTTTATAGTGCAGGGCGCTTTAATACCAAAACTAAGACTGAGCTTCTCGCTAAACTGCTTGCTGATTATCCTAACATTACTGAGCCTTACATGATCGGCGATCGACATTCAGATATTGAAGCCGGAAAAGGTAATAATATCCCAACTATTGGCTGCCTTTTTGGTTATGGTGACTTAGAAGAATTAAAAGATGCCGATTATTTTGCCAACAGTTTTTCAGAAATCGCTAAACTTTTACCATAGTAAGGATTTAGCGGATTGCAGCATAATCAAAGATCAAAGATTGCCCCGGTCTTACTACTTTACTTTCTAAACCATTTAAATGTATTAGAAACCAAATAACCTCATTCGTGTCATAACCTGGGGCAATTCTTCTCGCAATACTCCACAAGCTGTCATTATTCTCGACTATAATCGCAATTCGCCCAGAATCTATCTTTTCATTAGCATCGCTATCACTAATACAAGTTACAATTAAAAACAACACTAGTAAAAACAACAGGCTAAGTAACCCAGATTTTTTTGGCCAAAAAGCTATGTTGTTTTTCATTACCAACACCTCTTTACAAATATTGGCGAACATGTGTTCATCTATACTATACAGCGTACACATGTTCGTGTCAAGAAAAAACTGAACAGATGTTTGTATTAATTGGAACAATATGTTATACTATTTTTAGTTATTGGTGTTTGGGGAGGTGTCGATAATGTCTTCTAATACCGAGCTTTCTGCACGTGAGCAAGAGATTCTCAATCTATTACGCCAAGGTCTGATTGAAAATGGATATCCACCTACAGTCAGAGAAATCTGTGCTCAAACCGGACTAAGATCAACAGCTACAGTTCATGCTTATCTAGAGCGTCTTGAAAAGAAGGGCTACATTAAAAAAGCTGAGGATAAACCTCGCGCTATATCCATCGTCAATAACGATGAAAACTACGCAGATGCTGTTGAAGCTGTTTTAGTCCCTTTAGTTGGGGAAGTAGCAGCTGGCAATCCCATCTTAGCTACTGAAAACATCGAAGCCACTATCCCCCTGCCAAAAGATATGGTACGCGATAGTGAGTGTTTTCTCTTACGTATTCGAGGAGAAAGTATGATAGACGCTGGTATCCTTCCAGGGGATCTGGTTGTCGTTCGTCGCCAAAACAGTGCTGATAATGGCGACATTGTAGTAGCAATGCTCCAAAGTGATGCAACTGTTAAGCGCTTTTTTAAGGAAAAAAACACAATCCGATTGCAACCTGAAAACTCCACGATGGAGCCAATTTATTCTACTGAGGTCAACATCATAGGTAAAGTAATTGGTTTGCTCAGAACAGTAATATAAAATAAAAAAAGTGAGATCGATTATTAGCTATCGTTCTCACTTTTTTTATTTCTTTTTTCTGCTTCCCAGGCGGGTAACCTTAGACGAAGATTAAAGTTACTTATCCATTTCATATTCCTCTTTAGTTACGAAAGTACCGCCTTTAATTTCTTTTCCTGTTACTTTAAATTGACTGTCAAACTCAAGATAGAGATTAATCCTTGCAAAGCAGCGATTTTTACCACTACCACAAACCTCTTTGCGTACATAAAAGGCACAGCTTTTTTCTTTGTTTGTATCATAATTTTCCTGTACTTCTTCTTTGAGATTAATCCTTACAGGAATGACTTCACTACAACGATCACATTTTACATAGACCCACAGAAAATCTTTATCACGACTTACGGGAATAACATCTTTACGTCCAACACCAATTTTATTGAGAATATTATTCATAAATGTCCACCACCTAATTTAGCCTTAAGCAAATCGATAATATGTGCCTCATCTCTTTATATAAGCATATTCTCATTAACTTACGTTAATCCTGCAAATCAAGTTGATAGTTAACCTCGGCATTTTTTTGTACTATACCAAAAATATAGTAGGTTTTTCCATCATCCTCCACACGATAATAGGCTTTATAGCCATTTTCGACATCACGCTGACCTATAAACTCTGCTTTTCCCTCGATAACAAGTTGCCTAATCTTCTCTGAGATAGTTTGCATAGCCAATCACTCCTCTGCAGTCTATAGCATGACCGCTAACTGGCAAACTATACAGAAGAAAACCAGCTGTCACACTTAAAACTAGCAAATATAGATCGACCAGCATTTCAAAGCTGAAGATTAGGTACTCGTGACCGAATAATAAAGCTAAAAGACCAGTGTACATTGCAATCAGTGGTAATAAAACAAGCAGGAGATAGATATTACCACCCCCTGCTTTAGATATATGCAACTATTAGTCTAATGGCCATTCTTTATATGGTAAAGGATCACTAATTCGATTTAGGGAAAAATTGACGGGTGTTATTGATGTTAGGCCTCTTTTTACAGCATTCACATCAGCATCTTCAGGAAAGTCACCATAGATAACCTTGCCCGCCATCCAATAATATTCTCTACCGAAGGGATCTTTACGTTCATCAAATGCTTTGCTATATAACCTAGGCGCTAGTTTAGTGAGACATCTTCCTCTGACCTTACTTGGCACATTAATATTAAGGACAGTTTCTTTAGCTATGCCTTTAGACAAAATCATTGTAGCTGCCCATAAAGCTTCGGTTGCTGCATTTTCGTAAGCTTCCTTTGTAAATGCTTCCACCAAAGATACTGCAATAGAAGGAATGCCATATAAAGCACCTTCCATCGCTCCGGAAAAAGTACCTGAATAAAGTATATCAGTGCCTAAGTTAGGTCCATTATTTACACCAGAAACCACCAAGGCAGGTTTTTCTGGAACAATCTTTTCCAAAGCAAGTTTGACACAATCAGCAGGAGTGCCATCGACCATAAATACTTTTTCTTTATAACGTTTAATCCGCAACGGTCTATTCATAGTAACCGCATGACCAATAGCGCTACGTTCTCTGTCTGGAGCTGTAATGTATACTGTCCCTAACTGTTCTAATTTACTTGCTAAGGCCCAAATGCCTTCTGCGAGTATACCGTCATCGTTTGTTACTAAAATTGTTGCCATAGTTGTTTCACCTTCATTCTAAGATGGTTGTTTTTATACCTTCTAAACTGGTCAGACTCCGCAACATCTCCCCTGCATCAAAATGCTTTGGGGTTTCGATCTCTAGCCTTAGAGTTATTATCCTTTCGTCTAATTCCTCTTCTTCTAATTTTAACACTTCCACGCGATAAAGGTTTACTTTATATCGACCTAAAATAACCCCTATAGAGCCTATTTGTCCAGGCTTATCAACTGTTGTAATTATTAGATGTTTATAGAGGCTGCGGAGAAAAACCTTCTCTAAACGCTGAATATAAGTAAGTGTTAAAAAAGCTAAAATACTCACAAATGTTGCTGGTAAATACATTCCCGCACCAGCTGCTAACCCAATAGCAGAAACTACCCAGAGACTAGCTGCTGTTGTCAGCCCATGCACATTAGTTCCTTGATGGAGAATTGTGCCTGCCCCTAAAAAGCCAATACCGCTAACAACTTGAGCTGCTAGTCGAAATGGATCTCGTGGTACCACTTTAGGATCTGCAAAACCGTAGGCAGATATTATCATTACAAGTGCACTACCAATACCTACTAACATATGGGTTCTAAATCCGGCAAATTTACGATTACTCTCTCTTTCTAGACCTATAAGTCCAGATAACAAAAGAGCTAAAAATAACCTAAAGATCACTTCAGTAGGTGTTATCCCAAACACTTGCACCCCTCCAACTTATTAGAAATGGGCCCTTCTGGGGCCCATTTTATAAGACCAGTTCTTTCTGAATCTTGTTTTTTACACGGCAAAGTGCATTATCAATGGACTTAGTATGGGTCTTTAATTCATCTGCCATTTCTCGATAGCTTAACCCACTTATATAAAGAGAAAAAACTTTATATTCAAATTCACTTAAAGCCATTGCAACAAAGCACTGTGCTAATTTGATTTTCTCACGATCGAGGATCATTGCCTCGGGGTCTATTACCTTGTTATCTGTAATTACTTCAACTAGAGTTCGATCCCCTTCACTGTCATATACAGATTTATATAAAGAAGTATATGAGTTCAAGGGAAGATGTTTTAATCTAGTAGTTCCTTTGATGGCACTAATAATGTTACGCGTTATGCACAGCTTGGCAAAAGACCAGAAATTGGATGAACCAGGGACAAAATCTCTAATAGCTTTGAATAAACCTATCCTTCCTTCTTGAAGTAAATCATCATCTTCTGCACCTTGCAGAAAATATGGTTTACTCCAGAGCTGGACCATTCGTTCATACTTGCGAATCAAATATTCCTCGGCCTCTTTATCCCCACTTTGAGCTTGTTTTACCAACTCTTCATCTGTAATGCCGTCGTAGCGAGGGTTCTTGCCCTGCTTTTTTGCTACATGCAGCAAGGTTGCCATCTCTACACCCCTCTTTTACCCGTCTGGAATCCAAGCATTTAACATTTTTCCATGCGATCTAGGGGTTCGTTTCTGCAGTTTTCAGATAATAAGTGTAATAGATATTATGATTTTTTTAATTAGTTAAATTAAGGTTCACCAGACTCTTTTTATTGAGGCCACAGTCTCTGCATCAAGTTTACGTACAATCGCAGAGGTTAGCTCAATGGCCTTATAATAATCCTGAATATTAATAACTCCAGTATGACTATGAATATATCTTACTGGTACACCAATACACAGGGAAGGTACTCCGGCATGAACTAAACTAATTCTACCCGCATCAGTGCTGCCACCTTCCATTATATCGACTTGGTAATCAATACCTAGCTCCTTGGCAGTTGAAAATGCTAAATCTCTGAGTCTTAGGTTTGGTATTAAAGAACGATCAAGAAGGAAAATTACTGGACCTTTCCCTAGCTTAGCTTGAGCCTTATTCTCATCTACTCCTGGTGTATCTCCCGCAATAGCTACTTCAAAGGCTAAAGCTATGTCAGGTGCTACTTTAGTTCCAGCTGTTTGTGCACCTCTTAACCCCACTTCTTCTTGTACAGTACCAACTATATAAAGTTGGTTTGGGTGGCCTTCGTTTTTTAGTATTTTTAATGTTTCTACAGAGATAGCACAGCCAACACGATTATCCAATGCTTTACCGATGTACATATCCTCGTTACCCATACAGGTAAATGGGCTAACAGGTACAATCGGATCCCCTGGCTTAATGCCCATTTCTTCTACTTCTTCGTCGGAAAAAGCACCAACATCGATAAACATTTCTTGTTTCTCAACTGGTTTTTTTCTTTCTTCAGCAGTTAAAATATGTGGTGGTTTGGACCCAATTATGCCGATCACAGGCCCTTTACTACCATAAACTGCCACTCTTTGGCTGAGAAGCACCTGCTCCCACCAACCACCTAAAGCAGAAAAACGAATAAATCCTTCTTTGGTAATCAGACGTACCATAAAGCCAATCTCGTCCATGTGGCCAGCAACCATAATCTTAGGGCCTTCGGTTCCATCTTTAGCGATCAAAGAACCTAGGTTGTCTGTAACAATTTCTGCTGCTAAATCCACTAGTTCATCGCGGAGAATATCTTGGACATCGCCCTCAAAACCTGACACTCCAGGTGCATTACTTAAATCTTCTAATAGTTGTAATGAATCTCTCATCTTTCTCCCCCTACAAAACAATCCAGTTGTAACGAACCATTTAATTGATCTATTCTATTTAAAAGTTCTATTGCCTGCTATAACTCTCTTTTCTTCATAAATAGTTTTTAAAAAATCATCGTTTAAAAAGGATTTAATAATTTTATTGGAATTATTAAGGCCTTTACTGAATTTAACCTTCTTTATCTAATATGTAAGAGCTAAAGTATAATCAAACAACATCCTCTTGGTTATATTCATAAGTAGATTTTATCTATATTCTAGAGCTTATCAATTACTTTCAGTGGAAAATAATAATGCGTACAAAAAAAGCCTACCCCGTCCGCAACTCCATTCTGCGAAACGGGAATAGGCTACCTATGAGGTAACATAACTATGATACCCTTTCCTCGTTTAATTTCATAAGGTCAGGCGGAAGTATACCGCGCTGAACTTCTGAGGATTGAACATTTTGCGCACCAAATTTCTCCAAGAGATAATCACATGCTACCCAGGGATCGACTGTATCACCACAGGTAAAAACGTCAATTGCTGCATAACCAAACTCAGGCCAGGTATGAATCGCTAAGTGCGATTCTGAGATAACCACAACTCCACTAACGCCTTGAGGGCTAAAGTGATGAAAGGCAACCTCTCGTACTTCAGCACCAGCTGCTAAAGCTGCAGCTACCATGATCTTCTCCACATGGCGAACATCATTTAGTATTTCTTTGTCACATCCATATGCCTCACAAAGAATGTGTCTACCCAAAGCCTGGGTCAACTTATCTCCCTCCTTGTTTGCTTCTCTAGGCTAATTTTGCTTAGAGACCCATATTAATAACCGAATTAATTATACGCAAGTTTAAGCGTACAAGTCAAGCAAATTTACGCAAAAACTCGAGTAAAGCCAGTTTAGACTGATAATAATTCAAGGATCCTTGCAAATACGCCCGATAGGGCTCTCTTAGAGGTGCATCAGCACTTAGTTCTGATGTTGCCCCCTGTACAAAGGTACCAGCAGCCATAATAACTTCGTTTTCATATCCTGGCATTGGCGCTGGCTCAGGAGTTACAAAACTATCAATTGGCGAACTGTGTTGGATGGCTTGGCAAAAATGAATCAAATCCTCTTTTTGATTAAAGCCTAAAAGTTGAACGGTATCAGTACGCTTTTCATCTGGTTTTGGTGAGACCCAATATCCTCTTTTATGCAAAACAGTAGCAAAAAGTGCAGCTGATTTCATGGCTTGTAGGACCATAATCGGAGCTTGATACAATCCTTGTAACACTAGCTTCGTCTGATTAAGAGTTGCTCCTACTTCCGAACCTAATCCTGGTGCTGTTAAGGCTTCTGCAGCTAGTTCTACTAAATCAGCTTTACCAACCAAATAACCACCTGATTGAGCTAAACCACCACCAGGGTTTTTAATTAAAGAGCCAGCAGCCAAATCTGCACCTACTAAAGTTGGTTCACTTTCTTCTACAAATTCGCCATAACAGTTATCTACATAACAAATAGCAGCACTATTTGCATGCACGAAATCAATAATTTCTTTTAATGCATCAACTGTAAAGGAAGGTCTGTCGCTATAACCTCTTGAACGCTGGAAATAAACCATTTTAGCTGGCTTTGACAGCTTGTCCTTCAAACCTTCTAAATCAATGTGGTTATCCTTTAAGGGCAGAACGTCGAAATCAATATTATATAAATTTAACGCTGAAGGTGAATTACCACTTAAGCCCATTACAGTTTGCATAGTATCATAGGGCAAACCTGTGGCTAAAACAACTCTATCTCCTGGCCTTAAAACACCTCTTAAGCCTAGAGTTATAGCATGTGTACCAGAGACCATTTGAGGCCGCACCAAAGCTTTTTCTGTGCCAAAAACTTTACTATAAACATCTTCTACAGCACTGCGGCCATCATCGTTATAACCATAACCACAACTAGAAAAGAAACTGTATTCACTGACATGAGCTTCTCTAAAAGCGTTTAAAATACGGACACTCCAATATTCACAAATACTCTCAAAATGAGAAAAAACAGGGGCAAGACTAGTTTCTGCATCTTTTACTTCTTGAAGCAGTTTTTCATCTATTCCTAATGAGTAGTACATAGTAAACCTCCTACGATGATACCATATTCCAGTTCGCTTGTGGGTACCTTTATAATAGTAAACCTTGTTTCCAACTTACTCAAGGCATTTTAGAAACCTTAAAATTGTAAATCTTCAGCTGTTAAAACCATTAAGTCTTCTCTTCTTATTCTTTCTAAACCTTCTAGTCTTAACGCTTGAGAACGCATAGCCCGTTCTAAAATATTCCTAACATCGCGTCCATTTCCTTTTAAATCTTTTAACTTTTGCCGTAGTATCTCAACTGCCTTAGGAGAAAGGCGATATTCTCTTTGAGCTGTAAAACGCAAAGCAATCTCCATTAACTCATCTTCTGTATAATCGGGAAATTCTATAATTATAGGCATCCGCGAAATCAAACCAGGGTTTAATTTAAGAAAATTAGCCATTTCTTTGGGATAACCTGCCACAATAACAATTAGATCCTGCCTATGGTCTTCCATCCCTTTAACCAAGACATCAAGTGCTTCACGCCCAAAATCTTTTTCACCACCACGGGCTAACGAATAGGCTTCGTCAATAAAAAGAACCCCACCTAAAGCTCTATTGATCGCTTCTTTCGTTCTCTTAGCTGTATGGCCTACATATTCGCCTACTAAATCTGCTCGTTCCACCTCTACAAGCTGTCCTCTTGAGAGAATGCCCACATGGTTTAGAAGCTTCCCCACAATCCGAGCAACAGTGGTCTTACCTGTACCAGGATTGCCAACAAAGGCCATATTCAAACTTAACTCTTCAGCTTTTAAACCCAATAATTTACGTTTATTGCTGATAGTTGCATAAGCTGTGATCTTTTTTAGCTCACTTATTACATTTTTCAATCCAACTAGACTTTCTAACTCCAGCCAAGGATTTGCTAATAAATCGCTTGTACAAGTGTTATTCTTATTTGTTGATAAATAAACTAATTGACCATCCCAAGGAGATCCATTAACCCATGAAATCACCGCAAATCCCTCCTTAGGACTAAAGTATGGTCTAGGACACAAGACTGCCACTAAAAAAAGCCCCAGTTGTTACTGAGGCTCCTCTAAGCCAACTAAATCTGTCTTTTTAATATGTTCTAAAACCGCTTGGTAAAGTGCGATTGTATCCACATAATCATCATAATCGAACCACTTAATTCGCTTATCTCGACGAAACCATGATAATTGTCGTTTAGCATAATGTCTGGTGTCTCGTTTAAGAATCCTTATAGCTTCATCTAATGTCACTAACCCTTGCAAATACCAGATCATTTCTTTATAACCTAAAGCTTGATAAGCTGTAGAATCAGGAGCTAATCCTTTTTTATACAAATTAGTTACTTCATCTAAAAGGCCGGCTGCTATCATTTGATCTACACGTTCGTCAATTCGCTTATAGAGACGTTCTCGATTAGCAGTGATGCCAATCCAGATAGTTTTGTAACGAGGAGCTAACTCTCTGTATTCTTTTTGAAGTTTCGATAGAGGTGTTCCGGTCTTTATATACACTTCTAATGCTCTTACGATTCTTCTTATATCATTAGGATGGATTTTCCTTGCTGAATCTTCATCACAACTTAATAAACGGCGATACATATATTCATTACCCAATTCAGCGGCTTCATCTAAGAGCCGACGTCTTAATATTTCATCTTTAGCAGGCTCTGGAAAAAGAAGACCATCCAAAACAGATTGCAGATAAAGTCCTGTTCCACCAACAAAAATAGGCCTTTTACCTCGTTTTATAATATTAGTGATAGTTTCATCAGCCAACTGTTTATAATCGGCAACGCTAAACTGTTCATGGGGTTCAATGATATCGATTAGATAATGAGGAACGCTCCTCTTTTCCGGTTCGATTTTGGCTGTGCCTATATCTAGTCCACGATAGATCTGCATTGAATCTGCCGAAACTATCTCGCCGTTTAATTCTGTTGCTAGAAAAAGACTCAAATCCGTTTTACCCGAAGCTGTTGGTCCTACTATGGCGATAATGGCAGCAGTCATTGTCTCCCCTCCATTTCTCTTTTTAGTTCTGTTTACCTTTACCTGTTACGACCAAAACGTTTCTCTAGCTCTAACCAATCCAATTTCAACATCGTTGGTCTGCCATGTGGGCATAAAGCTGGGCTTAGACAACTATTTAACTCCTTAATTAAGGTCCGCATTTCTTTTTCATCTAGTAAATCCCCTGCTTTAACTGCTCCTTTGCAGGCTAAAACTGCTGCAGCTTTTTCCCTAAACTGAGGTCCTGGTTTTTCTAAAAGCAACTCTTTAATGATATCTTCAGCTTCTGTCCCTCTTACATCAATAGGCACATGGGTTATTGCTAAAGTAGCTGGGCCAAACTCAGTCAGTTCGAATCCTAAAAGTTCGAGCTCCGGTTTTATGCGATCCAAGGTAGCGAATTCTTCTGGGGTTAGTTTTAAAGGTAAAGGGAACAGGAGTTCAGTTTGGGGCATATTTTCTTTTGCTATCAGATATTTTTCGTAGAGAATCCGCTCATGCGCTGAATGTTGATCGTACAAAATTAAGCAGTCTTCCCACTCAGCCATAATGTATGTTTTATTAACCTGTCCGAGAATTTTAGGATAAAGATTGTTATATTGATATGGTTCTTCTCTAACAATTGCTGCTTCTCCAGCAGAAAAATTCTCGTTTGAATATTCTCTCACCAAAGGCTCTCTAGGGGGACTTTCTCTAGTAAAAGGCATCTCTTCTTTCTCTCTATTACTAACCCATTCGATGGTTCCTTGTTCTGGAGAGGATATATTATCTGGAGCACGGTGATGCATCTGTTTTGTTCCATACGGCTCCATAAAACTTGCTGGTTCTAAAAGACGCGTATCTACTGCTGTACGCACTGCTTTATAAGTTAAAGAGAAAACTTGACTTTCACTAGCTAAACGCACTAAAAGTTTTGCTGGATGTACATTAACATCGAGATCATCTGTTGGAATCTTGTACTCTAAAAAAGCAATCGGGTACCGTCCTTTGGGTATAACATCACCGAAAGCTTTTTCTAAGGCAACTTGCGCTGTTTTGCATTCGACTAAACGTTGGTTAATGATAAAAATTTGTAGATCTCTGCGACCACGAGCAATATCTGGTTTCCCGACAAAACCACTTATCTCGTAAGTACCTAAAGAATGGTCGACCGGTAAGAGATCTTCAGCTAAATTAGTACCATATACAGATTTAATAGCTAATAACATCGACCCTGTCCCTTGAGTTTCTATAAGCTTCTTACCATTTGATATAAAGGTAAATGCTACATCTGGTCTGGCGATAGCCATAGCTTCTAAATATCTAAGGATACGGCCGCTTTCGGTATTTTCTGTCCTCAGGAATTTTCTCCTAGCTGGTACATTATAAAATAGATCCGTCACTTCGATTATTGTACCCTTAGCTAAAGCTTTAGGGGTTTGCTCTATAAATTCTCCCCCTTCTACCTCAACCATACTACCTATTTCACCATCTACACAGCTAGACAATTTAAATCTAGAAACAGCGGCAATAGAAGGTAGTGCTTCGCCTCGAAAACCTAGAGTTCCAATAGCTAGAAGATCCTTAGCAGAACTAATTTTGCTGGTTGCGTGACGTTCTAAGGCTAAGGGTAATTCTTCTTTTTTAATGCCAGAGCCATTATCTCTTACTCTAATAAATGAAGTACCCCCATTTAAGATCTCTACAGATATTTCGGAAGAACCAGCATCAAGTGAGTTTTCGATTAGCTCTTTGACAACAGAAGCTGGTCTTTCAACAACTTCACCAGCAGCTATCTTATTAGCTGTGTCATGGTCTAGCACTCTAATCATAGCTATTGCCTCCTCTTGGCCTCATCTACTAATCTTGCTAGAGTGTTAATAGCTTCTATTGGCGTCAGATTATAAACATCGATATTACGTAATTCTTCAACAATTGTATCTTCTTCTGTAGCAAAAAGACTTAATTGAGCAGGTTTTATATCTTGCTTTTTTGTTCCCATTTCTAGATCTGCAAGTACTTCCTTAGCTCTTTTCAATAACTCATCGGGAAGACCAGCAAGCCTAGCAACATCAATCCCATAACTGCGATCAGCACCACCTGTAATAATTTTCCTTAAGAAAAAGATCTGTTTACCAGAGTGCTGCACAGCAACCTGTAGATTAATAACTCCACTTAACTTTTCCGCTAATTCGGTTAGTTCATGGTAATGAGTCGCAAAGATAGCCTTACAACCAATTCGATCATGTAAGTACTCTGTAACTGCCCAAGCAATACTTAGTCCATCAAAAGTTGCAGTACCTCTACCTACCTCATCTAAAATTACCAAGCTTTTAGATGTGGCATTGTGGAGAATATTAGCTACTTCGTTCATTTCCACCATAAAAGTTGATTGACCAGAAGCTAAATCGTCAGATGCCCCTACTCTAGTAAAGATTCTATCTACTAAACCGATTTGGGCTTCTTTAGCAGGAACAAATGACCCTATTTGAGCCAGAAGGACAATAAGAGCTACCTGACGCATATAAGTTGATTTACCAGCCATATTGGGACCTGTTAAAATCGCAATCCGTTGTTCTAACATATCGAGATTACTATCATTTGGTACAAACTCTCCTATAGGTAAATATTCTTCTACCACAGGATGTCGGCCTTCCTTAATCTCAATTAGGCAGTTATTGTCAACTAATGGTTTTACATAGTTCTTCTGTCTTGCCACCTCAGCTAAGGAACTATAGACATCAAGTTCAGCTAGCAGATGAGCCACTACCTGTATACGGCTGATATTACCAGTTAATTTTTCTCTGACCTCACAAAATAATAAGTACTCCATGGAGCCTATCTTCTCTTCAGCACCTAATACTTTTGCTTCATATTCTTTCAATTCAGGTATAATGAATCTCTCGCCGCCTGATAAGGTCTGTTTTCTTTGGTAATCTTCAGGAACATTGCCTAAGTTAGAATTGCTTATTTCTAAATAATAACCAAAAACCTTATTAAAACCCACTTTAAGGGATTTGATTCCTGTTCTTTCTCTTTCCCTCGCTTGTAAATTAGCAATCCAGTCCTTGCCCCCAGATGCTACATTCCGCAGTTCATCAAGTTCTGAGTTATAGCCAGGGCGGATTATACCACCTTCTGTGAGGGAAAATGGAGGCTCATCAACTAAAGATTGGGTAATTAGTTCTTTTAAATCCTCTAAGGTATCTAAATTCCCGAGACCTTTTAAATGTTCTTTCGTAGTAATTAAATCTTTTAGGCCTGGCAATTCACGAAAAGAATCTCTTAAAGCAACAAGATCTCTGGCATTAGCTGTGCCGTATGCTAGTTTTGATGATAATCTTTCTAGGTCAAAGACTTTTTCTAAACCCACACGGACCTGAGAGCGCAAAAGATCATCAGTAAATAGAGTTTCTAGGCGATCTTGTCTTTTCACGATCTCCTTTATATCGACTAAGGGTTGAGATATCCATCTTTTTAAAAGACGCCCACCCATTGCTGTCACTGTTTTATCTAGAACACCAAGCAAAGAACCTTGTTTTTTGTTTTCTCTTAAGGTCGTAAGAATTTCTAAATTGCGTTGTGTATAACTATCCAAAACCATATAGTCGCTTAATGAATAAAACTGTATAGATTTTATATGCTCTAAAGTAATCTTTTGGGTATCTTTTAGATACTCTAAAAGTGCCCCACCAGCTGATACAGCATAAGGCTTGTCCTCAAGACCAAAACCAGCTAAAGAAGCTGTTCCTAGTTGTCTATTTAGGTTCCTATAACCTAATTTACTTTGGAAAGCTATTTCCGGTTTGGACTCGCTAGCTATCTTGAGTTGTTTTAGTAAGTCAAGAATGCTCTGAGCTAAAAGATTTTCCGGGTAGATTACCTCTTTGGGGGTTAAACGGATTATCTCATCTCTTGCTTTTAACTCGGCACCTTCACCTTTAATCTCTGTTGCTTTGAAATCTCCAGTAGAAACATCTGCATAAGCGATGCCAAAAGCATCGCCACGGCCAAATACTGCTGCTACATAATTATTACTTTTTTCATCTAATGCTTGAGTTAGAGTAATTGTGCCGGGGGTAACCACTCTAGTTACCTCTCTTTTAACAACACCTTTAGCAAGCTTCGGGTCTTCTACTTGTTCACAGATAGCGACCTTCAAACCATGCTCAACCAGTGTAAGTAGGTACCCCTCTATAGCGTGATATGGCACACCACACATGGGAATACGTCCTTGGTTTCCAGCATCGCGACTCGTTAAAGTGATTTCTAACACCTTTGATGCTAGGAGAGCATCATCACTAAACATTTCGTAAAAATCACCCAACCGAAAGAGAAGGATGCAATCTGGGTATTGCATTTTGATCTGATAGTATTGTCTTAACATAGGTGTCAGTTCACTTAGATCAGTAATCTCCAATTTGTCCAGACCCATCATTTTCACCTCGGTTAATAACTCTCTTCTTCCCAGTAGGGTGTGGCATTAAGTTCGGTATGAATTTTAACTTCTAGTTGCCGATTAAATTCTTTCTCTAGATCCTTAGGAAGAGGAATTAGTTTTGCAACAATCTCACGAGTAAAATCAAAGATTAGACCATCGTCAAAGTCGTTGATTAATTCCGCTGGCACTAAATAGGTATTGGAGCTATCTTTTATAGCTACATACCGTACTGTGAAAGCACTAAGATCGACTACCTGGTAAGCTACTTTACCTAAAAGAATTCGCTCTAGTGTCAAAGCGTCTGTACCGGCAATATCACATTTCTCAGTGAATAGAAGGTTACCAATTCTAAGGTCTTCCATCATCCTTACTCCCTTCTAATCTACCTTCTAACGAGGACAATTTACCCGCAGTTACTACAACATTAACTGTCTTACCAATTAATGTACTAGTACCTGGGAAGTTAATGGTTTTATTGGTTCTGGTTTTCCCTGTTAGCTTGTCTGGATCAGTTTTACTTGGTCCCTCTACTAACACTCCAACAGACTCACCAACAAGCTCTCTGTTGATCTGTCCAGAAATTTCATTCTGTAGCTCAATTAATTGGTAGATACGTTCCTTCTTTTGCTCCTCAGGTACTTGATCTGGCATCTCAGCAGCAGGAGTACCTTTTCGTGGTGAGTAGATAAAAGTAAAAGCTGAGTCATAACGGACTTTTTTTACCATTTCTAGGGTAGCGGCAAAGTCAGAGTCTGTTTCACCAGGGAAACCTACAATTAGATCAGTTGTCAAAGCTATATTGGGCACAGCTTGTCTCAGTTTCTCGACAAGCTGGAGATAATGCTCTGTAGTATAACGACGATTCATAACCTTAAGAATGCGGTCACTACCAGCTTGCAGTGGTAGATGTAAATGCTCACATACTTTAGGCAATTCAGCCATAGCTTTAATGAGGGCATCGGAAAGATCTTTGGGATGACTCGTAGTAAACCTAATTCTTTCTATACCCTCTACTTCTTGTACAGCTCTTAGTAGGGAAGCAAAATCTGTACCAAGATCTTTGCCATAGGAGTTGACATTTTGGCCTAGCAAAGTTATTTCCTTGTAACCGCTTTGAGCTAGTTCTTGAATTTCCTCTAAGATAAAACTTTGTTCTCTACTTTTCTCTCTGCCTCTTGTGTAGGGAACAATGCAATAGGTACAAAAATTGTTACAGCCATAAGAGATATTTACAAAAGCCTTTACACCTTTTTCTCTTTTAGCTGGCAATCCTTCGATTACTTCTTTTTTATCTTCCCAAACATCTAAAACCCTTTCACCTAACGTTACTCTTTCTATTAATTGAGGTAACTCATGAATATTATGGGTACCAAAAACCAAGGAAACTTGGGGCAAGCTGTTTTTGATATAGTCAAACTCTGCTCCTTGTTGTACCATGCAACCACAGATACCAATGATTTTGTTAGTATTGGGCTTATATTGCTGAATCCTTCCATATACTTTTCTTTCGGGATTTTCTCTAACAGAACAAGTATTAAAAAGTAGAATATCTGCTTCATCGGGGTCATCTGTTTCATTGAACCCCATATTCTCTAATATACCTTTAATTGTCTCTGAATCTCTTTCGTTCATTTGGCAACCAAAGGTTTCAATGAGAAAGGTTTTTATCTCTTGACGCATCTGCGTGACTCACTCCTCGAGGTTATAGGATGTACTTTCTTTTAGGATACATTATTTAAGAAGGTTAAACAACCTTGAGGAAAAGTTAGTTATTTACCTACCAAAATAAAGTAGATATAAAGATACTTTTATTCAAACTAACTTTTAACCAAATACCCAGATCAAAATGAGGGCAATAACGCTCAAGACCCTACTTAAAAGCAAATATGTTTCACTAGGTTCAACATTCTTATATTTCCAACCTTCGGATAATACCCACATAATATCTGGTCTAATTATCCCAATTAAGGATATTACAGTAAAAATCAGTTTAAAAAGTATCAATTATCCCCAACCTCCTTAGATTTACGAAAATTGACCTGCTAACCTTATTGATGAAGTATAATTCTCTTATAACAGGTTATGCAAATGTCTAAAGCCTTATAGCTATTTAATAGAAGCGCCATATATCTTTCAAATTTATTTAGCTAGATACTTTTTTATATTACTTATGTTATACCTTTCTCCTCCTACTAGCGCAATGAGTTTTCGACTTAATTCGATTTAACAACATGTCTTAGCTTATTTCCAGTAAATGTTATATAGCGATTCAAAACTTTGCTTTCTCTACCTAAATTTACAATTATAAACTTATTATAAATGGTACAATTTGCCACAAGGTAAATGCTTTAAGGTAGATAACTAATCGTAGAGGAGCAGGTCGCTTATTTACTATTCCTCCAGTTTTTGCCATTGAAACCTTGCCACTTGTATCCTGTTTCTTCCAATTGTCTTTTAAAATGACATGGCCCTGCTTTATTTGCAGGGCCTTATTGAAAGGAAATCGGGATCGATCCTCTTTCCATTAAGTATTATCATCAAACAAGCTTAAATAATACATTATAGCATATTAGAGCATGTTCTAACTTATTACGGCTCGAACATTATATACCTCTTTTCCCTTATCAGCAGACTTGAAATTGGCCTTTTCTCCCTAAATAATGACAATTAAATAACGTTAGTTTAGATTTTCAATTAGTTATTGGCTATACCATGGAATATCTAATAAAGACCTGCTTTTACGCGTTAACCGTTAATAATTTATTTACTTTGGTAGGAATAATCCTCCGACTGGCTAATTCTTAACAGACTGTTGTAAGAGTATCTTGTAGTTTTTGCTTAAATGGTGATTTCGTAGGTTAAAACTTTTTAATTAACACCAGCTCCTACCAGTTATATCTTTATTAAAGGAGAGATCAGAGTGCAAAACAAATTTGCTCTCAATCACCTATCTTTAACTACCTTGAAATTTTTGGGGGTGCTAATCTTGGTATCTGCTTTCTCTCTGTCAATTAGTGCTAAACGTTGTGGTGTTGCTTTGTTGTACAATGAAAAAACTGCTCAAGTTAAAGGTTCAGCTTATGAGTCAATGATCAATAAAGCTAAATCTCTCTTAGATGACGAGTTTATCCCTACTGTAGTTATTAATGATCAGGACGTTGAAAACGGTTTCTTAAACTATTTCGAATTAGTTGTTTTACTTTCCAATAATAGTCTAGAGCAAAATCAAGTTAAAACACTTACTGATTTTATTGCTAGCGGTGGTAAAATACTAGCTACTTACGATACCTCACCTTTACTGGCCTCGCTTTTAGGCCTAGAAATTGATGTTACTAACAAAGAAATCACTTCCGACCTTACATTTTTATACTCAGAAAATAAAATAGAATCTCTTAAGCGAACCTTAGTAAAACCAACATTGAAAGGCCAAGGCGAAAACTGGCAAGAAAATGAGTTCGCAGCTGTAGTTAAGACAGCTAATTCAACTTATATTGCCGAAGATGTCTTTAATAATCCTAACCATTTATGGAACAGTCTTTTTGTTGATAGTATCAACGAAATGCTACCACCTTCTGATATTATCTTCGCAGTACCTATTTCGGATATTCAAAACTTAGTAGAACCTTTAGAAGCTTCTTATAAAATAAGTGCCCAACACTACCAAAAACTTGCTAAAGATAATCTAGCCACCAGTGAAATGAGTAGTCTCTATCAAGAAGCTACCCACAATATAACTGCTTTAAATTTCTTTATTCAGAAAGAATCTTCAACCCAGGCTACTTATTTTCTTAGCGAAGCTAGAACATCAATAAACAATCTCTTTCCTCTAGTTCATCCAACCCATAAAAGTTATGATGAGCTAATGAAAAGAGGGGATTATTGGTTTGGTAAAGTTGAGAAGTTTGCTAAAGAAAAACTACCCGAACAAGCTTTTATTTTTATTGGTGACTCCATTACTGAAGGTTATTACCTCCAAGGATATCTTGCTAAGGTAAAAACAATTAATCGTGGTATTAGTGCAGACATTGCCAGTGGTGTTTGGGATCGTCGTAATCTTCTTGCTCTTGAATCTAATCCCAAAGCTGTTTTAGTAATGATTGGCACCAATAATCTACTTTACAATGCCGAGCGTAGCGAGTACCACAGTCAAGTAGAAAAAATCATCAAATATATCAAAGCCGAAGCTCCTCAAGCTAAATTATATTTGCAATCCATACTGCCTTTAGGTAAAGAACACGAAATTGCACCTAAAGTAGCCGAATATAATGAAGGACTTAAAAAAATTGCCTCTCAAGAAGGAGTTTCGTATCTAGACATTTATTCTTTAATGGTCGAAAATGGCTTCATGCCAAAATCTCTCTCCTTAGATGGTATCCATCCTAATGGTCCAGCTTACGAAATTTGGTCTAATTTCTTACTGAAACAGTTTTCACAAGATGGTTTAATCTAACTTTCAAATTAATAGTAAGTCTAAAAAGAAGCCTGACTTTAATCAAGTCAGGCTTCTTTTATTAAAATGCTATAACTAAACCGCCTTTACCAGCATAGGTACTAATTGTAGCACCCATAGCAGTTTCAAAGTATTCAGCTTCCTTATGAACATTCATTACTGCCTCTTTTAAAATTTTAGCACCTTTTTCGTTAGCTACATGAGCAATACCGATCATTGGTATCTTTCTACCTTTTGTCTTTTCTGCAATTAATTCTGTTAACCTGGCATATGCCTTTTGTGTTCCTCTAACTTTTTCTACGACATCAACTTTACCATGGCGAACTTCGCAAATAACCTTTAAATTAAGTAAACTGGCAATAGCTCCTTTAATGGGGCTAAGACGACCTCCTTTAACTGCATTTTCTACAGTATCCAAGAGAGCGTATACAGTAATGTTTTCGGCATATTCTTTGATATCTTTAGATATATCTTGGAGAGATTTACCCACTTCAGCCCATTTAGAACTTAGATAAGCAAGGATGCCTAAGCCTGTTGAACCAGATAAAGTGTCAACAACTTCCACCTCTGTATCGGTCATACTTTGAGCTAATTTGGCACTATTATAAGTTCCACTTAAACCACTTGATAAGCATAAACATATAACTTGGTGACCCATCTTGCCAAATTTATCAAAAATCTCTAGAAATCTTCCTGGAGCTGGTTGTGCAGTTTTCGGTAGCTCCTTTTCCCGCATCATTCTTTCGTGAAACTCTTCAGGTGTAATATCAACACGATCTAGATAATGATCCTCGCCAAAGGAGACTGTAAGAGGAACTATCTCTAGGCCAATCTTTTCAACGTACTCGTCAGGAAGATCGATACTGCTATCTACCACAATCTTAATTGACATAGTTTCACCTATCCTTACTATCCGCTCTATTTGAGCTTATCACTTGAATAAAATTTCTCTAATTTGAGATAAATCTTATCTATATAATACCATTATGTAGCAAAAAACCAAAGTAAAATGTTATTACCTGGTATAAAAACAGTAGGTAGCCTAATTTATTTTAGCTACCTACTGTTTTATTATTCGGTAATAGTCTCAGTAAAGGTACCCTTTACAAACTCATACATCTTGTCATAGATCTCGCGCAATTCAGGTTCACTACTTCTTGAAGCTGTTCCAAGAATATCGACGTCTTGATAATAGCCTCGTAAAATATTCTTATCATATCCTAGTGTATTAGTTGCTCTGAGGTAATCATACCAGCGTTCCCTTTTCTCAGCATTTCTAAATATAGAGGGATCAGCTTCAAACTCTAAGCCTAAGCCATATCTTTTAGCTTCCGCACCTGCTTTAGATAACCTAGACTTTGCTGATTCATGCACAAACATATAATTTGGTTGTAACATTACTGCATCAAAACCAAGTTCTTGCCAATCAGAATAACCTGGTGCCATAAACCACGGAATCCAAAAGAATCTATAGCCTTTTTCTCTGACTAAATTACCTACTTGAGGTAAGTACAACCGATCTAAACTATTTCTATCTAGATTCTCAGATAACCAATAATAGCCAATTAACTCCAATCGGTCATAACCTGCAGCATCCCACAGTTTTTCAAACTCTGATATATACCATTTTACAACCTCTAATCTATTCTTAGCAGCAGCTTCTCTACCTATCTTATTAGCATTAAGATAACCTGGGTTATCTTTATCAAAAGCATGATTAGGCTCTTCTACAGGGTAAGGGATCATCACAATAACTTTTGCTTTATAACTACTATCACCTAATTTTTCACCAGCTGTAGTTACAGCTCTATTAAAGGCGTCAAAACCATACCCAGACTCAAACATACGCCATAACCACCATTGCCAATCTGCCTTATCAGCGTAGGGGGGTGCGCCAAAGTTACGACCACTAGGTGTAGTTAAAGCTAAGAACAAGAAAGTATCGAAAAACCAATCCTTTGGTTCAAAATTCTTATCTAAATAGGCAACATAAGGGTTGGCATATAATTCATTCCAACGAATACTAGATGCTTGATCATAAACTAGAAGAATATCTTTGGCTCCTCCAGTTTGTTCTGATGCATGTAACATTTCGCCTTCAGTTTTCTCATAAGCACTTTTATTAAAAAACTTTAGCATTACTTCGTTAATATCTTTGTAGTTAATCTCATCAAGTTTGGACTTATCAATACTTTCAGCTACTAAATTTCCCCAAACCTCTAATTCATCGACAAAGACCCAGAAACCAACTTCGAACTTTATAGCAACATAGCGACCTTGTTCTCCCGAAGCAGATAATTCTAGTTCTCCTAGAGTTGTTGGTTTAGGGGGAAAGTCTTTACTTGAATAATAATTATCGTTTATTACTCGCCAATTAACGCCATCGTTAGATAAAGCTAAACTCATGTTGTTTGGAAACCAGACATTCGACCCTTCATCTTTCAAAGAACCAAGCTTTATTTGATCAATAGAATAAATGCCTCCTAAATCAACTACCACAATACGATAATCCATTCTTGCAAAACCTTGCCAAGCTTTATCTCCTAAGAAAGCTTTAGCGTGTACACCATCGGTTAATTCTCCACCAGTATCTGTGTACGGGATATTAGCTGACAAATTAACTACATAAGGTTTATTTAGTGCCACATTAAGTGATTCTGCAGATGCATTAAAAGAAAAGAATAACAGTGCTACAATCAGTCCAATAAACATATCTAAACTACCCTCCACATACTTAGCTTTGCTCTAGCTGCTTAAAACAAAACTAAGCTAATTTTACTGCGCTTGTATTACAAGTGCATTGTTTTTTTATTCTACGTTTATTACAGGTAATCCTTGTTATAGAACAGGTTTACTATTTAGCTAAGTTAAATAGCTTACATTTTTGAAAACAAGCCAAATCCAATTTATGTTTATAGGTGCCTAAAAAACAAAAATACTTGATCAAGCAAGGTACCAGATATTAAACAAAACCTAATTAGAACAAAGCAGAAATATGTTTTATTTAAAATACTTGTTCTAAGCACCAATCATAGTAGTTAGTCATACCCTAGTCAGTGAAAGATAATTTTAACCGCGGTTAACTTTTAGGGGGGTAGACTATTGAACGACTATTATCCTCTAAGCGAAGTAACTTTAGGCGAAACTGGTGTTATAGCATATGTAAATTCAGATTGCCCATTACGCCACCGTTTATGGGATCTTGGATTTACTAGGGGTACTCATGTCACTAAACTCTTTTGCAGTCCTTTTAGTAATCCCACAGCCTATCTTATACGCGACTGTGTAATAGCTCTTCGTAATGAAGATGCTGCTTGTATAAAAATATTTTCCTCTTCTCAAGAGAAGGTGATTTAATTGGGGTTAACAAACAGTTCTACTGGGCAAGCTCTGCTAAAATCGACTAATTTAGTTCTTCCTGAAACAAGTGATTTTGTTATTGCTTTAGCCGGTAACCCCAATACAGGTAAAAGCACTGTATTTAACAGTCTTACTGGGCTAAAACAACATACTGGAAATTGGCCAGGAAAAACTGTAGCTCTATCAGCAGGCGAATATTTCTTTGCCGATCATTCTTTTTCACTGATTGATTTGCCAGGGACCTATTCTCTCTTTGCTGATTCCCAAGAGGAAGAGATCGCTAGGGATTTTCTCTGTTTTTATCAACCTGATGTTACTGTTGTTGTTGTTGATGCTACTTGCTTAGAAAGAAACCTTCACTTGGCTTTACAGATTTTAGAAATAACTCCTTCGGTTGTTGTCTGTGTAAACCTACTTGATGAAGCTCTACGAAAAGGTATATATATCGATTTAGACAGACTTGCCAAGAACCTTGGGATTCGAGTAGTGGGAACTAACGCAAGAGACGGAGAAGGTTTAGATAAGTTAAAAGAAGCAATTCTGTTAACTGCTTCTGAACCTGCGATTTCTCCTATACAGATTAGGTATCCAGATTCTCTCGAAGAACTTATTTTAAAAGGTATAGCTTCTTTGCCCAACACTGCCTTTAATGAGCGTCAAAAACGTTGGTTAGCTCTTAGACTCCTCGATAGCGATTATTCTTTAGCAAACAAGCTCCAAGAATACCTTTCTATGGCTAATTTAATTGTTGATCCTAAATCACTAAATGAGTTACAACATCCAAGTCTAGCTGGCGAATTTCGGGAATCAATTGTATTAACTCTCTATACCACTGCTGAAAAAATAACCAGAGATGTTCTAAAATTAAACTCTAAACCTCGCAGAGGAGACCATCACTTTGATCGGATTATCACCTCGAAAATATTTGGTATTCCCCTCATGCTTTTGTTTTTAGGTATAGTATTTTGGCTTACACTAGTTGGTGCTAACTATCCTTCGCAGCTTCTCGCCAAAGGTTTCTTGTGGATAGAAGGGCAACTACTAAATTTTCTCACCTATCTTAAATCTCCCGAATGGATTAAAGGCCTTTTTGTTTTTGGCATCTATCGCACTTTAAGTTGGGTCATCGCAGTTATGTTACCACCCATGGCTATATTTTTTCCTCTCTTTACACTGCTCGAAGATTGGGGCTATTTGCCAAGAATTGCCTTTAACTTAGATAATTCATTTAGGCTTGCAGGAGCACATGGCAAACAATCGCTAACTATGTGTATGGGGTTTGGATGTAACGCTGCAGGTGTTGTTGCGTGTCGTATTATCGATTCGCCACGCGAGAGATTAATAGCTATTCTTACTAATAACTTTGTACCCTGCAATGGACGTTTTCCAACTTTAATTACCATGGCCTTGTTATTTTTTTCTGGCCCAGGTTTTCTTGGTTCTTTTGGTGCTTCCCTATTTTTAGTTTTAATGATCGTTGGTGCCGTGCTAGTTTCTCTTTTAGTATCAAAGTTTTTATCGAAAACCTTCTTGCAAGGATTGCCTTCTTCATTTGCCCTTGAACTGCCGCCTTTTCGCAAACCTCAAATTGGCCTTATCTTAATCCGTTCTCTTATTGATAGGACATTGTATGTATTGCTAAGAGCCATTTTAGTAGCCGCACCAGCAGGTGCACTGATCTGGATAATGTCCAATCTTGGTATTGGTGGCAAAACCTTCCTAGAGCTACTTTCTTCCTTTTTACATCCTCTTGGCTACCTAATGGGTCTAGATGGAGTGATTTTGGCAGCCTTCTTATTAGGTTTTCCTGCTAACGAAATTGTGCTACCAATTATCCTTATGGCTTACACTTCCCAAGGGAGTTTACTAGAACTTGAAAACCTGACTACAACCAAAACTTTGCTCATTAATAATTCTTGGACTAATTTAACCGCATTTTGCTTCCTTCTCTTTTCTTTGAATCATTTTCCTTGCGGTACAACATTGCTTACGATAAAAAAAGAAACCTCTAGTTGGCAGTGGACTATACTATCATTTCTTCTACCGACAATAGTAGGTATCTTAAGCTGTCTATTTATTGCTCAGGGGATTAGACTTTTAACATTGTTTATATAAAAAGGCCGCGAGCGGCCTTTTTTAACCTGGGTTTCTTTTTCCTTTTAAATCAGCTATTTTTATCTCTATAACTGTAGTTTTTTCTAAATATCGCTCGATATACTCGTTCGCACCTTGCAAAAAGTCTGGACTATATTTCGTAATTAATGCAAGTAAAGGTTTAGATTTCTCCCAATCAGATAAAATTCTCGCTTCTCCCGATACAATAACACTTTCATAATTTGTAGAGTATTTGCTAAGCACAATCTGTGCTTTACCTACAACAGTAAAACCAACTAAGTTATTTTCCTTTAGGTTATCAATTTTTCTACCCTTGTTAGCACAATGAAAATAAATAAAACCATCATCATAAACATAGTTAATGGGTGTACCATAAGGCTCTTTATCTAGACCACAAGTTGCAAGTATTCCATATTCTCCTTCTTGGAGTATTCTAACTGCCTCGTTATCGGGAATTTGGTATTTGCTTCGTCTTAGCTGTCGCATCTGATCACATCCTTTAACACGATTTTTGCTTGTTATTTTAGCACATTTTCTTTCTGTTAAGTTATATTTTCTGCAACTTCTACTTAGTCTAATACTACTAGCAACTTATCGCCGATTTCGTATTGTTATTCTACCTGACCTTACTGGTTTTCGGAAAACCTTTGCCAATCGGCGCTTTGCTTTTCCAAAAAAGCCGTTAAGATTCTGAGCTTCTTTACAGTAGCTTCACTTAAATAATGTTCAATCATTTCAGTTTCCTCAAACCCTACATCTCCTGCACCTAAAGTTTTAAAAAACTTTTCTAAAGTCTCATGTCTTGTTAAAAGAACTTCTCCAGTCTTTATTCCTAAATCTGTCAACCTAATCTTGCCATATGGCTCATAACTAACAAACCCTAAATTAGCTAGTCGTTGAACATTTTTTGTGGCGGAAGCAGCACTTACATGTAATTGGTCAGCTAGATCACTTAAACGTAAATCGTCTTCCGAATTGGTTTTGCGAAATATCATCTCTAAATAATCTTCTAAACTAGGTGATAACGATTCTTCTGATAAACGTATTTGTTCAAAACCTCTTACAGTTCGAAATATACGTCCCATTGCTTTCACCTCAATTTATCATATATGTAATCAAGCAAATAAAGTTATCTTAATTATGAGTAACCAAACCAGATTCATAAAGACATATAATATTGTTAGACTACTAAAAATGGTGCCCGTATTAATCCAGCTTTCTCTTTGTTCATTTAACACGAACTCTAGAAAAAACATTTGTATTAATAATAAAGGCCCCACATATAGAAAGTTTAATTTACAACATCTAACCAAAATATTTTTCAAGGAGGTTTTGTCGTTGCAAGGAAATATTGCCGTCGTCTTAGTCTTGCTATTAGCACTTCTTTTTGGCTCATCTTTTGTCACTGTCACAAGTAAAACTACGGTTATACCTAAAAATGAAGTTCATGTTACTGTGAGAGCAAATCTACTTGATTGGTCCATTACTTTTGCCTCAAATGATTACACCACTGCCAAAAATATTGTAATTGATAAACCAGGCTATTATCTTCTCTTTGCTGATGGTAAAGCACCTAAAGGACAAGTGACCATCACAATCTATAATATGTCTAACCAAATAATTAAAGAAATCCATGGACCCCACTTAAAGAAATCAAATGAGATTAAGTTAGGGGCAGGTCAATATAAAATTGTAGTTAAATCTAAAAATAGCAAACACACCAATTACCGGGTTTACCTGAAAGCTAAAAATTAACAGACTACTCATTAATCGGGTAACTATACTTTCATGCCGCCATCGAACATGGCGGTTTCTTTTTTTATGCGGGGAACTAAAAACCACTCTCGAGGTCTTTTACCAACAAACTAATCGATATATTTGACATATTAGATAAAAAAACTTTGCCAAGCCTTTTATCTAGTTTTTAAATTTGCTATCACGTATTAGTATTTGTCAGTCCTTTGGGCCTATAAAAAACAGTAGGCTTTAGCATAGTATGTAACCACGAGGTGATTTTATGGAGACCAACGAACACATGAGAAAACATGATGAGCGTTGCGAAACTATCGGACTTCTTACTAAGTTAGAAGAATATATTACAGATGAAACAAACGACTCTCTTTATTATTACCGGTTAGCAGAATTAGCCCCAGAAGAAGAAGATCGATCAATTATTCTTGGTTTTGCTCGTGATGAAGCAATGCATGCGTCTAACTTCAAAATACTTTACCGACTTTTGACAGGCACTGTCCCTCCAGAACCGGTAGTGGTAGAACCACAAATCGAAGACTTCGAGGAAGGCGTCGAAAGAAGAATTTTGGCAGAGTCTGGTGACTTTCGTAAATATGCCATGGATTATGTAGAATATCATGAGCCGCCTGTTTGTGATTTATTTTATCTAACTTCGGTAGCCGAAGGCCAACATGCAATGCGTCTAACTCTCTTCTTAAATTAATGGTGATAATCCCAATCGCAAGTCGCTTCTCGCGACTTGCTTTTTTTAGGCGTCTTTATGATTTCTTGGTAATGAATAAGGTATATTTATCGATGCGCAATACCCCATACCTCTACTTAATGTCTATTCAGACCGTCTTTTTGACCAATTAGGCGACTGGCTACAATATGCTCAAAATTATGCCCTACTTACTAATTCGAACGCAAATGTATTTAATGTCTAAATTAGTGGTATAGGGCATTTCGATCTAACTGATTTAGCACCACAAACACGCTTCTTTAACCAGCAGAAGCCAACAACTAACACCGAAGACTGCCTCAAATTAATTAGTAAGATCTGCCTAGAATTTTTTGATTGTTATTTAAAAGGAGAGGGCAAGTTTAATACAGGTGGGGTTTATTAATAGTAATTCATTGCGATTCGTTTAAGCAAATTAGGCAAAAAGAAATAGCATTGACTTCATCGCTCAATGCTATTTCTTACAATTAGTCATATCACCAAGGACTGCTTTTTAAAGCAGCTCTTCTACTTTTTTAACGATCTTATCAGCACCCTCTAAACCTTGCTGGCATATGCTCCCTTGGCAAAGATAAAGCATTAATTTATTATTATCTTTACCGACTTCTAGGTTTAAAACCTCACCTTCATCTTGTAATAACCAAAAGAGGTTACCCCCTAAATATCGACTTTGAATCGCATTTTTTATCTTTTCTACTGATTCACCTCTACCTGTAAGTACGAGCTCGTAGGTTGATTGAAGATACCAATTGCCAACCATCGCTAAAAAGGGTGCTAAGCCCATTTCTTTTAACATACCAGCAGCCCTATTTAGCAAATTCTCTAAAGAATGTGTATATTTTTCTTCGCCTGTAAGCTGCCAAAGGCGATAAAGAACTAAACTCATCACCGAATTTCCTTCTGGAATCGCACCATCATAAAAACTTTGGGGCCTATGAGGAAGTATTGTATCAAAAGCTACAGAATAATAGCCTCCTCCTTCCATATCTTTGAAGAGCCAGTCTGTTTTCTCTACTAAACTAGTTGCTAGTTGCAGAGCATCTTTAGCTCCAAAAGCTAAACCATACTCAATAAAACCCCAGGCAAGATAAGCATAGTCATCTAAATGTCCTACGGAGATAACCTGATCTTTTAACGCTCCTGGTAATGGTGAGTCTAGAGCATACTTAGCCAAAAACCGATATAAGTTAATTGCAGCCATCTGCATTTCCTGGCTATTCCAAACAACAGCTCCTCTAGCAAGTCCCGCTAACAAAAGGCCATTTGCAAATATTAAAATTTTAGTATCTTTAAAAGGTGCTTCGCGTTTTTCTTGTCTAAACTTCAGAACTTTCTTAAATACCAGAGTTAATTCAGCCCGTAGGTCCTTATTTTGGCTAATTTGAACTGCCGCTTCTTTATTTTTAGGATATAGATGATTTAATTGATTAAAATTGCCCTTAGCAGAAACTGAGTAGTATTTTTCTAATAACTCTAGCTCATTTGGTGTTAATATCTCTTCTAATAATGAATAACTATAGAGATAATAAGCACCCTCTCCCTCTTTGGAATCAGCATCTTCAGCAGTAAAATAACCACCTTGGCTATCTTTCAAAACGCTTTCTAAATAATTAAAGAGGGCTGAACCTTTCTCTTCATAAAGTACATTTTTAGAAGCAGCCGAGAACTCTGCTAAGGTATAAAGCAAAAAGGCGTTATCATATAGCATCTTTTCAAAATGAGGTATTCTAAACTCCCTATCTGTTGCGTAACGAAATAACCCATCCCCGACATTATCATAAGTACCACTAACTAAAAGGGTAGTTAAGGTATTGTTGGCCATCGTTAATAGCGAGTTATCTTTTTTCTCAGTTGCATAACTCAAAAGAAAAAGTAGGGTATGCAATTGGGGAAATTTCGGAGCTGGTAAAAAACCAGCATATTGATTATCATAGCTATCTACCAAGCTATCTATATGATTTTGAACCAAATCATAAGTAAATAATCCTGGTTTTCTCGTATCACTCATACTTTTAATAACTATTTCACTACCCTCAAGTAGAGTTTGACGATCATTTTGCCAATGGCTTGCAATTTGTTTTAAGATATAGATCAAACCTACACCGCGTATACTATTGTCTTTAGGGAAATAGGTACCGGCAAAGAAAGGTTTTAAGTCGGGAGTAAGAAAGACATTTAAAGGCCATCCGCCAGTGCCTGTAAGTCTTTGACAAGCTTTCATATATACCTGATCTACATCAGGATGTTGTTCTCTATCTACTTTAATCGCAATATAATTCTTATTCAGTATCTCGGCAACCTCTTGATCGAGGAAAGATTCTCTGTTCATAACATGGCACCAATGACAGGTTGAATAACCAATCGATAGAAAGATCGGTTTATCTTCAACTTTAGCTTTTTCCAAGGCTTCCAAACCCCATGGATACCAGTCTATCGGGTTATAGGCATGTAAAAGAAGATAGGGAGACTTTTGTTTACTCAAGCGATTAGGTTTTAGATCTTCTGGCATCCGATAAATCACTCCCTTAGATAATTTCTCGCGGTTTAGCTTGCCCTTTAAGGTGTTTTTATATAATGATTTTGCTTAGTAATAGCTATCCTTCGCGTAGTACTGTGAATTTCTTGAATGTAACGAAAAAGGAAAGATATTTAGGAGCTATCTTTCCCTTGCTAAATACACAATTTTCTGGGATAATTGAGATAACAATTTAGAAAATAATTTCCTTTAGCGTTTAAATATTCGAAAGGAGGTGTGCGCTGATGCTGGGGATAGTTCATCTTTTGTTTGGTGTCTACTCATTTAACATTCCAAATATTGCCTTAGCGTTGGCTCACACTATCGTGTAAGTCACAGCTCTTTTTAATGCTGTTCTCTTGTGAGCCAACGCCTCTATACGAAAGGAGACGTTGGCCGTTTATGTATACTAACGCAGAAGATATTTTACCCATTGAGCTCCTAAAGCAAGTTCAAGAATACATTCAAGGTAAAGAAATATATATTCCCAAATGTGACGAAGAACGATTAGGCTGGGGTGAGAAAAACGGAGCTCGTGCCGAACTTAAAGAAAGAAACCATGATATTATTAGGCAGTACAGAGCAGGTATATCAATTCCAGACTTAATGGATGAATTTCATCTTAGTTACGATAGCATACGTAAAATTGTTCGTAATACTAAACAAAGATAATCTTAAAGGTCCCAATACCTTGGGACCTTTTTATTTACGCTTAGGTTGTATAGTATCTATGCATCTAGACGTCGGAAACTTGCTAGTGGAATGATTTTAATTATGCTTCTAGCTATTAATAATTCATTATCAGAAGCTCGCTTATCTCTCCTCTTTTATCGGCTCTTGAGTTGATTAGTCTCGAAGCTTGAACTACTTCGATCCTATAATCTTGATAAAGTTCTTTAATAAAATCGGTTGAGGAGTTAGATAAAAGAAATTTAACTTTCTTTTCATTTAGTTGATCGCAGAGTTCTTTCAGTCTAATTTGTTCTATTTGTCCAAATCCACCTCGACTATAACCAGTAAAATTAGACGTATCAGAGAGTGGATCATAGGGCGGATCTAAGTAGACAAAATCGTCCTTTTGTACATTCTGGAGCGACTTAGCAAAATCGTCGCAGAAAAACTCAATCTCTGCTCTATTAAAATAATCGCTAACAGCTCTAAGTGTAACCTCATTCACAATATTAGGTTTTTTATAATGACCAAAAGGGGTATTAAACTCGCCTGTCTTATTTACTCTAAACAAGCCATTATAACAAGTTTTATTCAAATAAATAATTCTTGATGCTTTCTGGATCGGTGTTAGATTTTGATACATATCTTTCTGCCGATCTAACTCTCTTATTTTGTAAAAATAACCAGCTTCATTTTTATGTTTTTTTAGATCTACTATCAAATCCTCAACATTGTCTTTGATCACTACATATAAATTCATTAGTTCACTGTTTATATCGTTGACAACAGCTTTTTTGGGTTGTAATGCAAATAAAACGGCACCACCACCGAGAAACGGCTCGTAATAAGTTAAAAAAGTTTGGGGTATGTAAGGAGTTATCTTTTTGATAATTTGTCTTTTCCCCCCAACCCACTTAACAACCGGTTTAATTAGTTTATTTTTACCCAATCTTTTTCTCTCCACTTTCACCCAATAATTAGCCAAAAGCTTTTTTGTATCTTAATTTATTCTCAAAATCCATTATGTATTAAGTCTTGGACACAACCATTTATATGTCCTGCCCTGGTAGTTTATTTGCTATTAGATTACTAACTAGTAATTCGGAATAATTAAATCAGAACTGTTAACGGTCTTTCAAGAAGCTATTTGTGTATTATACTAAATACAGGGAAACGGCCAAATCATCCCTACAAGGGAGGTGGTTGAGATGATCAACCAGAGGTGGCTTAAACTCTAAGACCTAGAGCGAACGCCTCTAAACTGGCAGACCTGGCCTAAGGTCTGCCAGTCTTTTTTTACTTATCGTTTATTGCTCTTTAGATTGCTAAGTTTTCGCTATTAACTTGCTTCAAATACAATGGTAGTTCGCCTATATCATTTATTCCTACTTCGTTTTTCGGTGGCCTAATCCAAATTGGTTTGATACCACAATTGGTAGCTCCTAAAATATCAGCAATCTCATCGCCTACATGCACAACTTCCTTAGGCCTTAAATTTGCTTCTTTCAAGGCTGATAAAAATAAGTGAGGCTCTGGTTTGCCTTTGTATTTACCCCCAGGCGCATATAGTTTTTCGATAAACGGACTTAATCTAGCTAATTTTAATTTCCTTTTTTGGTGTGGATATGGGCCATTGGTAATAATAAAAAGTCTATATTTTCGAGCTAATAATTGCAAAGTTACCTCAGAAGATACATACGGCTTAACATTTCTTTCTTGGTAGTTATTAAAAAACCAGGCAAGGTACTTAATAAGGGCTGGATTTTTAATACCAAAATGGTTAAAAACTCTCTGAAAGCGTTCTCTGCACTGGGTATCATAATCTATTTCGCCGGAAATAAACTCACGATAGACCTCAGCTGTTTTTTCTCTTTGTACCCTGATTAATTCTTTATTAGGTAAACCAGGATAATAAGTTTTGATTGCAGCAGCCGCTGCAACATACGCCTGCCTTCTTACTGTACTAAAGTCAATTAGTGTATTATCTAAATCTAAAAATATTGCTTGTAATGCCACGTTTGCTAAAACCCCCCTTTATATGATCTTTAAGTCCAGATGATTAAAAAGAGATACTTTTTAACTTCTCCTTGATCTCCCTGACTTCTTGCTTATTGAGAGGATAAAAGCTAAACATAATAAACGATAAGAAGAGGGAAACAATAGGCACTATAACCATTGCTACTTTTAAGCCATTAATAGCTGATGCTGTTTGAGTTAAAGCTTCAGGAACGTAGCCTGAGGTAGCTAAAATATAACCTAAAATAGGTCCCTGTAGTGAGATCCCTAAGCGAATGATTAGAGCATTCATGCCAAAATACATACCTTCTCGTCTATAACCAGTGCGTAGCTCATCAAGATCGATAACATCAGCTAGCATAACATCAATTAGAATCATTAAACCAGCAAGACCTAAGCCATTTAAGGCAGCAATTATTAATCCAGCAGTAAAATCTTGGGCATGCCAATAGGGAACTAAACTAACTACAAATAAGGTTAAACATATTTGCATCGTTCGCTTAGCACCTAATTTATTGGTAACTTTGCTCCAACCTAAGACAAAGAAAAGAGCACTAATAAAGACAGTACCTAAAACTAACGACTGTCCTAATCCATCAACCTTTAAGACATATTTAACATAAAAAGGCATCACAGCTTGCATAAAGACAAAGGTAAACTGGAGAAAAAAAGAACCTAGCACATAGATAACAAACGGTTTATTAGCAAATGTTCCTTTTAAGGCTTTTAAAAAGGGTAAGCTAGACTGACCTTCTTTAATAGTCTTTGGTTCTTCCTTAATATCTTTAATACTAATATAGATAAAAACCAAGGATATGACTGCAAACAAAACTCCCATTAACTGCCAGCCAATTAAGGATGCTAAAAATGGCGGAACAGCAAAACCGATTATATTCCCAACTATCCCGAAAATCTGTCGAATAGCTGACACTTGGTTACGTTCGACATCAGTGCGATAGAGTTCTGGGTATAAAGCAGTCCAATTCAAAAAGACTAAAGTATAGAGTCCATCGAAGAGTAAAATACTCAAGACAAAGTAAATATATAAAGCTATTTCGTTACCATTAAACCACCCTGGTTTGGGTAACCATAAAAGCGCAAAAGCAATGACAAATGGTATCATGCCATAACGTATAAAGGGAATTCTAGTCCCATTTTTACCGCGATACCAATCGGATAACTGTCCTAACAGAGGATCATTAATAGCATTGTAAATTCCATATAATAGCATGGCTGACCCAATAAGCATTGGGTTAATTTTCAAATAATCGATATAGAAAAAGTTGATAAAACCAGAAAATGTAGCAACAGTTAACATACCAGCTAATGATCCAGAGCTATAAAACCAGCGCTTCTTATTTTGGCCCACTTCAACCCCTCCTCTTATCTCTAATCTATCATTCAGCTTAAAAGTAATAATCCCTTGCTGCTAAGTATTATTGGGGACAAAAAGCACACACTAGTTTTGAGAGGTGAACTTATGCCTGACAAACAAAAAACCAATAAAAAGCCTAAGATGAGCAACAACAAAATAAATAACGATGTCTCTTGCCGAAATAAAAAAAGTGACATTGAAAACAAGAACGACATTTCTGACGACAACCAACGTAGATAAAAAAAAGGAGGGCTCCCCCTCCTTTTTACATATTGTTAGCCGCTACAAGAGCTACAATAACTGTGATGATTGAAAGGCCAAAACCTGCCCACCAGTAGTATCTACTTCCTTCTAATGAACTTAGTCTTGAATTAGTACTCTCTTTGGTACTCTTTAATTCTTCCTCAATTTTTTCCAGCCTATTTTCAATAGTTCTTTCACGCACAAAATTGCTACTCCTAGTACTTTGTAAATCTTCTCTGAGTTGATTGTCAAGTAGATTGATTTGTTCTTCTAGTTTCGCTAACCGTTTATCTTGTTCATTAGTTTTCTCAGCTAAATCTACAAAACTTTGTATATAGCCAGTAAGTGTAGTTTTTAAACCATCTACTTCCTCTTTTAGCTTTGTATTTTCATCCTGTAAATCTAGCTTAACTGCAATTAATTCGTCAGAGATATTACTGGCTTCATCAGTAGCTCTCTGAACTGCACTAGAGATAGCTTTATCCAGTTCTTTACTTGAAGCTTTATCGCCTTTTAATAGTTCTACTTCTAATTTTAAACTGTCTATTTTTCCTTCTAACTGAGTTTTTGTGGTATTCATTGAAGCAAACACTGCTTCTATCTGTTTTGCAATCTCAGGTTTGAAGCTGGTGTTGTAATCAATCTGCAAACGAGTTATTTCGTCTTTATTAGCCACTAAGCCCTTCTCTAAATCAGTTACTCTACCACTTAGTTTGTCTATTTCTTGAAATGCTTTAACTACCTCAGCTTGATATTCGGTATACAATTTTTTAAGGCTAGTAATATCTTCTGACGAAGCAGTTACTTTGCCAGTCTGAACCTCGCGTAGCATTCTCGCTACTACATTAGCCAGAGTATAACGATCAACAGGTTCGTTACCACGAAAGGTGTTATCAGGATAAACCGAAAGGTAACCCTTTTCTAATAGTTCTTTCACACTTTGATAAGCCCAATGGCTACTCTCAATATCTTTAGGTTGTGATGCTATAACCGTACTACTTATAGATATAAGTAGTAGAACGGTTAGTAAAGCAATCCTAAATTTAGGCTTCATTGTTTATAACCTCCCCGTGCAACTTAGATGAATTAACGTACTTCAATTTCAAAGCCCACTGCTTTAACATCCTTTTCATTCGCTGTAAGAGTAACACTATTAAATCCTATTTTTGTTTTACCCTTACCAACGAGAATAAACTTTAGTTCAGCTAATGAACCACCGAAACTATTCTTGTCAATTATTTGGCCTTCAATTGTTATCTTACCCGTCTTGTTAGCTTCGTAGGGATCCGTGACAGAAATCGGACCGCGTTTCCATTCACCTTCACCTGTTGAAATAATCTGAGTTCCAACTCGCCAACCTAAGAACTGTAGTACTTGTGGATCATAGTTTAGTTCGATCTTAAAATCTTTTAAGCGTTCTATATTTGTAGCCATCAAATCAAGATGGATAACTAAACTATTGTTAATAACTCTTGGCTCAGGATATACTGAGCGTAGCCAAACTTTAGGATCGATCTTAGGTAATAAGATAGGTAAATTCTTAGCTGCAGGGGATTCTGCATTGCTAGCGGTTGCCGTTAGACTTACAAAAGCTCTTCCTGATGGATACACTGAACCAGATACTGGTTTAGCTGTAAGCTTCCAAGTCACTTTGGCATCTTGGTTAGGAGGCAAAGTACCTACATAAACCGTTCTTTGTTCACCTTTAACAAAGTTAAGCATTGCACTAGAAAGCTCTAATTCAACATTGTAGGCCGTCGACCCACCTGTATTGCTAATTCTACCAGTTACTTCAAAAACTTCAGGAAACAGTTTTTCATCCACTATAGATAAATTAAGTGGACCTTCCAAGTTTAGACTCAATTTAGCTGGTGTTGTAACTTCAATCTGTCTAGAAACTGTGTTAACCCCAATATTGCTAGCATCGACTTCCATTACCATTTGCATATTTCCATACGAATTACCAGTGGGTACTACTTTCCAAACAACCTGCTTTGATTCTCCAGGTTGCATTTTATCAATAAACTTCTCATTAGTAGAACCAACTATAGCTAATCCTTTAGGCAATTTAAGTTTGGCAACTACCGCGTGAGCGATACCATCGCCAGTATTTTGGATATAGCCAATAACATCAAATGGTTGAGGATTTGTTGCCATCTCAACTTTATTCACTGAACTCAATCCTAGAGACAAGAAACCTTTGGCAATTGAGATTCCACCCAGACCATAGTGAGTTACATAGCGCTTAGATTGGCCAGGCTGCAGTGGTTCTGGATCCCAATAAAGAGCCATAGCACTATCTAAATCAAACTCGCCCGCTCTCGTAAAATCTCTTCCCTGTACATAATTAAAATCCCAAGCTCCATCAGCAAAACTGCCCCAGTTAGAAAAATATACTCGACTAGGACATGTAACTTCCGGACCAGAAAGATTGCCTTGGGCCATAACAGCTGGTTTTAATAGATCATCAAATGCTTGCATAAAAACAGGTATACTAATGCCAGTAAAAAGCGTATCACTTACAACCGCTACATCACCAACTCGAAAAGGAGCTCCATCGTTATCGCCAAGCATAGTATCTAAAACAACTCGTAAACCCACATCATGAGCTGTATTACCTTGGTTAGTAAACACATAACTAATAGCAGCTGTATCTGGCTGTCCAGTTGTTGTAGAAAAGGTTAAATCAAGAATCTGTTCAACGAGAATATCTCCATAGCGATAAGAGGTATAGATACCATCCTCTCTTTGAACAGGTGGTGTTATCTGGGTACCATAATTACCATTAAGCCCCGCTCTTTTCGTAGTTTTACCACCAAAGACATAATTTTTGTTATCAATACGAATAGTACTATATGATGTTACTGGTTTTCCTAATCCATAAATAAGATATTTGTCATTATCATCGGTTCTTTCCGGATCTCCTCCAGTTGTTATAACAGCAAAACGACCAGTACCATCTGTACTTGTATTAACAACAATCTCAATAAAGTCGTTTCTTAACTTCACTACCCCATCGCCTTGCCCATAGGCGCGGGGTATCTTTGATTCTGCTCCAATTGAGAGAGGCATTAATAACACCAAACATATGAGAATCAGTTTAAGAAATCTTGTTTTTTTCAAAAACTACCCCTCCTATTCCAACGGAGCCACATTACCAAATTTATGTGTTCCATTGCCTTTTTCAAACACCACAGTAACAGGCACTTTATAGCCATTGGGAAACTTAGCTTTAGCTTCAGTATCAAAACGTCCTACCCAACTCTTTTGAGCAAAGCTAACTAGTTCTTTATTAAATCTATCATCACCAAGCCCTTTAACTAGTAAAACTGTCATCTTACCCTCACTATCCACTTCGAACACTAACTCCAATACACCTGTGTACTCTAAACTCTGGATGTTTTTCGTTGTAAAACCACCAGAACCGCCTCTATTAGTTATATAGTCTTCTCCCTTAGCTATTATAATTTGATCGGAATTACCATCAGGCGAACCTGATTGGGTAGCAGTACTACCACCTTTACCCTCATCAGAGGTAGTTTTACCTGCTCCGTCTTTGGCTGGTGCATCTAAATCCACAGCTAAATTACTTGCTTCACTAGTAATAATTTTTACCTCAGGTTGCTTCTCTACTGACGGTTCAGCTTTAGGAGCTGGAGTTTCTGTTTTAATAGCTTTAGGTTGTGGCGCTACATTTTTAACCGGTTCGCCAGTTTTTTTAGGTGCTACAACCGTTTCTTGAACTTTTTTAACTTCCGGCTGAGGTTTGGGATCAGGCTTAGGTTTTTCTTCTGTATTACCTTTTGGTTTTTCTTCTGCCTGCGATGGTTCTTCTGGCTTTTTGGTAACTGCACTTTTACTTTGTGGTGTACCACTACCAGTCAGTCGGATGTTTATAATAGTGGTTTGATTAGGATCATTGCCATACCCAGCCATTAAGCTTTCTAATTTAGAAAAAGGTATAATTAGCAAAAATAACAAGTGGATAACTAAGGAAACCGCTAAAAAGACAGAGAGGGCCAGGTCGTCTTTCTTATTTTCCATCTAAGCCCACTCCTTCTTAATGTTTTTCTACTGCTAAGGAAATGTTGTAGCCACCTCCAGCTTGGACAACATCTAATGCTCTAACTATATATGAGTATGGTATTGATTCGTCAGCTCGGATTATAACTACCTCGTTAGGATTAGAGGCTAATTTTGTCTTTACCGATGCTAACAGCTGTTCTTCACTGACCTGTTGGCCAGAAAGGTAGAAATTACCCTCTTTATTTATGCTGATTACTACCATACTTTTTAAAGCATTATCGCCAGTTGAAGCTTTTGGTAACTGTAAGTTTATATTCGCTTCGTAAGTTCTAAAAGTTGTAAAAACCACAAAAAACAAAACTAAAGAAAACATAATATCAATTAAGGATGTTAAATCTATGCGAGGTTTGGGTCTTTCATATTTGATTGTCAAGCAATATCACTCGCTTCCTTGCTCGACTCCTCCTGCTTCAAGTTTGCAAAAGTATCGAGTATTTCAGTGATTGCTCTATTCATATTAGCGACGTTTTTTTGAATCATAGAATCTAAATAAGCATAGACAGCTGCGACTGGGATTGCAATTAACAATCCATAAGCTGTGGTAAGTAAGGCTTCGGCAATACCAGAACTCATAGCAATAGGATCTGAAACGCCTTGTAGATTATTTAAGACATTAAAAGTGCGAATCTCACCTGTAACTGTACCAAGTAAACCAAGAAGTGGTGCTAGTTGAATTATTAGTTCTAGTGCTGGCATTCTTTTTCTCATACGTAATAACTCAAGCTCAGCTACTTGATCCATTAATCTTTCTACTTCTTTGGGATCACGACCATAATTACCAATTCCAGCTGCCAAAACTGCAGCCACGGGTCCTCTTTCTTGCTTGGCTAAGCGTAATGCTTCTAAAACTTTCCCCTGTACAAGAAGGCGTTTTACAGCACCAAGTAACTTTTCCGAATCATTATTAGCACGTAATAGATTAAAAAATCTTTCAAAAATAATTCCTAATGCTAGGACTGAACAGCCTAGCAACACATACATAACCCAACCACCTTTAGAGAGCAAATTAATCATAATAACGCCTGCAATTGCAGGCTTGCCACCTCCTTGACAGTAAATAGAAAAATGATATTTTACAGGTCCTAACTTACGCCGAAAAAGAATTCAACGGAAAATATGTTCTTCTTGACTTTTCGACAAAGCAAATATAGATTCCTTGTCCATTTAGCAGTGTTTATAAGACGTCAAGCCTTAAAGAACAAAAAGAAAAAATATTTTTGGGAATTACATTCTTGACATCCGATCATGGTTTAGTATACTTCAAGTGGGACAGAACCCCCAAAAAGTGTCCTGAATATAATAAGAGAAGAGGAGAAGGTCTTGAAACAACAGGAAACTCCATTATTCACTGCACTCCGTGAGTACGCTGCATCCAAACCTTTACAATTTCATATTCCTGGACACAAACGAGGCACTGGTATGGATCCGGAGTTCCGCGACTTTTTCGGTTTCAATGCCTTATCGATTGACCTGATTAATATTCCACCTCTAGATGATCTTCACAACCCACATGGTATTATCAAAGAGGCACAGGATTTAGCCGCCGAAGCCTTTTTAGCTGATCGCACCTTTTTTTCTGTTCAAGGTACTAGTGGTGCTATCCAAGCTATGATCTTGTCGGTTGCTGATCCTGGCGATAAAATAATTGTTCCACGGAATATTCATCGTGCTGTGGTTACTGGGTTAATTCTTTCTGGCGCTCGCCCAGTATTTTTAACCCCTGTTATCGACGAAAAGTTAGGTATAGCCCATGGAATTACTCCGGAGTCAGTGCGTGAAGCTTTAGAGGAACACCCTGATGCTAAAGGTGTTTTAGTAATTAATCCAACCTATTATGGATTTGCTACTGATTTAGAAAAAATCGTTACAATTGCTCATGAGAAAAATGTACCCGTCCTCGTTGATGAAGCTCACGGGATCCATATCAGATTTCACGAGGATCTACCTCTTTCCGCTATGCAAGCAGGAGCAGACTTAGCTGCAACAAGCGTGCACAAGTTAGGGGGCTCGCTTGTCCAAAGTTCAGTATTAAATTTAAAAGGTAATCTTGTTTCTCCCGATAGGGTTAAAACTGTTATGAGTTTACTTACCACCACCTCAACTTCCTATCTACTTTTGGCATCTTTGGATGCTGCGAGACGTTTCTTGGCAACAAATGGTCATGAGCTTCTAGAACGCACTATGAGTTTAGCCGAAAATGCTCGTAGAGCTATAAATACATTTCCTGGATTATATTGTCCTGGACAAGATTTGGTCGGCTCTAAAGTATATGCCTACGACCCTACCAAACTGCTTATTCATGTTAAAGATTTAGGTCATACAGGACATGAGGTCGATAACTGGTTAAGAAGTACTTATAATATTGAAGTAGAACTTAGCGATTTATATAATGTTCTGTGCGTTATTAGTATTGGTGATAATGAAGAAACTGTTGGAGCATTAGTGAAAGCTTTTATGGAGCTTGCTCGGGAAAGCGAAGCCTGGGTTAAAGTACCTGATTTTCCAGTGCAATTGCCAGAAACTCCTGAACTAGCACTTTCTCCTAGAGAAGCTTTTTACACCCTAGGTGAATCAGTCCCCCTTGAATCATCGTTAGGGAGAATTTGTAAAGAGTTAGTGATGGCTTATCCACCAGGAATTCCTATTTTGATGCCTGGCGAAGTTATTAATCGCACTAGCTTAGATTATATTAAAGATGCTATTAAATATAATCTACCTGTCCAAGGGCCTCAAGACTCTACACTAGAAACAATTAAGGTAGTACTTCGTTAAACACCATTAATCAGACTATGAAAGACTTTTACAGTTACATTAAAATGTAAAAATTGCTATGCTCCCTTTGTGGTAGACAGTGGAATTTACAAAACTGTTGATCATAAGGAGCATTTTTATTGGGGCAGAAAACCGACAGTTCCATATGAGCAAAAGATATCTGCTGTTACAAAATACTTAGAAGGGAAGAAAGGTAAAGAACAGATAGCAAAGGAACATAAGGTCAATCCGTAATCTAGTGTAAAATAGCATCAATCTCTCGATTGATGCTATTAAGAGTATTATACTATTCTCACTGTCTACTCTACGAGCAGCTATTCAAATTGAATAAGCAGCTCTTTTTTTGAGTTTAATAACTTAAGTTAAAAAGAGATTTATTTTAGACCAACCAATAAAACTACAGCACCCATAACGCCAAGAGCTATATAAAGACTTTTAATAGATTTTGCTTGCTGAGTAGTTTCTTTTTTCAAGCTAGCTACTTCTTTGCGTAACGAATCGACTTCATTACGAGTATCGTTAATCGAAGCCATTCTTTGCCTAACATCATCTATTTCTAGCTGTTGATAATCAATTCTTCTAGCTAAACTTTGTTGCCCCGATTCTAAATTTTGCAAAGCCTCTTCCAATTTACCATAATCTAGTTTAATCGTATAATAGCGATCGTTTATCTCTTTTAGTTCTGTTTCAAATTCCACCTGTAATTGGCTAATTAACGACAGCACTTCTTGGATCATTGGGTTATCTTGTTGTGGCAGAGCAGATACTGGAGCTGATGTTTTAGTAGCCTTCTCTAATTTTGCAGTATACTCTTTTTCTATCCCCTCTAAAGTGTCGATAAGTCTGGCCACCATAACTGCCATTTCATAGCGGTCAACAGACTGTTGTCCGCGAAAAGTGCTATCTGGATACCCTTCCATTAAACCACTATCTAGAACTTTTAATATTGCTTGATAAGCCCAGTGGTTCTTAGGTACATCCTTTGGTGGTGTAGCTGCTCCAACTGAAATAGATAAAATAGCAAGTAGCAAAGTTGTAATAAGCAACATTCTTTTCATATTAATTGGTTCAAAACAGGTTAGGCTATTTTGAACCATCCCTCCTTTCACTTGTTAATTATTTTCTAACCCTAAAATAGGATCTGCTAATTGAATCTCCGGTTCTATGGCTATTTCAAAAAACCTAGGCCAGACTAAATGAACCTGCCAAGAGATCTCTTTAGGTAGGTAACTATTGCCAACTACTTGTCCAGAAAAGTAATTATATAGCTGGCTTAGATAGGGTTGCATTCTTTCTTGTAGATATTTTTCGACTTGTGTTAATGAATCTAGAGGTAGATTATGTGGATCATAACCACGCGAAGAAGCCCAAGATTCCATAGAGCCTCTTAACAGAGTTTTATAATAATAGTCTTTAGCTAATCGGCTTAGCAAATATGCAAAATGTGCTTCTTCTGCTAGTTGCTTTTCTTCCCCTGAAAGCTTTTCTCTAGCTATTGATGCTATTCCTTGGCCTAAAGCTAAGCCTAGAGTGTTACCCGCAGTATTCCAACCAGCAAAACCGGTGAGATTTTTTATTTCGATATTACTCAGTAAAGCTCGAAACAATTCTGGTTCTGCTCTATTTATGTTCGCTACATCACAAACAACTACTTTTTTACCAGTATTTAATTCTTCTTGGATTAAATTTGTGAAAGCTTCTGAGTCACCGCCGGGCGTAGCTACATAGAACTTAATCTCGCCTACAGGTGCTAAACGACCTCCCGCTGCCTCTACATGTCTTCTAATATTCTCCGCAAAAGTAATATCTTCTAAAGGCGCTACCCATTTATTACCATCTATACCTCGATAAGTTACCGTTAAGGTAGGTTGCATATCTAAAAAACTACAGATGAAACGACTGACTAAAGTGACACCAACCTCATCGGCACCAGGAAATATTGTCGCTTTATTCCCTAAACCTAGATCAATAATTTTATCTCGCAGTACCTCTCGTTCTGCTCGATGCAAGCCTGTTAAAGAAGCATCATCTTGTGCTAAGACTAAATAATCGATTACGCCTTCATGTAGCATATCAATTAAAACTTTGTTAATAGTGTGATTCCTTTCTCTTGCTTTTAAGTAATCTTCTATAATCTCATAAGGAATTTGTAGTTCGAGGGCTTCTAATTCTTCCTTTTTATTGAGCCTACCGAGATTTTCCACTTCATCTTTAAGTATCGCCCAATTGTGTACCGCACTATAATATCTTGCTGAATAGCTATCTGTGGTAGTGATAGCTAAACGTTGAATTGTATCAAATACATAGATTGGTTTCTGAGGATTTCTTTCACGTAATCTACGCAGTGTTTGCAATCTTTCTAGAGCTTTGTCTATAGAAACATCACTTATTCTCGAAGAGATCAAACTGCCGTAGCAGAGTTGAGAAATAGAGACAATATAACAATCGGCATCCGTTTCTAATAGCCAGTTTGCTGTGGCTTCACAATCACCTGGTCTTTTAAAATAATCAAGACTATTGGGCATAATGACCTTAAATCCAGCCATCGAACCTATCATCTGTGGTGAGTAAGTATTAGCTGGTCTTGAATCCAGTGGTACCAAAGCTATGGTACTACTAAAAGCCATGTGGGCACACCAAAACAGTAGACAACAAAACCAGAACATTCTCTTTAACATTATCTGACCCCCAATAGGGCGCTAGGTTACTGGCTGAACTTTGCCAGTAAAATTAAGCTCCCATAAGAGATCTGCTTCTTTTATAGTGGTTTTTGTTTAGGGACATCAGCCAGATTTCTTGCCAATTAGGATCACGGCGCTTAAGAATCCCTCTTAAGTTAAAGCCTACCTTTTCATAGCAATGTACAGCTCTTTGATTAAAAGCATAGACCCGAAGGTATACTTCACTTAGCTCAAATGTTTCAAAAGCTTCTTTAAGAATTATTTCCAATGCTCTCTTTCCTAGGCCTTGTCCCCAGTATTCTTTGTTAGCAATGCAGATCTTTATTTCAGCCTGTCCACTGCGCCACGAAATATTACATAATTCGATATCACCTATGGGCTTACCAGCTAATTCAATAATGTAAAAACGCCGATCTCTATTTTGGTTCTTATTAAAGAGCCAAGCTGTCATTTCATCTTCGCAGTTGGGATACTCCCAACCCATTAAGTGTCGCAATTCCTCATCTTTGCTCCAGCTAAGAAAATGAACTAGATCATCCTTAATTGGCTGCCTAAGACGTATCAAGTCGTGAGACATCTGCCCGCTCCCCTTCAAAGCTCCTCTAAACTAAGCGAATTTTTAGAAGGCTTAAACAATATCCCTGGGAAAGGCATTTCTCTATATAGATCTCGCAACCCTTTAGGGAATAAAACCCATGCAATTTAGAAGTTGCTCATAGTATTGGGAAGGAAGATCTATAGAACCTAATAGCTCTTTGTCTTTACCATGTGGACCGTGGCAATCAGAACCACCTGTGATTAAGAGATTATTCTCTCGAGCAAAGTTGATAAAAAAAGTAGTTTCTTCTTTCTGGTGAGCGGAGTGATAAGCTTCCAAACCATCTACTGGAATTATTTTTAAGGTTTCTTTGGTGAATTCCAAGTTAATTAATCCCGGATGGGCAACCACTGCAACTCCTTTTGCTTGGTGAATAAGTTCTACTGCTTCTGTGGGGCTAAGCTTACTCCTTGGTACATAACCAGGTTTCCCAGGATTTAAAAATCTTTGGAACGCTTCACTCACACTGCTAACATAACTTTTTTTCACCATCGCTCGTGCTACATGGGCTCGACCAGGAATCCCAGTTACGGGTAAGTCATCTAAGGAAAGCGGATAACCTAATTTTGTTAGCTTGTCCACCATCTCGGCTATCCTGTCTTCTCTTTCCTGACTTAAACAACTTAACTTCTTTAATAAAACTTCCGAACAGTAATCGATACCATAACCTAAAATATGCACTTCCGTATCGGCGAGAACTGCACTTAGCTCAATTCCCGGAAGGACATTAAGAGCCCAACCCGCCTCTAAAGCCGCTGCTTGGGCTTCATCTATCCCACCTATAGTGTCATGATCGGTGATCGCTATAGCCTCAAAATATCTAGTAGCAAAAACTAGTTCCTTAGGAGTGCGAGTACCATCAGAGTAAGTAGTATGCAAGTGTAAATCGATCAAAAATATCCTCTCCCTTGGACCTTTAGACACAAACAGATAATTAGATTCTCCATTAAACGAAACAAATCCTAATAGAAATTTTAACCACTATAGGTTTTGGAAGCTTAATTATTTAGTGTTATTCCTCAAAAAAGAAGCTTTTTTTACTAGATCTTATTTTTACTTCAAAAGGCTAGTAAAAAACCTAGAGCAAAAATTGTTGCAGCTTCTTTAAGGCTTTTTTTTCAATGCGACAGATCTGAGCTTGGGAAACTTGTAATTCTGCAGCTAACTCCACCTGGGTCTTCTCTGCAAAAAATCTCTGAATAACTATATACCGACTTCGTTCATCAAGAGATTCTAGTAATTCATTAATTAAAATTCGCGTATCTTTACTATCATCCCTGCTTTCTATAAGATCTCTGAGTATTAGCTTATTATCCTCATCTATTGTTTCATCAAGCGATTTAGGAGTCCTTGCTGCTTCTAAAGCATAGACTAATTCCTCTCGATCTACCCCTAACATCTCAGCGATTTGAGAAAGAGGAAGTTCCTTTCCTTGTTCTTTCACTAAAGCTTCACTTAGCTCGCGATATCTTAAGTAAAGATCCCGACCTCTTCTTCCAAGGTTAACTTGTTTTTCTTTTCTGAGACATTCTTTGATTTCGCCCATAATCAGAGGCACAGCATAGGTAGAAAAAGCTGTTCCTAGATCGGGGTTAAAATTGTCTAGCGCTTTAATTAACCCAATAAAACCTGCTTGAACCAGATCTTCGTTTTCTTCTTCAGAAAATCTCTTGGCAATGTAAAAAACTAGGCCTTTGTTTTCTTCCAAAAACTGTTCTCTAGCTTCTTTATCTCCTTTTATAGCCTTGGCAAGCAGCAGAATATCGCTAGGCATCTTGTTTTTCAGGGATTTTAATCATAGTGATCTTAGTCCCTTTGCCCATTTGTGAATCAATTTTTATCTCATTCATGCAAGCTGCCATGAAATCAAAGCCAAGGCCTAGGTTTTCACCAGGGATGGTTGTATATTCGCTTTCTTTTGCTAAATCAATATCTTCTATGCCTACACCTTGATCCTCAACGACTATTTTTAGAATACTTTTTTCAATGTAAACACTAATTTCAACAAAACCTGGGGCGTTAGGATAAGCGTGCTGGACACAGTTAGAAACTGCTTCAGATACTGCTTTTCTAATTTCATTATATTCTGCCTCGGTAAAAGAATCGATTTGAACAGCAAACGCAGCTACAGTTGAACGAGCAAAAGCTATATTGACTGGCAAACTTGGAAACCGAATATAAAGTTCATTATTTTCTGTCATTTGGTCTCTAGCACCTTAATTAAAAGAGTGCCTTCCTCCCCTCACAATAATCTTGAGGAAATTTTAGAAATATTAACTTAGTTACTCGCCCTTCTCCTTATTTTCGTTCTCACAGAGTCTCAGAATTCCTGCAATATCCAAATCATCTTTTACATCACCCTTTGCACCAACAATAACCATGCGTCCATCGCGACTTTTTACTTTTTTATAACGACCTAAGATCGAGCCAAGACCTGTACTATCGGTAAAATTAACTTGTGAAAGATCAAGGACAAGACAGTTGAGCTTTTCATACTCATCCCATCTCTGATCAACTTCCTTTTTTAGCTGACTACCTGTAACCATATCCAAATCACCGGCTATTTTTGCGATCAAAGTGGTTCCTTCTTTAACAACCTGCACTGACATAAAATTCACCCCCAGGCTATTTGTGACGATTTTCTGTCCTGGGGGCAAAATTCCTTCTTAATCTTTATTAATTCCCATTAATTTTAGAAAAGATCGGGAAACTTCTTGATAAAACGTTGCTTTATTAATATCTTCACCAATTATTACATCAACTTCATTGACAATTTGCTCGCCTACTTTAGCTTTCAAAACACCTACACATTCACCTTTTTTGACTGGTGCTTTTAAATACTGCTTAATTTCTAAAATAACTTCTGGTTTAGCGTCACTACCTTTTTCCAGAGTAACACTAAGATTTTCTTTGGGATACAAAGCTACTTTAGTTTTTTGTCCATGTTTTACCTCAATTTGATTTAAGAGAAGATCTTTATTGGCTAATAATACGCTCTGGTAATTATTAAAACCATAATCTAGGATACTTACAGTATCTTTGTATCGTTCTGAGTTACTTTTGGCACCTAGAACAACAGCGACAAAGCGTTGACCATTTCTTAGCGCAGAAGCACTCAGACAATAACCTGCTGCCTCAATCATACCAGTTTTAACACCATCTGCTCCAGGGTAACCTTTTAAAAAAAGTTTATTATAATTATAAAGAACGACTTGACCTTTTTGACCTGGACGTACTGTATACTCATATGTTGATACTAATTCAGCAAAAAGAAGCAGCTTATAGGCATAGTAGGTCATAATAGCCAAATCATTAGCTGTGGAGTAGTGATCGCCTTCTAGGACTCGATGGTTTTTCTCGGGTAACCCATTACAATTCACAAAATGAGTATTAACTAATCCCATCTCTAAGGCTTTGGCATTCATTTTCTCGACAAAAGCCGCTTCCGAACCACTATGAAATTCAGCCATAGCTACTGCCGAATCGTTAGCAGACCCTACCGCTAAGGAATACAATAAATCTTTAACACTCATCATTTCTCCCATCTCCAGCCAGATCTGTGAACCACCTTGCCTTTTAGCTTCTTCACTAACAGTAACTTTGTCTTCCAAAGTAAATTTGCCATCTTGTAAGGCTTCGAGAAGTATGATTAAAGTCATAATCTTAGTCATACTAGCCATATGCCTTTTTTCTTCGCTACTTTTTCCCCACAAGATTTGGCCACTGCTGGCATCCAACAAAACACCTGTAGGAGAATTAATTACTGGTCCAGCTAAAGCTGCAGTCCCCAATATAAAAACTAGCACCCAGATAATTGACTGTCTCATCAGTCAAGCCTCCCTCAAACAGTCTTGGCGCTAGATCCTATGCAGTTTTAGCTTAAGGTATGTTTTTTGCAGGATTTTTTCTCTTGTTGTACAAAGAGAAAGTTATAATCGAATGCAAAGGAGAGCCCTTTTGTGAGTATTCTCAAACTTTTTTTCAGCTATTACCGTTACGAACTTCCTCTCACTGTTCTTGATATTACTGCAGCTTGTTGTATTGCTCTTTTAGATCTTCTTTTCCCAGTAATATCAAGAAATGTAATGAAGGACTTTATTCCCCAACACAATATAAAAGCTTTGTTACTTTCTGGCCTAGTTCTGCTCATTTTATATTTGATCAATTTAGTCCTCCAGTATATTGTGGACTATTTTGGTCATGTGGCTGGAATTAGAATTGAAACTAAAATGCGTCACGATCTTTTCTGCCACCTACAAACCCTTGATGTAGAGTTCTTTGATAACAACCGAACAGGCAGTCTTATGTCGCGAATCGTTAATGATCTCCATGAGGTAAGCGAATTGGCTCATCATGGCCCTGAGGATCTTCTTATTGCTTTATTAATGTTAATTGGCTCCTCTATTTACCTTTTCCAAATCAATATTCCTCTAACTCTACTTATTGTTGCCTTCATTCCTTTTATGGTTTATTTTGCCATTAAAAATCGACAAGTTATGGCCAAAGCCTTTTTATCTGTTAAGGAAAAAACAGCGGAAATTAACTCGGATATTGAAAATAGTATCGCTGGTATTCGAGTAGCCAAAAGCTTTGCTAATGAAGAATATGAAGAAGAACGTTTTTCTCATGCTAACCATCTCTTCCGTAAATCTCGAGAAGGTGCCTATCATAGCATGGCTATCTACTATACTGGCCTTACTTTCATGACTAACCTGTTAAACGGAGCTGTGCTTATCTTTGGTGGTTATCTCACCTATCTAGGCCAGATGGATATCGCTGATCTCACTACTTATTTATTGTTTGTATCCTTGTTCACTCAACCAATTAGAAAACTAATTAACTTTGCTCAACAGTATGAACAGGGTATGGCTGGCTTTAGTCGTTTTGCTCAGCTCATGTCTCAAAAACCTAAAATTGTCGATCGTAAAGATGCAATAACTCTATCTGATGTCTCTGGTCACATTGCTTTTTCTCATGTTTCTTTTGGTTATACTGGTAGTGATGAAGTATTAAATGATGTTTCTCTAGATGTTAAACCAGGTCAAACGATTGCTTTAGTGGGTTCCTCTGGTGGTGGTAAAACCACCTTATGCCATCTTTTGATGCGTTTTTATGAAATTGACTCTGGTTCCATTAAAATTGATAACACCGATATCCGCGATATTTCTCTTTTGTCCTTACGAGAGACCATAGGCTTTGTCCAGCAAGATGTTTTTTTATTTGCTGGTAGTATCTACGATAACATCCTTTATGGAAGACCATCAGCTTCCGAGGCAGAGATTGTGCAAGCTGCAAAAGATTCAGAAATCCATGATTTTATTACCTCCTTACCTAATGGCTACCATACTTATATCGGCGAAAGAGGCATTAAACTTTCTGGTGGCCAAAAACAACGTCTAGCTATTGCTAGAGTCTTTTTGAAAAACCCCCCTATTCTTGTTTTAGATGAAGCTACATCCGCTTTAGATAACTTGACTGAGTATCGCATCCAAAGTGCTCTCAAGCGCCTTAGCGAAGGTAGAACTGTACTTTTAATAGCTCATAGACTCTCGACAGTTAAAGATGCAGATAAGATTGTGGTATTAGAAAAAGGTCAGATCATAGAAAGTGGTAACCACAGCGAGCTAATAGCCCAGAATGGTGCCTATTCGGAACTGTATCGTTCTCAGTTCTCCTCAGCAATTTAAAAGCCAACCTGATCTCTCTTTCCCTTAGCAAAATATTCCTTCAAAAACTCCATTGACTTTCGCTAACAATAAAGGATTTTTCAGTCAATAAACTAATAAGTAAAAGGGGAGTGTTATTTTCTAAGGAGGGGTATTTATGAGTCGTAAACTTTTTTTCACCATGTTAATTGTCACAATTTTAGCTTCATTTTCTTTAGCGGTAAAAATCGATGTATGGGCCTTAGGTTTTACCAATGAGATGACTAAAATTGCCAGGGACTTAACTGCTCGTGAGTTTACTGCTAAAACAGGTATTGATGTTAACATTACGCCATTAGCTTGGGGCGATGGTAACAAGGTCATGTTAGCGTTGATCGCTAATGACGCACCAGATATTATTAGTTCTGGTGTTGGTGGCATTGTTGAATATGGTATTAGAGGTTCTATTCTTGATCTAAAACAAGCTTTTGGCAAAGAGTTTGATGATCTAGAAAAGGAATTATTCCCCGCTGTAACTGAACCTCTACATTGGCTAGGGACTAGATTCGGCATTCCCCAAAATATTAGCCTTATGAATGCTGCTTATCGTACTGATATCTTCAAAGATATGGGAATGGAAATACCCAATCTTTGGTCTGATGTTTATAAAATGATGCCTAAACTGAAAGCTAAAAATATAGAAATGGGTTTCCACTACGGTAGTGTCAATTATGATGCTCTATGGGGAGCTTATTCTTTAATAACTCAGCATGGTGGTAACTTCTTTAAAGATGATGGCTTTTCGAGTGCGATGGATACACCTGAAGCAATTAGAGGTTTTAAAGAGTATATTGAATTATACACTAAACATAAGATGCCTACAGCAAGCCCTGGAATAACTGCTCTACGCAATGGTGAATGGGCTATGATGATTGATGGTTATTGGATGTATACCAATATCATCAATTCAGCTCCCGAATTAAAAGGTAAATGGGAACCAGGTTTAATCCCTGGCATCACCAGACCTAATGGCGTTACTAATCATGGTACTTTCTCAGGTGCAACAACTTTTGGTATTCCTAAATCTGCTAAGCACCCGAAAGAAGCTTGGGCATTTCTTAAATGGTTCTGTTCCACCCCTGTTCAAAAGAAATTTGTTGATGAAATAATCGTAAAACTTCCTGGTTCCTTAATGGTACCGACGTCTAGAGATGCTCTATATAATCTTAGCGGCATGCCTCAAAATGTAGTTCGTACTATCCATGCCCAATTGGATGAATCAGTTGCCGTTCCTTATGCTCCTACAGCTGGTGTGCTTTATCGATTTGTTGATTTTGCAGTGCAAGCTTGTGTGCAAAATGGTAAAGATCCAGAAGCTGAAGCTAAAAAAGCTGCCGCCGAAATGAATAAAGAAATGAACCAACGTAAAGTTGAATATAAACGTTTCCTCGACAAACTACAAAAAAGCAAGAAATAATTTTCCAAAAACTTTGTCACGACAATAAGCCAGAAGTGAACTACTTCTGGCTTATCTAATTTACTAATCTAGCAAAAAGTAAAACCCTTACCTTAATTTTTTTCATTAAGGTAAGGGTTTCTTTTAGTCAAGAAAACTGGTGCCACAGGGGTAACTTAGACCAAAGAATTTTGCCACTGATGCTGCTACATCAGCAAAAGTTTCTCTAACACCTAGATCTTTTGGTTTTACTCCCACAGCTAAAAGAGGTACATACTCTCTTGAATGATCTGTGCTAGGAGTAGTTGGATCACAACCATGATCAGCCGTAATAACTAGGACATCGTTAGATCTTAATCGGCTAATAACATTAGGTAAGAAACGATCTGTAGCTTCTAGAGCTCGAGCATACCCCTCCACATCGTTTCTATGCCCATATACCATATCAAAATCTACAGAATTAGCAAAAATCAAGCCGTGTTCGACATTATCCAAAGCATATAACAATTGGGCCATGGTCTCATTATTATTCTTAGCAGGTAGTTGTTCTGTGATGCCTTTTTGAGCAAATATATCGCCAATTTTCCCAATACCAATTACAGGAATCCCCTTCTCTTTTAACAGATCAAGGACTGTCTTATCCACAGGTGGTAAGGAGTAGTCATGACGATCTTTTGTACGGTAGAAACTACCTGGAGTGCCAGCAAATGGTCTGGCAATAACCCTAGCTACACCATGTTCACCTACCAAGATTCCCCTCGCAATCTCGCACAATTTATACAATTCTTCCAAAGGTATCACATCAACGTGGGCAGCAATTTGAAAAACTGAGTCAGCTGATGTATAGACAATAGGATAACCTGTTTTAATATGTTCTGGGCCCAAATCCTCGATAATTACCGTACCAGAAGCTGGATAATTACCGAGAACTTTTAGTCCTGATAGTTCTTCAAATTTATCAATAACCGCAGGCGGAAAACCATTGGGATAGGTAGGAAAAGGTTTCTTTAGATGAAGTCCAGCAATCTCCCAGTGGCCTGTTGTTGTATCTTTTCCTGTTGAAACTTCAGCCATTTTACCATATGCGGCTTGGGGATTATCTACTTTCGAAACACCAGCTATATCTGCGATTAACCCTAAACCCAAATTGGCCATATTCGGTAGATAGAGGCCACCACGTTCAGTAGCGATATTTTGGAGTGTTGCGCTACCTTGATCGCCATAGAGGTTGGCATCAGGCAGTTCACCTATACCTACACTGTCCAAAACCCAGATAATAAATCGTTTCATACTCTACCGGCCTTTCCTTAACTAGTAGTTAAAAGTTATTTTATCACAAGCGGTGTAGTCTTTCACTATATATCTGTATTTTCTCTCTTAACACTGCGAGGATGAGCTTCTCTATAGACTTGACGGATACGACTCTGGCTTAAATGGGTGTAGAGTTGGGTCGTAGCAATATCAGCATGTCCTAAAAGTTCTTGTACTGTTCTTAAGTCAGCACCATTTTTTAAAAGATGGGTAGCAAATGAGTGCCTTAAAGTGTGGGGACTGACATCTTTCGTGATCCCAGCTTCTTTGGTATAAGCTTTAATAAGCTTCCAAAAACCGACACGGCTTAATCGATCGCCCCGATTATTTAAAAAATAAGCATTATTTTTCTTTTTAAGTAGTTTGGGTCTACTCAAGGCAAGATAGTCTTCTAAGGCTTTTTTTGCGATATTTCCTAAGGGGACAATCCTCTCTTTGTCTCCCTTGCCTCGACAACGCACAAAACCAGCATCTAATTCAATATCACCGATATCGAGAGAGAGCATCTCCGATACTCGCATACCGGTAGCATAGAGAACTTCTAACATCGCTTTATCTCTGAGCCCAAGATAATCACCATTTGGTGCTGATAAAAGCTTGTCCACTTCTTGTTCACTTAAAACCTGGGGTAATGACTGTTTTCTTTTTATAGCATCTAACTTGGCTACAGGATTATTTTTGATCTGGCCCTTGGCATGGAGATGATCATAAAAACCCCGAAGACAAGCAATCTTTCTGGCAATTGTAGTAGAAGCTAATTTGTCACGCCACAAAACTGCTAGATAATCGTAGATAGCTTCGATGTCAACATCAACAGGATCTGTAACTTTTTTAGCAGTCATTATCGTGGCATATTGTTTAAGATCGCGTCTGTAAGCGTTTATGGTATTTTGCGCCATTCCTCTCTCTATTAAGAGATAATCTAAATACTCATTTATTGCTTCGGACCACATAAGTTTTCACCGCTTTCATAACTTCACCAATAGACGTAAAAAACCCGGTGTCACATACGCTTCCATAAAACAGCCTAGAAGTATGATCAAAATTGCTACGGCACTGCGTCCCAGAAATTCTTGCATTTCACGGCTTATAGATTGCCTTTTAGCTCCTCCAATAACACTTATAATGCTCAGGGAAAAGAGCACAGCTGCACCGCCCAAAATAACCAGACCAGGAATTAAAAAAATGTTTTGTGGAACTAACCCAGCTAAAAAAACTAGTCCACCTTTCCATTGCAATTCCTTGATTAAAAAAGCAGCACCGAAACCTAAAATAAATCCTCTTAAAAAAGTTACTACTGCAATCAATGGTACTCCAATCAAAGAAAGAGATGCCAAAACGATGGGTAAAGCAGTTTTTAAAAGGTTAAGGTTAAGTGCATCTTTGAGTAGGCCAGAACTAGCACTTTGTAGCGCATCACTTTTCCCCACAAAATTAAAGTAGCTTTCCAAATAGAGAGTAAGCTCAGCTCTTTGATCTCTTTGTAGCACTCTTGTTGCCATTATGCCAAAACCAATACCTAAAAACAACATTAAAGCAACTAAAGCATAGGGCCAGATAGGTTCTTTTTTCTTGTTTTTATTTCTCATAATTCCACCCCCTGACAACCTATGCAATCAGGACGTGGTTTAGAATGAATCGAATGGACAAAGTTAATAAAATAGTTCCTTTAGTCTTCTAACTTAGCTTTGCCATAAAAACCTGCGCCACCAACTTCAATAGCTAGGTTACCTTCTCTAGCTTCTAAGATAACCTTAGCTATCTTCTCACTAGTTACTTTGGCAATCTCAGCAAAAGTTGCCTTATTTAATACATAAAGTTCGGATCCTATAGTAACCAATTTGGTTATAGTTGCTGGTCCAATTCCTGGCAACATATCAAGAGGGATCTGTTTAAAATAGGGAGGTCTCGGTTTTGTAGACAATTGGAAACCACCGAGCTGTTCACAGCGTAACCTTACTCCATTAACAAAATAACCTCCACATTGACATCTTTCGTTACCAGTAAATAAACTCCCACAATTTATGCAAGCTGTCTCATAATATTTACCTAACCTTGGATCTAACCCATAGTTAGCAATTATCTTACCTTCACACAGAGCTCGCTTAAAACCAGCAAAATCTAAACTCGGTAGGTCAATTTCATTATATTCTCTGGCTATCCGTTTAAGGGAATGAGCATCTGAGTTAGATAAGAAAACCGAGTTTTCTAGTTCAGTGATCCCTGCTGCCATTTCGGTGGAACTAGATAAGCCTAATTCGATAGCGGTAAAAGGCGTCATAAAAAGCTCGTAAAGTGAATCCACGGCTTTCCCATAAAAACCTTTAAAAGGAGTAAATACATGAGCTGGAAAGAAAATTCCCCCTAAGTTTTCGACGAGAATTCTCACTTCCTGTGGCAATATATTAAATCGTTGGGTACTAAGCTCCTGATTTTTAGTATGAGGCCATAACTCTTTAGTAAGTGCTAGTAATGATTCTAGGTTAGGTAGATAAGCAAGATAATGGGCTTCACCAATCTCTAATTCCCAGGCTGGTATTAATAAAAGCCCTTCGGTACTTAAAAATCCACCACCGGAAACTTCCTGCAACCGGCCGGTATCAAGTAGTTCTCTATATTCAGCCAACACAACTTTACTACCAGAATCTACAAGTCCTAAAACTGTTAGTCCTTTTTGCTTTTTAGCTACAGAGAGGGCATTTTTAATTGTTAATTCTCTCGAGGCAGTTATTTTCACCCAACGGTTTTTAGCCTGACCGATATGTACATGTAAATCAGCGTAAACAATCACTAAAGCTACCTTCTTTCCCCACCACCTCCGACTTGCTTAGCTGCATAGGCTCCTGAGGCAGCAGCAGTTAAAAAGAACTCTGCTTCTTCACCAAAACCTCGCCCCATAGTTTTTAGAGGTAAAGCAGAATAATCTAGAAGTGGTGCTTTTTCTAAGACAATTTTATGAGGCTTGAGATCAATCTCCAACCAATGGGGGTTGGTGAAAACCACCTCAGCGGGTTTTAAGGCTATTTTCTGTAGAGAAGTTAGTGTATGATGGCTTATTCCTTGGTGCCTACCTCGCTTATCTCCTCGCATCAGCCTAGGAATCACAATAGGCCTACCACCTAAAGACCCTACAGCATTAATTCCTGTACCAACTTCTAAAGCAGTTGTCCCTAGGATGGTCTCAGTTCCTACTACACCAGGACCCATACCCATGATAATTACATCGCATTCCTTGGCCGCTAATCCCAAAGCACTATAGATATTGACAGCTTCTTTATCCCCACCAAAAGCATCGCCTGCAGTGTAGGTAAGAAATTGATAACCACTCTTTTTTAAATACCCCACTGCCCCACTGTAGTCGATTGGTAAAGCTCCACCGTCTGTCATAATATAGCCTACAGTCAATTTAGGGTTTTGGGACCAGATACCAAAAGCAGCAGGAACCAGCATACTATGGAGTTCAGCTAAAATAACTGGCGTGGTAATAGATTCTAAAATTTCTTCTTTTTCTTCTTCCGACCAGACTTTGAGTTGAAAGGGAGTATAACGGAGTTTCATAATATGGCCACTTGATTGTAATTTACGAGGTAGGTTATTTAAATCTACTACTACAAAGTCAAACCCACCACTACCAAGGTTTAGATCAACCGCAGTAGTATTAATAACTACCTCATGTCCCACCTCTACCTGACCTAAGAGACGCGAATAGTGGAGAGCATCCCTTAAACCTATCTCTGTTGCTACTTTAATCTCTGCAACAGGACCATCTTTAATGATCTCCACCACCTGTCCTTTGGCTAAACCAATTTCCAATTAAAATCCCCTCCCCTCCTATTTTAGACAAAAAAGAGGGGGGAGAGTAATCTCGCCCCTGGAACTTATTGTTTATTTTCCTCGTCCGCAGGTGCTAGTAAAGCTTTGCGTGATAGGTTGATTCTGCCCTGCTGGTCTATTTCCACTACTTTGACTTTGATCTCATCGCCAACATTAACAACATCTTCCACATTAGCTACGCGTTCATTAGCTAATTTGGAGATATGGACTAGACCTTCTTTGCCTGGCAAAATCTCTACAAAGGCACCGAACTTAGCAATTCTAGTTACAGTACCATCATATATTTCGCCAACTTGGACTTCGCGGGTGAGATCGTTGATTCTCTTGACAGCTTTATCAGCAGCAGCAACATCCATGGAAGCAATGTATACTGTGCCATCGTCTTGAATATCAATCTCGACACCAGTATCGGCAATAATTGAACGGATTACCTTGCCACCTGGTCCAATTACATCGCGGATCTTTTCAGGATCGATCTGCATAGTAATCATTCTAGGTGCATAGGGTGAGAGTTCTTTTCTAGGTTCAGCAATTGCTTGGGCCATTTTATCGAGAATGAAGAGACGTGCTTTCTTAGCTTGCTCTAAAGCTTCAGTTAAGATCTCTCTACTGATACCTGTTACTTTGATATCCATCTGCAAAGCAGTAATTCCATCTCTGGTGCCAGCAACTTTAAAGTCCATGTCACCAAAGTGATCTTCTAAACCTTGGATATCGGTGAGAATTGTGTAGTCTTTTTCACCTTTAACTAGTCCCATAGCAATGCCAGCGACTGGTTTTTTGATAGGAACACCTGCATCCATTAAAGCCAAGGTGCTACCACAAACACTAGCTTGTGAAGAAGAACCATTTGATTCTAAAACTTCTGAGACTACACGAATAGTGTAAGGGAATTCATCTTCCTTAGGAATAACAGGTAAGAGAGCTCTTTCTGCTAAAGCACCATGACCAATTTCTCTTCTTCCTGGTGTTCTCATTGGACGAACTTCACCAACGGAGAAACCTGGGAAGTTATAGTGATGGATATAGCGCTTCTTATCTTCTTCAGTTAGTCCATCCAGAAGTTGCACATCGTTTAAGCAACCCAGGGTGCAAACGGAAAGTACTTGAGTCTGACCTCTGTGGAACATGCCTGTCCCATGTACTCTAGGCAAAACACCCACTTCACATCTAATTGGTCTAATCTCGGTTAGTTCTCGGCCGTCTGGACGAATCTTCTCATCGGTTATCATATTACGTACCTCAGAGACCTCCAACTGGTCGATAGCTACGCTTATTTCAGCCTCACGAGCTTCATAGACCTCTGCACCTAACTCTTCAGCCAACTTTTCTTTGAGCTCTTTTTTACATTCTTCAACAGCTGCTTCTCTAGCTAGCTTTTCGAAAGTTTTGAGAGCAGTGTTCATTTTTTCTCGGCCAATCTCGAAAACTAGTTTTCCGAGTTCCTTGTCGTTTTCAGCGAGAATCACTTGGCTCTTCTCTTTGCCAATCTCTTGCTGAATTGATCTTTGCCACTGGCAAATACGTTTGATCTCTTGATGGGCAAATAAGATAGACTCGAGAGCTTTTTCTTCACTAACCTCATTAGCGCCCGCTTCAACCATTGTAATAGCCTCTTCGGTACCAGAGACCATAATATAGAGATCACATTGTTCTTGTTCTTTGACTGTTGGGTTAAGAACTAACTGGTCATTAATTAAGCCAACCCTAACTCCGGCCATTGGTAGATCGAAAGGAATATCTGAAACTAAAAGAGCTAAGGAAGCACCAATTGTTGCTGCCACTTCAGGAACACAATCAGTATCTACTGATAAAACAGTAGCAACAATTTGTACGTCATTTCTAAAGCCTTCGGGGAATAATGGCCTAATTGGTCTGTCAATAAGTCGGGCATTGAGAACAGCTGCCTCCGTAGGCTTTCCTTCCCTACGCCCCCAAGAACCTGGAATCTTACCAACAGCATACATCTTTTCTTCGTAATCTACCAAAAGAGGGAAAAAATCAATACCTTCTCTTGGTTCCTTGGACATGCAGGCGGTAACTAATACAACAGTGTCGCCATAATGAAGCATTACTGCTCCATTGGTTTGTGCTGCGTAGCCACCAAACTCTGCAGTGAGAGTGCGGCCTCCTAAATCTAACGAATAGGTTTTTCGTTCCATGTACATCCCTCCTGTAGTCTGTTAAAAAAGGAGCGGCACTCCGCTCCCTTTTTTACTTAAGTGCTCTAATGCCTAATTTTTCAATGAGAGCTCTATATCTTTCGATATCTTTGTCTCTCAAATACTTGAGAAGGCCATTTCTTTGACCGATGAGCTTGTACAGACCACGGCGTGAATGGTAATCCTTAGAGTGTACCTTCAAATGCTCAGTCAAATCATTAATTCTTTTAGTAAGCATTGCAATCTGTACCTCAGGAGAACCAGTGTCGCCTTCATGGATCTGATAAGCGTCAATTAAAGCTTTCTTGGTTTCTGTATTTAGTGCCATATTGACACCTCCTTAATTAATAACCCCCAAAGCCAAGCTAAACGTCGGAGGATTCGTCTTGCTGAGCTATGGGTTTGTTCCTTAATTAGTTTACCATAATAGACTCCAGTTAACAACAATTGATCATCAAGCTTATAGAAGGCTTGGAAATAAATTCTTTTTCGCCAGCTTAGTTTCCAATTTAGCTAAGAAACTACTAAGCCTTTAGTGTAATAGAGCTGGAATCTAAACAAAAATCAAATTATCAATTTATGTGAAACGTGAATAAATTACGCTTTGGTCACCTGATATGACAATGGATTAAAAGCTTTACTTTTATAATGTTATTTCTAGGGTAAATTATTACCTTTTTTAGGCCAAGAAATAAATAATATTTCTAGCCTCTTTTTCATCTTTTTTAACCTGGTCCATTAAATCATTAGCGTTACTATATTTAACAATACCTCTAAGGTATTTAATACATTCTAAAGTTATTTCTTGGCCATATAAATTTTCATTTAGATCAAAAAAGTAAACTTCTGAAACTATTTCGCTTTGGGCATGAAATGTTGGTTTATCTGAGATTGATAGCAATCCGTAACAAGATTTATTTTGCCAAAAACCTTGTACTAAATAAACCCCAAGAGGAGGCAAGAGTTTTTCAGGAGCAATTTGTAGATTAGCTGTAGGCATGCCAAGTTTACGGCCTCTTCCCTCACCAGCAATAACTGTACCGGTAAGAGAATATCTTCTACCTAGCAAAGTGTTAGCTCTAGAAACTTCTCCTTGCCTAATTAACCTTCTAATCAAAGTAGAGGAAATGATCTGACCATTTTGGGTAACTCCTGGTCGTACTAAAACAGGTAACCCTTCTTTTTGGCCTAAAAGATTGAGTAACTTGCTGTTACCTCTGGCTTTTTTACCAAAGCGAAAATTAGGGCCCACAACTGCTCCCTTAGCTTTAAAATCACCTAATAATATTTGATAAAAAAAGCATTCAGCGCTTAGGCCTGCTATATCACGAAATCTAGGCATAAAGACTATCTCTACACCTAGTTTTTCTAGTAGATCTAATTTTTCCTTTTGGGTAGTTAGAAGCTTCATCGGATTATCTCGCAAAACTATATCTGGATGCTCATCAAAAGTCATAACAGCAAGCTTAGCTTGTTTTTTTAATGCTAACTTTTTACCTGCTTTTAAAAGGCTAAGGTGCCCTCTGTGAAGTCCATCAAAGGCTCCTAAAACAACTACTGATGGGTCATTGTTTTCGTAAAGATTACGGATTTCCATGCTTTCACCTGCCAACATCGAAGAGAACTTTTTCTGGTTTAAGTATCGGCTTATCATCTTGAACTAAAAAGCGATAAATACCAACAAACTCATTTGAAGCCGAATATAATCTAACTAACTCATCTTGGTTTAGTTGAGTAGAAAAGGTTACATCATCAACATTTAGAGTTTGTCCATTTCGAAGCGCTTTTTCTTTATCCTCTCTGGCAAAAACCCGAGAAAAATTCAAAGCTTGATCAGGGGGAATTAAAAACTCTTCTTTTTTGTTTAGCTTATTACAAACCTCTTCCAATAAAAGGCTATTATTTATGTTCAGTCCACCTGATGCAGTACGCAGAAGAAAGCCCATATGAGCAGGTAACCCTAGGCGCTCGCCTATATCTTGGCACAATGTGCGGATATAGGTTCCCTTACTCACTTGAGCTTCCATCACTACTCTATCACCAGCATAAATGATATCTGGCGCTTGAATAATTTTCAAAGAATAGATCTCTATTTGGCGAGGTTTGCGGTCGATCACTTGACCTTCTCTTAATAGCTCATATAACTTTCTCCCACCGATTTTAACCGCCGAAGCCATAGGTGGAATTTGTTCTAGCTGACCTATAAATTCGTTTATAACCTTTTCTAGTTGTTTTTTAGTTATAGAGCCCTTTTTGCTTTCTATTACCTCACCATACGCGTCAGCAGTTGTTGTTGAACTACCAAAGACAACCTCGGTAATATAGGTCTTTTTCTGGTCAAGAAGATATTCTAAGATCCGAGTCCCTTTACCTATGCCAATAACTAGTACCCCACTAGCTCCTGGATCAAGAGTACCAGCATGGCCGATTCTTTTTTGCTTAGTTAAACGACGCATTTTCTGAACCATATCGTGGGATGTTGGCCCCGGTGGTTTTAGAAGGTTAACTATTCCATCCATCTATTGCACCTCTTTGGCAGCATTTAACACTTGTTTAATAGCTTCTTCAAGACTATCTTTGATTATTAAACCAGCAGCTTTCTCATGTCCTCCACCGCCAAATTTTTCCGCCAGCTCCGCCACATTATAATCACTTTGAGACCGTAGAGATACCTTGATATAGTTTTCTTCTTTTTCTTTAAAAACAATAGCTACATCAATATCTTTCATCATCTTAGTAAATGTAGTTAGTTCTTCAGCAGCACCATAATCAAGGCCTAACTCTTCTATCTCTTTTAATTTAACCCAGGTATAACAGATCTTACCATCAATGGTAAAACGACTAAACGCTTTGGATAATAGTTTAAAATAATTAAAAGGTTTTTTTTCGTAAATTTCTCTACTTATTACCGCTGGTTCTACACCAAGTTCTACTAGCCTAGCAGCGATTTTCAATGTCTCACTAGTAGTATTACTGTGTCTAAAACCACCAGTATCTGTAAAGATGGCTGTGTAAAGGGGTACACCCAAACTAAGATCTAACTGTATCCCTAAGCTATCAATTAACTGTAGTACCATTTCTCCAGTGGCAGCTTTGTTTGGTTCAACCCAATTAAGATCACCATACCCTGGGTTAGAAGCATGATGATCAATATTAATTTTTTTCTTAGTACCGCGATAGAGTTCTAAACCTAGTTCACCTAAGCGTTTGCTATCACCAGAATCTAGAGCCACAGCTACATCGAAATTGGTAGCTACAGCCTGGTTAGACTGTAGCTCACCAGTCTCAAGCATAAATTCTAAAAAAGATGGTATCTCATCTTCACAGTACATAAATACTTCTTTTCCCAACTTTTTTAAAGAACGGCCTAAAGCTAGGAGTGAACCAAGGCAATCACCATCAGGTGTAATATGGCAAAGTAACAAAATACGATTACTTTTTAACAACAGATATTTTATTTCCTCAATTATTGTCATCTTTGCCATCCCCGTCACCTGTTTCTTTCTTCTTCACTTCGTTTAAAAGCTCCATCATACGAGCTCCCCTTTTAAGTGATTCATCGTAACGAAAGACAATTTCAGGTGTTACTCTTAGTCTTATACGTTTACCAATTTCACTACGTATATAACCAGTAGCTTTCTCCAAACCCATTTGTATCTCTTCTAGTTTATCATCGTCTAAAGTAGAGTAGAAGATTTTAACGAAAGTGAGATCATCACTTAATTCGGCATCTGTAATTGATACAAAGCCTACACGCGGATCTTTAACATCGCGTCTGATAATATCAGCTACTTCTCTTTTTATCTCTTCTTGAACTCTATCTTTACGTGAAAATCGCTGCATATTAAACCCTGCCTTTCCCAGTACAATTGAAAAGCAAAGGCATTAGGCTATTCAATCTTGGTCATCTGGTATGCTTCAATAACATCGCCTTCTTTGATGTCGTTAAACTTCTCAAAGCCGATGCCGCATTCAAAACCAGAAGCTACCTCTCTCACATCATCTTTGAAACGTTTGAGAGAGCCAAGTTCACCTTCGTAGATAACAATATTATCTCTGAGTATTCTAGCCTTTGCTATGCGTAAAATCTTACCGTCGGTTACGTAACAGCCACCAATATTACCGGCTTTAGGCACCTTAAAGACAGTTCTAACTTCAGCATGACCTAATATTTCTTCTTTGTATTTAGGTTCCAGCATACCCTTTAGAGCTTTTTCTATGTCATCGACCGCATCGTAGATAATACGATACAGACGAATGTCGACATATTCCCTTTCGGCAGCCTTTTTAGCTATTGAATCGGGGCGAACATTAAAGCCTATGATAATAGCATTAGAGGCTGATGCCAGCATTATATCGCTCTCACTGATAGCTCCTACACCAGTGTGGATAGCCACCACTTTTACTTCCTGGTTCGAAAGCTTCTCTAAAGACTGTTTTACTGCCTCTGCTGAACCTTGAACGTCAGCCTTAATGAGTAATTTAAGTTCCTTAATTTCAGAACTCTTAATCTGAGCAAAAAGGTCATCTAGAGATATTTTAGCAATATTTTGTTGCTTTTCTCTCTCTTTATCGATACGTTTAGCTGCTATTTCTCTTGCAGTTCTATCATCCTCAGTAACTTGGAAAGGGTCTCCGGCTTGAGGGACATCAGTGATACCTAAAACCTCTACTGGCGTAGAAGGACCAGCTATTTTAATATTCTGTCCCTTATCATTAACCATTGCTCTAATACGTCCTGATACTGAACCAGCTACAACACAGTCGCCTACTTTTAGTGTACCCTTCTCTACTAGAACTGTAGCCACAGGTCCTCTGCCTTTATCTAACTTTGCTTCAATAATTGTGCCTTTAGCTGGACATTCTACTGGAGCTTTTAGTTCTAGCATCTCGGAAACTAGAACAATCATGTCCAGTAGTTCAGTTATACCCTCTCCGCGTAAAGCTGAAACTGGCACAAAGATAGTATCGCCACCCCAATCTTCTGGAAGTAGCCCATGTTCAGCAAGTTGTTGCTTAACATGATCAGGGTTAGCACCTGAGGCATCTATCTTATTTACGGCAACAATAATTGGTACCTTAGCTGCTTTAGCATGGTTTAAAGCTTCAATAGTTTGTGGCATAACACCATCGTTGGCAGCAACTACTAAAATAGCAATATCAGTTACCTGGGCTCCTCTTGCACGCATCGAAGTAAAAGCTTCGTGACCTGGAGTATCAAGAAAAACGATCTTTTTACCTTTTACATCAACCTGGTAAGCACCAATATGCTGAGTGATACCTCCTGCTTCCGAGGCTGCTACATTAGCATGGCGAATCCTATCTAAAAGCGTAGTTTTCCCATGATCTACATGACCCATAATTGTCACAACAGGAGCTCTTGGAACCTCAGGAGCATCATATCCATCTATTTCTAACTCCTCTAATTCTTCATTTGCTTCCTCTGTTTGATCTTGGTCTTTTAGCTTTAATTTGGCATCAAACTCATCGCAAATAAGTGCAGCTACTTCTGGATCGATCTCAGCATTTTGAGATAACATGAAACCTAAATCCATTAATTTTTTAAGAATTTCTGGAACTGGAATATCCAAGCTTTTAGCTAAAGAAGCTGCATTCAAAGCACCTTTAATATCAATGGTTTTCTTCTTCTTCTTTTTACTTGGATTCTTTACCTTAACAGGCTCTTCTTCTAGCTCTAAAAGATCAGTACTTACCTCAGGAGCAAATGCTTCTTTAAGGAGTTCTACTGCATCATCATCAATTGTGCTCATATGGCTAGAAATATCGACACCTAATTCACTCAAATAATCAATAATCTGTTTACTTGTTATACCTAGGCTCTTGGCCAATTCGTAGACGCGGACTTTACCCATCTACTCACCCCCGGAATTTAATGACTTTTTCAGTCTCTCGCTCCAATTAACATCGGTGACAGCAATGATAGCAGCTTCTTTATAACCTACTAATGTTCCTAAACTTTTTTTATCTGGGTACAGCATAACATCAATAGCAAATTTTTCAGCTAAGTGGAGAAAGTTACGTTTAGTGGAATGACCAGCATCATTCGCTAAAATAAGCAATTTGGCCCGGTTCCCCAAAATAGCTTCTTCACACGCTTTCTGTCCTATTAATAAAGCACCCGAACGACGTACTAATCCTAACATTGCTTAGAGAGATCCTCTCTTAATTTATTATAGATCTCCTCAGAAACTTGTGTACTAAGAGCTTGACTCAATCTATCGCCTTTGTAGGCTTTTTCTAAACAAATTGTTTTACTACAGATATAGGCTCCTCTACCATTGGCTTTTCCAGTTGGGTCTATTTTTACATCACCTTCAGGAGTTCTAACAATGCGAATTAGTTCTTTTTTAGGAAACTTTTCCCGACAGCCTATACAACTTCTCTCAGGAATCTTTTTCGCCATCTTCAGTCACCTCAGCACTGATCTGGCTCTCACTTTTAATATCTATTTTCCAGCCAGTTAATTTTGCTGCTAGACGCGCATTCTGACCCTCTCTACCAATAGCTAAAGAAAGTTGATCATCAGGAACAATTACTCTTGCGATCTTCTCTTCTCCTTCTTGTATTTCCACCTTAGTAACCTTAGCTGGAGAAAGAGAGTTAGCGACAAATAGTGCTGGATCTTTATCCCAAGGGATAACATCGATCCTCTCACCATGTAACTCATCCACTACAGCTTTAATTCGAGTACCTTTACCACCGACACAAGATCCAACAGGATCTACATTAGGATCAACCGAGTGAACAGCAATCTTTGAGCGGTTACCAGCTTCTCTCGCTACCGACTTAACTTGGACTACACCATCATGAATCTCTGGTACTTCTAATTCCATGAGCCGCAACAAAAGACCAGGATGAGTACGGGAGAGAATAATTTTTGGTCCTTGAGTAGCTTCTTTAACCTCAGCAATATACACTTTAATTCGATCGCCATGATTATAGCTTTCTGTAGGAACCTGTTCCTTTGGTAGAAGCAAAGCTTCGGTTTTACCTAAGTTAATAAAAACATTATTATTAGAGATTCTTTCTACAATACCTGTGATTAGATCACCCTCACGGTTTTTAAACTCCTCGAGAATGATGTTACGCTCAATTGCCAGTAGATTATTACGCACATTCTGTTTGGCATTAGTCGCTACTTTACGTTTAAAATCTGTCGGAGTCACCTCAATCTCTACAATATCTCCTACATCTAAGGCTGGATTGAGTTCCCTCGCTTCTTCAAGGGAGATCTGCATATCACTACTTACAACATCTTCGACAACCGTTTTCTGTACATAAATATGCAACTCCATATCAGTATCAAACCGAACAGAGATTGATTGTCCTTCAGCTTTATAGTTGTTTTTGTAAGCAGCAATTAGAGAAGTCTGCAACACTGACATGAGTTTATCCTGAGATATACCCTTCTCTTTTGCAATTTCTTCGATCGCCCTATAAATTTCACTTGTCATCTTATACCCTCCGCACTAGAACTTGATGGCCAGGCGTGCCCTGGACACTTGAGAATAGGAGATTTCCCATAGGCCATCTTCATTCTCGAGAACAATCGCTTGATTTTCATCGGCTCCTTTTAGGTAGCCTATTAAAGTATCTTTCCCTTTTACAGGTTGTTTTAGAGTTAGGTGGAGATAACGCCCGATCTGTTTTTGTAAATCAATGTAATCTTTTAGCTTACGTTCTGCACCTGGAGAAGAGACTTCGAGGTAATAGGCTGTTTCAATGGGATCTACCTCATCTAAAGCTTTAGACAAGGCTTTTGTGACCCGTTCGCAATCATCAATCGTGACACCTTCGGGCGGTCTGTCAATGGCTACCCGCAGTATCCAATTTGGTCCTTCTTTGCGATATGTTATTTCGACCAATTCAAGTTCCATTTTTTCTAGCATTGGTGAAACCATTTCAGTTACTACTTCCACGACCCTACCGCTCATAGTCTTCCTCCTCTAAAGAATAATTTTCTGCTATTGACAAAAGAAAGAGTGGGCAGCCCCACTCTTTTCCACCTGTCAATAGTAATTTAACAACTCATGTACGAGGCTAGTATATCATACTTTGCCCCAATTAGCAACATTTCAAAACTGACCTAAAAAAGTGACATTTGACTTGATTCAGGGAGTCCTTCTAAACAACCATGATTACGTAGGGCATCAATAACACTCCTGGAAACTTTCGTTTTTTCTTGCAGATCCTGGATGGAAACATAAGGCCCTTGATCCTTATTTTGAGCTAAAGTTTGGGCTGCAGCTTCCCCTACACCATCTAAAGCACTAAACGGTGGCAATAAGCCTTCAGGAGTAATCTTAAATGTATTAGCTTCTGATTCATAAAGATCAACAGGTCGGAATTTAACCCCCCTGGCTAAAGCTTCAGCAACAATTTCTAAAATCGTAATCATATTGGTTTCTTTTTCTGTGGCCTCATAACCTTTTGCTTTTAGTTCTTCTATTTTAGCCTTTACAGCCTCAAGACCCTGAGAAGCTAGATCAGCTGCAAAATCAGTAGCTCGAATCGAAAAATAAGTAGCATAATACGCTTCTGGGTAGTGAACTTTAAAATAAGCAATGCGAAAGGCCATGGTTACATAAGCTACAGCATGAGCTTTAGGGAAAAGGTAACTAATCTTTTTACAGGATTCAATAAACCATTCTGGTGTATCCACTTTATTCATGCCTTGAATATTTTCGTCGGTCAAACCTTTTCCTTTTCTAACCCTTTCCATAATGCTAAAAGCTTCGGCTGGATCCATCTTTAATTGAATTAGTGAATTCATAATATCGTCACGGGTAGCAATTGCTTCCCTTAAGGATGCTTTACCTTCGCGAATCAAATCCTGAGCGTTATTGGTCCAAACATCAGTACCATGGGAAAATCCTGAAATACGTACTAACTCTGCAAAGGTAGTGGGTTTAGTTTCTTCAACCATGCGCCTAACAAAATTAGTACCAAACTCGGGTATACCTAGTACACCAACTGTACTACCACCTACATCTTCAGGTTTTAGTTTTAGACTATCTAAACTACAAAAAATGTCCATTGTTGCTTTATCATCAAGAGGAATGGTCCGTACATCAAGGCCTGTTAAATCGGCTAACATACGTAACATAGTTGGATCATCATGCCCGAGAATATCTAATTTGACTAAATTAGCATCAATGGAATGAAAATCAAAGTGAGTAGTAATTGTGTCGGCGTTACTATCGTTAGCAGGATGTTGTACAGGTGTAAACTCATAGATCTCGCGACCTTCAGGTACAACAACCATTCCACCTGGGTGTTGTCCTGTTGTCCTTTTAACACCTACTAAAGCTCTAGCAATTCTATTACTTTCTGCTTCTGGCCAATGTTTTGCACGCTCTTCCATATATTTAGCCACAAAACCATAAGCAGTTTTATCAGCAAGAGTACCAATTGTTCCCGCTCGGAAAACATGATCTTTGCCAAAAAGTTCCTCAGTGTATTTATGAATTGTCGATTGGTAGATACCCGAGAAGTTTAGGTCAATATCTGGAACTTTATCACCTTTAAAACCCATAAAGATTTCAAAAGGTATATCAAATCCGTCTCTCACATAAGGTGTCTGGCAATTAGGGCAGTTCTTCTCAGGTAAATCAACTCCTGCTCCATAATTAGGATTATCGACAAACTCAGTGTAGTAACAGTGAGGGCAGCGATAATGAGGTGGCAATGGGTTAACTTCAGTTATATTACACATAGTAGCGACTAAAGAAGAACCTACCGAACCTCGCGAGCCAACAAGATAACCATCTTGCAAAGATTTATCTACTAGTTTTTGGGCGATTAGATACAAAACAGCAAAGCCATTAGAAATAATAGCTTGCAATTCTTTTTCTAGTCTTTTCGCTACAATCTCAGGCAAGTTTTCTCCATAAAGTTCATGTGCTCTTTTATAGGTCATCTCTTCAATCTGCTTGTCAGCGCCGGCAATAAATGGAGGACAGTATTCTTTGGAAATTGGAGAAATGTCCTCTGCAAGAGCTACTATAGCATTAGTATTTTCGACAACAACCTCGAAAGCAGCTTCGGGACCAAGATAAGAAAATTCTGCTAACATCTCTTCCGTAGTCCGATAATAGACAGGTGGTTGATTGTCAGCATCACTATAGCCTTGAGCTGCCATTAAGACTCGTCTTAAGACTTCATCTTCGGGATTTAAAAAATGCACATCACCAGTAGCAACTACTAGCTTACCTAGCTCTTTGCCTAGATCATAGATTTTTTTATTAATAGCCTGCAGTTCTTCTTCTGAAGAAACCAAGTTCTCTCGTAACATAAATTGGTTATTACCAAGTGGTTGAATCTCTAAATAATCATAAAAAGAAGCGATTTCTTTAACATTATTTTTTTTGTTTAAAATTGCTTGGTATAACTCACCAGCTTCACACGCTGACCCAATCAACAAACCTTCACGATATTCTTCAATTAACTTTCTGGGTAAACGGGGATGTCTATAAAAATGGTCAATATGACTTAAACTAATTAACTTATAAAGATTAAAAAGTCCCTTTTGATTTTTAGCCAAGATAATAATGTGATAACTAGGATTTTCTTTATCACCGTTCTCACACAGATAACCCTCGACTCCATAAACAACTTTTATACCAGCTTTTTTAGCTGCTTGCATTGCTTCTGGAAATGCTTGTACTACACCATGATCAGTAATAGCTATAGCTTGATGTCCCATCTGTTTGGCGAGCATAATAGCATCAGCTGGATTAATAACAGCGTCTAAAGAACTCATTTTGGTATGAAGATGGAGCTCAACTCGCTTTTTTTCCGCTTGATCGCAGCGTGTTCTTCCGGTCGCTTTTTCTATAGCTTGAGGTAAAAGTACTAAACCTTTACTAAAGGTATCGTACTCTAAACGCCCTTGTACTTTTACCCAGTTACCTTCTTGGATAAATTCTGGTGGTTCTTCCTCAGGATCTAAAAAGACTTTAACAGGAAAAGTGTTGGTATAATCTGTTACATCAACTGTTACTAGCGACCTACCTGTTTTAAATATTTTTTTATCTAAAAAACAGATCTGGCCTTCCATTACTACATTGGGAGTCTCTTCCACTAAAGTATGCAATGGAATTGGTGAACCAGAAACAGCTTTTTCCCAAATCTTTTTACGGCCTTTACGGAAATGATTTTTCTCTACCGGTGGTGTACCAGTATTAACCTTAATTTCCGGTTCTTTTTTAATAATATTTTGAGCAACAGTTTGGATATTTTCATCATCCATAAAAGCAATAACTTCGATAATCCTCGCCGATGGAAGATGTTTTTTTATAACTTCTCTAATTTTCGCTTTCATAGCAAAGTTTAAGGGTACTTTAGATTTGACCTTTACTTGCAATCTGCATCGTATTTCGTCTACATATACCTGCTCAATTCTTACAGGCAAACCCCGAAGAAGCTCTTGGCATTTATCTTCAGAAGGTAAAATAACATAACTCATGTTGTCCGCCATTTAAACTAAAACCACTAATTGTCATGTTAATTAGTTACGTAAGCAGAGAAATTGATCCCCAAGCTACAAATAATATTTTTATACCTAATTCATGCATCCATTGCTTCGCAAAATACTATTTTTTGGTTTTAGTAAAGATTAACGGATTTCACCTTCCTTTCTAGAGTAAATTAGCTGCCAGTTTATTAATCAATAAGAAACCCCGGTTTATGGCCGGGGTACGTTTTAAATGGAAGCTTTGATTATTTCCCAATACATTCTCATTCGTACCTTAAACCCCTGAGCTAATCCCATCTTTTCTTCCTTCATCACTTGACTCATATTTAGCCAAGTAACCTTTTGCACACGCCATCTCTTCTTATGAGCATATTTGGAAATGGCAACTTCAACACCATAACGAGCATTATCGACATCAGGGATTTCTAGAAAGTGTTTTCTAGCTATTGCTCTTTGTCCGGTAAGAAATGGTGCTAAATGCTGAGCTGCATCTGTTCTTTTGCGGCCACCACCGAAGATACCCATAGTCATCTCAGCTGTACCATTTTTAACAGGAGTAATCAGATCAGTAATATGTTTGGTTGTAAGCCCAATTAAGTCGGCGTCTATAAAAACTATTATATCTGCATCTGTTGCTTTTACTCCGGCTAACATCGCCCCGCCTTTTCCTCGATTAGGGTTTAGTTCCTGAACTTGAGCCCCATAACCTTTAGCAATTTCGGCAGTATTATCATTGCAACCGTCGCAGACAACTAAAATATTGTCAACAACACCATTTTGTTTAGCTTCTTGCAGAGGAAAGAGAACTCCGCTAATATTTCGAGCCTCATTATATGCCGGCACTATTGCCGTTATTTTCATCTTAATCCTCCATTCCGCCGCTTTCGCTGCGGCACAAATAGTAATGAAAAAGACGGCGCGACTTTAGTCCCGTGGTTTATAATATTTCTAAGAGG
>DHDH01000003.1:52669-55754 GCA_002399235.1 Firmicutes bacterium UBA4881 | reverse complement strand
GTTACACTAACTTAATGACATTGAGGTAACCCCCCTCTTTTTTAAAATAGTGTTAATTGTTTTTCTTGCAATTCAAACCAACTAGGTGCTTCATATATCATTCCTTGCTCATGGGCAAGGCTTTTTATCATCTCGTTAATAGGTTCCCAATACCAATAAGGAACATTACTAGACCGACCATATAAAACCCGATATGGTTGTAACAATCCAGGATGATTCTCTTCTAGAAAAGCAAAATATTTTTGGGCTTGCTTTTCCTTCATAACTAATGGTGTAGCTAATACATAGCTTGCTCCTGATTCTTTAGCTGCTAAGATAAGTTGTTTAATGCCTCTTTGGTAGTCACCTATAAAAGGTAATACTGGATTTAAAGCTATACCACAATTGATTCCCTTTGAAGTTAAGTTATGTATTGCCTTCAAGCGTTTAATTGGTGACGCAGAATTAGGTTCTAATCGCTTGGCTAATTCTAAAGTAGTTGCCGCAAATTCAAAAGTTATAGTAGCCATAGTCTTTTGGCCAATCTCTTGGAATAATTGGTAATCTCTTTGTACTAAGGTACTTTTAGTAATTATATGCACAGGAAACCCTTGCACTGCTAAAACCTGTAAAATATTATTAGTTATCAAGTAATGTTTTTCCAAAGGCATATATGGATCACAATATCGACCTACACCAACTATTTCTCTAGGTCTTTTTACTAACTGCCTTGATAACACTTCAGCTGCATTGAGCCTGATTTGGACTATATCTTTTTCTGTTTCATCTTTAGGTGATGCTTGGCAGTATAAACAAGAGTTTGAACAACCGATATATGGCTCTGCTACATAGCGGAAACCATAAAGGGGATCTCTTTCTCGGTAGACAGAAAGCACCGATTTTATTTTAATTTCTTTGCTCGTCATAATCTTCAGCTCCTGTCTGACCAAGTGTCCGCAAATATATTAAAATACTATAATATTCTGGAAAGCAGGGCACCTTTACCTATTATATTCTACCACAAACTAGCCTAAGATTAAACAAAGGCCACTTAGCAAAATGCCCAGTGGCCTTTAAATACATTGTCTCGTTAGTTACTTCTTGGTGTAGTTCTTAATAAAGCGATTATATTCGGCTATTTTTGTTTTTAAATCGCCATTCATTTGAGCGGCTGCTTTAGTCAAAGCTTCTTCAGGTTTTAACTTTTGTACTACAACCTCATTAATAGCAAACTCTATATAACGGTTTACAATCATCTCCGAAGCGATAGCAAATGGAGGTGCTGTAGAATATTCTGCTTGTTGTAATAATACTTTACGATGTTCTTCCGGAATCTGCATCGCTGAGTAAGCAGCTTTCGATGATGGTAAATGAATAGTACCTGGAATTCTTGTCATTACTAGCTCTGTATATTTAGCTTGAAAATCCTTACCGGTCATATATTTTATAAGTTCCCAAGCTTCTTTTTTATGCTTAGAGCTTTTAAACATAGCCAGAGGTGTACCTGCAGCCCAGTTAGTATGATAAACTTTGCCATCACGTTTGGTTCCAGGCACTAAAGAAATTGACCATTTACCTGCTAAATCTGGTAGACCGATTATATAGTTAGCATATGTCCACCAAGGAATACAAGCAACTGGTAATTCTCCACGACGAAATGCTTCGAAATGCTGTGGAGATTGGGGTATCTTATAATCATTATAAAAACTAGTATATTCTTTAAACGCTTTCAGCGATTGGGGAGAATCCCAAGCAGACTTAGTGCGATCTTCAGAATACATATCTCCACCTTGTTGCCATAAAAACATCTGGAAATCCCTAAATGATTCTGCTTCGATACCATAAGCAAGAGAAAAATTCATTTGTTTAGCCTGAAGCTTAGGAAGCATATTCCGTACTTCATCCCAAGTTACCGGTTTGGCTAAACCAAGATCTTTTAGAATATCAATTCGGTAAACCATTGGTGATACAGCCATTTGGAATGGTACTCCAAAAACAGCACCCATAAATTCATAAGTTCTAAAAGCATTAGGAAATGAATCTTGAACATGTTTTTCTAAATCTTTGCCAAACTCTTGTTTAAAATCTACCATAGCTCCTCTGACACCTAATTCAGCTGCTAAAAGGCCACTCATTAAAGCAATGTCCGGAGCGTCTCCTGAGGCAGCAGCTAATTGCATCCTTCGATCCGATTCTGCCCATGGCAAAGGATCAATTTCAGCTTTGATTCCAGTTTTAGGTGTAAAGTCTGCTTCTAAAATATCATTGATAATTTTTACTCTTTCGTTATTGACCCCAACCATCCAAACTTTGAGATTTGTCGCAGCGGAAGCGGTTATCGAGCCTAACACAACAAGTACAATCAATAAGGATACTACAAGATAATGTTTTCTCAAATCTCCTATACCTCCTTACTTCTTAAAGAAGCCCCCCGAGGGATTGTTGTTGTATCTCGTTTTAAATGTTAGACAAATCGCTATTTATTCCTTCTCATTGATTCATCTAAAAACCGAAGTATTTATCAGACAACAATAATTGTTACCTACTTTTATATATATTCGAAAAAAGGAAAAACTGCAGGCTAGTGCCTGCAGTTTTAACTAACTCTTGGAGCGACTACTAGTTCGTCCACCTCCCCTGATGGTTCCATCCTCCTCGTTAAAGTTTGAGTAGAGAAACCACCTGGTCTGGTCGCTTACAGTCTCAAGCCGGGTTGGCAGACCCGTAAACTGTAAGGTTGGGTAGGTGAACAGACCTAAGCGTTGCTCCCTCATAGTCAGATAGTTATCGGCTATCTGGTAGAAACTCCCGAGCCATATTCTCAGGATTATACGAGGAACCTATGTAGTCACTTATATTGTAATTGTAACGTTAATTGTATCATTTGTCAACATTGCCCATAAAAGTCCTATAACGCTCATGCATTTCTTCTTTACTTGGTTTTTGGGGCCAAAGTTCAATATTTTTACCTTCTCTCATAGCAGAAAGAAGATGAGTATAGACATTAGGGTTTTCTTTAACTAATTCTTTTAGAAATTCTTTTACTCTTTCTCTTTGCGTATTGCCCGCATATGGGCAAGGGTTCTTAACAGCTACTGCTTCTGTA
>DHDH01000003.1:7183-52522 GCA_002399235.1 Firmicutes bacterium UBA4881 | reverse complement strand
CTGCTTCTGTAAAATAAACAAGTGGTCTAATAACCCTTATGTCATTCCTATCAAGAAGACTACAAGGAGCAAAAGTTTTAAGCTGACCTGAATAAAATAAGCTTAATAGAAAGGTTTCCACAGCATCGTCTTGATGATGAGCTAGCGCTAAAACATTATACCCTTCCCTGTTACAAACTGTAACCAAAACACCCCTTCTATGATATGCACATCTGTTGCAAGGATTATCAGGTGATGTTTCTTTAACTACTTCAGCGATAGCAGTTTTTTCAACGGTATAGGGAACCTCTAAACGTGCACAATAATCTTTTAAATAATCTGCTTGTATATCACCATAACCAAGATCAATAGTTGTTGCGGCTAGCGAAAAAGGAAATGGTGAATGAATTTGCATCATCTTTAGGCTGTAGAGTAAAAACATGCTATCTTTTCCACCTGATAGACCAACCATAACCTTATCATGGGGAAAGAGCATGCCAAATTCCATAATTGCTCGCCACATTTTACGCAAATATTGTTTAGGTAAATTCACAGTAAACTCTCCTTAGGGTTTAAATAGATTACACTTAATTGTAACGAGTAAAAGGTTAAAAAACAATAACTATCACTATATAGGTTTTAGATTCTAGTTAGATTCTGGGCTTAATAAAGGGTTATATTATGTGAATCAATGGTTTAACTAGATTCAACTTCTAACCTATATAGCTGCACCATTGGCTGAGCTTCAAAAAAGAGTATCGGAGGTAAGTTTTTGATTCCTATATTAGCGACCGTTCATCATTACCTTATAAAAGTCTTAGTTAAATATCAACCAAAAAAAGACCCCACTTAGGAATCGCCAAGATTTCCTTCAGTAGGGTCTCAAATTAAGAATCTTGATATAGTTGAGCACCTAACTCATTAGCACGAGCTAGATCTGCTTCTGTAGGAGTAAACCTAACTTTAAAACCAGTCTCAACTAGTTTAAGCTTTAATCCCTTCATACGTTCTTCCATTAGAGAAACTCCCTCGCCACTCCAGCCATAGTCTCCAAAAGCTAGGGCAGGTTTATTGCGACTAGTCTTAGGAGATACAGCACCAATAGCAATCCAGATTGGCAAGACTGCATCGGCATTAAACGTTGGTGAACCAAAAGCTAAAGCATCAGCTTTCTCAAAAGCAGCTCGCATTTCTCTAAAATCCATTTTAGCTACATCTAGAACATCGACATCGCCGCCAGCCTTCTGAAAACCAGTAGCAATTGCTTCAGCAAGCTTCTTAGTATTTCCATAAGCAGAGACATAAGCTACAACTAGTTTTTTTCCTTCGTTTTTAACTGGTAGGCTCCACTCTTTGTATAAGGACATGTACTTCTTTGGTTCGGTTCTTAGAATAGGTCCATGTCCTGTGGCAATAATCTTGATCGGTAGATCGATTACTTTATCTACTGCCTCAACAATATTAGGTTTAAATGGGCTCATAATCTCATCGTAGTAATAACGATAAGCCTTAGCAAAGTCGCCCACTTCATCATCAAATATTTTGCCTTCGGGATGGCAGTAGTGGCAACCAAATGCATCGCAGGTAAATAAGACCTGCTCTTCTTTCAGAAAAGTGAACATTGAATCTGGCCAATGTAAAAATGGAGCAGAAATAAATTCTAAGTTTAGATTGCCAAGACTCAAGGTATCTCCATCTGCAACTACCAAAGATTTAAAAGGCTGGTTAAGTTGTTCTTTAAGAAATAGTTCAGCTGACTTTGAACTAACAATAGTTATTTCTGGGTTTAGTTCCAAAACACGAGACACTGAACCAGCATGATCTGGTTCTGTATGATTGACGATAAGGTAATCTATCTTGCTAGGATCAACGACATCCTTTAGTTTAGCGATATATTCATCGTCGAAGACTTCTTTAGCCGTTTCTACTAAAGCAATCTTCTCGCCTTTAATAATGTAGGCATTGTAAGTGGAACCCCACTCGGTTGGGATTACAATATCAAATATTTCTAAATTTGGATCAAGAACACCCATCCAAGATACGTGTTCAGTTACTTTCTCAATGCGCATGGTTTATTCTTCCTTTTCAAAAAATTCCTTGCCTACACCACATAGTGGGCATACCCAGTCATCGGGAATATCTTCGAATGGTGTGCCTGGTGCTATACCACTATCAGGATCACCTACTTTAGGATCATATACATAACCACAAGCAGTACATACCCATTTTTCCATATTTAGTCCTCCTCTTTTCCTAGATAGCTATTTATACATAGTTTTGTCTGCCTATACAATATACCACAATTTAGGATTTTGAAACTTACAATTATAACTTATCCACAAAACGAGCGAATTCTTTCCGCTTTCTCTCTAACTCTGTATTAGAATCTTTAGCTGCTTCTAACAGAACCTTTTTAGGGTCTTCTTTCTGCATTACAACTTTAGAAAAAGCAAAACTAAAGTACCTATACGTCTGGTAGCCACCAACTACAGCTCTAGGTCCTAACGATTGTTTTAGAGCTGCGTCCATAACCTTACGATCTCTTTCCATAAATACATCTGAATTGGCTGTTCCCTTAGTCCCAAAGACTAAAATCCACTTATCTGGCGATTCATAGATTCTCCTCTGATACTCTTTTTGTACTCGATCGGAAGCTATCCATTTGATAAATTCCCATGCAGCTTTGGTCTTTTCTGCATTTTTACCATTGGGAATAGCAAAAGCAAAAGAAGAGATAGGTACTGTATGATTAATAGTTCCATTTGGTTGTTTAGTGCCTGGGCATACCGTTACACCCCATTTACCCTGCAGTTCAGGTTTACCTCTTAAAAACATAGTGTACAGCCAGTTAAGTGAGACCATATAAGGCATATCACCATTGCTAAAAGCTTCAATCTCTGGCATTTCTAAAGGCAGTTTATGATCTGTGTAAAATCCAGTAAATTCTTTGAAAGCCTCTAAAGCCATTGGTGAATCTAAATTAGATTTTAAGCCATCTTCTGTAAAGATATCACTATTTCTTTGGTAAATAAACGGGAAAAAGGCTCGGGTCTGTCCGTCCGCTGAATTACCAATAGTTGAAATCCAAGCTGTTTTTTTCTGAGCTTGAATCTTAGGAATGATCTTTCTCAATTCTTCCCAAGTTGTTGGAGGTTTTAGACCATAGGCATCAAACATATCTTGGCGATAATAAGCTATCGTCCACCCTAACTCAAAGGGTACACCAAAATAATGTTCCTTAAACTTCAGTGTTCTTAAGGCGCCAGGATAGATATCAGCTACAGCTTTATTAAAATCAGGGAAAGTGTTGAGGTCTACAATAGCATTACGCATTGCTAAGTCAACAACTTGAGCAGATCCTAAGGTTAAAACATCTGGACCGTCCCCTGTAGCTGCTGCCAAAAGAACCTTCATAAAATAATTGCTATCAATCATATAAGGTTCATAGCGAACTTCGATACCTGTTGATTTGGTAAAATCGTTTTCAATTAAATCGACTAAAACATTCCCCATGATACCACCATACGTTATCCAAGCTGTAATTTCTACAGCAGCAGCTAACGTACCAATTAAAGCTACACACAAAAACAACCATAAAATTCTCTTCATTATGGTCCCCCCCTAAAAATGTGTGCTAATTCATATGGCTTTATTTATTCTTTCTAGTAACTTATTCCTGCCAGTTATTCATCTTATCTTGAGAGATAAGCAAAAATATGCTACTTTAAGGACATATATTGGAGGCGATGAATTCGTGACTTTTCTCTTTGCTTGTTTAATCGCTTTAGGATTAGGCTTTTTTTGTGGCCGGATCTTCACCATAAGTAAAACGGTTACTAGTCGTATTTCCTGGGGAATTCTTTTATGTATGATTTTTACCTTAGGTTATGGTGTAGGTAGTAACAAAACGATCCTAAACAATTTAAGTTCATTAGGGTTACAAGCCTTAGCTATTTGCCTGGCAACAATAATTGGGAGTTTATTTACTGTAAAAGTTTATCTTAAGTGGAGGGAAAATCATGACACTTAAAATTCTGCTTGCTGTACTATTAGGTGGCCTAACAGGTTTTTTCCAGCCTCAACTTAGTTCTTATATAGATCCATTTGTCACCATCGCACTACTTTTTATGATGTTCTTTGTCGGACTTGAGTTTGGACAAGATAGAGAACTTTTTTCCCAATTAAAAAAAGACGGGTGTACACTGATAGTTTATCCTCTTTTAATTGCTTTTGGTTCTTTACTAGGAGCATTTGTAATTGGTTTCTTTTTACCTATAGGTATACTAGAAAGTGTTGCTTGTGGTTCTGCTTTTGGGTGGTATAGCCTTTCGGGACCAGTATTAAGTAAAATGGTTTCTGAGGAATTAGGAACTATAGCTTTTCTTGCTAACTTATTGCGTGAACTAAGCACTTTTTTATTGGTTCCCCTTCTAGGGCAATCGTCAAAAAGTAGGAATGGCATTAAACCTCTAGCTTTTGCCCCTGGTGGAGCGACAACGATGGATAGTACCTTGCCAGTTGTATCCAGGGTAGCAGGTCCTAAAACAGCATTAGCAGCATTTATCTCCGGAACAATTCTCTCTATGTTAGTCCCTTTCATGTTACAATTTTTTGCTTCCTTTTTAGTCTAAAATTACTAGGGAGATATAGTAGCTTCCCTTCTAAGTAACTTAAAAGAACCTTCGTTCATCGTCTCTTGTTCTTTGGTAGGATGCCAAATTTCGATTCTTTCTACTTCACCAGTAACATCTAAAGGCACATTTTCCACTAGGTTACAAGCGGTAAAGAACTCTGCATCGCTCCACTTTCTATCAGCTAAAAAAGTATTTACTAATGTTAAATGAAAGATCCAGTTTTGTCCAAAAGGGTTCGCTACTAATACCTTATTTTCTTCTAAACAACTACGAATCTTGGTAACTGCCAAATCAAGTTCGTGGTTTTTTTCTATTAACAAACCTATTGATTTATATGGAGGTGGGAAACAAGTAAAGCCTTTACTTTTTACCGCAAAAGGGCCTATTGACTGGGTTGCTTTTTTTATGGCTTCTACTGTGCCTTCAATAGCCCTATTATCAGGAGCATAAACCACTTCTAAGGTTATATGCAAAGGAGGTAATAGCCGCTTATATATTTGATATTTCTCCGCAAATATCTTTTGTAAAAGCAATGCTCTATTTTTAAGTTCACCTTCACAAAGTGCCACAACAAAAAGTCTCTTATCCATCCCTTTCTCCCTCCCTTCTTCATTATACTACCCAGATAACACATTCTTAGGCATTGAGTTAGCTAACGATCCCCCCAGAAATTGGTTACATAAATATCTCTTAGCAATAATATACTATCTTCGAGAGACAACGATCAAAGTTATTTTGATTTTTTGTCTTTCGAAAACCCACAGGTCGCCTTAACCTGTGGGTTTAATCATCTCTTAAAAATCTATCTGGTAAGTTAAAAATAACAAGAAGGCAGTGCTAAGCACCGCCTTCTATTAATTAGCCTCTAAAATTTTTCTTAACTTATCTAAAGCTTGTCTTTCTAAACGAGATACATGCATCTGCGAAATGCCTAAAATACCTGCAACCTGACGTTGTGGTAAGGTGTCGTAATATCTCAATTTTAGAATGCTTTGTTGACGTTCTGTCAAATACTTTAGAGCACTCTCTAAAGATTCTCTGTTAATAATATCTTCAAATCCTGCATCTTCTCCACCAAACATAGAACCTAAATTATCGGCTTCAGGATCTGATGAAACTGGGGCATCGAGACTTAAGGTGTAAAAGTTATCAAGAATCTGGAGTGCATCAGCTACATCTTCTAGAGAAATATCTAAATCTTTTGCTATATCCTCATTTGATGGTTGTCGTCCTTCTTTTCTTATATAACTCTCTACATAATCTTTTACTTGCAAAGCCCGTTCCTTATTACGCCGAGATATTTTCAAACGCCAAGCCTTGTCACGGAAATGCCTTTTTAATTCGCCTTGAATAGTCGGAGTTGCATAAGCTACAAAGGAAGATCCTTGCTCGGGGTCGAATTTGTCTACTGCTTTCAAAAGACCAATATAACCTACCTGCATTAAATCATCCCAACTCTCGCCTTTACCAGCAAATCTTCTTACTATACGTGGTACTAGTTCACGATAGTGATCAAACAGCTCAGTTCTATTCTCACTATAAGATTCGGCAAAACCCATCTGTTCAACAACATTGCTACTTTCGGTATTTTTCTCGATCCAACTAAGCATGTCGGTCACCCACCCTTATATCTAATTAGGAATAGTTATCAATATCGTTGACATAATTATATGCACCTTTACCAAAAAAAGCAAGTACCAATTACTAAGCCCCTTTGCCAATGCATACCTATTCGCTGATAACATCAGGATGGCGAGTATTATTTTTGTTTCTTACCAATACTTTCTTGTTTATTTAGATAGATTCCTGCACACTCTTTTTCGTTCCTGAAAAAACTATCTTGGAGGAGGCGTGGAAACTGTTTAATGGTATTGACGTTTTGAAAAGACAAAATTGTTCAATTCTCGCTGGTAGAAAGATAGGGTTAATAACAAATCAGACCGGTATTAGTCAGGATATTGAACCAAATTGGCAAATTTTATTATCTTCTCCTCAACTACAATTAAAAGCACTTTTTTCTCCTGAGCATGGTTTTTTTGGTGCAGTTCAGGATACACTTAAAGTTGCCTCAAGTGTCCACAAACCTAGTGGCTTGCCAATTTACAGCTTATTTGCCGAAAATACTGACCCTGATCCTGAGATGCTCTCGCAAATAGATACTTTAGTTTTCGATATACAAGATATCGGTGTTCGATTCTATACCTATGGAGTTACCTTATTCAAGGCATATCAGAAAGCTATTGCTCATGGACTCGACTTTATTATTCTAGATCGGCCCAACTATTTAGGTCGCAAAATAGGAGGTAACATTTTAGAAAAAGAAGCAGCTTCTTTCCTAGGCCTACCTGGACTTGCTTGGCAACATGGCTTAACCCTAGGCGAATTAGGTTTATTATTAGGAGATAAAGATAAACCTCCCTTAGTAATTAAATGTGACGAATATAATCCGTTACAAAAAAATACTATAAATAACTTACCCTGGGTTGCACCTTCTCCTAATATCCCTTCCTTAAACACAGTAAAAGTGTATCCAGGTACCTGCCTTTTTGAGGGTACCAACGTATCCGAAGGTCGAGGTACTACCCAACCTTTCGAAATAATAGGGGCTCCTTTTCTCGACGGCATCCAATGGGCCAAAAGGTTAAATTGTCTAATGCTCCCAGGTGTAAAATTTAGAGCAGTTGAGTTTATACCAACTTTCTGGCATTATAAAGACGAAAAATGCGAAGGCGTTGTTTTGCATATTATAGATGAAGATATTTTCGATCCTATTCTTACTGGTATCACAATGCTTCATGATCTTGTCCATAACTGCCCTGAATTTTCTTTTAAGCCTGACTTATTTGACCGTTTAGCTGGGAAAAGGTTACGTTCTTTGTTAGTTCTCTTGACACCAACAGAAATATTACGTTATTTTGAAGCAGAATTAAGTCTGTTTTCACAAAAAGTCCAACCTTATCTTCTTTATTAAGTTTAAGTAAGAAAGAAAAGTGGTAAATTGGCTTTTGGGAGGGAACAATATGGTAAAAAAGAATAAAGTAGCTATCATTGGAGCCGGTCAAGTCGGTGCCACTACAGCCTTTACCTTAGCTGTAAAGGGTTTAGTGTCTGAACTTGTTATAATCGATATTAATAAAGATAAAGCCGAAGGCGAAGCCTTGGATATTAATCATGGTATGCCATTTATGAACCCAGCTAAAATTTATGCTGGTACCTATGAGGATACCAAAGATGCCGAAGTCGTTATAATCACTGCTGGACTACCAAGAAAGCCTGGTCAAAGTCGTCGTGATCTCATTCACTCCAACAGACGTATCATCACCCAAATTGTCGAAGAACTAAATAAATATGCCGAAGATCCAGTTATTGTCGTTGCTACTAACCCTGTAGACCTTATGGCTCTTACTGCTCAACAAGTCTCTAAGCAACCCCACGAAAAAGTCTTTGGTTCAGGAACCTTATTAGATACCGCTCGTTTCCGTTTTGCCTTAGCTCAAAACTGCAACATTGAAGCAAGAAGTATTAATGCAGATATCATCAGCGAGCATGGCGAAGGTGAATTACCTGTTTGGAGCTTAGCTAATATCTCTGGAGTACCTTTAGCAATATATTGTAGTGTTTGCAATAGAATCTGCGAACAAGAAAAGCGCGAAGAACTGTTTGTGCAAGTTCGCGATGCTGGCATGGAAGTTATCAAAAAGAAAGGTGCCACTTATTATGCAATCGCTTTAACCCTTGCTCGGATTACAGAAGCTATTTTGAAAGATGAGCATTCTGTTCTCACTGTTTCCTTGTACTTAGATGGTTATCTAGGTGTTAAAGGTGTAAGCATGGGGATGCCAGCTGTTATTGGGACTGGTGGCATTCAAAGAATGATTGAACTACCTTTAAACCTTGAAGAGCAAAAGAGCTTTTTAAAAACAGCAGACACTCTCAAAGAATTAGCTAAAGATATGGCCGAATTTCGCCCAGATTAAATAAAAAGGCTGCCAGAAAAAGTCTGACAGCCTTTTACTCTATTACAACCATTCTTTGACAACGTCTGTCCACATTTGGTTGGCCTAAAATCAATGCTATTTTTTGAGATTTAAATTCTTTTTTCAACTCTTCTGATAACCGTAAAATTAAAACCGGGTTTTTTTCCTCGCCTATTATCATTCTTTCTAATTCACGATCGGATTCCAAGGATATACTGCCTCTATACCAATCAGGTATGGTTCGTACTAAGCCTTGTTTTAAAAAGTCTAAAAGCACCCAATCAGTTAAATTAGCATATTGGGTAGCTAAGAATTTATAACTAAATTCTTGTTTTCTTCTTCTCCCGATCTCATTAGCATCTTTAAGTTTTGCGGTTAACTCTATAAAAAATTGGCCTAATTTCTCTGAGGGAATCCTTTTTAGGGTTTCGTTAAAACAATCTGAGTTATAGAAAAGATCAACAGTCCATTCGAGATCTTTTAAACTTTGAAGTTCAGCAAAAGAGATAACATCTGTCTTTAATATTTCATAGGGAGGATACTCAGAGTAAACTAAACCCCAATCATCAGCTCTTTCTCTTAGGAGTGTACCTGGTAAAAGTTTCAGAAATCCCAAATGAAGTTGATCGGGTCTAGTTTCCATCACTTCACAAAAACTTTGTAAAAAACGTTCGTAACTTTCGCAGGGTAACCCAGCAATAAGGTCTGCATAGATTAATACATGTGTCTCTTGGGAAAGCTCTCTGAGATTTTGCAGAAGATTAGCTGTATTAGTACGACGGTTAATTGCTTTTAAAGTTGGTTCATAAGTAGATTGAACCCCAATCTCCATTTGAAAAAGTCCAGCTGGTACTGTTTTTAAAAAGTCTATTTCGTCTTTAGTAAGTCTATCGGCTGCTATTTCAAAATGAAAATTTCCTTCAGGATATTTTTCATAAAGATGACGCCAAATTGTGAGAGTTCTTTTTTTATCTAAGTTAAAAGTTCGATCAACAAACTTTACTTGTCTTACCTTCATATCCCAAAGCTTCTGTAAGTCGTCAAAGACCATTTCTAATGGACGAAATTCCACTTGGTGGTTAACAGACGAAAGGCAATAAGCACAACAATTCGCACAACCTCTAGAAGCCTCATAATAAACTAGGTGATTAGATAAATCTTCACTTGCCTCGTAGGGAAAAGGGGTCTTAGCTATACTGATTGGTTTACGAATTACCCTCGGTATCTCTCTACCTTCTCTAATTGCTAGCAGAAGTTCTGGCCAAGCTATTTCGCCAGGTCCTGAGATAACATAATGGGGGTTATACTTAGCTAATGCATCCTCTGGTGTTTCACTAACTTCTGGACCACCTAAGACAATGATACTTTGGGGAAGAACTTTTTTAACATCGGAGATTAGTAGGGCCACTTCTTTGATGTTCCAGATATAACAAGAAAAACCTATCACCTCAGGCTTTAAGGAATAGATTGCTTCTAAATGGCTTTTTAATTGCTCGTTAACATTACTTTCATAGATATCACAATCTAAATCGTAAGCAAGGCAAGCCGTTCGCAGAGCACGAACGGCTAGACTACTCTGTACATATTTGGCATTAAGTGCCACTAAAAGTGTTTTCATCCTTTAATCAATGGTGGCTTAAAACCTTTAGCAACCATAATTTCTACAGCTTCTGTTAAAATGAGGTAATAGATGAATATACCTGTTAAGGTTGAAGGTGAACCAACTTTTAAATCAGTACCTGGAATCTCAAGGAGAAGATCGCTACTATCCCCATGGTTATCAATGGCTACATCAGCATAGTCTGCTAAATAATAGCCTGACGATTTTAATGAAGGTAATTTCCCTTTAACATCATGGGCTGAGATGCTTATAACTTTTGCTCCTTGTTTTTTAGCTTCTTCGGCTACCTCAATAGTCAGAGGGTTACGACCTGAATTGGAGGCTACAATCACGGTATCTTTATTAGTTAGTTGGTGATTTTTCATTATAACAGGACCTAAACCCTCTAACCTTTCAAAACGAGCCAAGTTGTAGATATGCTCATCGAGAAGTTTAGCTTTAAGCAAACTACCTCTTTTACCTACAGCTTCGTGAGCTATACCCATCGAGTGACCAGTGCCAAATGTATAAAGCGTTCCACCTTGCATAACTGTCTCGGCAAGAATAACAGCAGCTTTTTGGATATTACTCTCTTCTTCTTGGGTTATATCCTGCACTAAACTAGCTATTGCAACGAAAAAATCTTTTTGCCCCATAAAGCATCCTCCTAGCGATACACAAATGGATCGGGGGTATAAATATATTCAATTTCTAGTGGTAGTCTGCCATTAAGAAAATTTGCCATTCCTTTCATACCAGGATTTTCACTATTAGAATGGCCTATTGGCATCAGACCGATGTTGGCATCTTCAGCATAACGAGCTGTCCACCACTCCACGGTCTCACCACAGATCAAACAGTCAGCGCCAAACTGCATTGCTTCCATGAGGTTATCCAATCCACCTAAGGAACCAACACCTATACCTACACGAGTAACTTCTTGATCAGGGTCACCTACATAACGGATACCCTTAATCCCTAACTTGTCTTTTACTTTTCTCGACAGTTTTTCGAGGTTAATTGTTGGTATGACATAGACTCTGATCCAACGAGTCTCACCTGCTATTCTTTTAAAGTCAAGTTCTTTGGCGAGGCTATCTAAAATTCCATACTCTGGGTAAAAGTCCCAACCATCATGAACTCTATAAACCACAAGATTGTTATCTTCGAGAAACTCTTTTTTTACTAGATAGGCAGGATCATTAGTAAGATCATCGGTTTTATCCCAATGGTTGTAGAACGTTGGTTCATGTGTAATTATCATGTCGCAGCCCCTGCGTACTGCTTCTCTCAACACACCCATGGTTGCCATCCAGGTAACAGCAACTTTTTTTACTTCTTTGTTCTGATCACCGTATTTGAAACCATCACAGGTTTCTCTAGTATAGACCTCTGGTGTGAGATCTCGAAAAAATTGACCTACTTCGCTCGCCTTCACTTAGACTCTCTCCTCTCCAACACAGCATAGCCTGACTATAGAATTCTTTGCTGATGTGGGCATTTCTTAGCAGGTATTCCACGCCCGATAGTCAGAACCCTCTTGATTAGGAGTAGAAGACGCTACCACCGATAAACTCTCTAAGAATACTATCATATGGTATAGTTTCTACTGGCAAATCAACAAAATATTGTAAGAACTTTAGCAATCTTTGCGCTTCTGTGTATTCATCTTCTGTGTCTGGGACCTTAGCTAAAATAGGCTCGGCATATTTCTTTAGAACAGTTAGTTCATAAGGAAGAGCTGAGTTAAACATTATGTCAGCTTCTTCTTGGAAGGGGAAGATATATTTTTCTTCACCTTGTCTTACTTTAGGCCAGAACTGTAAGGTACGCAAAGCATCATGACCGCGGAATTGGTAATCACGAACCATTCTTCTAATTAACCTAGCATCAGTTGTAGGGATTCTATTATGGTCATCGATGTTTAGCTGTGTCAGGGCGCTAACATAAATTTTAAATTTACGACCCTTTGGTATAGCTGGAGTTAACTCCTCATTAAGACCATGAATGCCTTCGATAATAATCGGTTGGTTAGGCTCAACTTTTATTAAGCGACCTTTTTCTTCTCGTTTGCCCAGTTTAAAATTATATAGAGGAACTTCAACCGTTTCTCCCTGCATAAGGCGAGCTAGCTGGTCATTAAAAAGATCCAGTTCTATAGCGTTAATATTTTCGAAGTCTGGCTGGCCTTCTTCATCAAGTGGAGTTTTATCACGATTGACAAAGTAATCATCTAAAGAAATAGATATTGGTTTATAGCCTAGCGATTCTAATTGAATAGATAGCCTCTGAGCAAAAGTGGTTTTCCCTGAAGATGAAGGTCCTGCAATCAAGATAAGTCTCTTCTCAGGGTTAGCCACAATTTGCTGAGTTATTTCAGTAAATTTACGAGATTGAATAGCTTCAGAGATCAATATAAGTCGTTTGGCATCTGTTATAATTTTCCTATTTAAAGAAGGAACATCATTTACGCCTAATATTTCTGCTTGTTCTTCTTCTTCGCAAAATACTTGAGCTAATTTTTGTTGTTCTTTATAAGGAGCAATTTTATTAGGGTTTTTATATGTTGGCATTTGGAGAATAAAGCCCGGCAAATAGAATTTAAGTGCAAATGGTTGTAAAAGACCGGCATGAGGTACAACTGGTAAATGAGAATAGTCTTTGTACCAGCCTAAACTATATACCGCTACATATTCTTCCGGTCTCTGCCTGAGTAGTTCAACTTTATCTAACTGGCCATCATCTAAGAAAAGCTTCTCAGCTTCATATTTCCGAACAATCTCTTTTTCAAAAGGTTCTTTCGACTCAATTATCTCTTGCATTCTAGCAGAAATAATTTTGGCCATTACAGGCGAAATCGCTTGGCCTATATCTTTTAATTCAACAAAAATACCATTAGACAAAGAATGCTGAACCACAACTCTCGCTGAGGGATACAACTCTCTTACTGCACGCACTAATACAAATACTAAACTTCTCTCGAAGATACGTTGTCCTAATACTGAAGAAAGATTTATAGTTTTAATTTCAACTTCGGAATTAATTTCGTAAGTTAGTTCTTCTAAATGGTTATTCACTTTACAAGCTAGCGTACCATCGTTAATTAAATCAAGCACTTTTGTTTTGGGAGCTACCTCGATTTTTTTACCATCAAGTGTTATATGCATTATACGTAGCCTCCTTCAATTTTTTCAATTACTTTTGTCCTAGCTAAAGGACTTAATACATGCTTGCTCTTACCATACTTTACACCTTATTAAGCTTATATACCTAACAATACATAAATTGTTTGACAAATGCAAACTAACACATTACCCTTTATCAATAAATTGGCACCTAAGTGAATCACACCAGATTTAGAATTGCGTTTAATATATGTTTAGAGTTCTGAGAGTTTGTTATTTGCTTGACTTTATTGTATTTAGCAGGAAGTATATTGGTAAAAAAAGAAACTTGTAATTAAAGTATACGTTAAAATTTTGCATGGGGGTAACATAAATGATTGATAGGAAAAGTCCAATTCCTTTATATCAGCAATTGTTTACAATTATTAAGCAAAAAATTATCAGTGGTGCTCTTCCTGTTGGCAGTAAATTGCCTGGTGAGGATGAGATAGTAACTCATTACGATGTCAGTCGTACCACAGTAAGGCAAGCGATTGAGTCATTAGTACAAGAAGGACTTGTTAGTAAACAACAAGGTAAAGGCACTTTTGTTCTTGCAAACCGCCCTAAACAGTTCCAAAACCAGAAAATTAAAAAAAGTATCGCCTTTCTCTTACCTGATCTTATGCAAGAATATATCAATAACATAGCTGCTTCTGTTGTAAGCAAAGTTGGGACTTATTTACAAGATAATAACTTCAATCTAGTTTTAGCTCAATCTGGTTACAGTTTAAATAACGAAAATAGATTATTAGAAAACCTTGCTGTAGATAATGCTGGAATTATTTGGATGCCAGAAGATGAGCCGTATCGATCTCCAAATCATACAGCCTTTAAACTTGTCTCTGATGGATATCCATTACTACTTTTTGATAAGACTATTAAAGGTTTGGATACAGGTTATGTAATTACAGACAATTATGGAAGTATAACAAATGTTGTTCAGCACTTAATCTCCTTAGGACACAAATATATTGCTTTTGTTGGTACACCTCATGATGCGCCAACAAGTGCTGAAGATAGGTTACAGGGTTTTCTCTACACTATAGCTAAAAATGGCTTGCCTATTAATTATAATTGGATTTTCCCTGAAGGCGAAGAAAATCTCCAAAAATTGCTTTTACTCCTTTCAGAAACAGAGCATCCCACTGCTGTAGTCTGCAAAGATGATATAAATGCTATTAAAGTAATTGAAAAAGCTATGAGTGTAGGTATTGAAATACCTAGTGAACTATCGGTAACTGGTTTTGATGACTTAGAATTAAAATATTATAATATGCGTCTAACCACTGCCAGACAAGATCCAGAGCTATTAGGCAAGATTGTTGCTGAACAGATTGTTATGGCAATAAATAATAGTTTGCCTTTAGGAAAAGTCGTTGTACCCGCACCACTAATTATTGGTAACACTACTACAGCACCAAACATATAACTTTAAACATAGCCAATAATGCTTCTACTTACATCTAAATTGGGTTTATTATCTCTTTGGATGGGGTAATTCCTTTTAAGAGCTGACTTCCCCCTGAAAGGAATGTGAAAAATGGATCTTACAATTGTCGTAGGTGGCTCAGCTGGTCAAGGTCTAAAATCTGTTGGAATGGCATTGGTTCGTGCTGGAGCTAAAGCTGGGTTCCATGTTTTCGCTAGCCAAGACTATATGTCCCGTATTAGAGGTGGACACAACTTTTTCCGCATTCGCTTCTCTGAAAAAGAAATCTTTGCTACTAACGAAGACTGCCATATAATTGTTGCACTTGATCAAGAATCCGTTTTAACCCACCAAAACGAATTGGATCAGAAAGGGTTAATAATTTGCGACCCTTCAGATGTCAAAACTGATTCAGAAAAAATCTTTTTTGTGCCTCTAAATCAATTAGCCTTAGAACATGGCGGGCATAAAGTTATGAGTAGTTCGGTGGCTCTCGGTGCTGTTTGGGGGCTTTTAGATGGTGATTTTTCTGATGTCCAGACTCTTTTAGAAGAGACCTGGCTTCACAAAGGTCAAGAGATTGTTAGCAATAATCAGAAGGCTGCTTTGGCTGGATATAATTATGCTAAAGAACATAAACCTAATAACTTTGATATCTCATTCCATAAAGCATCTATAAAAGAAAAACGTTTAGTTGTTGACGGTGCTACAGCAATGGGTATGGGTTCTATTGCTGCTGGTTGCAAATTTGTAAGTGCCTACCCCATGACACCGTCTACAGGGCTAACAGAATATATGGCCTCACATGAAGCTTCTTGCAATATTATAGTGGAACAAGTTGAAGATGAGATCTCCGCAGTTATTATGGGTATTGGAGCTGCCAATGCTGGAGCTAGAGCTTTGGTTCCTACTTCAGGTGGAGGCTTTTCCTTAATGGTAGAAGGACTTGGTTTAGCCGGAATTACAGAAACCCCTTTAGTCATTGTTAATATGCAAAGACCAGGACCAGCTACAGGGCTACCTACCAGAACAGAACAAGCTGACCTACTCTTTGCAGTCCACGCCCATCAAGGAGAGTTCCCAAGGTATATAATCGCACCTCATTCTCCAGAAGAAGCTTTTAATAGTATGGTACGGGCTTTTAATATTGCCGAACAATACCAGATCCCTGTTATTGTCTTAGGCGATCAGTATCTTGCCGATTCGCTCAAGACTACAGTCCCTTTTAACTTTAACAATGTTGAGATAGAGAGAGGAAAACTCTTGTCGAAAGAAGATGGCGACAGTTTAGGTGCCAACTATAAGCGGCATCTTCTTACTGATGATGGTATTTCGCCCCGAGCATTCCCCGGAACCAGCAAAGCCATTGTCAAAACAGCGGGTGATGAACATGACGAAATGGGTGGTTTCATTGAGGATGCTCCTACTCGCTTAGAACAACATGAAAAAAGGTTAAGAAAGTTTATTGCTCTGAGAGAAACTACTAAAAAGCCAATAATTTATGGACCAGAAGATGCTTCAATAGCTCTTATTTCTTGGGGTTCTAGCTACGGCGCTACAAAAGAAGCTGTTGACATATTAAATATAAATGGACGTAGTACCAAAATGATCCATTTTGTTGATGTTTATCCCCTAAGTCCCGAAGTAGTAATTAATTCCATTATTGGTTGCAAAGGGCGTATTTCTGTTGAAGGTAATGCTACCGCTCAGTTTGCGAGATTAATTAAAGCAGAAACTGGTGTTGGTATGACTGGCTATATACTGCGCTATGACGGTAGACCACTTACTGCAGAATACATTGTTGATAAAGTTAATAAAGGAGGGGATCAGCCATGGTAACTTTAAATGATTATGTGTTAAAGGAAACCGCTTGGTGTCCTGGTTGTGGCAACTTTGGTATACGACAAGCCGTAAAAGAAGCCTTAGTAGAAATGGGCTTGGCCCCTCATCAAGTGATGCTAGTCTCTGGTGTGGGGCAGGCAGCCAAGTTACCTATATATATATCTGGTAATTCGTTTACTGGTTTGCACGGACGTTCTTTGCCAGCTGCGCAAGCCATTAAACTTGCTAACCCGGCACTTAAAGTCTTTGTCTTTGGTGGCGATGGTGATGGGTATGCTGAAGGTGGTAACCATTTGCTACATGCTGTAAGGCGCAATGTTGATCTAACTTATCTGGTTCATGACAACCAAGTCTTCGGTCTTACCAAGGGGCAGGCTTCCCCAACTAGCCAGATAGGATCAAAAGGTGGCATTACTCCCGAGGGAACTCGTATGCCAAACTTTAATCCTCTACCCTTTGCTGTTTCTTTGGATATTGGCTTTGTAGCTAGATCATTTTCTGGTGATAAAGAACACCTAAAAACCATGATTAAAGCAGCAACTAATTACCCAGGTTTTGCTTTAATTGACGTTTTGCAACCTTGTGTTACTTTCAATAAAGTAAACACTTTCCAATGGTATAAAGAAAGAGTCTACTATCTACCAGATGATTATGATCCAACAAATAAAACCCTAGCTTTTGAAAAAGCTAATGAGTTTGGCGATAAAATTCCAATTGGCATTATCTACAAATCCAACCGCCCTGCCTACCAAGCAGCTATCCCTAACCCAGATGATGACCCTGTAGTCTTAAAGCCTCATAATCCTGCTGATTATGCTTTCCTCAATAAAGAAAACGAGGTTTAAGAAAATAAAGGAAATTAGCTCAACAATAACCGGAAATTTTCCGGGATTTAAGGGCAAAAATAACCTTTAGAAGGTCTAATCGGCTGCTGTTAGTCTTGTCAAAGCACACGGTTGTGTTATGATAAGTTTAACAAATTGCTCACTCCACAATTAGAGGGGAGTAGCCGCCTCCATTAGAGAGGTGCGAAGATCGTCAATACGGCAAGCTAACTTGCCCGGTCCTCGCTTATAAAGGCAAGACCTCAATAGAGGCCTTGCCTTTTTGTTTTTGTTTGGCCTCGTGGGGGAAAGGAGATTATTGAATGGAAGCTTACCGCCAAAGTAGTGAAGATGTTTTTCAAAAACTAGGTACCGACAAAACAGGACTGCAAGCAGAAGAGACTCTTAATCGCCTTAAAAAATATGGGTTCAATGAGCTAGCTAAAGAAAAAGGACGTTCGCTGGGACAAAAGCTACTCGCTCAATTTGGTGATTTCCTAGTTCTAATTCTAATTGCTTCTGCTATTATCTCTGCTTTCATGGGAGAGAGTTTAGACGCCATTCTCATCTTATCAATTGTTTTGATTAATGCTATCTTTGGACTCATTCAAGAAAACAAAGCCGATAAAGCACTCGAAGCTTTAGCAGAAATGAGTGCACCCAAAGCTAAGATTATTAGAAATAGTAAAAGAGAATCAATTGATGCCAGGGAACTAGTACCAGGAGATATTGTAGTTTTAGAAACAGGTGATAGTGTACCTGCCGATCTGCGTCTAATCGAAACAGTCAATCTCGAAATTCAAGAATCTGCATTAACAGGTGAATCAATTGCAGCAGGTAAAGATGCTCTTTTCATTGGTGATAACCACACGGAATTAGGTGACAGGGTCAATATGGCTTATATGAGTACAGTGGTCACCTATGGTCATGGTATAGGTGTTGTCACCGCTACTGGTATGAATACAGAAATTGGTAAAATCGCTCATGCCATTAGTTCTTTAGATACCTCTAGCACACCCTTACAGCAAAAGCTTGACAGTTTAGGTAAAAAGCTGGGTATTAGTATTATAATCATCTCAGCTTTAGTATTCGTTACAGGTCTCTTACAAAAAGCTGACAGCCCCTTAGCACTCTTCATGACTGCTATCTCTTTAGCTGTAGCTGCAATTCCCGAAGGTCTACCTGCAGTAGTTACCATTGTTTTAGCCTTAGGCATGACTAGAATGAGTAAAAAGAATGCCATTATTCGCAGACTACTAGCTGTAGAAACCCTAGGTACAACCACAGTTATCTGCTCTGATAAAACTGGTACTTTAACAGAAAATCAAATGACTGTAGTTAATATGGTACTCCCTAACGGTAAACTACAGGTTAGTGGCACTGGTTATAAACCTTTGGGCAATTTTGAACCTATCTCTGGCGATATTCAAGGTTTAAACGAATTACTTACAGCTGGTGCTCTTTGTAACGATTCTGAGCTAACCGAAAAAGATGGTAACTACCAAATAATTGGCGACCCCACTGAAGGCAGTTTGATAGTTGCAGCTGCTAAAAATAAACTCTATAAAACTGATCTCAATGTAGCTTACCCCCGAATTTTGGAGGTTCCCTTTGATTCTGAACGTAAACGTATGAGCACTCTTCATCGCTTTGCTAATAACTACCGACTTTTTGTCAAAGGTGCTCCTGACGAAATTATTAAAGTTTGTACTTATATTCTTCTAGATGGTCAGGTAGTCGCGCTTAGTGAAGCTAAGAAAAATGAGATTGCTAAAGAAAATGAGCGAATGGCAGATCAAGCCTTACGTGTATTAGCTTTTGCTTATAAAGAAGTAGACAGTCTTCCTAATAAACTTAAGGCTACGGATGAATCAGAACTTATTTTCTTGGGATTAATGGGTATGATTGACCCACCTAGATTAGAGGCTAAACAAGCTATCGCAGAATGTAAAGCTGCCGGTATCAAGCCTAAAATGATCACTGGTGACTATCCGAGAACAGCACTTGCGGTAGGTAAATTAATTGGTTTAGCATCAACAGATGATGAAGTTTTAACTGGCCAAGAACTCTCGGCCTTAAGCGATGAAGATCTCAGGGGTGCTGTTGAAAAGATCAACATTTATGCCCGTGTCTCCCCAGAACACAAAGTTCGCATTGTTAACGCACTAAAGCAAAACGGACATATTGTAGCTATGACTGGTGATGGTGTTAACGATGCTATGGCCTTAAAGAAAGCTGATATCGGCATCTCTATGGGTATCACTGGTACTGATGTTGCTAAGCAAACTGCTGATATGGTTTTAATGGATGATAACTTTGCTAGTATTGTCGGGGCAGTAAAAGAAGGACGCATCATTTATTCAAATATCCGCAAATTTGTATACTTTCTTCTCTCCTGTAATCTTGCCGAAGTGTTAGTAATCTTCATCTCCATGTTAATTGGGCTACCAATCCCTCTTTTACCAATTCAACTATTGTGGGTCAATGTGCTCACTGACGCTTTCCCAGCCCTAGCTTTAGGTGTGGAAGCAGGTGAGCCTGACATCATGAAATATAAGCCACGTGATCCCCAAGAACCACTCCTCGATAGAAAAATGTGGCGCTCAATTGTTGTGCAGGCCTTAGTCGTTACCTTTTCTACACTCACCGCCTTTAGCCTAGGACTTAAAGCTGGCGGATTACAAACCGCTAGAACATTAGCTTTCCTCACTCTCATAGCTGGTGAACTATTCCGTGCTTTCAGTTCTCGTTCTGAGCACATCAGCTTAATTAAACAAGGCTTCTTCTCTAATCGCTATATGGTCTATTCGTTGATAGGTTCTCTAGTACTAGTAATTCCGGTAATATACATTCCTGTATTCGCTAAAGCATTTGAATTAATTCCTCTTACAATAACCCAATGGTTGCTTGTTTTGGGATTAGGGCTCCTACCTTTATTCGCAGGTGAAATACACAAATTATTTTATAGAAAAGCCGAGTGAAATTCACTCGGCTTTCTCCTACTTTATGATATTTTTTATTCTTTACCATGAGTTTGTTTGCGTTCTTCAAATTTACGCAAAGTCTGGCTCAAACCAAAATCTAATTCATCTGATTCTTTATAGGGTGATGGGTTAAAACCTTTTCCTAAAACCTCGGTAGCTTCCCCAATCATCATAAAGGCTGCAGGATCTTGGAGGTAAACTACATCCTTTAATTTAGCTAATTGAGTCATAGAAATACTAGTAAGAATAACATCCTTCTCAGTATTAGAATAAGCACCACGACCTTTAAGCATTGTAACCCCTCGACCTATTTGCTTCATAATCGCTTCTGCGACCTCACCTGAATGATCAGATATTATAAAGACATTTTTAGCCCGGTCAAAACCTAATTGAATGTTATCAATAACATAACCAGAAATAAACATTGAGATCAAAGTGTAACCAACATACTTAATATCAAAAAATGCTAAGGAAACCGTCATAATTATGAGGTTCATAGCGAAGTTGCACATACCCACGTTTAAGGAATACTTCCGTTTTAAAATCAAAGAAATAATATCAGTACCACCAGAAGAACCCCTACCTCTAAAAACTAAACCATAACCAACGCCTTGAAGAAGCCCGCCAAAAAGGGCGGCTATTAAAAGATCGTCCACCATTATCGGGGGAAAAAGAGACTTGGTTACTCCAATAAAAAAGGTAATTGCAAATAAACCTATTAAACTTCTCATGATATAGCCGAAATGTAGTTTATAAAAGCCAGCAACGAAGATGGGAATATTTATTATAATCATTAAAAGAGGTATAGACCAACCAACAATATAATGAAGTATAATTGATACTCCTGCTACTCCACCTGCTAAAAGGTGGTTGGGTACTATAAATATGTTAATACCTATCGCTGCAAAAAAACTGCCCAATAATATTTGGAGAATCTTTGCTGAGTACATATGCACCGCCAAATGTTATTCCCCCCTTAAGTAAAAATATAACTAAATCTTCATCATTATTGTACACCTTAAGTATAACATAAGAAAACTGTTCATAAGGCAATAGTTAGCTTATAGTTATTGTCTTTTAGCTAATCTAACCCTCTTGGTTAATAATAGGTAATAAAACAACTTCAGTGACTACCTGTAATAAACAATACCAGGTTAGGCTAAGCCTTTCCTGGTATTATTAAATAACTAATCTAGAATATTTTTCTTAGTCGAACAAACCTTCCTGGTATTGGCCTTTGATAAACCGATAGGTTTGATCATAAACGTTCCTTAAGTTAGGATCGCCATCAAGAGCACAGTTAGCTAGAGCTTTTGTACCAAAATAATACGCTTTAGCTATGTTTTCGAAGTCCAAGGTTACAGCAGCTTTAAGATAGGTAAGATATCTCTCTCTAGCAGCTGGGTTATTAATGATTGTATCTTCGCCTTCAATCTCTACATTCATACCAAACTTTTTAGCATCAACATACATATCCCAAAATCTAGCCAAGCTTACTTGCTCGGTAAACATATAGTTTGGTTGGGTGAAGACGCAATCAAAACCATACTCACTATCATAACCAGGCGATTTAAAATAAGGGATCCAATAAAATTTATAGCCTCTTTGGTGAAGTAGATCAGCTACTTGGCGCACAAGAGCAGCATCTTCTGGAGTATCAATCTCTTCTTTTAACCAATAAAAACCTAACAAAGATAAATTGGTAATATCATTAGCCTGCCATCTTTTCTCAATCTCATCTAAATACCAAATAATCGCTTTTAGTCTATTTTCCTGAGTTACAGAAGCGTTTTGATTGTTCGGACTAAATGAGAGCCTTTCGCCATTAATTTCACCAAAATTATCTTGTTCAGGATCAGGAGTAGGAATCATAATCACTGCTTGGGCTGGCTTGGATTCTCCTAGTACGTCATTTATCTTGCCACAGGCACGATTAAAAGCATTTATTTGCATATCCTCTGTAAATAATCTATCTAAGTACCAAAGCCAATCATCTTTAGTAGCAGCTAAATCCGGTTGGCCTCTAGCACTATCAAACGATCTGCCAGCAGGTGAATAAGTTCCTAAAAATAAAAAGGCATCGAACATTCGATCTTGCAAACTAAAGTCTTCTGCTAAATATGCTACATAAGGGAGCGCATCAAAATAGCTCCATTCTCCAGCCCCATTACCATAATAGCCATTATAAATAAGCATCATATCCCGAAAACCAACATCTTGTGGACTTTTAAAGGGATGGGGGTTTTCTGGTAAGGGGTTAAAAATAGGCGCTCTTTGCCAGATCTCTTCTCTAGCAACTTTAGGATCAACCTTTTGAACTTTACTAAGTTGGGGACTATAGAGCTCCATAGTTGCCATTTCTGCTCTTAGTACTACACCACCATAGATATATCTATTCTTAGAATCTTTAGCTTTGATAACCAAATTGCTATCCCAATAAATATTTATCTGATTATCTTGGACTACTGCCTGCAGATGGTGTTTTACATCTGTTGTTGTTTTCTGATAATACCCTCCTAAAAGTACACCCTTATCCCATCTGCCATCTAAACGCCACAATTCCATGCCATCCTTAACTATTGTAAGACAATAACAGTCCCACTGCCCATTTTGTCTTAACATTACACGTAGATTACCCCACTGGGAAAATTCGTGAAATACCACATCGAAGTCAAGAACATAATTAGAATAAGTGTAGTTACCAGTAGCTAGATTGCCAAAAACCATATCGGTTACCTTATAACCATCATTAATCTCTTTCCAAACCCAGTCTTTTTGCCAATATTCATCTGCAAAAGAGCAAATTGACAACACCCCCACTAGAAATAGTGTGAATACAATTTTTTTGGTCAATCTAAACACCTCTTCTCTTACATTGGTTCTTATAAGTATTTCAAATAGCAGCTTATGCATATTTCTCTACATTTTCAAACTATCACATTACACCATCTTCAAGTTAACATTTTTAATTGATTAATGTGCAAAAACTATGTTTTTTCTAGCCTTTAGCACATTCTATTTAATTCAGAGAAAAGTAATAAACTCCTCTATGTGTAAAAAAGGGGTTAAAAAAAACGACACAGGAGCTGTGTCGTTTTTCTACAAACTATATTAAGCTTTTGTAAGTTAGTTACCATTACTAAACTGCATATTGATTATTTAAGGTAAACTGACTGTTATACAAATCGGCATAGAAACCATCTTTAGCAAGTAATTCGGTGTGATTACCTTGCTCTACGATAGAACCATTATCCATTACTAGAATTAAATCAGCGTTACGAATTGTAGATAGTCTATGAGCAATTACAAAACTAGTTCTCCCTTTCATTAACTCAGTCATGGCTTTCTGGATATAAACCTCTGTTCTAGTATCAACGCTACTCGTAGCTTCGTCAAGTATCAAAATAGCTGGATCAGCTAATATAGCTCTAGCAATTGTTAATAACTGTTTCTGGCCTTGGGAAATATTAGAGGCCTCTTCGTTTAAAATAGTGTCGTAACCTTCAGGAAGGGTCCTTATAAAATGATCAGCGTGAGCAGCTGTAGCTGCAGCAACAATATCTTCCATGCCAGCTTTTTCTCTACCATAGGCAATATTATCTTTAATAGTCCCATTGAAAAGCCAGGTGTCTTGTAAAACCATGCCAAAAATGTTACGAAGATGACCACGCTTCATATCTTTAATATCAACACCATCTATAGTTATTTGGCCTCCGTCAATTTCATAGAAGCGCATTAATAGATTGACAAGAGTTGTTTTTCCTGCTCCTGTAGGACCTACAATAGCGATTGTTTGTCCCTTTTTGGCCTCGATATTCAGGTCTTCGATTAAAGAGACTCCTTTTTTATAACTAAAAGTAACATTGGTAAACTTAACATCGCCTTGAAATTCCTTAATTATTTTAGAAACAACTGGATCAGGGAGTTCTTCTTCTTCGTCAAGAAGTTCGAAAACTCTTTCCGCTGAGGCAACTGTCGATTGTAAGATATTAGCTATATTAGCAGTTTGCACTATAGGCTGTGTGAACTGTCTCGAGTATTGAATAAATGCTTGTACATCACCAATTGTTAGCGACTTCCTGGTAACAAAGATACCACCCACAACGCAGACTAAGACATAGCCAATATTATTTACCAAAGACATCATAGGCATGATAATTCCAGCCATGAATTGAGCTTTCCAGCTTGCGTTGTAAAGTTTTTGATTAATTTCGTTAAATTCTTCCGTAGCTTTACTTTCTCTACCAAAAGCTTTAATAACCTTATGCCCCGTATACATCTCTTCAATATGGCCATTTAGTTCACCTAGGGATCTCTGTTGTTCAGCGAAATATTTCTGCGAACGAGGAGCAATAAACTTGGTAATAAAGATGGATAGAGGTATGCTAACAAAACAAATGAGGGTCATGGTAGGACTAATTGAAAGCATCATGACCACAATTCCAAGCAAAGTTATTACAGAAGTAATAAGCTGAGTTATACTTTGCTGAAGTGTACTACTGATAGTATCTACATCATTAGTCACCCGGCTTAATATCTCACCGTTAGTATGCGAATCGAAGAATTTAAGGGGTAATCGTGATAGCTTTTCATTAATTTCATTACGCATATTGTACACAGTTTTTTGGGCTACACCAGCCATAATATATTGTTGTATATAGCTAAATAAAGCACTAAAAAGATACAGCCCTGTTAAAGAGAGGAGAATATTACGAATATAGATAAAATCAACCTTAGCTCCTGGCACACCTCGAAGCTTCAGGAGGATCCCTTCAAACAACTTAGTAGTTGCTTTACCCATAATTTTAGGAGCAAAGATACTAAAAACAGTACTAAGGATTGCTAACATTACGACTGCAAGTATTTGATATTTATAAGGTTTTAAATACCTTAAAAGTCTTCTAAACGAACCACGAAAATTCTTAGCTTTTTCTATAGGTCGCCCCATATGAGAACCCATGCCTGGCCCGCCACCAGGTCGTCTCATAGGCCTTTTATCTCTTTGTTCTTCGTTCATGCTAGCTCCTCCTCAGAAAGCTGCGAATAAACAATCTCTTTATATATGTTGCAGCTATTAAGTAGTTCTTGGTGGTTACCAACGTCTACAATTTCGCCTTCATCTAGAACTATAATCTGATCAGCATCTCTTACTGTACTCACTCTCTGAGCAATTATCAAAACGGTAGAATTTAAGGTTTCTTTTTTTAAGGCTAAACGCAATTTAGCATCAGTTTTAAAGTCTAATGCTGAAAAACTATCATCAAAAGCATAGATCTCAGGTCTTCTTATTAAAGCTCTAGCAATTGAAAGACGTTGCTTTTGACCGCCCGAAACATTGGTCCCACCTTGAGCTATAATAGAGTTTATACCTTCTTTCATGCCAGTAATAAACTCGGTAGCCTGAGCAGTCTCCCCTGCTTGCCAAACTTCTTCATCGGTTGCATCTTCTTTGCCATATCTAATGTTGTCAGCTATAGTTCCTGTAAAAAGAACTGCTTTTTGGGGAACATATCCTATTTTAGATCTTAAGCTTGCTTGAGACATCTCTTTTATATCTACACCATCTACTAAGATGCTCCCACTATCTACATCATAAAAACGCATGAGTAAGTTTAATAACGAAGACTTCCCCGATCCTGTACCACCAATAATCGCTGTAGTTTGCCCTGGCTTTGCGGTAAAAGAAATTTGTTTTAATGCTGGTTTTTCAGCACCAGGGTAACTAAAAGTTACATTTTTAAACTCTACATACCCTCTAAGGTGAGGAGCAGAATTAGCTAGTTCTGGATCTAAAATTGTAGGTACGGTTTCTAGTACTTCGTTTATTCTACTCGCTGATGCAGAAGCTCTTGGAATCATAACAAACATCATCGAGACCATTAATAAAGAAAACATAATCTGCATTACATATTGTATAAAAGCCATTAAATCTCCAACTTGCATATAACCATTATCAATGCGAATTCCACCAAACCAGACAATAGCTAGTGTAGTTAAATTAAGGAGTAACATCATAGATGGCATTAAAGTAGCCATCATTTTAAATACTTTAACAGCAGTACCTGTTAGATCACGGTTCGCTGCCTGGAAACGCTCATTCTCATAATCGATTCTATTAAAAGCCCTAATTACTCTAATACCAGTAAGACTTTCTCTTAGAACAAGGTTTAATTTGTCTAGCTTAACTTGCATTGTTTGGAAAAGAGGCACTGTCTTTTTAGTTAGTAAATAGATAGCGACTGTTAAGATGGGAATAATCACTACAATAACCAAAGAAAGTTTAGCATCCTTAGAAACTGCCATAATTATGCCACCGATGCACATCAAAGGTGCACTCACCATCATCCGTAAAATAACCATCATTAATTGTTGCATCTGGGTAATATCGTTGGTAGTTCTTGTGATAAGAGACGAAGTGCCAAACTTATTAAATTCTGGTAAGGAAAAACTCTCTACTCTCATAAAAACTTCGTTACGTAATATCTTACCAAAACCCATCGCAGCTTTAGACGCTAAAAAGCTAGCTAAGATAGCACAGATAGTTCCTGCCAGTGCAACTAAAAGCATAATACTACCTACTTTTAAGATGTAGCTAGTATCGCCTTTAACAATACCAGTATCAACAATATTAGACATCAGAGTAGGTAGGTATAGCTCAGATAACGATTGAAAAAATACTAATACTAAAACAGCAACTACATTAGTTAGATATGGTTTTAGATATTTAAACAACCTCAACAAATAACATCATCTCCTGAATTAATAACAATCTACTTCAGTTTTTCTATTCTATAATTGTAGACTTTAGCTAAAAGCTCAGCTAGTTTATTACTATCTTCTACACCGAGATAATCAACTAAACCTATAAAGGAAGTCTTGATATTTTCTATAGCGACTTTAATGACTTTTTCTCCTTCTCCGGTTAGCTTAATTTGTACAACTCGCCTATCGGTTGTGTCCACATCGCGTGCAACCAAACCTTTATTCTCCAGGCTATTAACTAATTGAGTAACATTTGGAGAAGTCACATTTAACAAGTCGCTAATCTCCGAAACTTTTATACCCTGGTTATCATCTACCTTATATTTTAAACAATACAAAACTACTAACTCACTAGGCGTTAACCCAGCTATAGGACTTCTATGCCAATGAATCTTATTAAAGCGAAAAATAGTTTCCATTAATTCTTTGGCGACAATAGTTTTAGTATCCATGCTCGTTGCCTCCTTTTATTTAAGTTAGTAACTTATCTATTTCGTTATTAATTCTTCTTCCCCTCTAGGCATAACTTGAAACATCTAATATAGATAATAATTATTTTCTCTAAAGGAAGAGGGGTTACCCCCTCTTCCTTTATCTCTAATATTATTCTAAACAGGTTTGTAGCGTTTTAACGTCGAGAATTCGAACAGTAGCTAAATGAAAATCAATAACTCCTTCATCTCGTAATTTGCACATTTCTCTAGATAATGAAGGTCTCGATACATTAAGGAAATCAGCTAATTCATTACGATTCATTGGTAACATAAAAGTAGCTCGACCAGTCATTTTATACTGGTCAAGTAAAAAAGTACAGATTTTTTCGCGGATGCTCTTCATAGTTAAGTATTCAACTTTTTTATTTAACTGTAACGCTTTTTCTGATAAAATAGCCAACATATTTTCAATAAGTTTTCTATGCCAGGGACAGGAATGCTCGCATTGGCTAATTATTTTTTCTTTAGGTAAATACATAACTGTACAGTCTGATTGAGCTTGAACAGAAGCTAACCAATCCGAATAATGGGAAAAAGCAATCATCTCTCCAAACAAGTCGCCTTGTTTTAAAATGGTCATCATAATCCGCTTACCTGCACTGTTTTCTTTAATAACTGTAGCTTCGCCTTGAAGAACAAGGCCTAAGCCGATAAAACTGTCGCCTGTTAGCACGATATGTTCGTTTTTCCTATAATCGCTAACTCTAGGGCATAAGCAATTCATTACTAAACCCAGTTCTTTTTTGTCGATGCCTTTAAATAATGTAGATTTTACAATAGCTTCAATATGTTCATTTAACATGATTTACCACCTTCTTCTTTTTGTAACCTAGGATACCGACTTTTCGTGCTTTTTGTATTATAGTTGACTTGAACAACAAAAGTCATCAGGAGAGGGGTAGCATTAGATGATTCGGAAGATTGTCAACATAGATGAACAAAAATGTAATGGCTGTGGCCTCTGTGTCGAAGCCTGTCACGAAGGGGCACTAGCTTTGGAAAATGGCAAAGCTAAATTAACCTCTGAATCATATTGTGATGGACTAGGTGATTGTCTACCAGCTTGTCCAACTGGAGCTATCATCATCGAAGAACGTGAAGCAGACGCCTTTGACGAAGAAGCGGCCCAAAAACAGCTTGATAATATAAATAAAGAAAAGCCTTTAGCATGTGGTTGCCCTGGTACCCAGGTGAAAACTATCAAAAATAAATCATTTCTACCTAAGAAAATTACCGAAACAACAACCATTACCTCCCAACTTGGTCAATGGCCTTGTCAAATAAAGCTTGTCCCTCCCAATGCACCATTTTTTAACAATGCCAGTCTATTAATAGCTGCAGATTGTACCGCTTATGCATATGCCAATATCCATAAAGATTTTATGCAAAATAAGATAACTCTTATTGGCTGTCCCAAACTAGATGATACCAATTATGCAGAAAAACTTACTGCTATCTTGCAAAGAAACGATATTAAAAACATAACTATTCTACGCATGGATGTTCCCTGTTGTGGAGGTATTACCCAAGCTTTTAAGACTGCTTTGATAAATAGTAGCAAAATGATACCTTGGCAAGTTGTTACCATTAGAACTGATGGTAGCATTGTAGAATAACAAGTTTTTATCCCTAAATTCATTAATTCCTTACTAAGTAGTTCGATAGATTTATTTATCCTGATTAATTTTATTTATCTAAGGAGGTTTTTCAATGTCTAACATGTTTTGCTTTCAATGTGAACAAACTGCTCAAGGCAAAGGTTGTACAAAAGTTGGTGTTTGTGGCAAACAACCAGATGTAGCGAACTCCCAAGATGATCTAACCTGTGCTTTAATTGGCTTAGCTCGTGCAGCTCAAGGTAAAAAAGCAACAACAAAAGCCAACGAACTAATGATGCAAGGTTTATTTACAACTATTACTAACGTTAACTTTGATTATAATCGGATCGAAGAACTAAAAAAAGCTATCCAAAACGAAAAGAACAACATTGGTATTGCTGAAGACTATCCTGAAGAAGCTCTTTGGCAAGGAGATCCCGATGTAGTATCTCTTCGTTCCACTTTGTTATTAGGCCTTCGTGGTATGGCTGCTTATGCTTGGCATGCATATGTTTTAGGGAAAGAAGATCCTGAAGTTACTGGTTGGTTTTATAAAGGTATGGCTAATTTAAGAGCAGAACATTCTATGGATGAATGGCTCGAGCTGCTCAAAGAATTTGGCGAAATTAACCTAAAAGCTATGGCTCTACTTGATGAAGCTAATACCTCAACCTATGGACACCCAGTACCAACAAAAGTAACTACCAATGTAGCTAAAGGCCCATTTATTGTCGTAACTGGCCACGACCTTCTCGATTTGAAACATCTCTTAGAGCAAACCGAAGGTAAAGGGATTAATATCTATACCCATGGTGAGATGTTACCTGCTCATGGATATCCAGAATTAAAAAAGTATCCTCATCTAAAGGGTAACTATGGTACTGCCTGGCAAAACCAACAAAAAGAATTTGATAATTTGCCTGCACCAATTCTCTTTACCACAAACTGTTTAATGCCACCTAAAGCTAGCTACGCAGATCGTGTCTTTACCACAGCAGTTGTTGGTTATCCCGGTATGAAGCATATCCCTGATAATAATCAAGGTCCTAAAGATTTTACACCCGTTATTGAAAAAGCTTTGGAACTCGGTGGCTTTGATGAAGATAAACACTTTACAGGCATTAATGGTGGTTCTGAGTTAATTACAGGTTTTGCTAGAAATACTGTCTTAGGTGTAGCAGATCAAGTAATTGATGCTGTTAAATCCGGAGCTATTAAACACTTCTTCCTTGTAGGTGGTTGTGATGGTGCTAAACCTGGTAGAAACTATTATACAGATTTTGTTAAACAAACACCAAAAGACACTGTTATCCTCACCCTTGCTTGTGGTAAATATCGTTTTAATGATTTAGACCTTGGCGAAATTGGTGGCCTTCCAAGAATTATGGATATGGGACAATGTAACGATGCTTACTCGGCAATTCAAGTTGCTCTTGCGCTTTCTAATGCATTTAACTGCGATGTAAACGAATTACCCTTAACCCTAGTTCTTTCTTGGTACGAGCAAAAAGCAGTCTGCATCTTACTCACACTCTTAGCATTAGGAATTAAAAACATCTACCTAGGACCAACTGTTCCAGCTTTCTTCTCAGCTAATGTTCTCCAAGTCCTCGTAGAAAAGTTCGCTATAAAACCAATTAGTACTCCTACAGAAGACTTAAAAGCTATTTTAGGTTAAAACTAAAGACAGCAGTTTTAGAGACTGCTGTCTTTATATTTTTAAATACTTTCCCCGAGAAGAGTTCTAGATAGAAGGTAGATGGCCTAAACCATCTACCAAAGAATACCTTACTTGTTAATCTCCCAATAACAACGTTTCGGAGAAACTATCTTCTCTTCCTTTTTAAGTTTGTTCATTACCTTGTCAACATCTTTTCGCTCAATACCAGTTGCTTCAGCAATTTCTCCTGCCGTAAGAGACTTGTCCGCTTGAGCGATGAAGTTTAATACCATCTTATAATGATCCAACATTCATCCATCCTTCTTTGGAAAAATTTGTAAAACACTTATTCTGTGCTTTGCCAAAATATCCTTCACCGGTAGGGTTAGCTGAATCTTTAAATCAGCAAAAATAGCTTTAGTAACTAATAGAGGCGATTAGTTCCGTAGAGAGTATAACTAACTGGCTAATACCTACCTCTATCTTTTACCACAAAGAATAGAAATTAAACTTGTCCCACAAGCATTTGTACTAAAAAGGAAACTATAACCACTAAAGCAGAAATGATGAAACCGTGCAACATTGGTTTAAATCCAGATTTAGCTAACTTGTTATAATTGGTTTTTAGCCCAATAGCACCTAAGGACATAACCATAAAAAACTTACTGGTTTTTGTAATTGATTGGCAGATCATTTCGGGAATAATCCCTGTGCTTTTTATGGCTACAACAGCCAAAAACATAAGAATAAACCAGGGGAAAATCTTTTTAATATCAACCTTTTCTCTACTTTGAACAGTAGCTTGGTCGTTAACACTATTGCTAGCTTTCCTAGTTAACCTTTCGTTAATATAGGAAAAAATTAAGACAATCGGTACAATAGATAAAGTTCGTGTCAGCTTGACTATAACCGAAAAACTTCCTGCTGCATCCGAAAAAGCATAGCCAGCTGCCACTACAGATGAGGTATCGTTTACTGCGGTTCCCGTCCATAACCCGTAACCTAGATCTGTCATATTAAAATATCTACCCATAATCGGAAAGAGGATAACCATAACAATGTCAAAAATAAAGGTAGCCGAGATAGCATAAGCAATGTCACTGTCTTCGGCTTCAATAACTGGGGCAATAGCTGCCACTGCAGAACCACCACAGATACCTGTACCTGCTGATATTAAAGATGATAACTTCCAATTCATATTAAAAGCTTTACCTAATAGATACCCGCCACCAAAAGCTGTTATCAGTGTAAAAACCATCACAAACAGGGAAAACTTACCAACCTCTACAACCTGAGAGAAACTAAGCGAAGCTCCCATGAGAATAATCGCTAGCCTTAATACCTTCTTTGATGTTAAATCAAAACCAGGCCCACATTTGGTGTACTTAGAGACCAGAGGATTTAAATAAATACCAATTAACAAAGCAAAAACGCCAGCACTAATTAATTGATAAGGTATGAGTCCACTCAAAAAAATTGACACCAGTGCTAATAAAATTGTTGTAAGTACTCCAGGTAAATATTTTTGAAAAACTCTCATAAAATCAGCCCCTTATTTAAACATCCTCTTGATCTTACCACTGAGTACTCATAATATATAATTATATATATTTATGATTCTATAAGTAACATTTATTAAGGGGTGAATTAGAAAGTGGATTCGCGTTTAGAGTCTTTTTTAGTTGTCTGTAAACATTTAAGCTATACGAAGGCAGCTGAAGAGCTTTGTCTAACACAACCTGCAGTTACTCAACATATGCAGTTTTTAGAGAAACAATATCAGTGTAAGTTATTTACCTATGCCAATAAAAGGTTAAGTCTAACTAAAGCAGGAGAACTTCTCTACAAATATGCTCAACACGTAAAGACGAGTGAAAGAAGCATTGCTGAAAAAATTAGCGAACTCAACCAAAAGAAAAAATCTATTAGATTTGCTGCCACCATGACCATTGGTGAGTTTACACTGGCACCTCTAATGAAAAAACTAATAAAAACCTTTAGCGAATATAACATGACTATGTATGTGGATAATACCGAAACTATACTTAAGATGTTAAGAAGTGGTGAGATCCACTTCGCTTTAGTTGAAGGGTTATTTAATAAAGCAGACTTCTCATCACGTTTGTATAAACTTGCTGATTTTATCTTAACTGCATCGAGTAGGCACCCTCTCCATGAGCAAAACAATGTTTACTTAAACGATCTAATTAACGAGACTCTTGTCATCCGCGAAAAAGGTTCTGGCTCACGAGAAGTATTAGAAAGAGGGTTATATGATAAAAACTTTACTCTTGAAAGCTTTAATAACATTATTGAGATTGGTAATGTTAACGTTATCAAGCAGTTAGTTAAAGACGGGATAGGAATTAGCTTTATGTACAAAGATGCTGCTCTAAATGATATAAGAAATGGTAGTTTAGTAGCAATTGACATAGCCGATTTTGTCCTTAAGCGTGAGTTTAACTTTATTTATCAAGATCATGATCTTGATAAAAAAGAGATCGACCAATTCTTCTCCTTTTTCATTACTAACCTCGATTAGTCATATTTTTATTGAAGCTAAATTCCCGTAAATTAAAAGTCCACCCGACACAGGTGGACTTCCTTTTTCTCTAGGAAAAATAAAATTAACCATGCTATCTAAACAAATAAGTTACCTTGTCAAAAAGAATTCTCTTTTTGTAGATACTCCTCTTTCAAGATTGCATAAACTTTATTATCAACTAGTTGCCCACTATTATTTATGGCAGATTGCCTAAGAGTACCCTCATACTTCATTCCAACCTTTAGCATAACTTTTCCTGAAGCAATATTATCCGAATAATGTTTAGCTTGTAGTCGGTTAATATTAACCTCAGTAAACATAAATTCTATCACTTTTTTTAAGGCTTCTGTCATAATACCTTGACCCCAAAAAGCCTTGCTGAGGCAATAAACAACTTCTGCACGCAGGTTCTTTTCGTGAAGACCAATAATAGATATTGAACCAATGACCTTACCAAAGTCTTTCGGAACAATTGCCCAACTGTAGAAAGTAGGATTTTTATATCTCTGTTCCCAACTCGATAATCTCTGGCGGGTAACAGCACTGTTTTTATGTGGTTGCCAGGTTAAGTATTTGGTTACCTCTGCATCGTTAGCCCAATTTTCAAAGACATCGTTAGCGTCAGCTATTACAAAACGCCTCAATAACAACCTTTCAGTTTCCAATTTTATAGTTCCTTTATGCGATAAACTAAGCACTTTTCTTCTCCTATTGATTTAATTATAGAGTACATAAAACAGCAATCTGGCTATACTAGCTACCTAGAAAATTTTTATGCCAAGGCTTTTTATAATTATATACTTAATTACCATAGTATAGGAATTATATGGTTTAGAAAGCTTCATTTGACTTAAAATTGACACTTAAGTTCTGGCAATTATTTATGTTAGCTAGCGAAGGTAATTAACCTAAATTCGTGAAAATACTTATAAAGCATACAAAGAAAATAAACGGTAAGTAATAAATGCTATTATAACAACGATAGAAACTACATGGTAGCACTATAACTGTGCCCAGATTCACCAGAAGAAACTTATGCCGTAGGCCATGTTGAATTTTTCAAATTCTTCCTTCCTACTTACCTACCCCATCATTGTTGAGAAACTTTTGAACTTAGATTATAAGCATTCATTTTTTATAACTGTAAAGTATTCCCACTAGCTTGTAGTATAATTTCCCAAAGAGCGATTAAGGAGTGAGTTATTTGCGTATTAAATCAGCTGTTGATTGGTGGATTCGCCTTTTATTCTGGACTCTTGTTCCACTACTTTTATTTAGATTTAAATATATTCAAGAAGACGAACTGGTTATTGGTTACATTACAATAATACCAATGGTGTTATTCCTCTTATGGCTCTATTTGGGTACTTATTACGAATTTCGAGAAGGTTACCTTCTCTGTAAAAGTGGTCCCTTCTTCAAGAGAATTAAATATGACGATATCAAATCGATAAAACTTGTCCAAAACCTACTTTCATCTATGGCTCTTTCTTCTAAACGTGTTGAAATTAAAGAACATGGTAAAGGATATCTACTAGGTACCACTGTTATCTCACCGATAAATCGCCAAGAATTTATCGACGAACTTATCAAGAGATGTAAAAATTTAGAGAAAGTATAATGTAAAACAATGACCTTATTGCTTTTGACACCCTGCACAAAAGTAAATACTACCACCCAAATAAGTTTCTTTTTTAATTATTGTTTTGCATATTAAACAAGGTCGACCTAGAGTATTCTTACTAAGAATCGTTCTATAGCTACATAATGAACCATATAAGTCATGTTCCGTATCTCTCCCACCCTCTAACTGCATTTTATCAAGGGTAGATTTTATAGACATATAGAGTGCTTTTTTATTAGCTGGTGTTAAGGTTTTAAGTTTTTTCTTTGGGTGAAGTTGTGCATTAAACAAGATATCTTGTACAACACCATTACCCAGTCCTGGTATACGCTGTTCAGTCGCTAGAAAAGCTTTTAGCGACAACGAATCTTTACACAAGTTAATTAGCTCAGTAAAATACTCTTCTGTAAAATCATCAGAAAGTGGGCTGGGCTTTTCTTTTGCAACTAAGTAATAGGGGTTATCGTTTTGGCCATCTACAAAGATCCATATACCCCCATACATCTGCACAGTAGCCACCAAGTGAGAATGATCATCAAATTCTATCAGCAACTGGTGCTTTTTAGGTAGCACTTTATCTTTTTCATAATAGCGGAGGTTTACCCCATCTCCAAAAAGCATTCTAACCTGGCCAACTTTTATTTCTACTAATCCACCATAATTAACAGCGTTACCGATTGTCTTATTTAATAGTAAATCAGGATATTTATTTGGATCGCCAAAATACCAAGCAAACTTATGAGGGTGATTAGCAGCAATCACCTTAATTATTCTTTTCCCATAGAGACTTTCATTGATTTGCCTAGCTATAACCATTGCCTCTGGTAATTCAAGCATTTGCATCCCCCTAACGATTAAATTTGCCCCATAAAAATTTACATCCATTACTTTTTCGTATTCTTCTAGGTTATGATCATCAAAATTTTCCTATAAACAAATACAAGCATTATTTACCGCAGTTAATCTGGTTCCTCAAATTATGAAACAGAATGGGTTACTTACATTTTCTATACCACAGAGCTTGGTTGCCATTCTATACATCGCTTTTGCATGGATCCGATCGTGCCAGATAAACCTACGGCATACCTTTCTGAGTGACCACTGTTCGCCATAACTTCCGTTGTAAACAAGATTTTTCAAGAAATTTGGCTGTTTCTCTAATTCCTCAAAAGCTCTCACTCTGCAAGTATAAATGTCAGGCTCATTTGTTGCAGGTACATTTATTTCGCTAAAATAGTAATCATTGACATTCTTTGTGTGTTCATACATTTCCTGTGCAGAAATTGGCACATCACCATAAAAAGTCTTGCGTGGAGAAAGCGTTGTTCCAACTTTGTCCGGGATCGATTGATACAGCAACAAAAAGTCTTTTGCCGATTTTAACGATAGAGATTTTACCCTATCATATTCACCCTGTTTAAGCGGCGAAATCTCACTGTTGAATAGCACATCTGAATCCGCGTCGGACACTTGCAATGAACTTATTTTTTCCTGAGCGATTATGATTGAACACTTAGAATTAACGATTTCGTCTCCCGACCACGCAGCATACTGCTTTATTTCAGACCTGAATTTATTTAGCGCCTCTTCCCTCTCTCGACCTCTCACATATGCGCCAATGTAATTCTCTGAATAAATCAAATGACCGTGTTCGTTATATTCATCAACTGCTCTTATTTCCATACCACTATCGCCCCCATAATACCAGCTTATCTAGTTAACTTACATCTACTTGATTTCATATATATCTTACTTCTGCTTATTGGCTTCGCTTACAACGGCATTCATTGTATATCCATTAGAAAATAACCTGCTCTTTGATAGAACTGTACAACACGTTTATTTCCTTCCCAGACCCAAAGAACCACACATTGATAAACATTCCTCTTTGCATAATCCCTTACCTTCTCCATCAAGGAATACCCAAATAATCCGGTAAGCAATAGACGAAGATTAATTCGAGGTCGTCTTCGTAGTATTTATACCTCGATTGACCAACACAAGCACAAGCAACAACATCACCTTCCATAGATTGATCTTTCCAATGACTTTTAAGTAGGCCTTTTGCCGTCCGCTCTGACTATGATAAGCCTATTGTTTTCCCACCACAAAGGTCCTTACTACAGCTACATAAAGCCAACCTTCATCGGTTGGGATATCTGTAATATTCAATATAAGTTTTTTGTTTGGTGTATCTCTAGCGGACTCTTCTTTCCCTCTAAAACCATCTTGATCTCTTCTGCTTTGAACTCCTGAACATAATAGTTTTTACCTATTCGTAGTTGCCGAATTATATACGAGTGATATCTGTCCATCAAATGGGGTATACCTCACAGGTTATGTGGTATAACGAAAGAAACAAATCCTTCCACCTGTATTAGCTAATACAACAAAGGGCATAATATCACTCTTTTGTATGGTGACATTATGCCCAAGCTTTTTTTAATGCTATGCATTTTCTCTTTAGACGTGGTTTAATAAGTGTTCCAGATCTTTAATGCTTATCATTACTTATTTAGTTTCCACTATATATTTTTGCTCTAACCCTTTATTTCTTAGGTTTCCGTAAATAAATCCTGCTATTGCGCCAACAGTTGCTGGGATAACCCAACCAAGTCCCTCTGAATATAACGGTAGGCTATTAAGAAAATTAACTTTTAATCCGAATTTCCCTAAGGCCTCTAAGATACTAACAAAGGAAGTACATATCATAGTAAATAGATACACATAAGAATTTCCCTTGAAAACATTATTTAATAATGCAAGTACCATGAGAACAATTGCCATTGGATATATAGCGGTCAATACTGGAACTGAAAATTTAAGTATTTGTGTCAATCCTACATTGGCAAAGATCATGCTTGATACAGAGAGTATTGTTATAAAAGTTTTATACGAAACCTTCGGCATCAACTTTGTAAAGTATTGACTGCAGGAGGTTAAAAGTCCTACTGATGTCGTTAAACAAGCAAGGGAAAATATTACTCCTAATAATACTGCTCCCTTTCGTCCAAATAAGTAAAACACTACATTTGTTAGCACTTGAGCTCCATTTTCTGTTACTCCAAATCGCGTCTGAGAAACAGCTCCCAAATATGCCAGCATTCCATATACAATTGCTAATAACAAACCTGCTATAGCTCCTGCTTTTATAGTTTTTGACACAAGTTTTCTTTCTTCTGTTACTCCCATTTCCTTTAAAGCAATAGAGATTACAATACCAAAATTAAGGGCTGCTATAGCATCCATTGTCAGATATCCATCTAAAAATCCTTTAAGTAAAGGAAACTGTGCATAATCACCTATTGGTGCTGCAAATTCACCTATTGGTTTAAACAAACTAAACACATATATACTTGTTATTAAAACTAATAATGCAGGCGTTAAAACTTTGCCAAATCTATCTACGAGTTTTGATGGCGTCATACATAACCAATAAGCTATCGCAAAATAAACTAAGGTGTATATAAATAATGGTAAACTACTTCCGCTAAATGTATTTGGTAAAAATGGTGAAACTCCTATTTCAAATGCTAAGCTTGCTGCTCTTGGTATACCTAGAAAAGGTCCTATTGATAAATAAATCAAAACAGTAAAGGCAAAAGCAAACCTTGGATGCACACGACTTGCCAGTATATGTAGTCCACCAGCTTTAGCAACTACAGCTATTGCAAGTATTGGAAGACCAACAGCTGATATTAAAAAACCTACCATTGATACCAACATATTTGTGCCAGATAATTGTCCTAATAGAGGTGGAACGATTAAATTTCCTGCACCAAAAAACATCGAAAATATCATTAAACTTACAAGTAATAACTTCCTACTGTCCATTTTCTCTCTAAAAACCTCCAATTTGTTTTTTTCATATTATGAATACCGATTATAATACCAATATCGCTTTCCATAATGCGCCCCCTTATTTTTGTAAATAAAAAAAACCCGCCCCCAAAAAAGGGACGAGTTATACCCGCGTTACCACCCTAGTTTTATAAATTAAAATACAAAAATTAATTTATAACACTCTCAACGTACATTATAATACGTGTTCCTTTTAAAGGTGGACTACCTGCATTACTTACTTAGTTCAATTCAGCTCTGCTTCTCAGAGATGATTTTCAACTAATCTTTGAACATTGGCTTCCAGCGTAATGCCAACTCTCTGTGGAACAATAAATTAGCTTACTCTTTCTCTTCATAGAATTTATCTATTAAGTTGTTATAACTATATTTTATATCATGCCTTATGCGCACTGTCAATAATTTATTCTCCTGGTTAAGGTTCAGTAGATGAATCTTGGATAGAGGAATATTTTTATTTTTCCTGGTTTTTTTGCCTCATCTCTCTGGCCAATAAAATGAAGCCATTAATACATATAAATACTTTATTGATGAATAATAGGTTTGAATAATTTTATAAGGGGGTTTTTTAAATAGGTGTTGTAACTAACACGACCGATAAATACCAAAAATGTTTGGATGCTTGTCATCAGTGTGCCCAAGCATGTTATGAGTGTTTCAAAATGTGTCTGAACGAGCCTGATGTAGGGGCCAGAAAAGCTTGCATAAGCATACTAATCGAATGTGCAAAGATATGCCAGCTGGCTTCGGCCTATATGTCCATGGATGCACAATATGCCAAAGACCTCTGTAAACTCTGTACAACCATTTGCGAAAAGTGTGCACAGGAATGTGAAATGTTTAAAGATGACCATTGCATGAAATGTGCTGAAATCTGCCGCAAATGCGCTGATGAATGCAAAAAAATGGCTGCAATGTAAACAGTTTTACAAATGTCTCAAAAATGCAGCTACCGCACCATTTGCTAAAGTTGCTACAGTTGGCCACTTTGTTAAAAACCTGTCAACAGTAAAATAGGAACTTGTCTTTTCAATAGCTCGTCTTAGATACTTTAGAACACCTCCGGCTATTCCAATATACAATCTTAATTTAGCCGAACATTAGTAAAAGCTCAAGGTAATATTTTCGCATACCAAATATATAGTCTTACTTTAGCCGCGTATGCTAATTTTAGTACTTATGGCTATAAAAAAGCGAATCCAAGAAACAAAAGATTTCTCGAATTCGCAAAGTCTGTCCCTTACAGCTTGATTTATAGCCATTTAATAGACCAAAATCGTTAGTATACAATTCAAAATACTGCAGTATAAAATTGTAGGAATTGTTAAAGTCTTGCGTGGCTAAATAAATATCGATTAATTCTCCTCTATTTTTAAGCAAACCATTCAATAACTTGGATCTTTGGACGGTTTGCTTCTCTTTTAACCTGTTTCTGAGTGAAAACATCATAAGTCTCATATCTTACTCTTCTTCTTTACTTGGTTGCAGTTCCTTTTTCAAAGCAGAAATCACACTTAACGCCTGTCTGTGCCAGAGTCCCCTCACGGAGAAACCTAACAGCAGGAGCTAGTGGTGTGTAACTTGCAACATCGGTATAACAGTAAGCTGAGCAAAGCTCAAATGCATCGCGTTTTTGTAATTCCTCACAGTACAGACAACTTGTCATGTCAAAACGAATTCTCTCTTTATTGTTTTCAAGCATAACCATTGTCCAGCCCTGGTTAGGGTAGCCATAATTAAGAAAAACATTTATCAAAAACCGGACCAGCCCATAGGCATATTTTTTTGAGTTCAATAGCTTGCATAACCTCGCCATACGCTCAGTGCTTCTACAAAGCTCTGTCTTGACAAACTCGACTGTTTCAGAGCTGCTTATTCCCCCATCCAGCATGGCTCGATAGCAAGCATAGCCCGGTAGGATGTTGCTGCGAATATGTTTGCCTATCATTTTATTGCCCCGGTCGTTCACCCCTGCTAATTCGACGGTAAGTATGCGTTCCGCAGCGGCAAAAATCGTGCCACCTTTATCATTTCCATACGCCATAGTCAATGATTTAGATAAATCCGATAAGCGCGTCTTTGCAAAGGGACTGCTTCTTTTCATGGAATCTCCTCCCTAAATATTACTGTTGTTTTCTGAAGCAAAGAGATTTTCGCGCAAACTGTATATAGCGGGTGTCTGTAGCTGGCTTTTCATAATCAATGAATCGAATTCAGTCTGTAAACAAAACATTTCCGGCTTTGCTACTCTGCAATGCTTTGCCAAAGCTGTTTCTGCAAGCTCTGTTCTCATGATGATTTTAAATACTCCAGCTATCATCCATACTGGTAATTTCATATACCATAGTTTTACTGGTTTTGTTTTTATCCCCAGTTTATTCAATACAGTGAAGCCTTCCTTAATGCCACGCACCATTAGGCATACACTATCATACGACCTAGCAAGGCGATAATTATCGCAATCAAATTGGTATAGCGCATTTCCGATGCTCGTGACCATAGCAACATGGGTCTTTTGCCAAGCGTCCATATCAGCGCAAAAAACAGAGGGAATACCTGCACGTCTAAAAACATTGATCAAGCAACGTACACGCTCCGTTTTCCTGCCACTATATTCTCCAAACGTCGTTGTTTGAAACGCGCGCATTACCCCTTTCCCGACAAAGTAATGAACTTTGCCACCAACACGCTCACCGCCTGCCGACGGAAAACCGAGCATCAGCCGCTCGCTGCCAACAGCTTGTGCCCATTTGTCATATCCAGCAGCTGTATTGACCACAAAAACGATATTTTTAGAACGATTTTGCGAAATAATGGGCAACACACTATCCACCTGTGTCCTCTGCATCGCAACAATTATATAGTCGAATAAATCGTCAGGGGCAAGATATTCTATAACTTTCACGGGAATGACCTCATTTTTATTCGCATTAGGCACGGCAAGCACAATCCCATTCTGCCGCAGTTCCTCAAGGCGTTTACCACGTGCTAGAACCGTTACGTCCTCCCCTGATGCAGCGAGTTTACCTGCAAAAATACTACCGATAACACCAGCACCATAAACTAATATACGCATTCTCACCTTCTCCCTTCAAATCCCTTCTCAGGAGACCACTCGCATGTACCTATAATATGATATCGGCAGTTACAACAATCATCTCCGTCTCCCAAGGTTTTTGTACGCTCAAATCCATTACCCATATGATGGGAAAGCAAATAATCCATTCGGCATATGCCCGGCAAGAGACTGTCTGCATCAAAATCATGCGCCAGTTTTTTTATCCCACATTCGGTTATGTCCAATTCAAATGTATTGCTGTTGATTTCCCGGTATATAACCTGCCAGTCATATGGGTGCAGTTCATTCTTCTGCTGGCGTTCAACATGAGCAGCAGCCTTTTTCCGAAAGTTATTGATATATGATTTACCCATTAAGTGCCGTAGGAACTTCGGCAAGATCGTCACCATTTTTTCGCTCATCATCCAGATTGTTTCCCATGTTTCCTGTTGTTGCAGCCCCAACTCCATAAAAGTTTTATACCAAGCAATGTACACTAGGCCAAACTGATAATTTAAAAGAAAGATGCTTTTGCCGATATCTGGCGTAAGTGGTAGGATTGCAACTAGTTTTTCTTTAGATAGCTTCTTGAAACTTTTCCAAAATTCTTTGCCATACTTTTTTATCAATACTTTGCGGCTTCGCAGCATTATAAATGCATAAATTATCTTTTCCATAGGTCTACCTCGTATGGATCCGCTTAATCAGCTTTACGATTTCGTACCAAAACACTGCTACCGCTGCTATACCTACCGATGTAAAAAACTGTCCAACTAAGAGGGGTGCAAGTTTCAAGAAACCTGTGACCGGCGTATAAAGAATGGTTGCTAGCATCAGTAATGTTCCGATGTTAACCGCCCACATAACCCAATCTTTTGAAAGGCGAGCAATCGATTGAATCGCAAAATCACGGTTGGAGCTATTTACCTGAACTAGAAACAGGTTGGAGGACATGATGATAGTCAGTCCCATTGCTCGGGCAATAGGCGCATTAGCGGGATTACTAGAAAGGACAGTATAATAAGTCCCGAAAGATGCAGCAAAAACCACCAATCCCTGAATAACACTTTTTAATAAAGTCTGTATATTTAAAAGTTTATCTTTCGGATTGCGCGGTTTTCGCACCATTATGTCCGTTTCAGCCGGCTGGCGTTCCAATACTATAGAACAAGTCGGGTCTATCAAAAGTTCAAGCAAAACAACGTGCAGAGGCAGAAGCATCAACGCATTTGGTGCAACTCCGAGAATAGGAGCCAGCAGCGATGTCAAGGCAATAGGAATATGAATAGTAAATACATACCCTACCGCTTTTCGGATGTTATCATAAATCCTTCTACCATCTTTTACTGTTTCAACAATGGTCGTAAAGTTATCGTCCATCAAAATGAGATCAGCTGCTTCTCGTGAAACCTCGCTTCCACGCTTGCCCATAGCAATACCGATGTCTGCATATTTCAAAGCTGGTGCATCATTTACGCCGTCGCCTGTCATGGCGACGATTTCACCATTTTCCTTAAATGCTTTAACGATCCGCATTTTATGCTCCGGAACAACACGGGAGAAAATAGACACATTCTTGACCGCTTCCCGCAATTCATTGTCAGACATTTCATTGAGCATATCACCTGTAATTATGTTATCGCTGTGTTCCATTCCTATTTTTCTGGCAATAGAAGAGGCAGTGATTCCATTATCGCCAGTGATCATCACGACGCGAATGCCAGCCCTGCGGCATACCGCAATATCGGGCTTAACACTCTCACGTGGAGGGTCGGCAAGTCCGATCAGACCGCAGAGATTCAAACTACAATCAGTTATATTATTGGGGATCTCATCCTCTGACGTTAGTGTTTTGGTCGCTACTGCAATCACACGCAGTCCTTCTTTGGACATTTCGGTAATCTTATGCTCGGCAACTTCTTTATCCTTTTCTGTCAAATCGCATATAGTCAATATACGTTCTGGAGAACCCTTAGCAGCAATGATTATACTACCGTTCCTGCGCCAAACGTGCCCCATCATTTTCAATTCGTTAGTAAAGGCATACTCATTGATCAGCTCGCCGTTAAAGAGATGCTCCTTCGATATTCCATGACTGTCACAGTGAGCAAGCATTGCTTTTTCCATAGGGTCATAGGCATCTGTTTCGCAACCAAGCCCCATCGTTTCAATAAGGGTATGTTCATCACCGTTCGGAGCCCATGTCTCCTGGACCGTCATCTGGTTCATCGTAATAGTTCCAGTTTTGTCCACGCATAGTATTGATATAGAACCAAGAGTTTCTACAGAAGGCAGCTTGCGGACAAGCGATTGTTTCTTTGCCAGTCGCCATGCACCCATAGAAAGGAATACTGTCAGAATAACAGGAAATTCTTCGGGGATCATCGCCATAGCGAGAGTGATACCAGATAGAATGCTTTCAATCAAACGGTCTCCTAAAGCATGATCAGGTATATTGAAATAGGTGACCACACCTACCAGCACAAATAATACACCCGCGATCCCCGCACAAGTTTTAACCAATTTACTTGTCTGCTTCTGTAAAGGTGTCGGCTCATCCGGAGCAATTGCTACATTCATACCGATTTTACCGTACTCAGTATTCGCGCCAATTTTATCAACCAATACAGTCCCAGTACCCTGAGTAACAAGTGTACCTGCATAACAATAATCCTTGCGCCAATAATCATTGGAAGAATCGACATTATCGCTGGTGACCTTCCATACGCCTTCAGCTTCGCCGGTAAGCGAAGATTCCTCCACGCAAAGATCGCTACACTTAACCACAATACCATCAGCTGGAATCTTTACACCTTCATATATCAACATCAAGTCTCCGGGCACAAGATCTGTGCTAGCGATCACTATTTCTTTACCGTCCCTGATAACAGTCACATGAGGTGCAGATAAATCCTTAAGAGCATTCAAGGTTTTGTCAGTTTTCCATTCCTGAATAACGTCGATGCTGATAATACCGATAACGAAAATCAGCATTATTGCACCATCTCTTGGTTCACCGAGGATAAAATAAATGATTGCAGCTACAATTAGTAAAAGAAACATCGGCTCACAAATAATATGAAGGACTTTTTTAAAAAAGCTCTCCTTTTTCTGAGGCGTTAATTCGTTTTTGCCATATTTCTGCTGCAATCGCTTTACTTCAGCGGAAGTCAATCCCGCCATAACTTGTTTATTGTCTGTCATAAAAGAACCCTCCGTTTTCACCTTTCGGTGGCGTTGATTTCTCTTATGGCACTCCATTCAAGGTCGTTCCGTTAGGTATAAAAATAGCACACCTATG
>DHDH01000003.1:0-6983 GCA_002399235.1 Firmicutes bacterium UBA4881 | reverse complement strand
GTCCATCGCCTGCTCAGTTTGTACTGTTGAACTCGCATTCCTTTTATAGAATGTAATGCAGTGCAAAGAGATTACTTTATATTATATGTTTTGTAGTTATCTCTGTCAATGTGCTTTTATAAAGCTAAAGCTAGTACACAGTTTTGTTAGCGAGTGTGCAATATTAAGTAATTTCAGTAGCATTAGCTTGTTTCCTCACTATAGGATTTCTAAATAACCATCTATTCCATGCACGCGAATTCGTTGCCCATCTTTAATCAGTTGGGTAGCTTTTTCTACTCCAACAACTGCTGGTAAGCCATATTCACGTGCGATAACTGAAACCCCTTCCATTTTTATTTGTAGTTATTCTTTGATAATGTCATGTTGAACCTGTTTCGGTAAATGTCCCCTATGAGGGAGGAAACATTTAACATAACCAAGCAGGAAATAACTTAACTGACAGTTATGATCAAACTATCGCTAAGAACATTACAATCAGAAAAACTACAGAGTTACTAAAACTTAGCAAGCGTCAATTGTTAAGGCTAAAGAGAGGAATTCAGTGGTTTAAGGGCATGATGATTTATTTTCAAAGCACGCTGATACTTTTTAAAAAGCAGAGGTATTTTGGGGCAAAACTAAATACTATAAACCATAAGGGCAATCTATTTTTATGTAATGAAGGCTGAACTTTGTTAAAGTCCAGCCTTTTATTGTACTACAAGCCACACTGCTATTAAATATTCAAAAACTTTATTTGAGGGCATTTTCAGTCCCTCTATTTACCTCTCTTGAAATAAATACTACGCACACTGAACATGGTTCGAGTTGTTGGCATTGATGCTTTGAGCCGACTTTTGGAATTTACGCTCGTGGGAACATGTAAATAGGTTTTTATCTATTTCCCTGAAAACGAACGTTACAAAAAAACATATCAATTGATGGTTTGTTAGATACAGGAGATTTGAAGTAAATACTCCTTTTATCTCTTTCAATGGTAATATTAACATGTTTATTTCATAGATCTCTCTATGTCCCATATTTAGCACAATCGTGAAAAGGGATACTTTTTGTAATTGTTAAGAAATCTATCATGATTCAATGGGTTTGCATCATAACTTACATATCCTCATTAAGTTTATTTTTTTGCTGGGCAAAGTAATATTCTGTTGCATGCTTAAATGAATTTAAGATGAACATAATTGCCTTTTTACTTACCTCTGCTTTTGGACATATCTGCTCAAAAGCATGATAACATCCCTTATAGATTTCGAAATCGACTGGAACTCCAGCTTTTCTTAAGTTCTCTACATATTGAACGGTTTCATCTCTGAAAGGCTCCAATTCACCAACAAAAGTGGCTGTCGGCGGAAGGTTAATATAATCTTCTGCCCTAGCAGGGGCAGCATAGTAAGGCACATCTGAACTACGAAATAATTCACCAAGATATAGTTTCCAACAATTAAAGTTAGATTTCGAGTTCCAAACAGGAGCATTATTATCCTTAGCAGATTCACTTGTCATTTTATCGTCCAACATTGGATATAATGGCATTTGAAATGCAATAGCTACTTCTCCTTTATCCCTTGCATAAAGTGTAAGTGCAGCAGTTAATCCTCCTCCCGCACTGTCACCCCCCACCATAAGTTGATTATCGCTGATCCCGAATTCTTTCGCATGACTTTTCATCCATAGAAGGGCCTCGTAACTATCTTCCAAAGCTGCTGGATATGGAGTCTCGATAGACAAACGATAATCAGGAGCTACGACCACACAATTGCTCACTTCAATCAATCTTTTTGCTATTATTTCTGCTCGTTCTGGTGCTCCAAGCACATATCCCCCTCCATGCAACCAAAGAACACCAGGAACATTTTCTTTGGGTTCTAATGGCTTAAATATACATAATCGCAGTTTAGAGCCATCTTTACGGTAAATACTCTCTTCGGAAAATTGTATTGTATCCTCTTTTATTTTACTTCTCCGTATATTCATCAGTTTATTAAATAGCCGCAACTTTGATTCGGTATAATTGTTATTAATAATCTTCATCATTCTACCTGTAGTTCTTAGCTCCTTATCGATCATACAACTTTTTATTTTCATATCCTCATCCTCTGCTCATTTGCTTACGAGACTTTCAATACCTAATTAGGTCACTTATTATAAGCAGAACTAACTGTTCCTCTGCAGCTGATTGCTCGGTCAAGAGAGCCATGATTCGTTGCCTCATAAGCAACAATACGATATGTATTCCATCAATTTCTCCATTACATTGGTTTCAAATTTAAATTAAGCCTATCTATAATTTTTTCAAGTCTTCTCTTTTTTGCATCATCAGATTTAGCATCGAAATATAGCCCTGTATAATTTCTTCTAACAGAAGGAGACATAGAATTAAAATTTGTGTATGCTGGTTCGATATCTTTTATTAACTCTGCTAACATTTGTACTTGCTTATCAGTTATAGGTTCCGGTTTAGGCGCATCCCACATTCCCTTATTCTTTGCTTCTTCAACTTTAGCTCGTCCAAAATCAGTCATTAGTCCTTTAGCTTCAAGTTCTTTTACAAGATTTTTATTTTTTTCTGACCACTTGCTTCCTTTTCTTCTCGATGAAAAGTATTTTAAATACTTCGCTTCATCTATACTTTGTATTTGACCATCAATCCACCCAAAACACAACGCTTCTTCTAGAGCTTCACTCGCTTTAAGCGTTTTAATACTTTCATGTTTACTAAACACCAACCAAATTCCACTGCATGTAAGGCAATTGTCCTTTAACCAATTCCTAAAATCTGTTCTCGTTTCAAATAGTATTTGTTCCAGTTTAATTAACCACCCTTTATACAAATAATTTTACTTAGCCATCTTTTACGTTGTTATACTCCTATACTTCATTATCCTGAATTATTCACTAATTACTTTGTCCATCAAATGAGGTAGTGTCATAATGTAGAATTGCCACTGAAAATTCAATATACTTTTAACTAAAGGACTTTTCTGTAGCATTTTCTCCTACCAATAAACCTTTTTTTATTTTGTTATCTAATTCCCATAAAGCTACTTTATTGCTATCATACCCTAAGACACGCTTGGCAGTTTCGTAATCCATCCACTCATATTTAGTGTGTTCTGGAGAAATGTTTACTATAGTTTTTTCTATATTTACCGCAAATGTATACTCTGGAATAACAAAGCAATTATCTCCCCAAGTTCTTCGATATGCAGCGAAACATTCGGTAGAAATACTACAATATGTATCTAAAGGGTAATAATTGGCATTATAAGCGATACCTGCTTCTTCATAAGCTTCTCTTTTAGCAGATTGAAGTGGTGTCTCGCCATCTTCACCTCCACCTGCAATAAATTGCCAAATATTCATATCAGACCGATGAAATATGCAGTACTTTATTTCATCTTCATTTAAACAGAATGGTAGTACCAAAACTTGATATTTTGCTCTCGCCATCATTTCACCTTCAAATTTCGATTTGAGAACCTAACGCTTTCTGGACCATATTAACGAATCATCTCTCTGGGTTCTTCAAGCTAATAGCTTTAGATTACTTCCTAATTTTACCTTCGCAGACAATATTACCGCGAGTCGTTATCGCACTTCCTGGAACCTTTATACTCTTGTTACTCTAATACAGACAACCAAAGTTTTTTCGACTCTATTATAAGATTTGCTACCAGCTTTATGAAAGGACCATAATTCATCATTGTATGTGCTAAGTCTAGCACTTCGTAGTATTGAGCTTGATTTTCATTCTTTATAATAATTGGAGTATAGCCATTCTTCATTAGTTCAAAGTTCAACAGCAGTCTTGCAGTTCTTCCGTTTCCATCAATAAACGGATGAATTTTTACAAATTCACCATGCAATAATATTGCCCTCACAACCGGGTGATATTTTTGCCATTCGTTCTGATATTCTGCAATTAGCTTTTGCATCAAATAGCTTATCTCATAATGCTTAGGCGGTATATGCTTTGCACCGCTGATAACCACATTTTCTGTTCGGTATTTTCCAGCATTCTCATTATCAATTTCTTTAAGGATCAGTGCATGAATGTTCTTGATATTCCATTCTGAAAGAGGTTCTTTGTTGGAAACTAGATCATCAATAAGCAGGATAGCTTCTCGGTGATTAATTACCTCCAAGTGTTCAATCATACTCTTTCCGCCAATCGTATTACCTTCTAGAACCACCCTAGTTTCTGACATAGTAAGGGTATTTCCTTCGATAGCATTACTGTTATATGTCCATTCAACAATCAGCTTATCATGAAGTGATTTCGCAAGTCTCTTCGAAAAAGGTCTGAGCCGATCAATGGCTTCTTTAAGCGAATCTATATAACTAAAATCGTATTCCAAACCAATATAGTTTTTTCGAGTTGTTTTCCTCGCATCAACCGGTTTAATAGCATCAGCAGGTATTGACCAATTTCGGCCGATTTTTATCGCACCTTCAACCCGTCCCTCGTTGCAAAGCACTCGAATTCTACGATCACTAATTTTCCACTTTTCGCCCACTTCTTTTACACTTATATATTTCAACAGAATCACCTCACGATCATTTTATACCGGTATCGGTACATTATCAATATCGTTCCGATACCGGTATAAAGCACATTATATAATTCCATTTCAGTCTATCTTTTTACTATTCTAAGCTGTCAACTAAATGTTCCGATATATTATAAGTAAATACCAAGGGTCCATACTTCCTCGTCCTTCGGTACGGTTTAGATAATAAGTACCACATACAAAAGCTGATTGAACAGTTGTAAAAAGAATGTAGTATAAATATTGGACTTTGGGGTTTAACGCAGTATATTAGGTTAAAAGCAGTTATTGAATTATGTAGTTGTAACATTGCTAGCATGATTGTGGCATATCTTTTCTCGAAAAAAGCCATGATATGACTTCTACTTTGTTAGGTACCTCTAACCAATAAGGTAGATGCGCTCATATCATGGCTACTAAAGATATAATTCCATTAGCTACTCTGTTCTTCTGGACAAGTTTTCTATTTACCTAATTTATCTACCCGCTTCTACATCAGGTAGTTATTATAAACCATTAATAAAACGAGCAAACTCTTTAAGCTTTTTTTGGATCTCTTGAGTTGATTCTTTAGCAGCTTGCTTAATAGCTGTTTCTGGATCTTCTTTTTGCAATATTACTTTGTTAAAGGCAAAATCAACATAACGATCTGCTAAATATCCTCCAACAACAGCTCGCTGCACCTTACAGTTAGCTAACGCTTTTTGAGCGATTGCTAGATGCTCTTTTGGAAAAATCGCATTATCTAAAGTTCCCTTCGAAGCAAAAAAGAGACGCCATTTATCTGAGGATTGATTAGCCAAAATCATAAATTTACTTGTGGTTTCTGTCGAAGTGAGCCATTTAAGTAATAACCAAGCTTCTTCTTTATTTTTACTAGAAGCTGTCATAGCCCAGGCCAATCCATTTCCTGTATTAGTTTGGTCAAGCTTACCTTCTCTCATGGTTCCTGGTAGCTCCACCACAGACCATTGGTTTATAATCTGAGGAGCAATTCTTTCAAACATAGAGTATCTAAAGGATTGAGAAAATAGTAACGGCGTATCGCCACTAGAAAAAGTAGTATTTAAAGGATCTTCCATAAGCATCTTAGCTTCTGTATAAAGAGAACAGAACTCCTTAAATGCTTTGATGCTCTCAGGAGCATCTAACCTCGATGCATCAGATAGTATGCATCATGCTTTCCATATCCAACAACCGGACATTTCCTGTGTATTTTTCATTACTGAGCATCACATCAATAGTTCGCTTACACCATTTTCCTTTTCCTATATGGGACTTAATTCCCAGTCTCTCTAATTCAGATACAATGCCTATCACACTCTTGCCTTGAAGATACATATTGAAAATCAATCTTACGTTTTTCGCCTCAGACTCTTCGATAATAAGGCTGCCATCATTAGCATTCACGTACCCATAGCACTTTCTGTTATCTAGCTTTGAAGTGCCTTGTGAAGCACGTTGTTTGATACCCCACCTAATATTATCGCTGCGTGATTCATTCTTTGCCTGAACAATTGACTTAATTATTGAGATCATAAGGTCGTTATCTGTATCAGCTGTATTAAGTGCTTCCTGTTCAAATATAACACGAACACCGAGAATCCTCAGCTGGTTCAACGCATCAAGAATCTCTACCGTATCTCGACCAAATCTGCTTATACTCTTGGTTAAGATAATTTCTATATCACGTGACTTACAATCCTTCAGCATACGAGAAGAACCTGTCTTGCTTGAAGCAATATCAATGTAAACATCAGCCAATAACCATTTGGGATTAGCTGCTGTCAACCTTGTACTTTTCAGCTGATCTGCACTGTTTGTACTCACACGACAGTAAATGCCTACTCGCTTTTCTCGTTTTGGAGGCAATGGTGGTATATATCAATTTCATCTTTGAGTTTTTCTATATATGGAGCTAAACCGCATTTACAGAGCCATAAAACAGTTTCAAGCTGCGTGTAGTGTACTCCATCTTTCTCAATTGCAATTGAAAATCCTTTTGCAAAACAACCAACCGTTCCCAAAACGTGACCAACCCATGAAGCTGCACCAAGTCCAATTACTTCAGGTCTGTCTGTTCTCATTAATTTTTGTATTGAATCAACTAATATTCTAATGTTATCATTTGTTTTCCATGAATTTGTATGGGCTAATATATCCAAATGGTAACGGCATGGCCATTTCTCGAAGTTGTTAAATATTCGGTATTTACTACTTTTTATAGCTCGCGAAACATCAAGGATAGAATCAACTTCCAATACACGCTTAAAAGAACCCAGTGATAATTGTATCTGTGGGTTTATATCTATATTATCAGCAAATTCTAAGCAATGGTTTTCAAGCGAAAATCCTTGAAAAGCCTATATATCAAGGCTTTTTTCACAGCTACTTTTCAACCCTTGACATCAATACTACTGTCTCCACATG
>DHDH01000006.1:1768-13291 GCA_002399235.1 Firmicutes bacterium UBA4881 | reverse complement strand
CTTCAAATGGGGTACAACTTACTTTGCTTTTGAAATTTGCTAAGATTTTGGGCAAAGAGAACGTACATCAGGGGTTCTTCGGGCAAGAAATTAATATTACAACCTACAACCTCTGCCGCATTAATATGTTTCTGCACGATATAGATTATGATAAGTTTGACATCGGCCACGGCGACACTTTGACAGAACCGCTTCACTGGGATGATGAGCCATTTGAGGCTATTGTTTCCAATCCACCATACTCGATTAGATGGGAAGGTGACAGCAATTCTCTTTTAATTAGCGATCCCCGCTTTTCGCCAGCTGGTGTACTGGCCCCGAAATCAAAAGCAGACCTGGCATTTATTATGCATTGCCTATCCTGGCTTGCAACTAATGGTACAGCAGCGATTGTTTGCTTCCCTGGTGTCTTGTATCGTGGGGGGGCAGAGCAGAAGATCCGTAAGTATCTTATTGACAATAACTATGTGGACTGCATTATTCAACTACCTGATAACCTATTTTATGGGACAAGTATCGCAACCTGTATCATGGTACTAAAAAAGTCTAAGAGCGAAAACAGCACCCTATTTATTGATGCTTCCCAAGAGTGCATCAAGGTTACCAACAGCAACAAGCTCACCGATGAGAATATCTCAAAAATCATTGCAGTTTATGAAAGTTGCGAAGATGAGGACTATTTTGCTCGTCTTGTTGAAAATGAAGAGATCATTGAACAAGATTACAATCTTTCGGTATCCACATATGTAGAGCAGGAGGATACACGTGAGGTTATTGATATAGTAAAACTCAATGCCGAAATTGAAGAAATTGTTGCTCGGGGGGATGTACTTAGAAGAGAAATCGCTACAATCATTGCAGAAATTGAGGGGGAAGATGTATGAGCAGATTAGATGAATTGATTGCTGAGCTTTGCCCAGATGGGGTTGAGTATAAAATGCTGAATACAGTTGCTGAAATCGGAACTGGTAGCAGTAATCGAGTAGATGCTGATGAAGATGGCATATACCCGTTCTATGTACGTTCAAAGAATGTCATGAAAAGCAACAAATACATTTTTGACGAGGAAGCAATCATAATTCCAGGAGAGGGCGGAATAGGAGAGATATTTCATTACATCAATGGAAAATACGACCTACATCAACGCGCATACAGGATTCACTTTTTTGACAACTATATAAATGCAAAATTTGCATACTACTACTTGATGTCAAATTTCAAGAAGTTCATTATGATGAAAGCAGTTAATGCTACAGTAACATCAATCCGCAAGCCAATGATTGAATGCTTCCTAATCCCCGTCCCCCCTCTTCCAGTCCAACAAGAGATAGTAAGAATCCTTGATAAATTTACTGCACTGGAGGCAGAGCTGGAGGCAGAGCTGGAGGCGAGAAAAAAGCAATATGAGTATTATAGAGATAGTCTTCTTACTTTTGGCGATGATGTAGAACGGAAGACAATTGATACTGTTTGTAGCTTATCAGCTGGCGGAGATGTTCCTAGGGACAGACTATCGAGAGAAAAGACAGATATCTTCTCTATACCAATTTATAGCAATGGTACAGGTGAGAATGCTTTATATGGATGGACGGACACGTCCAAAATTGATACTCCTTGTGTCACTATTTCCGCTCGTGGAACAATAGGTTATTGTGCAATACATGAGATGCCATTTTATCCAGTAGTAAGGCTTATTTGTGCTATCCCGAAAGATTCGCTTAATGTACGTTTTCTTAAATATTCAATGGAAACACTGCAATTTCAAGTACCTACTTCTGGTATTCCTCAACTTACAGTCCCGATGCTAGCAAAGCACAAAATACCTGTTCCCCCTCACGAAGAACAATCCCGCATCGTCGCTATTCTTGACCGCTTCGACGCTCTCGTTAACGACATTACTCAAGGCTTACCAGCCGAAATTGAAGCTAGATGCAAACAATATGAATATTACCGAGATAAGCTATTAACATTTAAGGAGGCAGCCTCATCATGATCAACTATAATATTGTGGCTGCTTCAAATGAATCTACTGTAGTAGCAGAATACATTCCTGAAACACCTCGGGTCGCAGATTATCAAAGTGAAGCAGCGTTAGAAAAGGATTTTATCAGTCAACTTTGCTCCCAGGGCTATGAATATATCAATGTTACGAATGAGGAAGCTTTGATGGCTAACTTACGCCATCAGCTTGTATTACTAAATCACTTCAACTTCTCTGATGATGAATGGAACAGATTTTTTATACAGAATGTCGCTGCAGCAAATGAGGGCATCGTTGAAAAGACTAGGAAAATTCAGGAAGACCATGTGCAAATTCTAAAACGGGATGATGGCAGCACAAAAAATATAATGCTCATCGATAAAAAAAACATTCACAATAATCGCCTGCAGGTATCAAATCAGTATGAAGAGGCAGGTGGTACACACAAAACGAGATACGATGTAACCATACTAGTTAACGGTCTGCCTCTTGTTCATATTGAATTAAAACGGCGTGGTGTAGCTATCCGTGAGGCTTTCAATCAAATAAAACGATACCAGCGTGATAGCTTCTGGGCAGCTTCAGGGCTTTTTGAATATGTACAGATATTCGTGATTTCCAATGGGACAAATACAAAGTATTATTCCAATACTACAAGAAACCAACACATTAAAGATCTGGGCGAAAGTGGTAGACGTAAAAGCCCAAAGACCAGCAATAGCTTTGAATTCACTAGTTACTGGGCAGATGCAAATAATCGGGTCATCCCTGATCTTGTTGATTTTACGAAGACCTTCTTTGCCAAGCATACCCTATTAAACATATTAACTCGGTATTGTGTTTTTACAACAGAAGAACTACTCCTGGTTATGAGGCCATATCAGATTGCAGCTACCGAGCGGATTTTAAACCGTATAGAGATTTCTACCAACTATAAGAAAACTGGTACGGTTGAAGCAGGTGGATACATATGGCACACAACAGGATCTGGCAAAACTTTAACCAGCTTTAAAACAGCGCAACTGGCTACTGCATTACCATATATTGACAAGGTATTATTTGTTGTTGATAGAAAAGACCTAGACTATCAGACTATGAAGGAGTATGACCGTTTCGAAAAAGGTGCAGCAAACAGTAATACCTCTACAAGGGTGTTGCAAAAACAGCTTGAAAATCCTGATGCACGGATTATCATTACAACTATCCAAAAGCTCGATAGATTCATAACTAAAAATAAAGGTCATAAAGTTTTCAAGCAACACATTGTTATAATATTTGATGAATGCCATCGCTCGCAGTTTGGCGAGATGCACCAAAAAATAGTCAAAGCATTTACAAACTATCATCTATTCGGTTTCACTGGTACGCCAATTTTTGCAGTTAACGCAAGTAGTGGGGGCAATCCGCTTTTGCGAACTACTCCCCAGGTCTTTGGAGATAAGCTTCACACTTACACTATTGTTGACGCTATCAACGATGGTAATGTGTTACCGTTCCGTATCGACTATGTTAATACAGTAAAGGAAAAAGATAATATTGATGATAAGAAGGTTCGAGCTATTGACATTGAAAAAGCAATGTCTGCCCCTGAGCGTATCCGTGAAGTTACCAGTTATATTTTTGATCACTTTGATCAAAAAACCAAGCGTAACAGCTTTTATTCTCTAAAGGGCCAACGTGTTGCGGGTTTCAACTCAATTTTTGCTGTAGCATCTATCCCTATGGCAATGAAATATTACACTGAATTTAAAAGGCAGCTAGAGGAAAAGAAGCGTAACCTTGTTGTTGCTACCATCTTTAGCTTCAGTGCTAACGAAGATGATCCTGAGGATGCTCTACCAGATGAAGGGTTTGAAACCGATAAACTTGATAAAACATCTCGTGATTTTCTTGATGCCGCGATTGAAGACTATAACAAAACCTTTAATGTTAATTTTGATACATCGGCTGATAAATTTCAAAACTATTACAAAGATGTATCTATGCGGGTTAAAAACCGCGAGATAGACTTACTGATAGTAGTCAATATGTTTTTAACTGGATTTGATGCAACAACATTAAATACTCTTTGGGTAGATAAGAACCTTAAGCAACACGGATTAATTCAAGCATTTTCTCGGACTAACCGAATTCTGAATTCCGTTAAGACCTTTGGCAACATCGTATGCTTCCGCGACCTAAAGCAAGCTACAGACGAGGCCATTGCCCTCTTTGGTAACAAAGAGGCTGGCGGTATCGTCCTAATGAAAACCTATGATGAATACTATAATGGTTATGAAGAAAACGGTAAGCATGTTAAGGGGTATTTAGAATTGATCGCTTCATTACAGTCACAATATCCATTAGGGCAGCCAATCCTTGGAGAAGAAGTGCAAAAGGATTTTATCCAGCTTTTCGGCTCCATTCTGCGGCTAAAAAACATACTTACTGCATTCGACGATTTTGCAGGCCAGGAGATCTTGAATGAACGCGATTTCCAGGATTATCAAAGTATTTATATTGACCTTTACCAAGACTTCAGAAAAGGTAAAGATGCGGAAAAAGAAAACATTAATGATGATATCTTATTTGAAACGGAACTGATAAAGCAAATAGAAGTGAATATTGATTATATCCTTATGCTTGTTGCCAAATACCATGATTCCCATTGTAAGGATAAAACCATACTTTCGGCGATTGATAAAGCCGTCAACTCTAGTATCGAACTTCGAAGTAAGAAAGATCTCATCGAAAACTTTATCAAGCAAGTAAATGCAGCCACACATGTAGATGATGATTGGCAAAAATTCGTCGCAGAGCAGAAAGAAAATGATTTGGCAGCAATTATTGAAGTTGAGAATCTAAAGCAAGAAGAAACTAGAAAGTTTGTGGCTAATTCATTCCGTGACGGAGAGATGAAAACTACAGGAACTGATATAGACAAAATCCTACCACCTGTTTCACGCTTTGCTGGAGGAGCCAGAACTGAAAAGAAACAAAGTGTGATTGAAAAACTAACGGTGTTTTTTGAAAAGTATTTTGGGTTGGTGTGAGTGCTTGAAGACAAAAAAGATAATGTGTTTTATTAATAACAAAGGCCAGGTTTTTACCTGGCCTTTCTAGGAAAACCAATTCTTAGAAGTGTAACACTTAGGAGTGAGAAAACACAAACCTAGAAACGGAGAGCTAAATTAGGGAAACAAAGGTACTTAAAACAAAGTGATGTAAACTTAAAGGGTCATTTGTAAGTGATCGTACAACCTCCAGTTATTAAAAAGTTAATTTCCTGATGTTACTTTTACATGCTCAATAATCACTGCAGAATTATCTGCTCTAAAGCCAATACTTCCTTCAAAATAGGTATCCTCCGGATCTTCGAATTTAGCTAGTAGCTTATTGTCTGCATAGAGAGCAAATTTATTAGCTTTGACCTCTAAACGAAGGTGTACTTTTTGACCGGGTTTTATTATATAGTCTTTACTTTCAACTAACACGATATAATCGTCATATCTACCTAAAAATGAATGAACTACATAACCTCCTTCATGAAAAGAAACACCATAACCTGTAAAGAGTTCATTCATTCGGAAGAAGAGGCGTACAGACCCCCATTTCCCATACGCTATTGGAGTTACATCTACTTCTATATTGTAATTATCCCAATCTTCTTCACCAAAAAAGATATCACTAAAACCTACTACTGGGAAAGTTAAAGTATCGTTGTCTATTTCCCAACCAGGCGATGACATTCTCCATTCATTAAGGTCTCCGGTAAAATTATCTTCAAACAATACTTTAGGAGAAGCAAATGCTAAGGTACAGATAACCAAAATACACAAAATAGAAAAAGCAATTTTCATATCGCTCATCCCTTTTAAATTAATTTTGGTTACAACAGAGCTCCTACTTTCAATACCTACGATCGAATTTATAAAGGTGGAATTGGTTAAATTTAAAGCAAAGATATGATTCGGACACATAACAGTGGTATTTTGAGGACCATTTTAGAAAATGCCAAGTTCTTGTAAATAACGATGATATTCCTTGCGACGTTTACCCATATCTTGATTCATTTCTTTAGCAGCTTCGATAATTGCAACCTTTGGGTCGATTCCTTTTAAGATACTTTTGTCGACAGCAAATTTTACATAGCGATATAAAACATTTACGTTAATGGCAGGAGGTACTGGTGAAGATTGCTCAACTTGTTTAGAAAAAGATAGACGAAAACTATTATCTATCTTTATTTCATTAAAAGCTACTTTATTTGATGGGAGCCACATACTACCTGCAATTTGAGTAAATACCGCATTACAAAAATCCTTTTGTGCATTTGATGAAGTAATCCATTTGATAAATTCCCAGGCTTCATTTTTATGTTTTGATTGGTTAGAGATAGCTAGATAGGTTCCACCTGCAAAAGTACCGTGATTTATTACACCATTTTTACCCTTTGTACCTGGAATAAGGTCGATGGCCCATTTGCCAGCTAACTGTGGAGCACCTTTTGTAAGGTTTGGGTAGAGCCAAGTACCATCTGTTACCATAAGCCAATCACCTGAAATAAATGGTGCTAGGCCAACTCCTGCGTGTGGTAATTTATATTTTGTAAAGAGCTCTATATATTTTTGAAAACCCATAACTGACTCTGGCAGATCTAGAGCACTGCTAAATCCATCTTTAGAGAAAAACTGTCCGCCATTTTGTGTAATAAGAGTATATGCCCCCCATTCTGATGCATATTCAACAGAACCATAATAGAATCCGAAGGTTTTCTTTTGTGCTAATGCTTTGGATTGCCATTTATGGACATCTTCCCATTCTAAAGGTATACCCATACCCATATCTTTTAAAAGGTCTACACGATATGCAGTGGCTATACCCCCCATATCATATGGAATACCAAAGCGGGTTCCTTGGAAAGAAACTGGACCCATAAGAGAACTAAAGATTTGCTTCTCTAATTCTTGTAATTCCTGTGGTTGAAAACGTGCTAAGTCTACTATTCCTCCTCTTATACCGAAGTCCATTATCTCGCTTCCTAGGGAGAAGACATCAGGAGTTTCGCGACTAGCTAGAGCAAGAAGACATTTGTTGTAATAATCGTTCCATGTTAATGTTTGATATTTAACTTCTATACCAGTTTGTTTTGTGAAGCCTACTAAGGTTAAATCGGAGAGGATTTTTAACATTTCGTTAGTTGGTCCAACTAACCAACATTCTATTGTCGTAGCATAACAAACTATTGGGAAAAGAGTTAATAAAATCAAAATCCAACGCTTCATACCAACACCTCCAAATCGTTGTTTAGCGAACAAAGGAAATGCATTTGGTAAAAAAGTGAGTCTTTTTAAAACCCTTTTACAAACTTATAAGTTTCATCATATAGCAAACGGATTTCAGGATCTAAGTGAAATGCAGCTTTTGCAAAATCGTCAATTGATTGATAATAAGAAATGACTGAGTTTTTTTGATAAACTAGTTTATAACCGAATTCTAGATAAGCTAAATATTTACGTCTCAAGTCAGGGTTGTTAAGGTCCATGTGTAACTCTATTTCTAATCCAAGTCCATAACGGCTAGCTAGTTCAGAGGCTTGTTTGAGACGATATTCTGCTTCAGTAATGTCGAGTCCGCAAAAAGAAAAATTTGGTTGTAACATAGCTACATCAAACCCTAGTTGTTGCCAATTTCGAAAGCCACGAGCTTGATAATAGGGAATCCAGTAGAAGTAAAGTTCTTTTTCATGAATCAATTTAGCTGTATTAGAAATAACTGGATCGAAAATTTGTGGAGAATTACGCGATTCGATATCTTCTTGATACCAATAAAAACCGGCTAATCTAAGATTGGGAAAATTAGCAGCTTCCCAGCGAGTAAGTATTTCCTCTATAAACCAAGAGACAGCTAGGAATCTATTTTCATCGCCAGTTTTCATACCAGCAAAACTAAGTGATTTAGAATTATCGTTTAATTTACCAAAATTACTTTGGCGTGTTGAAGGATATGGGATAGCAATTATTACATTAGCTATTTCGTTTTTTGTTAGTTTCTCGTTGACAATTTGAACAGCTCTGTTAAGAGCATCAAGCTGGTAATCAGGTGTAAAAAGTTCATTGATAAACAATTCCCAATCCTCTTTGTTGGATGGTTTTGCTACATGATCATAGTCACGGCCATCCGTAATACCATAATATCTTGTGCTCGCAGGAAGGAGTAGAAAGGTATCAAAGAAGGTATCTTTAATTTCAATATTAGTATCTACATAACCAACATAGGGAATAAAGTCTATCGTGTTTAAGTGACGCGAATTAGGAACTAATCCTCCAAAGTACATAAGCACAATATGATTTGTATAACCAGATTCTTTTGTTCCAGGTTGGGGCCAACCTTGAAATTCTTCAAGACCGAGTAGGCCTTTTTTTGCTGAAACAATTGCCGTAAGCTCGGTTGTTTCGGCAATAGAATCATCAGGAAGATTTTCCCCTTTGACAATTAATTCATCAATAAAACACCAATCATTTATAAAGACCTCCATCTGCAAAAAACGAGCTTTTACAGGTTCCTCAAATTTGACGCCTAACTCATGGCAAATTCCAATACTTGAGTTAAGATTAACATTATTAATTGTAGTTATAGGTGAAGACCATTTTTCCCCGTCTAGTGAGGTAGAGATTCTAACTTTTTCGGGATAATAAATACCCGCTTCCGGGAAATTGAAAAATCTTCCAGCGATTTCATGAATAACAGACATTTTTTGTAGGTCGATGGTCACAATATGACGATCTTGTTTTGCCCAACCTTGCCATGCTTCATGTGCGAAGCTGGAGTTTTCTGGTGCTAAGATGCCATCGGTTAATTCTTTTCCATCTGTATCTGGATAGTATTTGTTTTGAGATAACATCAATTCCTTGTCTTCGGCCATTGGTGTTATTAAATATGGACAGTTAATAGAGATGTTTTTAACTAAGGAAGTGTCTTGATATGCTTTTGCTGGGACTAAACCAAAGCATACAAGATTAATTGAAATAAAAAGCAACACAAATATCCTACACAAAACACCATACCCCCCTTATAGTTTTAGCCTATCGTCATTCAAACTAAGGCATATTTAATTGACGTATTCTAAAAATGTTAAAAGGTAGAGTTAGGGAATATTCGTCAACTGAAATATTGCAGTCTTAGTAAAGTGTTTCAAGTCGTTGTGTAAAAACTAAAAAATAGATATTCGCTCTATAACAATTTTATAAAAAGAGAAACCGCTATTATGTACAAGAGGACTTATGGCAATATAGCTGGTTTCTTTATATGAGTTATAATACAATCGCTTTAAAATATAAAATGTTGAGTCGTAACATGGTAACGTTTTCTTAAAGGTTAATTTAGATACCTTATGCTATTTACTATATGCTTACCATTGGCGAGAAATTCAATATAAGCGACTTTTATAGAATTGACTCGTCCTCTTAAATGATAGAAAAACAGAAGGTTTTAAAGGACTTAGTTTATGAATCATTTGAGGTTATAAGAGAGTTGTTTTAACCAATACATAATTCCTGTTCTATATTTTTAGATTCTATTTTATTTTGGCAATACCTTCCCTTTTTAGAATGTACAGTTTTATTTTTGGGACAATCGGCAATCTAAATAACCAGAAAAAGAGACAAGGTATTTGCTACCTTGCCCCTAACTTGACTCTAATATCTGTTGCTCTATATCCACCACTTGGATAGGTCCATTCGCATTTAAAGGCGTTCCATCTTCGCTAAAGGTACCTTTCGTAAAGAAGAGGAACCATTCTCTCCCATCGAAATAGTGAGAGTGTTGTCGTTTATTTCATAGGTATAGTCTAGTGTCATACCATCAAGGAAACTATAGGCACTCGTTTTGATTTCCACACTTGGTTCTTTTTAAATGTTCTTTTCATGTCTTTTTCTTGACATTATATCCATGATTGATATAATGGATATATCAATCATGGATATAGAGAGGTGTAAAAATGGCAAGGCCAAGTCCGTACGATACAGGAGAACTAACAGATAGTATCTTTTTTATCTTGCTATCAATGTTAGAACCTATACATGGTTATCTTGTGATGCAAAAGGTCGAAGAACTTACTAATTCAATGATCGAAATTGGACCAGCGACTATGTATACTACTATTGCTAAATTATTGTCTGCAGGCTGGATTGAAGAGCATGAAGATGATGGAATACGGAAAGAATATCAAGTTACAGATACAGGGAAAGAAACTCTTAAGCAAAACTTTGTTAAACGTAAGTTTTTATTGAGCCAAGCAGAAAAAGTGATGAAAGAGGAGCTGGATAAGGATGAAATACAGACTAGGTAATGGATTAGCTGTGTATCCGGAAAAGGATATGCAGATGCTAGCAAATATGAGTAAACGAGGATATCATGTTACAGATATTAATGCTTTTGGGTTATATAAATTTGTAAAAGGAGACCCAGAAGACTACATCTATGACTTGAACACAGAATGCCACTTAACACCTGATTTTAAGGAATACTATCTACAAGCAGGTTGGCAACCAATTGTGATTAATGATAGTTTTCAAATCTTTAGAGCCAAGGCTGGAACAAAACCGATCTTTACAGATAAAACATCTAAAATAGGCATTCTGAAAATAAATCGCAAAGAATTCTTTATTATGTCAGTTATTTTCTTGATCTTGCAAGTTCTTATCTGGACTTTAGATGCTAGGTTTAATTGGGGAATTGCTGGTTTGGTAATAAGAGTTTTGTTGTGGGTTCTATTTGTCTTTTCCTTTATTCCTTTTTTGGGTGTTTGCCGACAGATTAAAAAATTAAATAAATAATAATGTAAAGGTTTGGGTGAATCTCGAACCTTTATGGTGATAAATGGCTGTAACCTTGAAGGTTACAGCCATTTATTTTTCCGAGGAAGAAGCAAAAGATTTTTTTATTGACAGATAGTCAAAAATAAGTATAATAAGTTATACAAGTAGTACATAAGGAGATTGGTTATACTAAGCATATTATAGGAAGGAGTGATATGATATGCGAAATAAGAGAAAAAAACAGCCTGAAAACATTGTACAAGACAAGTACATGGGATCTGTCAAGGTAGGAGCTAAAGGCCAAATAGTAATTCCCAAAGAAGCACGTGATATGTTCGGTATAAAGCCTGGAGATACTCTACTTTTATTGGCTGATGCCGAGAGAGGTATTGCTATCCAGCATCTTGATTACTTTGACAAAATGGCTGATCAGATATTTTGTGGTAAATATAAACCTCCCGAAGATGAAAATAATGAGCAATTAACTGGGTTTGCACATGAAATCAAAAAATTTATTAACGAGAAGGAGAAAGATGAATGATTGCAATCCAAACCATCGACCTTGAAAAAAGGTACAAAGAAAAAATTGCTGTAAATAAGCTCAATTTATCTATTGAGCAAGGTGAATTGTTTTCTTTATTAGGAGTAAATGGAGCAGGAAAAACTACAACTATTAAAATGCTTTCCTGTCTATCTAGTCCAACAAGTGGTGATGCAATCTTACTTGGAGATAGCATAGTTAAA
>DHDH01000006.1:1093-1621 GCA_002399235.1 Firmicutes bacterium UBA4881 | reverse complement strand
AGAAAAAATCGGTGTTTCACCACAAGAAACAGCTGTCGCACCAAATTTAACAGTTAAAGAAAATTTAACTTTGATTGCTGAACTTTATGGTGCAAACAAAAAAGATGCTGCTAAGAAAGTTGATGAAATGATAGAAAGTTTTAGACTTTCTGAAGTGGTAAAAAGCAAAGCTAAGACTCTGTCAGGCGGTTGGCAGAGGAGACTAAGTATTGCTATGGCACTTATCTCTGAACCACAAATTCTCTTTCTTGATGAGCCTACACTGGGGCTTGATGTTATAGCTAGGCGTGAGCTATGGGCTGTTGCAAAGGAATTAAAAGGGAAAATTACTATCATTTTGACAACCCATTATCTAGAAGAAGCCGAAGCTCTCTCTGACAGAATTGGTATTATGGCCAAAGGTGAGCTTAAAGCAGTTGGCACAGCAAAAGAACTTATGGCTAGTACAAGTACACAAAATTTTGAAGATGCCTTTATTTCTTTTTCTACAGGTGGAGGTATATCGATATGAAAACATTAGCGTTTGCT
>DHDH01000006.1:712-909 GCA_002399235.1 Firmicutes bacterium UBA4881 | reverse complement strand
TTAAACTTAGCTTTCGGTATAGGCTTTCCATTAGCTATTTTGTTTTTACTTTCTATCATTCAATCTAATGTCCCGGTAAGTTTGTTTGAAATCGAAAACCTTGTGCCTGGCATTGCGGTTTTTGGACTCTCCTTTATCTCCTTATTTTCGGGGATTTTAATTGCTAAGGATCGGAGTACATCATTTTTAATGAGATT
>DHDH01000006.1:0-600 GCA_002399235.1 Firmicutes bacterium UBA4881 | reverse complement strand
ACATCATTTTTAATGAGATTATTTTCCTCACCACTTACAGGAGCAAACTTTATTCTTGGCTATACCCTACCACTTTTACCAGTGGCAATAGTACAAAGTGTTATTTGTTTTATAGCGGCATTTTTTCTGGGACTACAGGTTAGTGTTAATTTGTTGATGGTTTTCGTTGTGCTAATTCCTGCATCTATTCTTTTCATTGCCATTGGCTTACTTGCAGGTAGTTTACTCAACGACAAACAAGTTGGTGGAATTTGTGGGGCCTTGCTTACTAATCTTTCAGCTTGGTTATCTGGCACTTGGTTTGATTTGAACTTAGTCGGTGGAGTGTTCAAACAGGTAGCCTATGCGCTTCCCTTTGTGCATGCAGTTGAAGCTAGCAGAGCTGCACTTGTCGGTAATTATGCTGGGATATTTCCCCATATTTGGTGGGTAATAGGTTATGCAACCGTGCTTCTTTTTTTGGCTATATGGGCATTTAATAAAAAAATGAAGGGCGAGTAAAAATTAGACTTTAGTGGTATCAATATTTATGAGCTATATTCAAACTCTATATTCGAAAAAACGGTAAGGAAAAACCTCAATGTCATTAAGTTAAGAACC
>DHDH01000030.1:19222-33508 GCA_002399235.1 Firmicutes bacterium UBA4881 | reverse complement strand
ACACAACGTTATGGACTTGACTTTATTTTTCTCTAATAAACAAAGGAGTATTTTTGGGGGTGTAGTATTATATAACAAGGAAGTTAGTTCAGTGTGTAAAAAAATGACTTCCAGGGGATAATTTAAATTAGAAGGGAGAATTATCATGAGAAAGAAATTAGTCGTCTTGATGGTAGTTTTAGTTTTAGCATTTACTGTTTTTGCTGCTGATACTCTTATCTACGAGGCAAACTTTGATAAAACTGATTCTAAGAAGGTAAGTTGGGAACCTGTTATCGGTGAGTGGGAAATTGTCAAAGGCGCTATGGCAAATTATGACATGAGTAACTGGAACACTAACATTTACCAAGATGTCGATCAAGTTGGTGAAGGCGTTTTCATCTACGAGTATAAGGTTACTTATGATGATGAGGGCGGCGGAAATGCTCCTGCAGCAGGTTTACACTTCATGGCTACTGATGGAGCAGCAGATAACCGTGGTGATTCCTACCTAGTATTCCAAGATAATATCGAACTTCAGCTTTACAAGTGTGTTGGCGGCGGCATTATGGCAGTTCAACAAATTCCTGGTTTTGGTGCTGTTGTTGGTAAAACTTATGTTGTACGTGTTGAGTACACCACAAAAACTGGTAACGTTAAAATCTTCTTAAACAACGAACTTATAATCGACTGGAAAGATGTTAGTCCTCTAGTTGATGGTTCGGCTATTTCCTTTAGAACAAATACTACCGCAGCATCTTATGATTATGTGAAGATTTGGTACAGAAAGTAAGCTCGCTGGGATTTAAGGTTACTCTAACTGTTATAGTACAAAGAAAGCTAGTAACTGTAACGTTTCTTTAATTAGGTAAACAAAAAATGGGATATCGGTAATTAATTATCGATATCCCTTATTTTTGTATTCGTGTGGTTAGCATCAGCAAGTTAGTTTCAATAATACTAACTGCTGTTGTTATATAAGAAAAAGGAGGATGTTAAGTGTTTAAGAAATTAGTTGTTGGTTTTACTGTGTTGATTGTTCTAACAATGTCACTTTAGTTCCAGGCTTTGGCGCAGTTGTAGGCGACACCAGTGTTATTCGCACTGAATACAACACAAAGACAGGCCTAATCAAAGTATACCTAAATGATACCTTAGTTATAGAATTTGCTGATACAGATCCAATCATGGACGGTATAGCAATTTCGTTTAGAACAAATGGAACTGTTGCTGCTTATGATTATGTGAAGGTTTGGTTTAGGAAATAAGATCATAAAGGCTCTTGCTTTAAATAGCAAGAGCCTTTATTTATGGAATTAATAGTTTCTTTATGAGAGTGCTGTAAGCGAATAGAATTCCTGTAATTGTCTGAAATGGTTTGCAGGAATTACTAAATCAAAAGAGAAATGTTAAATTGAAGTTAGTTCTTAAGGGAAAAGAATTAATTTCACGGGCTAATATCTAAAAGGAGGAATTCTCATGAATAAGAAAATTGTTTTTGTAGTTGTTGCTATGTTAATGGTAGCTTCTCTCGCTTTGGCGGCAGATACTTTGATTTATGAAGCTAACTTTGACAAGACCGATTCCAAGAAGAATGATTGGATTCCTGTTGTTGGTGATTGGGAAATTGCAAGTGGTATGATGATTAACAACGATATAAATAATGGTAATACTAATATTTATCAAGAGTTAGAGCAGGTTGGCGATGCTACCTTTATTTATGAATACAAGGTAACCTACGACGCTAAGGGTAGCGAATGGGCACCAGCCGCTGGTATTCATTTTATGGCTAGCGATGGTGAAGCAGCACAACGTGGTGACTCCTACCTAGTCTTCCAAGATTTTAATGAAATGCAACTCTATAAATGTGAAGCAGGTGGCATTAACGCTGTTCAACGTGTTCCTGGTTTCCCTGCAGTATTAGGTAGAACCAATGTTGTTCGTGCCGAGTATAATACAAAAACCGGTAGCATCAAAGTATTTCTCAATGGCGAACTAGTAATTGATTGGACCGACTCTGATCCACTTTTCGATGGTTTAGCCATTTCCTTTAGAACCAATGGCACCGCTGCAAGCTATGATTATATAAAGGTTTGGGTCAGAAAGTAATAAAGCAAAATAATGGCTCTTGCTTTGGCAAGAGCCATTTAATTACATATGGCAAATAACTCTAGTTGATTACCTAATTGTTGGACTTGCCTCTTACAATAATATGATGGTATGATTATGCTTAGAAAGCCTTAAGGCTATTTTTTAATGCTATTATTTGATAAAAGATTGACGGTTAAATTATAAGGTCAATTAAGCAGGTGTAATAAATGGCAAGAAATAAAAACTTGAGAAATCAAATTGCCATAGCGGTTTTGATAGGTATAGCTAGTGTGCTTCACGTCGTGGAAGGACTAGTTCCGCCAATGCCTGTCCCTGGAGCGAAACTTGGACTTGCTAATGCTGCTACCTTGATTGGATTAAGAACGATAGGGTTTGGAGCAGCAGTAGGCATTAGTTTAGCTAGAAGTTTGTTAGGGGGATTATTTGGTGGTAGCCTTTTAGGACCAGCATTTTTAATGAGTTTTACAGGTGCAGTTGCCAGTGCTTTAAGTATGGGAATTGCTTCAAAGTTAAAAAAGCTTGGTAGTAATAACATTTTTGTCAGTGTTATTGGTGCCATTACTCATAGTATTGCCCAAATTATAGTAGCTGCTAATATAATCAATCATTCCGGGATCTGGTTTTACCTGCCAATATTATTGGGCTTATCAATGCTGACAGGTGTTTTTGTTGGATTGGTGTGTGAGAAAGTACTGACACTTTTACCAGGTGCGCTTTCTGCGGATTCTAATAATTGTAGGGATTAGAATTGGCTTTAATTTTAAGAAGCATTAACTTATAAATATTATAAATAACCAAATGGGGATAAAAAGTTATTGCCCCAAAGTAGTTGTCTATTATTATTTTTTCTAACTATTTGTGTCGCAGGTAGGCGACGGAATGGAGTTTTATATGGATAAAAAAAATAATATATGGGTAGCACTCATTATAATTTTATTAGGTATTGCTTTATTTGTAGGTGGGAAAGTATTACTTAGTTCTAGAAAAGCAGGGCCTAAGATGTATGCGACAGTCTATTCACTTGAAGAAGCAGGTAAGAAACTAGTTAGAACAATGCCTTTAGGTGATGGGCGTAAACAGATTTATGAATTTGATGGTCCTTTAGGGATAACGGTAGTAGAGGTAGATGGGAATAGAGCGCGAGTAAAATCTTCGCCTTGTCCGGATCAAGTCTGTGTTCAATTTGGTTGGTTAGCCAAACCACATGATTTCAGTGCTTGTTTACCTAATGCTATGATGGTGACCATCGAAGATGGCCAAACATATCCTTATTAAAAAAAGGAGCCTTGCGCTCTTTTTTTTTGTTCCTGAGAAGTGCTAGACCTAATTATAGATCTATGTTAAACTGTAATCGTCAAATAGTTAACAAAGCCGTCAAATTATTGACGAGGGAGGCCAACCCAGTGGATATAATGGTCTGCATCGGCAGTGGTTGCCATCTGAAAGGTTCAAAACAAATTCAAGATAAGATTATTAACTATATTAAGGAACATGGACTTGAAGATGAGATTAAAATAAAAGCATCCTTTTGTCGGGGACACTGCAGTGAGGGAGTCTCCATGTCAATAGATGGAGAAGAGATTTTAAATGCTTCTCCTGAAAACATAGAAGGTATCTTAAAACAACATCTAAAGGGTGGAGTTTATGAAAGACATAATTCAAACTAGTGAAGCACGTTGTCAAGATTGTTATAGATGCGTAAGAGAATGTGCACTTAAATCAATAGCTCTTTCCCATGGTCAAGCTAAAGTTTTAGATGATCGTTGCGTGCTCTGTGGTAGGTGTGTTAAGGCCTGCCCACAAAATGCCAAACGCATTGTCGATGACTCAAAACTGTTTTTTAAAGCTTTAGAACAGGGAGAACCTGTAGTAGTTAGTGTTGCTCCTTCAATAGGCTGTGGATTAGGTGGATATACCCCCGAAGAGGTTGCGGGTTATTTGAGAGGGCTAGGTGTAGTATTTACCAGACAGACAGCAGAAGGGGCTGTTCAGGTCGCAAGAACTTACCACGAACTCTTCGAGTCTACTACAGATACAGTTATTTCCTCTTGCTGTCCCGCTGTAGTGAGTTTAGTAGAAAAACATTTTCCTAGTTTAATAAAATACCTTGCACCAATTGAATCACCAATGGTTACACACGCTAGGATGCTAAGAGAAGAATTCCCTGAGGCAAAGATATTCTTTTTAGGACCTTGTGCTGCTAAAATTGAAGAAGCAGATAATTATAAAAATACGGGTCTTTTAAGTGGTGCTCTTACTTTTACTTCCTTATATGAGCGGATGCAAAATGAGCATTACGAACCCAGTTACAGGCAAGCTTTAGAGGGAATCATCGACGGTGGTTTGTTCCCCTTTAGCGGTGGAGTTCTAAAAGCAGCTAAGCTATCTGGCTTAGATAACGTAGTAGAACTATCAGGTTTAGAGCCTCTGATTGAGCTATTTAAACACATGGAAAGTGGAGGCAAGGGGCCAAGATTTGTAGAGGCTATGGCTTGTGAAGGTGGTTGTTTGATGGGCCCAGGTGTAGTGACTGAAGAGAAAAATGTTTGGGCCAGGAGAGAACAGATTAAAGGCTATCTTCATAAAGAAGCTTCTATCCAAACTGATCTACCTGCTAAAAGGCAATATAAAATTAGAAATATCGAAGAAAAAATGCCATCGGAAGAGGAAATTAGAGCCGTTCTTAAAAAGATTGGTAAAAATACACCAAAAGACGAAACCAATTGTGGTGGGTGTGGATACAAGAGTTGTCGCGAAAAAGCGATAGCTGTTTGTAAAGGACAGGCAGAGATCGAAATGTGTGTCCCTTATATGAAAGAAAAATTCCGTTCTTTTGCTAATCTAGTTGTGCAATCTACACCTAATGGTATAATTGTTGTCGATCAAGATCTCAATATACAAGATTTCAATGCGACAGCAATGTCTTGGTTCTCTAAAGGACGTAAATATATTAAGGGGTTACCTCTGGACGAGTTTATCGACCCGATTGATTTTAAGGAAGTTGCCCGTACAGGCGAGCCAATTAAGAACAAACGGATTATTTATAATGAATATCAGATAACCACAGAACAGACCATAATTGCTTTACCCGATTATGATCTTGTAGTCGGTATTTTAAGAGATATCTCAGATGAAACACGTACTGAAGCGGAATTAGATATGATCTCACAAGCTACTTTAGAAAAAGCAAATAAGGTTATTGAAGAAAACATGCGCGTAGCTCAAGAGATAGCTGGTCTACTAGGTGAAACAACAGCGGAAACCAAAGCTACATTATGGGAGGTTATCTCTCTTGTTAAACAAAGGAGGGAGAAAACCCAATGCGATTCGCGGTAGATTTAGCTCAGGGTTCAATAAACAAGCAAGGTGAAGAACTCTGTGGTGATAATGTAGAGATCGTGCGTAGAGAAAAAGAGATTATGGCGGTTCTCTCTGATGGTTTAGGTAGTGGTGTTAAAGCAGGTATCTTAGCGACTATGACTGTCAAGATGGCTACAAAACTTCTTTCTCGGGGCTTACCTCTTGAGGAGACCGTAGAAACAATTAATAGAACATTGCCTATCTGTAAAGTGCGAGGACTCGCCTATGCCACATTAAATGTTCTTTATCTAGATGAAGATAACCAAGGACGGTTAATTCAAGATGATGCACCACCGGCAATTTTGCTCAATTCGGCTAAGAGGAAAGCAAGAATCTTAGAAGGAACCAAGAGCATCATTGGTGGTAAAGAGATGACCGAAAGCCGCTTTGAATTAAACGAAGGGGATACCATTATTATAGTTTCTGATGGTGTACCTCATGCTGGTGTAGGAGCTGTCCTTGATCTAGGTTGGGGAATGGAAGGTCTCTTGCATTATGTAAGAAAGAAAATGCCTTCAATAACTGAGCCAGAAGAATGGGTACAAGAGATTTTAGATATTACAAACATTTTATATGCTGAAGAGCCAGGTGATGATGCGACGGTGTTTGCAATTAGGGCACGTAAACCTCGTCATCTTATGTTACTTTCTGGTCCACCTAAAGAACCAGAGCAAGACCAAGAGGTTTGTCAAGCGCTTAAAGATTTTGCAGGTAGAAAAATAATCTGTGGTGGTGCTACTGGTAACATGGTGGCAAGGCATTGGCAGTGTGAAATAGAAACAGAATTAGTTTATAGTGATCCATCAGTACCACCAATTGCTAAAATGGCAGGTGCCAATTTAGTAACTGAAGGTATCTTGACTATTAACAAAGCCATAGAAAGATTAAGACAGGTACTTGGTGGCGAAAACCTAGATTCTAAAAAAGATGGAGCAACACTTTTAGCGAGAGAACTCTTACAAAGCGAAGAGATTAGTTTGCATATTGGTACAGCAAAAAACCCCGCGCATAGGTCATTGGCTCCAGCTATTACCTATCCTGACAGAATGCAAGCTTTTGGTGAGTTAGTACATCTTTTAGAGCGATTAGGGAAAAAGGTAGAGATTACTTGGTATTAATGACTTTCGGCTACGACTTAGGTAAGAATAAAAATTTAAATAAAATTGATACAAAGAAGAGCAAAGATTGTGCAAAGTTATTTTGCAAGATGCTTTGAGGGATATTTTGAGAGAAAGGAGGAAACAAGTTAACCCATATTCCTCCCGCAGCTAAAGATAGTGGGCTTTTTAGGGGTAATTTGTTATACAAGATGATTTATTTAGAGATTTGTTTAGGAACAGCTTGCCATCTAATGGGCAGTGAAGAGATATTTGCATCAATTGAAGAATTACCTGCAAGGATTAAATCGAAAGTAACGGTAAGAGGTATGCATTGCTTGGGAGCTTGCGATCAAGGTCCTAATGTGCGTATCAACGGAACTATATACCATCAAATGACTCCGGAAAAATTAGTAGTACTATTGCAAGAGATCGGTGGTGGCTTGGATGCCTAGACTTTTGACGGAAATTGATAAAATAAGACGCCAAGTTCTTACGGAAGTAGCTAGGCTAACCTTTCAAGGCAAACTTTTAAGAGAAGCAGAAGAACTTCCATATAAGCTTTATGATCAAGGTATTCGTAATTATCGCTGCTGCCAATTTAAAGAAAGAGCAGTTCTCAAAGAACGCATCAGATTAGCTGTTGGCGAAGATCCTACTCAAGACCGGGAGCCCCTAGTTAACGCAGTTATTAGGTCTTTGAAAAGAGATAAGATCAAAGGTTCAATGTTGAGAGTGATTGACATTGCCTGCGATCGTTGCCCAATTGACGCTATCTTAGTAACAGACGCTTGTAGAAACTGTGTAGCCCATAACTGTGTTAATAGTTGTCCCAAAAAAGCTATTCACATCCTAAATGGCAAAGCTGTAATTGATAAAGAAAAGTGTGTCGAGTGTGGAATGTGTGCCAAAGCTTGTTCTTTCGGTGCTATTTTGCAAGTACAAAGACCTTGTGAAAGATCCTGTCAGGTAGGGGCAATTAGTTCGGGTGAAGATAGACACGCTGTTATTAACGAAGAAAAATGTGTCACTTGCGGGGCTTGCACCGTAGGATGCCCGTTTGGTGCTATTAGCTATAAGTCTGAGATTGTTCCAGTTATTAAAAAACTCAACGATAATGCTCATTCAATAGCTCTAGTTGCACCAGCTGTAGCTGGGCAATTTGGCCGTAGTGTATCTTTGGGCCAAGTTATCGCAGGTCTTAAAGATTTAGGGTTTAAAGAAGTTAAAGAGGTAGCTGTAGCTGCTGATGATATAGCTAATTTAGAAGCTGATGAAGAGATTAATGGCTGGTTAACTAACTCGTGTTGTCCAGCTTATAAAAATCTAGTTGAAAAGCATTTTCCTCAATTAAAAGAGCATGTTTCTCACCAGTTAAGCCCGATGGCTTATTTAGCTAGCAAGGTACGCAAGGAAGATCCTAATGCTTTTATTGTATTTATTGGCCCTTGTTTAGCAAAGAAAGAAGAAGCTCAAGATCTAGTTGACGCTGTTCTTACTTTTGAAGAGTTAGCTTGTATGTTTGTAGCTAAAGATATTAATTTAGCTGCCATAGAAGGAGTACCTTTAACTGACAACCCCTCGAAGTATGGTTTAGGTTTTGCTAAGTCAGGTGGAGTATCGGCAGCTTTAGGTACCCATAAAGATGTAAAATCGAAAGCGTTAAATGGACTGGCTGAATGTAAAACTGCCCTTTTATTAGCCAAGGCTGGTAAGATCGATGTCGATTTCTTAGAAGGAATGGCTTGTGTTGGTGGTTGTTTAGGTGGTCCAGGAACTTTAGTTGATTCTAATTTAAGTCGCAAAATATTAGAAACCGAATCTGCCTCAAGAGATCAAAAACAAGAAAGTCAATCTAAATAAAAGAGGTGCATCTGGTGGATTTCAATTCCGATGTCTATATTAAAAGATTGGCTCGTTATTATCGAAGGCTAGTACATCTGCGGCAGTATGGTGTTTTACGCGTTTCTTCCGAGGAATTAGCTACTCATATTAAAATATCACCTTCGCAAGTAAGGACCGATCTCTCCAAACTAGGTGTAGGACAAAGTGGCTATGGTTATAGAATTAATAATCTTATTGCCGAACTAGAAAAGCTTTTAGGTGTAGATAAACGCAACAATATGATTTTGGTGGGAGTAGGTAAGTTAGGGCAAGCGCTTTTAACTTACAATGGTTTTAGCAAATATAGTTTCAACTTTATGGCTGCATTTGATATTAATCCCCAGCTACAAGGAGAAACCTTTGGTATGCTATTAGAACCTGTAAAAAGTATCAAGGAACTACCTTATTACCTAGCTACCCATAAAGTATCGATTGCCGCTTTAGCTGTCGATCCAGAGAGTGTTCAATCAGTTGTAGACATTTTAGTCGCTGGTGGTGTCAAAGGTATCTGGAATTTTGCTCCGCGATTTCCCGAAGTACCAGATGGTGTTGTTATTGAAAATGTTCATATTCAAGAGAGCTTGTTAAAACTCTCGTTCCGTCTTGAAGAATCTAGGGTAGAGAATAATTTAACCAATTAAGAGACCGTTTAGCGGTCTCTTTTTTGTGCAGGACAATTACTTTTCCCTGAGAATCTAAATAGAAAATAGGGGAGGCGATTCCTGTGATTATTGCTAAACCAGTAACATTTTTCTGGCCAATAGAAGAGAATGCTCAGGAATTAATAATTAAAGCAAACTACGATATTGGTATCGACAAAAAAACTGGCGCTCTAACTAGACTAGGTAAGCAGCCTGTAAAGGGACTATTTATGGTTAAAAAAGCTGGAACTTGGCTTACACCAGCAGATCTTTTGCTTGCTAATTACACTTGGCAGACGGGAGAAGAAGCAACTCTTACTCTAGATTATCATGAAGGTCTCTCTGTAAGACTAATTTTCGCCAAAGAAAAAATCTATGGCGAACTATCTGGGCAAGCAGAAAGTTATCGCTTTCCGTGCCTTTGGGGATTAAAAGTTGATAACGATGAACTAGTAACCACTAACAATTATGGCGAAATTATTCCTGACCCTATTAACACTTTGAAGCTTCCTGTAAAAGTAGCTTCTTGCACTTGGCATAATTACCAGGTAGGTCGTCCTGTAGAGGGGGTACCAGGCTGTTTAAGAGAGGCAGATAAAAGCACTTATCGACTAGGTTATTGTGGTGGTGCTTCCATGCCTTGGCTTTTTTATGGTAATAAAAACGAAGGTTTTTACATTGCCTCCTACGATAAACGTTTTCCTACTACGGTTTTGCACACTGAAGCTACAGAGACTATGCTTATAGGTCTTGAAAAGGTAGGCGGCGAAGAACCGTTTAACTCTGAGCTAGCAGAACTGTCATATCTAAACGCAGATTGGCATGAAGCGGCAAAACGGTACAGAGCCTGGGCTCTTAGCTGGTATAAACCAGGTCCAGTTCCTGCTTGGGTTTGGGAGGAAAATGGTCTTTTAGTCCATTACGATTTCAAATTCCAATCAGGAGAGATGTGCCACAAATTTACAGATATCCCCGACCTTTATGAGATGGCCCAAAAAGCAGGTTTTAAACATCTCTATGTTTCTGCTTGGAACGAGGGTGGCTTTGATACCCTGTATCCCCAATTCTTTCCAGACTTGGAGTTAGGTACAATTAGGGATTTAAAAAAAGCTATTACTAAGGTTAAAGAAGCTGGTGGCAAGATTAGTTTTTATATCAACACAAGAATCTTTAACCACCGGTCAGAATTTTACCCTTCACTAGGCAAAAAATGGGCGGCGAGGACACCTAATCAAGATGAATATATCGAAAGATATGGAAAAGAATCATTTAGTTGTATGTGCGCTACCGAAAACGAATGGACTAAGGTTTTAAAGGACTTTATCCTTTGGCTTATAGATGATATGGGTGCGACAGGAATGTATGTAGATCAAATAGGTGTATATCCTCGCCTTTGTTACAACAAAGAGCATGGCCATGCAAGAGTGGATGAATGGAATCTTGGTTATCTAAAACTCCTCCAAGACATCAACCTCGAAAGCGAAGAAACCCCATTTTATATCATGGAAGGTTGTGGAGATATTTACAGTCAATTTGTTGGTGCCCAGCTTGTTCATGCGGGTTGGGGGCTTTATACTCCTTATGGCCATCCAGAGATCTATAAATATGCTTTCCCCGAGGTTATTCATGTAGACATGGTTCATCCTAAACCAGTTGCTATTGATGTTCAAGCAATTGGCCTTAAACCACAGGAGGTCGCGGCAAAAAGTTTTCTCTTAGGTACCCATTATTGGGTTTACGATCACGTTCTAGAAGATGCTGAGCTTTGGAGTTTTATGGAACAACTCTTTAAACTAAGAGATTTCATCAAAAGCGAACTAAGAAGATTACGTTTCTTAGATGATGAAGGTCTCAATGTAACTTGGGCTAAGCGCTATTCATCTATGGATGAAGAGATGATTCTCTTTTATAATCAAGATAATCAAAAAGAGATTTATCTCGAATTTCCTCTACCAGATACAGTTGAAGCTATCTATTTAGGTGAAGAACCTCAACAAGTTAAAATAGAACTCAATAAGTTGCCAACCGAAGGTCATTCTTTAGGTGTTTTCCGGTGGAAAAAGAATTAGCTAAGAAAATATTAGTGAATCTCCTTAAGATAATCATAAGCGAGTAAAAAAGAAAGGGGCGATCATCTGATCGCCCTTTAGACACTTATTTTAAGGGTAATTTATCAAGAAATCTCTTAAATTCTTTAGCTTTTCGGTTCATTTCATCGGTAACTTCTTTCGCAGCTTGCCTGATAGCTTTTTCAGAGTCCATGCCGTTTAACACAACCGATGCTGTTGCATTATCGACATATCTCCAAACAGTTTCGCCACCAAGAGCAAAGGGAATACCGATATCTTGTTCTAACTGTTTCATTAAGACTGTTCTATGTTCTGGTTTAATATCCATTCTAGCCATAGCCTTAATATTAGGAGAAACATTAAACGCGCCTTGAAGTTTTGTTTGATATTCTTTAGAGTAGACGACCTGTATTTCTTCACTCATAAACCATTTGATCCATTCGAAAGCTTCTTTTTGTAATTTCGATTTCTCGAAAATAGCAAAGTTGTTAGTACCTAAATAACCGGAGTGATTAATGGTACCATCTTTGCGAACTGTTCCAGGGATTAAAGCGGTGGTCCATTTCCCTTGTAACTCAGGGGAAGCATAAGTGTAAGCACCATAGACAACATTAGTGGAGATACACATAAGAGGTATTGCACCACGACGGAAGTCTTCTACTTGTTGAATTTGTTTAGGAACTTTATGCTTGGTGAACAATTCGGTAAAACGGTTAAAGCCATCTATGGATTCTGGTGTGTCTAGAATAGACTTTTCTCCACCCGGAAGGTAGACATCGCCACCTGCTTGCCTTAAGAAAGCAGAAGCGACAAACCAGCTAATGCCATTTGCTCCATAGTTAATACCAAAGTTCATATTTTTGGCTTGCATTTTTGGTAAAATCTTGTAGAGTTCATCCCAGGTGTTGGGGACTTGCCAACCGTTTTCATTAAAAATGTCGGTGCGGACATAGGCTTGCATGTTGCCTATTTCAGCAGGAATACCCCAAGTGGTACCTCTAAATTCTATAGGACGTAGTGAACCAGGATACATATTAGCCATAAGTGCTTTAGTTTCAGCAGGGAAGGCTTTGGCTAAATCGACAATACCACCTCTTAAGCCAAATTCTCCTTGCCAAGTCGAACCCATCTGGGCAAGATCGGGTACATCGCCAGATGCCATAGCTAAGAAAATTTTTGACATAGCATCTTCCCAGGTCATGGTAGAGAAGTTGGCCGTAATACCTGTTTTAGCAGTAAAATGTTGTTCAGTTAAGGTCTTGATAATTTTAGCTTTTTCGGTAGAAGCTACCAACCAAATATTTAGTTCTTTGGCCTGCACAACCATACTACTTAATAATAGAATTGCAGAAAAAACAATTATAAACCATTTTTTGTTCACTTTATCAACCCCCTATAAAAACTAAGTTCGGCAACTCTAGATTAATTCCTTTCATTGGACTTTTTCAGGGGAAGGAAATTCCAAGAATATGAAGAATATAGGCAATAAAGATGTCCCGGTAAAGGCGAGGACACCTACGATATGCATTCTAAGAGAGCCCCCAGGGAGGGCTCTCTTTTTATTTCCGGGTGAAAGGAGAGACAAATGAAACTAGTTTTTCTACTTATTCTTCTGGTTATAAGTTTCAGGGGCCAAGCAAGTATGATCGTAGCGCCAGCTTTCTTTGAAGGCCAAGCCAACGAGTTTTCCGAAAATCTCAGTATAGAGATCTATAATACAGGCACAAAAAAAGAAACTTTACAGGTGGAATTGGTAAGTTTAACTCAGAGAGAGAATGGAGCTCCTCAGTTTTTGTCCTTAGATAAGCCATTATTGATACCAGAGACCAACATTATTGAAGTAGATGCAAAACAAAAAGCTGTTCTTAAGGTAAAAAGAGTCGATTGCTCGCAAGCAATTTATCAAGCTATACTTCTAAAAAGAATATCCGAAGACAGCCAAACTACAGCACCGGCGGTAGCGGTGTTAGTAATGTTAGCGGCAGCTGAGGACAGACCCCAAGGTGAAGTAGTGGGATTTGATTTAGCTTATGGTAAGTGGAATGAGCCACAGAGAGTCGAAGTAATGGTGAAAAATAATGGTAGTAGCCACTTTAAAGCTCAAGGAGAGATCAGCCTAACAGATAATAAGGGAGAGCGGGTTGGCCAGATAGTTTTACAACCAGGAATTATTTTACCAGGTGCGAAGCGCAATTTAGAAGGGATACTCACGTCCGAATCTCTTAATGAAGGTACTCTTTGTGCCCAATTGGATTTGTTTGTAGGTGATAGCAAATTAGCAGAGGACTTAGGGCAATTCTTAATAAGCAAGCAGCAAAAACTGGGGGCCAGAAAATGACTTGCCTTCTAATAGGATTGTTGCTTATTTGGAGTCAAATATCTTTGGCCCAAGACACAAATCAATTAATGAACCTGACTTTAACAGGGGTACCTAAAATTGATAATACTGCACAAAAAAATACAGTTAATATATTTATAGATAGTGAAGAAGCATGGGAATTATCTATCGAAGGTCGAGATTTCTATGCTAGTAATGGCGAGAAAATATATACTATTCCGCCACCAAGATTGAGTGTGCGAAGAAGTGCAGGTGAATGGCTCTCAGTGGACTATTTCCCCCAAAGGATTGCGCAAGGGGATGGACCTGCAAATTTAGTTTTAGAGTATAAGTTTGATCCAAAATGGCCCGATGTTTCTCTTCTTAACGAATATGAAAGCGAAATTATCTATACAATCTCTTCTGGGAAAATCTATGCTTCTAAGTGTGAACCCGATCTAATAACACCTGGTAATGCTGGAAAGATAATATTCTCTACTGAGAAATTAACATCAGCAGAGTTAAAGATATATAAAGATCAACAAGAACTCTGTAACCTTGTTGGGTATGATTGTAATGAGTTTATTATCAAAACGCAGTACTCGTCGGGTGAACCTTGGTTAACTGGAGATTATCCTTATGAGATATTTAGTGAAGGAGCTCTAATTACCAGAGGAATACTTCAAGTTGGGGAAAAAGCATCAACTTCTGGTGAAATAAAGGGAAGTCTGTTACTGGCAGGAGAAAACGTAAAAAGCCCTACATTGGAGCTTCTTGATAATAAAGGAAAAGTCTTTAGAAAACTTGTAGGTAAAGAGGCTTTAGAC
>DHDH01000030.1:0-19110 GCA_002399235.1 Firmicutes bacterium UBA4881 | reverse complement strand
TGTAGGTAAAGAGGCTTTAGACTTTCATATCAAAGATATCCCCGCAGGGATTTATTATTTAAAAGCTGCCAGTGAATTAAGTTCCAAGGTAGAGGTAGGGCCTCTCCAAGTTAAACCTGGGATAACTCTCATAAGGAATATCTCTTTTGAACAAGATAAAACCCTCGAATTTGATATCACAGTGATACCAAGAAGAGTTATGCAAGGCGGAAAAGGCAAACTTATAGCTAGACTAGGTAATTTTTTGGGAGAGAATCTTAATAATTTAGAATTTGAATTAGAACTTCCCCCAGGCTTTTATTGGCAAAAAAGTGGTAACTCAATTATGAATACCAACAGCCAAAAACTTAAAGCCAAACAAAAACACTTACTAGAAGAGGACTTTCATGTTGTTACTGTAGTTACCGAAAACTCAGAGTTTTTGGCTAAAGCAAAAGTTACAGCGACTACAGAAAAAGGGCAGAAGCTCGTTAAAGAAGCAATGGTTAGATTTGAAGTGGAGCCAGGACTTTTTGGTGAACCAGGTATTATAATTGGCGAAAGCAAAGAACCCTTCTATTTTGCTGATGGGACTAAAATTGAGCCAGATGATGGTTTCTTCTCTTTACAGTTAGAGCCAGGAGCTTACGGTCTGTTGTTAGGTGCAAAACCCTATGTGCTAACAGCTTCGGGACTTTCGGAAAGAATTAAGCTACCCCAAAAAACAGGTAATAAAGCTGGAATGTTAGAGATTAATGCTGCACTAACCTCACAATTTGATTTTGGTATTAAAGGTTTTTATGAATCAGATCGATTTAAAGCAGCTTTTGTTTATCCAGACAAACGAAACAAAGACAATTTAAATATCACCCCTTACCCTACGTGGGGTAAAAAAATCACTATTCTAGATCAAACTCCTTGGCAAATGCACTATACAAACGGTGATTGGCAATTTAGGGGTGGGACTGTCTATGTGAGGACACCAGAAAAAGATTTTAGCCCTCGGATTGCACTTTGCGGTACAGAGTTAGAGTTAAAGCCCAAAGAAGGAGTGAGGGCTCTAGCTGTAGGGGGATTTGCTAGAGAATCTGAGCAAGTAGAAGAGTTTTTTGCGGATGGTACTACAGGTCCTTACGCCTTAAAATACCTCCCGAAAGACGAATCTATAAAACTAGTTGTAGAGTCGAGAAATGCTAGTGGAGATATTATTAAGGTTTTTCCCTGGGATCATTATGTAGATCAAAAATTTATCAGATTAAAGAGACCATTAGCTAATACAGATCAACTAGGATTAAGAAATGTTATTGTTGTCAAGTATGTTACCGAAAAACCTATAGCCGAGAATAAGTTCTTTGCTGGTGGTTTTTTAGGATATAAAGACAAAGACAATAACATTTACTTGTTCAAGCATAAGGACTCAGAAGGCATAACTAGTAACCTGCATTATCAGACCTGGTATTTAAGTGGAATTGTTAAAAGAGATAGCCAAGAAGTAGTTTTGGGGAAAAAACAAGGACGAACTAATCATGAGTTAAAGGTTGTAAATAGTGCAAAACAGCTTTATGAGTACAAATTGCAGTATAGTGGCAATTGGACCGGTAAGTTAAATATTGCTTATGACCACCAGGATAATAAGAAACAGACCAATATTTCTTTAAATCTCAAAAGTAAGTTCCTAGAAGTGTTTGGAAAAGAGCAGTTTATTTTAAAAGAAGATAATCCCCGAGATATTGGCAATACCTATTCCTACTACAGTGCTTCTCTTAATTGGCCTGGTAATTTAGTTTGGGGCTTATCTAGAGAGTCATTTTCTGGTCGAATCTTAGATACATTTTCCTCTAGGATAACTTATAAACTTGCTGGTTTTAATGGTTTTGTTGAAGGTAAGTGGCGAAAGCCCCAAGAAGGACGACCTAAAGTAGTTGTCGGCGTGGCTCATGAGAAAATACCTTTGAGACTAAAAGCAGAGTGGGAGCATATTGCTCCACAATTTTCGTTATTAGAAGCTAATTTTGATACCAAAAAGTATTGGTTCGATATAGCTCTAGTCAATGAAAAAGAGACATTGAAAAAGACTTTAGGTATCACCGTATTACCCAAAGATAGTTTATTATTTCTAGCTATGAAAGATGAGACTATAAAAACACAAGGGCACTTGCCACTTGGCGCTTTAGGACTAAAGTTTTCTTGTATTGGTAATTGGCAAGCAAAAGTATTGGTTACAGAGACTCATGTAGACGTAGATCTCTCGGAGAAAAGCCAGATTGGCGCAAGAATAACTTATGAAGCTACTCCGAGTTCAAATTTCCGGTTGCAAGGTTATTACCGATATAAAATAGACAACACTCAGCTAGAAGTACGGCTTGGAGCTAGAGAAGCTGGTATTTGGTTTACCTATCTAATTCCATTAGGTAGCGAACCAGCTATAATCAGACAACCGGCATTTTTCTCTAGAAAGGAAGATTAAAATGACAAAGAGATTGATGCTGATGTTCTTGGTTTTGTGTATTTCTAGTCTAGCGTATGGTGTGGAAAACTTTACTCAAAAAGTTACAGCAGCAATCCAACCAGTTATTCAAGTTACTTGGCCTGAAGAAACTCTTGATTTTGGTAATTTAGCTATTGGCGTCAACGAAACAGGGACTATGGAGATAAAAGTGATTTCTAACATCGATTATTCACTGCTATTACAGACAGATAAAGCGTTTCTAACTGAGTTTAATCTAGAAACAGGAACGTATGGTGAAATGATGTTAAGTACCCCTTTATTTATAAGTATTGATGGTGGTGTATCTTGGCAGGAGATTTCTGCAAATCTCAAACTTTTGGATTCTGAAGCTACATCGGATTTAGGGAAAATATACAGCATTAAATATAAACAGGAAATGGCTTTCCCTGCTGATAAAGCTTTGGCCACAGGCAGTATCTATAAAACAGACCTTGTTATGGTAGTCACAGCTAAAATCTAGTAGTAAGAGTATCTTATTGACAGAAACTTTAGTTATCACTAAACTAAAGGTAATGATGTTATTATATTGTCGGGATGTAGTTGGCCTGGGAGGAGAGATTGACTATGCGTTTGGCTCAAATAAAGAGAAGGTTAGAGAACTTGCAATGTTTTGCTTATAAAGATGTTGTAACACTACCTAAGTTTCAAACTGTAGTATGTATCTATCAAGCACCTCGCAATTATTCAGCGAAGATTTTTAAAGGCAACCTAGGAGTTGGCGATGTTTGGGCTAATCCAGGAGAAACAGCATTTCTCACCTTCCAAGGCGACTATAAGCAAGAAAGTCAATATTTCGATTTTGTTTTAAATGGAGAGGGTTGCTTATTTGTTGATGGGAAACCATATGCAGGATTAGATAATAATCATCGCTATCTGCCAATCCCTGAAGGTTGGCATGATTATCAGATCGAGGTTTATAACCTTTACGATAAGCCACAGATTATTGGGAGAGCTCACCTAGTAAAACTCAATGATAATATAGCAACATTAACCCTCTTAGGCTTGGAAGCAGTAAAGCTAGCGGAAAATGCCAATATTTTAATAGCAAAAGAGATGGAACAGATATTTAGTAATGCATTAGAGCAATTTCCTCCTAATGTAAGTGTGGATAAAGCTGAAGAGATTGCTGCTGATGTTTTAGCCAAGGTTAAACTAGCCTTAAGTAAGTATAACAATAATAAATTACCGGGCGAATTGACTTTAATTCCTCAAAGCCATATTGACTTAGCTTGGCTTTGGCCGGAGAAAGAAACAATAAGAAAAATATCAAGGACATTTTCAACTGCCCTACGACTGGGCGAGATCTATGATGAATTTATTTTTCATCAAAGCCAACCACAGCTCTTTGCCCAAGCTAAGGAGTATTACCCTGAGTTGTATAAAGATGTACAGAAGGCCATTAAAGACGGAAAGATTGAGCTAGTTGGAGGCATGTGGGTAGAACCAGATTGCAACATTCCTTCTGGTGAGTCTTTGGTTAGGCAGTTGTTATATGGTAAAAAGTTTTATCAAGAAGAGTTTGGCTATGTACCTGAAGTGGAGTGGCTACCTGATGTATTTGGGTTTAGTCCCAGTTTGCCACAGCTACTTTTAGATGCTGATACTAAAGCTTTTATGACTATAAAGACAGGTTGGAATGACACAAATTCTATGCCGGATAGTGTTTTTAATTGGCGAGGTATTGATGGTTCTGAGATACCAGTCTTCATGCCAAGAACTCTCAACGAAGATGTAGATGTTCCTTCTGTCTTAAAAGCAATGGAGGTAGCGCAAAGAAGTACTACTGTACTAGAAGTAGCTCAACTAATTGGCTTTGGCGATGGTGGCGGTGGGGTTACTCTAAGCCAAATGGAAAAAGGCCGATTATTAGCATCTCTACCAGCGCTACCGGAAGTCAAATTTGGTAGTGTTAAGGGATATGTTAAAGAAAATATTATATCTAAACCTATTAAGAATACCTGGGATGGCGAATTATATCTTGAACTTCATCGAGGTACATTAACTACTCAAGCTAAGAATAAAAAATGGAATAGACATTTGGAGTTTGCTGCCAGAGATAGCGAAATATTAGCATCCTTTGCTCATGAGTTAGGAGCAGAGTACCCAACTCAGAAGATAAACAAAGCTTGGCAGTTAATTCTCAAAAATCAAATGCATGATATCTTGCCCGGGAGTAGTATTACAGAGGTATACGCAGATAGCAAAAAAGATTATCTAGAAGTAGATCATCTATTAAGTGATGTTAAGTTGGCAGCAAGCAGGTATTTAGCTAAGCAAGTAAGGGTTAAAAAAGACGTTCTAAAAAGTTATGTGGTTTACAATACACTTGCTTTTACTAGAACAGTATTTATTAAAATTGAAGAAGTACCAGAAGATAGCCACTTTATAGACAGTCAGGGGCGGCTACTCACCTCGCAGGAGCTTATCGATGGAGCTTCGCTGGTTGAAGTTACCTTACCAATGATGGGATACACAACTATTTATGCAGTTCGCAGTAAAGTATCTTTTAACAACCCTTTTAAAATAAGTGAAACAGAATTAAGTAATGGGTTGGTTTCTGTGGTAATAGGAGATAAGGGCAGTATTAGCGAGGTAATTGATCTAAAAACAGCAGAAACTATTATTAAAAATACCGAGCACCATCTACAGTTTTTTGATGATCGACCGTTAAGATGGGATGCTTGGGAGATTGACCCTGATTATGAGGAGAAGCAGTGGGGACCGGATGCTTTAGTGTCTATTACTAAAAAAGAGGAGGGGCCCTTGTGCGCTTCTCTAGAACTAACCTGGACTATGAACAAATCAACTATTAGACAAGAATTGATTTTATATCGCAACTCAACTAGAATAGATTTCCATACTTATGTCGATTGGCGGGAAAACCATGTGCTTTTCAAAACAGGCTTTGAAACAACTATACGGAGTCGCTATGCAACATATGATGTAGCTTTTGGTAATTACAAGCGACCTACATTTCGCAATACTTCTTGGGAGAGAGCTCGATTTGAAGTTGCAGCACAAAAATGGGCAGATATAGCAGATGCAGCCCACGGAGTTTCCTTATTAAATAACTGTAAATATGGCTACGACATTACAGGATCAAGAATTAGACTAAGTTTACTTCGGTCACCTCAATATCCCGCTCCAGATGCCGATAGAGGAGAACACAGCTTTATCTATTCTTTATTTTTACACAGGGATAACTCGTTAGCAGAGACTAATAAAGAAGCATATAATCTTAACTTAGAACCAGTAATTGTAGAAGTTGATAATTTAGAAAAAGAAGGCTTTTTACCAGAGGAAAAGTCATTTATAACATATAAGGGACAGGGTATTCTACTAGATACAATTAAGCTCGCTGAGGATAGAGATGGATATATTCTTCGCTTCTTTGAAGCTAGAGGAGGTTCTGATTCCTTAAGAATAACTGCAGGAGTCAAGCAATTAATACCTGTGAATCTTTTAGAAAGGGCTAAGCATACCAATAAAGAAAGTGCTCTACAATTTAGACCATTCCAAGTGAAAAGCTTTCGAACAGATTCACTTTTAGAAAAGTAAAAAGACAAGGAAACCTCCCTAGAAGGTTTCCTTGTCTTCCTGTAGCTATTTAGCGGGTAGAGTAAAAGTAAATGTTGTACTATCCTCGTCAGATTGTATTAGTGCTAAGTTCCCACCTATTAAATTAGCTTTTTCTTTAGATAAGGTAAGGCCAAAGCCATGAGTGGAATTGGCTTTGGTTGTTACCCCAGGTTCAAAGATTTGTGTTTGCAGATCAGTGGCTATAGGTAGTCCACTATTAGAAATTGTTAATTGGATAAAATCGTTGTTACTGGTAATGTTGAGCTTTAACCAACGTTCTCTGTTCTGTAACAATATTGCTTCACGAGCGTTTTCCAATAGGTTGTCCAGTATTACGAAAAATTCGCTAGGCACCTTCATTTTAGGTGGAGTTAGTTTAACACTAACATCGATTCCTTGTAAAAGTGCTAACGTGCAATGGTGATGAAGTAAAGCAAAAAATTCTTCGACGCTTGGTTCTGGAGGTTCGTTAGAGTTATGCCATTTGGTATGAAGATATTTTAGAGCATTTTGAATGTTTCCTAACTCTAGTAGTCCAGCGATGATAGTAAGGTCATTTTTATATTCATGTCTATTGGTGTGAATCTTTTTATTAATTATATCAATAGTTTTATGTTGGGTATGAATTATTAGGCTCTGACAAAAGGAAATTGCATATAGCAAAGAAGCTGTAATTGCGATTAAGATAAAATGTTTTAGATTTATACGCCAAGAGAAAAGCAAAATCATATTCAATAGATAAATAAAGGCAGCTAAGTATTCTAATTTGCGAAGTTTGTGCCTGGCTATTTTTTTCATGAACTTCTCCTTTCTATAAATATTTTAGATAATTACAAACAGCTATTAGAATTAGAAGAAGATTAGATTAACTTGCTTTACATTATTACTAAAGAGAAGTATTTATTTAACTAAATTAAGCAGGTTATCTGTAGTGGTTGCTAGAACTTGATATACTGAGGTTAGTACTTTTTGTCTAACTGCGGTGGTATTTCTTACATATTTGGACTGGGAAATAAAGCCTATGCTGGGTTGAAATTTCAGGAGGTAAAAGATATGGAAGCGCAACGTAAAATTCACTTGCTCTTAATTATCGATTATGTTTTGGGGTTAATTAGCACATTAATAGCATTTCTACTAACAAAGACGCCAATTACCTGGCCAATCTTATTCCTGATCCCATTAATTATTCTTATCGCAGAAGTATCCTTCAAAATTCACCAAGTTATTTATCGACATATAGACTTTGTTGATATTTGGCGAGTAGCTTTAGCAGTTGCAATTGGGCATGGCATTTTAGGAAGCCTTTTTTATCGGAATTTTGGGATGAGGTTTATCGTTACGAGTTTAGCAATATATCTTTGTGCACTGTGTGGTTCACGAATTATTTTTAAAATTTGGTTTTATAGTAAAAGCCAAGTGAAACAAGAACAAAAAGAAAAGAAACTAAGAACGATTATTGTTGGGGCTGGATCAGCTGGTACAATGGTAAAAGCAGAAATCGAAAAGCATAAATATTTACAAGCTGATGTTGTTGGTTATGTAGACGATGATAGTACTAAAATTGGGCGTACAATACATAACACCCAGGTTTTAGGTGCTATTAAAGACTTAGATAAAGTAATGAAAAAATACGAAATCCAACAAGTGCTTTTTGCTATACCTAGTGCTCCAGGTCATTTGGTCCGTGAAGTAAACGCTATTGTTAAGAAAAACCATGCAAAATTAAAAGTATTACCAGGGGTTTACGAGATCATAGAAGGTAAAGTGCAGGTAAGTTCGATTAGAGATGTTAATATAGATGACCTCTTAAGACGCGACCCTATTGTGATTGACCTTGGGAGTATATCTTCTTATATAACCAATAAGGTGGTATTAGTCACAGGTGCCGCAGGCTCAATTGGTTCAGAACTCGTAAGACAGATTTGCCGTTTCCATCCCAAAGAAGTTGTGTTGCTTGATATCAACGAAAATGGACTTCATGATATGCATATAGAACTTAACCATTCTTTTCCTCAACAGAAATATTCGTGCGTGATTGCTAATATTAGAGAGAAAAATCGTCTAGAAGAAGTTTTTGCTTGGAAAAAGCCACAGGTTGTTTTTCATGCTGCGGCCCATAAGCATGTACCAATGATGGAACACAATCCAGGTGAAGCAATTAAAAATAATATTTTTGGCACATTAAATGTAGCTATGCAGTCTGCTGAGTCTAATGTTGAAAGATTTGTCTTAATTTCAACAGATAAGGCTGTAAATCCAACTAATGTAATGGGTGCCACCAAAAGAGCAGCTGAGAAAATAATTCAAGCTTTAGGTCAAGATTCTCAAACTATCTTTACTGCAGTTCGTTTTGGTAATGTCCTTGGTAGTAATGGAAGTGTTGTACCATTATTTAAAAAGCAAATCTCTGAAGGTGGTCCGATAACCGTTACCCATCCAGATATAACGAGATATTTTATGACAATTCCAGAGGCTTGTCAGCTTGTTTTACAAGCTGGAGCTAATGCTACCCAAGGGGATGTATTTGTTTTAGATATGGGCGAACCTGTTAAGATCGCTGAACTTGCTAAAACAATGGTTGATCTTTCTGGGTTTACCTTAGGAGAAGATATTGAAATCGAATATGTCGGTTTAAGACCAGGAGAAAAATTGTATGAGGAATTATTTAGCGACACCGAAAATGTATCGCCCACCAAACATCCTAAAGTATTTAGAGCTCATTTAGAGATTGTAGATAAAACATTGTTATTGAAAGATATCGATGAGTTAGCAAGGTCTCTAGATACAAAGAACCCAGATGTAATGCGTCAAAAGATTAAAAAAGTTGTACCAAACTACCATCCTGAATTAGGTGGTATGAGAGAAGAAGCAGCAGCTGCCTGTCAGTATTAAAAAAAGGCCGTATGGCCTTTTTTTAATAAATTATGCATGCAGAACATCGAATAAGCAAAATAGACCAAAACCTATATATAAGACCGAAGAGATAATTGTGATAGCTTTTTGTGATAGTTTGGAGCAGGTTAAGCGACCAAGTACCAGACAAGAGATGTTAGCTAGAAACATGCCAAAGACTGCACCTAGAAAAGTTGCAAAAAAGTTATGACTTTGACTGGCTAATACTAAAGTGGTGAATTGGGTTTTATCTCCTATCTCGCCTAATGTATAGATAGAGAAGACACGCCAAAAAGGATTAACAGGACAGGACCCTGATGTTTTACCTTCTTCGTTTTTCTCAGAATCGTTATTAAAAAGTAATGTTTTTAGACCAAAGATAAGAAAAAGAACACCGGCAATTAAATTAACAAATTTTACAGGCAAAGCTCCACCAATAAAAAAACCTAAACCAGAAGCAAATAATTGGGTTACGATAATAGCCGCGACGATACCTAACACAAGTGCTGGTAAGGGGTATTGGGTAGCCATAGCAAAGACGAGTAATTGAGATTTATCGCCTGCTTCAGCAGCAAAAATTAGGCTAAGAGCTTGTAAAAAAGGCTGCATGTTTGGTCCTCCTTAAATTTTAATATTAAAAAAGACCTTTAACAGGATCAAAAAAATCCTGTTAAAGGTCTCGCAAACCATAAATGGCGATAGAGCCAGGACATTGTCCAGTATGTTGACTCTATCTGAAGATGCTACTCCCCTTTAAACGTATAAAGGAATCTATGACATTAGACGATTAAAAAAACGAATTGCTAAGTTTCAGGTAAACTAAATATAAAAATTAAGCTTATGTACCTAAGTAAAGCCTTTAATGTGTTGTTGATTTAATTAAACCTGCTATATTGTATCATAGATTTATAAATATTAGCAAGGACAAGCGGTTCTAGTTATGAAGGGTTTGTAAATTGCAATTTAAAAAAGAGAACGGGATTTCCTATAGAGGTTTATTTTGTTAACGGTTAAAAATGTAAGTTAGGTTATCTAGCAAAATTTACTTACACTACTTAAACTAAATGCAGAAAGGTCTAAAGATATTAGATAGTAGTAATTAATTCGTCGTTGCGAGTAACCACATTATGTTTTTATAGTCACAGATTAACGCAGCCATGCAGGATATCCGTTACAATAGTGTAATTTAACTATTAGCGAAGGAGTGGGTATCCTTGTGGCGTGTGAGGATAGAAGTGACATGATAAGGAAGATAATAGATGAAAATCTCCTAATAGAAAAAGCCCAAAAAGGTGATAAAGAGGCTATTAACAGTCTTGTGGAGATGTACGCTGACTATACCCAAAAGTCTGTTCTTAAAATCTTACACAAGATGCATAGACAAGGTAATTACATTACCGATACGTACAAAAGCTATGGTGATATTATTACTGATATGGAAGAAGATTCATGGGCTATCGCTCATGATGTTCTTGTTAAAGCGATGAGATCAGTAAATAAGTTTGAGGGACGTTCAAAATTCACTACTTGGCTTTGGGTAATTGCCGAAAATCATATAAAAACTCTAATGACCAAAAGGGCTAAAAATAGAGATAGGCTGTTTTTTGTACAATCTGAAAAAGATGAAGTGGCAGCAAATATAATTGAAAATGCGGGAGCCACACCCGATAGCTTTGTTGAAAGTTTTGAGGACGAGGAAGTCATGCAAGCAGTTTTACGTATTATGTACGATGAGGATTTTAATCCTGAACAAAGAGATGCCATTCTTTACTTCTTTGTGCAGGAATTAGATCAAAAGACCATATCACAAATAACTGGCGCGAAGGTAGGAACAGTGAAAAAAAGGATTCACGATGGTCTTAAAAAGTTACGTCAGAGGTTAGCTCAGGAGGATCTCATTTGATGGTGAGGGAGTGCCTATGAAAAGAAATAATCATGTTAACGAGCATGAGGTTTTAGAGTGTTTGGCTCAAAAATGCAGGCAAACTAGCCACTTGCAGCATAACAAACATTTAGAAACATGTACGTTATGCCAAGATGAGGTCTCTTCTTTAGACAAAGTAACTGCAGCAGTAAAGACACTAAAACAATCCAGAGAAGAAAGACTAAATTTATTAGTCAAGGGAGTAACTTCGGAGTTAAACACTACAAAAAAGAGAAGCGCACTGCAAATTCCAGCAGCGGCTGCAGCTGTAGTGTTGTTAGCTTTTGGCATTTATTTTGCATCTGCCAATCTGGATAAAATAAATATCAAGAGTCCAAATTCGCTACCAATTCGTACAGCTGTTTTCTATTCAGCAAGTCCAGAACAGTCTTATAATACGATTAAAACGCAAAGTATCAGGGTAGCAGAAAATAATTCACAATATCAGACTACATCACAGGCTATCTGTTCAACTGTGTTGCATGAAGGGGAGGGTTTTGACTATGTGCAGAGCCAGGAAAACAGCTTGTCTGTTTCTTCTAACTATCTTTCTGTTAGTTACAGCACAAGCTTCTGAAAATACAATTATTAATCATATCCTCACTGATAGAGTCATTATTGCTGAGGATGAAACCGTGTATGTAAGTCAAGTAATTGTAGGATTTACAACAGGGAGAGCTAAGTTTCATACAGTTACTTCTGTTTTGCTAGAAAAAGGTCTGCACCAAGGTCAAATTGTCCTCGAAGATCCTAACGGTAAAACTATAGTTCAAAAGATGTTTAATGATATTACCGTCGAAACTGATAATGTTTCTTTGATTGGTAACTGGGAAGTCGATTTTAAACAACCTGGGCTCTATCAGTTTGTGATCTATATAGACAAACAACCCAAATTTAGGTTTACATTTATTGTTAAATAAACTAGCTTGTCCTTGCTTGTCAGGGGCAAGCTTTTGTACTAATTGTTAAAGCTTATAGGGGGGTGGAGTAATGCGCAAGCTAATATTGTTATTTGTCCTACTAGTAATACCTTTGTCAATATCACAAGCAGCTGAGTTTGTAGTAGACGATTTTAGAGATCTTTCCGATTGGGAAGGTCAGATAGTTGGTCAAGGACAGGTAGTAATGATTAATGGGGAAGCATCAAAAACTGTTAGCCAAGAGTGGAGTGGCTACAGAACTCTAGAAATAGAACAGAAAACTCCAGCGAAAATAATAGTGACTTTATTAGATGCAGATGGAGAATTGTGGCAAGCAGAAGGACAAGGTAATAAATTATTATTCCCCTTTGATTCATTTAAACTAATAGCAACTAGTAATATTAGTGATAAAAAGTTGTCAACTGGTAATATTCAGCGTATGACCCTACAAGGACATAGCGAAATAGAAATAATTGGTCTTGGACAAAGCAAAGGTTTTAACGGACCCAATGTTTATGTAGAGACTGCTAATAAATATTATGCCGGTAAGACCTGGCAAAAAGTAGCTGGAGAGATAAAAGGGAAAGGGTTTACGGCAGTTCATCTTACACCTGTTGAATTAACCCCGGAAACATATTATAGGCAAAAAGAAATTGTCGACGAGTTTCATGCGGTTGGATTACCGGTTGCACTCACAATATATCCCGGTACAGATTTTGATGCTTACAGAAAACATCCCGAGTGGCACCAAAGTTTTCTCCAAGGTGGTGGTAGCGAATGGTCTTGGCGAGTCTACAATTGTTTGCGTGAAGAAGAATTTATCGCATATACAATTAAGTACTTACAAGATCAATTTGTTAATAATGGTTATGATGCTCTTCATGTTAGTGAGCCATGGTTAGAAGTTTGGGGGGGTCCAACAAAACCATCTGAATATGCTTGTTTTTGCCCCAGGTGCCGAGAAGGTTTCCAAACTGAAGCCGGTGTTGATCCCTATCAATTATTTGATAAAAACTCGTCAAGTTATTATACTAAGAACCCTGAGTTATATAAAAAATGGGTAGATTTTAGAGTGAACACAGTAGCTACCTTTGTTAATAAAATTATTACTGGTCTTAGAAAAGTTAAACCTGATGTTCCAGCATATGTGATGTTTCTATCGGATGTAAGTGTTGAACCAGGTAAAACAAGAGAATATCAAGCTATGGATTTAGAACGCTTTGCCCAAATTAGCGACGGTGTTATTATCGAAACTGCTTGGCAAGACTGGACAAAAAGCAATCTCTGGCCAGGTTATATCTTAGCTTATGGTAAGGAATATGCCCCACGAGTTTATGTAGAAAAACCAGAAGCGATACTATATGCTCAACCAGATGTAGGTTCGAACTGGGATGAGATGCATCGTTCACCTGAATGGTTAAGAGTGTTTTCAGCTTACGCAAATCGAGCTGGTTTTGATGGTTATATTGCTTACGAATATAGTCAAATGGGTTACAGATTGTTACCTACTACTCAAATTGTTATTGACGATTTTGAGAAGAAGGAAAGCGATTTATATTGGGAACCATTTAACACAAGTTTCGATGAGGTTTTAGCAGGTAGAATTGGTAAAGATGCTTTCGAGGGCCAAGGATGTTTAATGTTGTTTTATTCAGGTGAAAGTAAAGAAGGATTCCTGGCTGTAGAAAAAGATTTGATGCTTGATTTAAATGGTTTTACACAATTAGAAGTTATGACTCTTTTTGATCTCTTTACACCAGGAGAAAAAGTAAAGGTAAAATACGAGATTCAGACGGATCATAGTATCTACAACGCGAGTACTGAAGTGATAGTAGCAGATGGTTGGCAAAAAGTAATAATGCCTTTTGTTAACTTCGGTAGTTCTTACGATTTATCACATGTAAAGAAGATTCGGATTGGCATAGACAAAAGTGGCTCTATACCCAATATGGCGAAGATATTATTTGATATGTTTGTTGTTGCTGGGACAAGACGTTCTTTTTTAGATACTCAGCATTTACCTCTCACAACCGAGCCCAAACCAACAAATGTAGCTAAAGTAAGTGAAGCTATTGTAGAGATTGGCGATTTTAGCAGAAGCGATAATGAGCTAAATAAGGTAGAGTTAAGTCTTAATTTTGTTGGCGGAGAAAGATCTTTAAGCAATTTAATGGTTGATATTATTGTCTGCGAAAAAATAAGCGGTTTGGAATTACCTAAGTTAGGGCGAACCCTAAAAATTGGTTCACTTCGGAGGGAAAGTAAAAAAGTTATTAATACGGATATCCTTTTACCCACAGGTACTTATAAGATAATATTGAGGCTGTATACACAAGGCTCAAACTTCTTGTCACAGGAAGCACTAAATTACTTCAGCGAAGATTATTTATTAGAGGTACCATAAGAAAAAAAGGCGGCTTTAGCCGCCTTTTTTATGACCAGAGTCCGAAACCCCTTAATTGAGGTTTTTGGGGGCGATCTTCGCCACTTCCTCAACAAGTTGGGGATTAGTTACTCTAATAAATGTACCTTTTCTTCCTAGTGAAAACTTTTGAATCACCTGAGCAGCACGTAATTTTTCTAAGGCGCTGGCAACAGATGAACGGGAGATATTAAGTTTGTCTGCAATTTCTGACGCTACAATAACGCCCTCTTTACCCTTGAGTTCTTCCAATAGATGTTGAACGGCAACTAATTCAGCCATGGATAATGAAGAGGCAGCAATTGAAACTTTCATTTGGTCATTTTTATTCGCAGACATATGACGGCCGACGTCTAGTGCTAAACGTCTTCCGAGTAATCCTGCGGTGGATTCAAGTACTACTGCTGCATCGTCGCTTACATTAGTAGATTTTACTACAATGTAGTGGGCAGCTTCCTTACCGCTGTAGATAGGGAACGAAGTGGTCCCAGATCTATCTAAGGTCTCACCAGTGTTTAATTCTATGGTCATACCTAAAACATCAGAGAGTTTGGCAATTACCTTTTCTTCTGGTGCTTCGTCTAATATTAACTCATAAACTTCTCTAACACGCTTAAACATTATTTTTTCAACCTCCTACAGCATACAGACTCATGGTCATAAATAGTTTCTAAATTATAGTATACCTATTTATGTTTAGATTATAACATTAATTGAACAAAAACGCAAAAAATTTTTCACATGACGTATTGCGATTCTATAATCAAAATTAATAAGGCTAAAAAGAAGAAAAATTCGAACAAACAATAAATGTACCATGGACAAGAGTATTTATAATAGGAAATAAGACAACAAAACTATGTATATTCGTTAAACCTACTTGTTTTTGGTAGTAAAAGCAACTTAAGAACAACCTAGGGGTAGTTTTTATTTGCGTTATTAATCTTCAATGGGGTAAAAATTAGAAAATTGCACAAGGAAAGACATGATAAGATCATAACCACTAGCAACCGTAAACATTATAATATACTGATGACAAATAGTACAGCCCAAATAAGTAATATCTGAAAATTTGCGTAATCTGGGGCCTAATACTAACCTCTTTCGAAAAGGTAATATTTATTACATCTATAGTCCAAATACATTTAATACTGTAGACGATAAAACGCACAAATAGTTCATAATAATAGAAAAAGGTTAACTAAAAAAGGCTGGGTTTAGGAAACCCAGCCTTTAAAAAATAATTAAGTTTTATTTAGACGAAATATATTCATAGGGAGTGGCGGTATAAAGCAAAGGCTCGAGTAAGCTCCGCACACAATCAATGTCATTTCCTAAGCGGTTAGCAAAGAGAATAGGGGTTAGTTTATCTTTAACGCTTTCACGATTTATTTGTTTACTAAAGGCTTTTAAATCAGCAATAAGTGGGTTTAATTGCTCGAATTCGCTAGAGTTTGATTCGCGAAGGTCCCTAGAATCCCAGGGTCTTAGGGAAAGACTAGCTAATCTTGTAACAAAGTCCTGGAGAAGATTAATATATTCGTTAATTAAAGTTGCTTCGATAGGTAAAAGAGGGCCAAATTCTATTAACCTTTGTATAGAATCATTTAATAATGCTTTGGCAGCATAAGCAGGATCTCTAAAAGTTGGGATTGCAGGTTCACGCCAGGGCCCTTTTTTTAGCATCTCGTAGTGCCAAGGTTTCATATTTGCGGTGGAGAAAACAGCTTGGCCAGTCATTTCAACATCTCGTCCAGCTTGAATCTGTCCTCCCAGAACTTTATCGTCATATAGATAAATACCAAGGCCAGTATAGATATAGGTTTTCCCTTCAATGGTATTAATTTCGCTTTTAACAAGAGACGAATATTGTTCCACATTGGAACGATAAGACATGGGTGTAAGGAAGTTAATATGGCGATTAAAGGCCCAGTTTAACCAGTCTTGACCTAAATCTTTTTTGCCCCAACTATAAGGAGAAGCAACAGCTGCAGATACTAAAATTCGGGGATTAATAGCTTTTATTTCGGTAAAAGCTCTTTCAACAAATTTGTTTACAAACTGAGCTTTAAAAATGGTGAAAATCTCTTTAAGGCGATTACTTTGAATATCTACTGGATCTATTCCGTAAAAACTTTGAAAGAGATCGCGGATAAAAGCGTTATAACCAAAGTCCGCATCAAAGCGGATATAATCTAAATGGATACCATCTATGTCGTAATTAGTAGCTAATTCTTTTAAAAATGCAATGTTGTATTCACGTACGTCAGGATAACCAGGGCATAACCAATAGTATCCATTGGATAAGGTGAAGCTACCAGTATTTGTTTTATCTAACCAGTTAAGCTTATCATCGATAAAATGTTCTGCACCGTTATGCAAAGCAAAAATACGTACCAAAGGATGTACTTCAATATCACGCTGATGAGCTTCTTCGATAATAATTTTTAATATGTCTTGACCATTAAAGAACGCTTGAAAGCGTCTTTGTTGAGGAACAACTTTACTAGGATAGATAGCTGCGCCATTCCCATAGACATCAGGAAATATAATATTAACGTTTATAGCTTTTAATTCATCAAGATATTTGGCTATATCTTCTCTAGAGTAAAATCTATCAATGGTAAAATTATCAACCCACATGCCCCTGGTTTCGATTTTTAAAGATTCGTAAAGCATGGGGTCGATTAGGGTTAAAGAAGTTGAAGCGGTTTTTAGTAAATTTTCAACTCCACCCTCTTCGCCAGTTTCTATTAGTCTATTTGCTTCTGTTAGGTTGGTTTCAACGCTTTCCATTATTTCTTTTAACCTATCATAATCAAGGCGACGCATTTGTAAAACGCTTGCTTCAATTACTTTTTGAGCTTTGTGAAGGTCGGTTTGTAAAATACTAACGTTGCTAGATAAAACACTTGCCGATGCAGTTAACATCGTTAGAGCTAGTATTAAGAAGATAATTTTTATGCTTTTTATTCGCATATAATAGTCACACTCCTTTTGATCAATCCCCTAGAAAGCTGTGTAAAGCACATTTTTAAACCGGTAAATTGCTTTGCAAGAAGAACACAGCTTTACAGAAAAAATTTCGCTAGAATAGATTTATCTCCTCCTGTAGTTAAAAAAGTACATAAATAAAAGCTTGCCCTTGGTAAAAAGGAGCAAGCTTTGGGTGGGGAACACAATTAAATTGTGTTCGCTTAATTAATACCCATAATCATTATTAATAAACATATCTAATGTATCATGTGTTCATCCAATTCCATACTTGGCTTTCGTCCTGAGAAAACCAATCGGCAGGGTTGGCTAAGTAGTGATAGATATTTTCAAGTGCAGTCAAATGTTCTTTTTCTTCTTCGCGTAGTAAATTAAATAAATTTTTAAGTGCTTCGTTATCGGCAGCATTCATAGCATCAGTGTACATCTGATAACCATGTCTTTCAGTTTCCATAGCTAATTTAAGGGTTTCGAGGTCATCCATATCTTCTCGACGTTTGTCTTTATCAAGGTTAGTAAAGTAACGTTTAATACTATCTTCGATCTTTTCTGTACTTTGACGGTTCATTGTTTTTGGTAAAGGCTTACCATCTTTTAACTCGTTATAGATATTATCGATATCCATAACATGTTGTACTTCATCTTTAGCTAAATTATTAAGGAGTTGTCTTGCTAAACGATTTTTAGTAGAAGCAGCTAGTTTTAAATAAAAAGTAGCTCCATGCCTTTCAAATTCAAAAGCTTTTTCTATAGCTTCGGGTAACCAGTCACTCATCAAAGAACCCTCCTCAATTACGGATTTATTATTTCTTTACAGAAATAGCTCTATTTATTACCTTACCCGATAAATAGAGATTATAAACTCTTATATTTGAAAGAAAAGGGGCTCAACAGTCATAAAATGATCTGTTAAAATAAAGATAATTAGCTAAATGGATTAATGACTTGGTCTTAAAATTCAGAACCGAAAACTATATCTATTAAGGTAAGCGAATATTTATTCTTGGCATTAATTGTTTCGTTCGTTTTTTTACGAGTTACTAGGCAGGAAAATATATAAAAATATAGTTAGGTAAGGGAGGCGAATAGCGATAAATTTCGCCTATTAGAATAGGAATAGAATTATTATCGCTTATTTATATGAAGTCATTTTCTGTAGAAAGTTTCAATTTGGATCATACAAAAGTTATTGCTCCTTATGTTCGCTTAGCGAGTAAAACGACTGGCCCTAATGGTGATATTGTTTGCAAATATGACTTAAGGTTTATGCAACCTAATCAAGGCTCAATTCCAACATCGGCTATACACACGCTAGAACATCTTTTGGCATTATATTTAAGAGAATATATCGACAGTGTGATTGATTTATCACCTATGGGTTGTAGAACAGGTTTTTACCTTCTTTGTTTTGGCGAATTAACTACAGATACTGTGCTAACAGCTTTACTAAAATCGCTCCAAAAAGTAATGGAAACAAAAGAGGTTCCTGCAGCAAATGAAGTCCAATGTGGTAATTACCGTGATCATTCTCTGTTTGGAGCTAGAGCTTATGCAAGAATGCTTTTAGATCACTATAATTTTATTTAGCCTTTGATTGCTTCCTAGAAAAGAGACAAGCTTCTATATATACCTAGCATTTTTGAAGCTATTATCTTCAGGGAAGTTTGATAAGAGACTTAGAGGACCTCCTGCTCTTAGCAGGGGTCCTGTGGCATTGATAAGTTATTAATACTTTGTAAGAATTATTTCGGACTCCACGTGTTTTGGGGGTTGAAATAAGTTTTACAAATGGAGTTCTTAAAAATAATACAAAAAACATAGGACTGCCTATTGACTTTATTATCTGGGGCTGGTACACTAATAAATGTCGCTTGGAGCGGCAACGAACCTT
>DHDH01000047.1:12294-33864 GCA_002399235.1 Firmicutes bacterium UBA4881 | reverse complement strand
AAGGTTCGTTGCCGCTCCAAGCGGCGAACATCTTAATGTTACCATTTTATTAGAGTATCGTCAACTAGAAGTTAACAAGTTTTAAAGGTTTTTTTCTTTCTTGTTCTTTTCGTCGGCAGATTTATATCTTACACCCTTGACCCACTGGTTGTCTAGCCCTATATTACTAGCATTTTTCTCCAGATATAACATAACAGGAAAACCTAATACACCAATAGAGATAAACTCACCAGCGAAAATGCTAAAAACAGTAAACCAATACGGCTGACCAAAAATTACAGATAAATAAGCACTTACACCAAAGGCATTCAGAAGTATCGGCCAAGACAGAGCCAATAATTTGTTTTTTGTTTTACTAGTCAAAATAGCAGCAATCAAAGTAATCAAAGTACCACCGAATACATCCCACGGACCTAAACCTCCAAGAATGTTTGCTAAAAAGCAACCCAAAGTAACACCTAAAATAGCCGTAGGATCAAAATAAGGCAAGACTGTAAGTACCTCTGTAATTCGTACCTGGATTATATTTGTCCCAAATGAACCTAAAAAATAGGTACCAAGTGCATATATCGCTGCGATAATAGCTGCTCTAGTTATATTTTTGACCTTCAAAAGGAACCGCCACCTTCTCTTGCGATACGTAATAAATAAGAAAACCTTTTTTCAGCTGCTTCCAATCTAAGTACAGCATACTCTACCAGTTCAGGTTCAGTCACCTGCTCAAAATAGTTTTTAGCCGTGTTCCATTCCTCAAGAGCATCTTGAACAGCCCTTTCAAATGAGTAAGTCTCTAGAGAAGTGCGTTTGATCCAGACCATTTTTCTACCTCCTAAAGATAGACTTAGTCTGTATAGTATCACTCTCTCTAGAGACTTTTATTCTAATTAGAATTGCCAGATATATGGCTTTTTACATTATACGACGCACAAATTCCTCTTTGAGTTGTTCGTTAAGTATTTTGATATAGGTTCCTTTCATGCCTAACGAGCGAGATTGGATTACACCAGCACTCTCTAACTTTCTTAGTGCATTGACAATAACAGAACGGGTAATCTGAGCTTCGTCGGCAATTTTACTAGCTACAAGGAAGCCTTCATTTCCATCGAGGTTTTCAAAGATCTTCTTCATAGCAGCAATTTCCGAGTAGGAGAGAGAGTCTACAGCAATTTGTACAGCGGCTTTTCTTCTTGCTTCTTCTTCATTCTCCTCGTTCTTAGAACGGAAGATCTCTAAAGCAACTACTGTAGCACCAAATTCTGCTAAGATAATATCTTCTTCGTCAAAATTATGATCAGAATTTGTCAAAAGAAGAGTGCCTTGTCTCTCGCCACGGCCTTTAATAGGAACAATAGCCATGAACTTATGTTTAAATGCAGATTCTTTTTTCTCACCAAAATAGCTATTGCCAGACTTCTCGATAACTTCGGTATCGCTAAATTGGAGAAGATGATGGTTGAAATCGTCAGCGAGGTATTTGCCATCGATCAACTGGTCGATAACAGCATCTTCCGCATGATCCATCATGGCATTGCCCAATACTTTGCCTCTTTTGCTGATGATATAGCAATTTGCTTCAATTGTATCGCAGAGTGTTTCAGCTAGTTTAGCGAAATCTATAGCTTCTCCACCAGCTTTTTGTAACATCATATTTATCTTTCTGGTTTTTTTCAAAAGGGTATTCGTCATCTAACGGTCCTCCTCGCAACGGCTTTTGTAATAATATTAACAATTTACAGAACCGTTTGCTATTTTTACTTTTGTCAGTTTATAGTATATCACAAATAGAGAATAGATAAAAGCATATTTCAGAAATTTCACACTTCCCGTCTTCCTTCAAGTGCTTTGCTTAGTGTGACTTCATCTACATATTCCAAATCCCCACCAAATGGCATACCACTGGCAATTTTTGTCACATGTACACCCAAAGGTTTCAGCAAGCGAGCGAGGTATAGTGCCGTCGCTTCTCCTTCGACATTAGGATCAGTAGCTAAGATTACCTCTTTAATAGTGCTTGTACTTATTCTCGTCAAAAGTTCTTTTATACGTAATTGGTCAGGACCAATTCCGTCCATAGGTGAAATAGCCCCACCTAAAACATGATAAAGGCCTTTATATTCTCTAGTCTTTTCCATAGCCAAAATGTCTTGAGGACCGTGAACAACACAGATAATACCGCTATCTCTTTTTTCGTCTGTGCAGATGCTACAAGGATCTTCGTCAGTAAAATTACCACACTGAGAGCAATAACGGATCTTTTCTTTTACCTCTAGAAGTGCATCTGCGAGGTCTTGGACTCTTTCACGCGGACAAGAGACAATATGAAACGCTAACCGTTGGGCGGTTTTCGGTCCTATAGTAGGAAGCTTGCCCAACTCTTTCATGAGCTGGGCAAGTGGTTTGGGCAGATGCATCTAGAGCTCCCCCTTTAGAAAAAGTTAGGCATACCAGGGATCTTCTTAGTGATTTGAGCCATCGCTTCTTCGCTCATCTCTTTGGATTGTCTTAAACCCTCGTTAACAGCAGCAATAATTAGGTCCTGCAACATCTCAACATCGTCTTTATCTACAACCTCAGGATCAATGGTCACTCCAACAATTTCTTGTTTGCCATTAACTACTACTTTAACTGCGCCACCACCAGCTGTAGTTTCTAAGGTCTTTTCAGCTAATTCTTCTTGTAGTTTGATCATATCTGCTTGCATCTTTTCTATCTGTTTCATAACCATATGACGATTCATGGGATACATCTCCTTTACTCCGGTTTAATAATAGTTCCACCAAAGACCTCTTGGGTCTTTGCCAGAAAATTGGGATCTTTCCTATCATCTGGGTTCTCATCTATCCTAAGGCGGATAGTTCTACCTGTCAACATTTCTAATTGGCTTTCAATTAAGCGTTTATTTTTCTCATTCTCCACATTGGCGCGATGAAACTCATAAGCCTCGGGAAATGTTATATACAGATCTTGTCCCTGTAAAGCTATAGGTTCAGCAACATTAAGAAATGCCCAGAACTCCAATGTTTCCTTTTTAGACTTTAGTTGAAGCAAGATTTCTTGCCAAAATGTTGCAATATCTGGATTCTCAGTAGCTTGAAGAGCGCCCTCTTTAAGCTGCATTTCCATCTCTTGAAGCTTTTTTTTCTGTTCGTTTAGCTTTTTGTTTAGATCTTCAAGAGCAACATTATCAATTGTAGTAGTACTCTCTACTACTTTTTCTTCCACTAATTTTACCAAAGCTATCTCAAAAAAGAGTTCCGGATCTGCTGTTTGCTTACCCTTTTGAATTGCTTCGGCCAGAACTTCAATAGTCCTAACTAAGAACCGGTTTTCTAGACTGTTCGCAAGGGATAAAGATTCGTCCCTTTCCATACTTAGAAGAATCTCTCCTGATTGTAAAGGTGCTTCTTTATCAGCTTTAACAATTAACAGAGTGCGAGCTACTTGCAAAGCACTCTCCATAAAATACATTAAATCTTTTCCTTCATTAATAGCAGACTGGATCAAAGCTAGCCCTTCAGCTAACTCACGTTTAGCGAGAACTGCAAACAACTTTCTTAAAACAGAGGCATCTGTCAAGCCTAACATTTCTTCGACTATTTTTGTCGTCACAGTTGCTTCAGAAAAAGCAATGGCTTGATCGAGAAGGCTTAAGGCGTCGCGCATACCACCTTGCGCAGTTTCAGCTATTAAACGTAAAGCTCCTGCTTCTACCTCCACACCTTCTTTTTCACTAACCTCTGTTAACCGATTTACAATAATATCCGAAGGTATGCGGCGAAAAGTAAATCGTTGGCAACGAGAAAGGATAGTTGCCGGTATTTTTTGAGGCTCTGTTGTCGCAAAGATAAATAGCACAGACTCAGGTGGTTCTTCTAAGGTTTTTAATAATGCATTGAAGGCTTCGGTAGTTAGCATATGGACTTCGTCGATAATATAAACCTTATATCTACCTTGTGTAGCTTTAAACCTAACTGTTTCCCGAAGCTCTCTAATCTCATCAATACCACGATTAGAAGCACCGTCAATCTCAAAGACATCTAAAGAACGTCCTTCTTTAATGGCTATACAGTTTTCACACCTATCACAAGGATTAGGTGTAGGCCCTTCAACACAATTCAAAGCTTTGGCTAGTAACCTAGCAGTAGTTGTCTTACCCGTTCCCCGGGGGCCAGCGAACAGATAGGCATGGGCAATGCGCCCTGTACTGATAGCATTTTGTAAGGTCTTGATGATATGCTCTTGGCCACCAACATCGTCAAATTCCTGTGGACGCCATTTACGGTAAAGAGAGAGCCTTGCCATACCTTTTCCCTCCACTTCTTATCTATTAATTGTATTTAAGGTTTATTTTTCCTTGCTCTAATGATAAAAAAACTCTGTCAGTGCGATTCGCATTGACAGAGTAAAAAAAGCGCCGTGCACCCATCTTCGACAGACCACCTTCCGAACGTAACCCTAGCAGTTAACTCGGGCTAGGCAACCCTGCGGCACCCAAAACTGGCCGCTTACCGCTGCTTCCTTCCGGACCTGACGGGGTTCACGGGGTCTCGTCGCGCAGGACCCAGCCGTCAACATTACTTACTAGAGGCAGACTCCACAAGGCGCTGCCTCTGACGGGAATTCAACCCCGCTATAGCGGATTGCGGGTGTAGGGCACCGCTACCTCCCCGTCTAGCACGGCAAATATTATTTCAAATTAAATGGCGGAGGGAGTGGGATTTGAACCCACGGAGGAGTCTCCCCCTCACACGCTCTCCAGGCGTGCCGAATCGACCGCTCTCGCATCCCTCCGCGAAAAAACAGTTTTAAATAAATACTGTCACGGCTCGCACCGCGAATTTAATTATAACACGGGTAATCAGCCATGGCAAGAACAAAATATGGCGGAGAGAGTGGGATTTGAACCCACGAGGCGCGTAAACACCTACCGCTTTTCGAGAGCGGCTCCTTCAACCTCTCGGACATCTCTCCTAGTCCTTGCCATTATACTATGCTCTGCATTCTTTTTCAATAAGGCACTTTTTAGGTTATGCCATTTAGCTTTAAGCAAACAAAGTTTAAGCTTATAGGTTTGAATAGTTACGATTTATTCTTTAGTCTTAGATTAGCAAAAAAATCCTTTAATAAGGCACTAGACTCTGCGGCTAATACCCCTTCTATGACCTCAACTTGATGATTCAGTCTTGTATCTTCTAAAACATGGTAAAGGCTTTGTACAGCTCCTGCTTTAGGGTCTCTAGCTCCATAGATCAACCTTTCTAGACGAGAGTTGATTATGGCACCAGCACACATCAGACAAGGCTCTAAGGTTACATACATAGTGCAACCAATTAAACGCCAACCACCTAACTTTTCGCAAGCTTCTTGAATAGCTAGGAGTTCTGCATGATGCGTAGCATTACGACCTAACTCTCTTTTGTTAAAAGCACTAGCAATAACTTGGTTATCACGTACTATGATTGCTCCGATAGGAACCTCTCCTATTTCGTAAGCCTTCTTGGCTTCCTCTAAAGCTAGCCCCATAAAATAATTGTGTTCCATGGTCTTAAAAAAGCGGTGCTTTAGCTAGAGCAATCATCGAAAGAAACGCTCTAATGCCCATTTCTATATCTGGTTGCACCGAGATAACAGTTCTAGGATCTAGCTGTTTAGCTCCTGGCAAGACTGCAGCTTGCTCTGCCATCTCGCTAATTATAAACTCCACCTTTATCTCCACGGGATTAGTTGTTTTGATTGGTTTAATATCACCATTTTGCCAGGCCTTTAAGGCTTCTATAGCTTTTTCTTTGATCAATTCTCTGCTTTTAGTAGGATGCAAAGAAGCAGTAGCTGATCTACCCCAGCTAGACTTAACGACAGCATTATAAGCTGCTGGTGAAAAGCTATTTACTTCGTTGGCTAGAGCTTGATCCCCTGTGTAAAGTACTACTGGTACGCCTTTATGTCCACAAAGAAGACTGTTCATGTAGCTTTCCCCAGCTTCGGTGCCATTTATCCACAATCTTAGTCTTGATGTATAGGTATGGTCTAGCACAGCTTGTGAGGTTCCAAGTCTAGCGTGGTACCCTACAAACATTGCTACATCAACCTTTTCATAACCAGCAATCATCGGAAAAGGGCGAGCTGAGCCGGTAACTAACTGTGCCTCTGGATGCAAATTAGTTAGGCGAAGGTTATGTCCTGCGTTATGAGCGTCAGTTACATAAACTGTCTTGGCACCTGCTTCTAAGGCCCCTTCAATAGCTGCATTAACATCGCTTTCCATTAATGTTTGCCCTAAAGAATAATTTAATTGATCTTCTAAAACAAACGATCTATCAGCAACTCCAGTAATTCCTTCCATATCGACAGAAATTAGAACATCCACTTAAGCTACCTCCTCACAAATTTAATTTTACCTTTACTAATACCTTGCAAAGGAATAACTATTTCTTAACCTTCTTTTATTAACATATAGATAAGCTTAAGTTAGTAGGTACCTACTAGGTAACAGGTCAAGAACTTTTGACATTAACTTCATAATTCTTTGTAGAAATACCTTCTCCTTTAGACCTGCCACCTAAGAAAGAACGCTAAAACTAAGCTTAAGCTACTTATTAAAAAGGAGGTGCCTTAGATTTATGGGGATTAAACTTTCTACTAAGGATCTTAACTTTTACTATGGAACAGTACCAGCCTTAAAAAATATTACTATGACGATTAATGAACATGCAGTAACGGCTTTAATAGGTCCTTCAGGTTGTGGCAAATCAACCTTCTTGCGTTGTTTAAATCGTATGAATGACCTCATTGATGGTACAAAGATCTCCGGAAGTATCTGCCTTGATGACGAAGATATCTACAAGAGTAAGTTAGATCCTATTTATCTTAGACGGCAAGTAGGTATGGTCTTTCAAAAACCCAATCCTTTTCCTATGTCGATCTACGATAATGTGGCATATGGTCCTCGCCAGCTAGGTATCTACAAAAAAAGTCTTTTAGATGAAATTGTTGAGACTAGTTTAACCCAAGCTGCTTTATGGAATGAAGTTAAAGATCGGTTAAAAAAGTCTGCTTTAAGGCTTTCTGGCGGACAGCAACAAAGGCTCTGTATTGCTAGAGCTTTAGCGGTTAAACCGGAAGTTCTTTTAATGGATGAACCTGCTTCCGCTCTCGATCCAATAGCTACTTCGAAAATCGAAGATTTAATCTGCGAGTTAAAGAAAAACTACACTATTGTAATTGTCACCCACAGTATGCAGCAAGCAGCTCGCATCTCTGATTACACGGCTTTTTTCTTGTTAGGTGAGTTAATTGAGTTTGGCAAAACTGAAGAAATTTTTGAAAAACCCCAAGATAAACGTACCGAAGATTACATCACTGGACGTTTTGGCTAGGAAAGGAGGTGTGCAGGTAATCTTTTTAGAGAACCTGCTTATATTATGGCTAGAGATAATTTTCAACAAGCAATCTCTGAATTACAGACTAAGATATTAGTTATGGGTGGCCTGGTAGAAACATTGATCAATAAAGTTATAGTTTGTTTGGAAAAGCAAGATTTAAAACTAGTAGAAGAGATCGCTTCCGGTGAAACTGAGGTTGATAGGCTTGATTCTGAGATCACCGAAAAAGCCATAAAGTTAATTGCCTTGCAACAACCTATGGCTTCTGATTTAAGGGGGATCGTTACCTCTATCCGGATCTCTTCTGATCTAGAGCGTATGGCTGATCAGGCTTTAAATATTGCTGAGGTTGTGATGCATATCGGCGATGAACCTTTAATGAAACCTTTAGAATTAATCCCACTTATGGCGGCTAAAACTCGGCAGATGGTAAAAAACAGCCTTGATGCTTTTGTTAACAAAAATACTTCTTTAGCTAAACTTGTAATAGATAGAGATGATGAGATCGATAATCTTTTTGTAGAACTCTGGGATGAACTAATCGATATAATTGAAAGTGAGCCCCACAAAGCTAATCAAGCTGTTAATCTAATCTTTGCTGGGCGGTATTTAGAACGCATAGCCGATCATGCAACCAATATTAGTGAAGAAACTATTTATTTAGTAAAGGGTATCTTAGTGGCGCATAAAGATCCCGCTTCTTTCTAAAGATAATCGTTAATGGCTTCACCCTTTATTTTTTCCCATTCTTCTTTGAGCAAATAGTCATGGCAGGATTGACGTTTTATTTAGAGAAAGGATATGTAGATAAAATTGTCTATATATTGGTCAAGGTGGGGTCTCTTTATGCTAAATCCATACAAACGCAAATGTTCTTGTGGAAGTAAGAAACGCTATATCGATTGTTGTTTCATTACACCCAAAGCCTGGAAAAAGGTCCTAGAAAGGCAAAAAACAGCAACTTCATTGAGATGGAAAGTTATCGACTATGCGACTTCCACTTTGTCAGAAGAAACTGAAGAGGCCTTATCAGTTTATTTTCAAAAAAGTGTTATTACGCCAGCCGAGATACCTGATGAACAAATGGGTGCTTTTCTCGACTGGTATATTCACGACTATCGCTTACCAGATTCAGATATGTCTGTGTTAGAGCTTTTTTTTGAAGAACGCTCCCAGTTAAAAGACATAGAAAGATTTTTAACAGCAGGGTGGTTACCTAGTTATAACAACTGTTACCAAGTTGTAGATTTAAAACCTAATTATTGGCTTATTGTTAGAGATGTTGTTACAGGCGAGGACTTTCTCGTTGCTAATCCAGAACTATCTGAGATGACTCCTCCCTATTCTATATTTTTGGGCCGTTTGCAACCATTAGGCGAAGTCTTCGAATTTGACTTCATCCACCAAACATTACCGCCTACAGCATCAGAACTGATCAAAAACTTACTTACCTCAACATATAATGACCGTAGTGCCGAACATCATGATCTTAGTTATAGAAATTATCTAGAACGCTTTCTCTCCCCCATTCTACCACGTCTTGTTGCCAATTATGTTGATGCTAATTCTCTATCGCCATCTGCTGCTTTACATGATGATCTTAAGCCCTACCAAAATCTTTTTAGTTGGATCTGCGCTACTTTCTATAATGAAGATATTACCAAAAAGCCTAATGGTTTAGCTAAGATGTTGCAACATATCAAGGATGGTAGTGAATTAAACCAGCTCTTTGACAGTTGGCCAGGTCAGTTAAACTTAACTAAAGACGAGTTACTTAAAAATCTTTCTTGGCTAGAGTTTATCGATGCTTGCTTAGTTCTTCATTATGGCAAACAACCAGCATATGATTTTGCCAAGAAAGCTAACTTACTTGGTTTGAAACAGACTTCTTTACCTACCTTAAAACCTCTATCAGTATCTCGTACTCGTATAAATGAAGAAAGTCAAGCTCTAGAAACTATCTCTTCCTTGTTACACACGCATATGAAATCTCGCTATCCAGAGAAACAGATTGAAACAGCTATACTTATTTGGCAACATTATCTTGGGCAAGTAAATGATTTACCTGATCTTCGTAAACCAACAACCTGGGCTGGCGCTGTTGAATATTGTTTATCTAAGATCCTTTCGTTACCATTCACTCAAAGAGAGATTGCCAATGAGTATGCCGTCTCCTCCGCATCTATCTCTAGATTAGCAAAAATTATTGCTTCGAAAATTGACCTAGCTACCATTGCTAAAAGTAGCTATCCAATATAAACAGAACTAAAAAGCAGGGCTGCTTAGAGCAGTCCTGCTTTTTGATTACTTGTGAAACTTTTCTGTTACAGCTGTAAATTGTTTCATTCTCCACTCGGGAGCAGTAAGTGCTGTACCGACTACAACAGCTAAGGCTCCTGCTTCAAGTGCAGCTTCTACATTTTCTGGTTCGTTAAAGCGTCCTTCAGCAATAACTGGCACACCAGCTTCTGCAACTAAGGTCTTTAACATATTCATATCTGGGCCGCCTTTTGCTAATGTTTCTGCAGAATAAGGTGTGTAGCCAGACATGGTAGTAGCGACGATATCAGCACCAAGTTTGGCAGCTTCTAAACCCTCTTCAATTGTTGAACAGTCTGCCATAACAGGTAACTTCAACTCTTTATGAATTCTATCAATAATGTCTTTAAGCTTTTCACCGTTAGGTCTGGTTCTAGGTGTAGCATCAACAGCGATAATATCTGCACCAGACTCAGCCACTACAACAGCATCGGCAAAGGTAGGTGTGATATAAACATCACAGTTAGGATAGTCTTTTTTCCAGATACCAATAATAGGCAGGTCAGTGACCTCGCGGATAGCTTTAATATCAGCAGCTCCATTAGCTCTGATACCAACTGCACCACTCATATCTGCAGCTTTAGCCATCGCTGCCATAATTACTGGTTGGCGAAATGGGCTACCTTCTTTAGCTTGGCAAGAAATAACCAAACCACCTTTTAGTTTTTCTATTACACTCATTAGTGCATCTCCTCTCAATAGCTTAGAGCCAAATTATTTCTTTCTCTCGATAATTGAACGTGTTCTTTCTATATTAGCCTTGATATCCATATCTATAGCAACATTAGCACCTTTCAATGCCAAAACTAATGCGCCTATAGCTGGAGAATATACAGGTTTTTGCACTTTAGCATTAGGAACTGCTGCTAGCACTTCCTTAGTAAAAGGTTCCCAAATAGGTTGTCCTGCTTTCCAAACACCACCAGCTGTCGAGATGATAGGCTCTACATCAGTAAAGTTTACCTTTTTAGCAGCAGTAATTACAAGTAGTGCTAACTCGTGTGCTGCCGCAGCTAGGATATCTTGGCAGACTTTATCTCCTTTATTGGCACAATCGCCAACTAATTTGGAAAGTTTGGCTAAGTCAGCCCTTTCCATCTCCGCAGAGTAGACCTTAGCATGTACATCCCAAAGATCAGTAACGCCAAAGTAATCTAATAAAGCTTGAGTGAGCAGGGTTTCGGGTCCCCTAGTCTCTAAGCCTTTAGCAGCTGCCGAGAGTCCTTGGAGAGCGATTTGATAGGCACTACCTTCGTCTCCCATATAATAACCCCAACCACCAACACGAGCTCTGTTGTTAGCACTATCTACAGCTAGAGCAACTGAACCTGTACCACCAATAACAACTACCCCTGGTTCGCCGCCGGTGCCTCCAGCCCAAGCTGTTACTGAGTCATGTTCAAATTGGAAATGAGGTTCCCTTACATAATCTTTTAATACTTCCCATATCAAACTTTTCATTAAGTCAGAGGCTCCAGTCATACCTAGAACCACATGTTCGAACTTTACATCCCTTAGATCGGCTTCTTTCATCGCTGCCGATAAGGAGTCACGCATCGATTTTTTACAGCGTTCTCTTGCACCTTCTTCGTGCAAATGGTTAGCTGGGCCACCTAATCCAGCCCCTAGCACTGTACCATCTGTTCTAGCAATTACACTTAAAGTAGTACTTTGTCCACCATCAATTGCGAGGACATATCCCATAAATAGACCTCCATTCTACCTGTGAAAAAGATCAAGGCTTATATCTAGTGAAGATACAGAATGAGTTAAAGCACCAACAGAAATTACATCAACTCCTGTCTTGGCTATAGCTTTTACAGTATCTAATTTCACATTGCCACTAGCTTCCACAATGGCTCTTTTATTAATTAGTTTTACCATCTTTGCCATCTCGTCAGGGCTCATGTTGTCAAGCATAATAACATCTGCCCCGGCTTCTAGAGCTTCTCTAACCTCTGTTTCGTTTTCTGTCTCCACTTCAATTTTCACCATGTGAGATACATTCGCTCTCACCATTGAGATCGCCTGTTTAATACCACCAGCTACAGCAATATGATTATCTTTTATTAAGACCGCATCATCTAATCCCATGCGGTGGTTTACTCCGCCACCTTGTCTTACAGCATATTTTTCGAGTAGTCGCAGTCCTGGTGTAGTTTTTCTCGTATCGACAATCCCTACCCCTAGATCCTTGACGCTAGCCACCATATTGGCGGTCATAGTGGCTATACCACTCATTCTTTGTAAAAAGTTCAAAGCAACTCTTTCGCCCCATAAAATAGGTCTTGCCGGGCCTTCGACTTCAGCTATCAGTTCTCCTGCTACCACCCTAGAGCCATCTTTATAACGAATACGCATTTGAATATCCGGGGATAGCAGAGCGAAAGTACGAGCTGCTACGGTTATTCCAGCAACGACACCACTACTTTTAGCAATAAAATGGCCAAAAGCTTGGGTGCCAACCGGGATAATACTATCTGTAGTTATATCGCCTCTACCAAGATCTTCGGCTAGGGAGCGTTTAATTATTTCATCTATCACAAACCAGTTGAGTTCCATTCCCAAGTTTCCTCTCCTTCATGGCACCAAAGAATCTGATTCTTACGCCAATCTTCACTCGTTTCTGGATAATCGCTTCTAAAATGAGCCCCACGGCTCTCTTCTCTTTGTAAAGCCGCTTGCGCTATTAATCGGGATAAAGTGCAGATATTAAGATAATGTTGTGTATCCAAATCGCCTTTAAGCCCTGGTAGACCACGATATTTTTCTACATCATTACTGGTAAAGGCAATTAACTTAGCTAAAGGTTCTTTAGACCTGATTGTACTACAAGCATTTTCAAACTTTTCTTTGAACACTTTGGCCATCTCAGGTGTAGCCGCTAAAGGACTTTCCAAGTCGTTGTTAATTAATATCCCTTTACTTTTTGGAGTAGCACTATGAATAATCTTCTCAGCTACTCGATGAGAAAAAACAGCTGCTTCTAGTAAAGAGTTACTAGCTAAGCGATTTGCTCCATGCACACCTGTGCAGGCTGCCTCACCACAAGCATACAATCCCGGAATGGAGGTAGTACCAAAGGTATCTGTCTGGATACCACCCATAAAGTAGTGGGCAGCTGGTGCTACAGGAATCCATTCCCTACGTGGATCTACCCCTGCTTGCTTTAGCATCTGGTAGATCTTAGGAAACCTTTCGGCCATCTCACTTCGCATTGTATCAGTTCTTAAATAGACTACATCTTCCCCTGAACGTTCTAACTCGGCGAGAATTCCTCTTACTACTACGTCTCTAGGTGCTAATTCAGCTAAAGGATGACGGCCAACCATAAATCTTTCGCCTTTTTTGTTAACTAATAAAGCGCCTTCGCCACGTACTGCTTCGGAAACCAAAAATCGTGGGAAACCAGGTCGGCAAAAAACAGTTGGATGAAACTGAAAAAACTCTAGATCCATAAGTTTGGCTCCAGCTCTGTAAGCTACTGTTACCCCATCACCGGTAGCGACAGAGGGATTGGTGTTATTAATATACAATTGGCCAGCGCCACCTGTAGCAATTACTACAGCTTGAGCTAACACCACTACTGCCTTTTTATTTTCTTTACTATAAAAAAGTGCTCCTCTTGCTTGGCCGTTTTCGCTCAAGACAATCTCTAATAGTTCAGTATTAGTCCAAACTGTTATATCTTCTCTTTTGGAGACTAAATGAGTTAGAACTAAAGCGATTTCGCGGCCGGTAGCATCGCCTCTAGCATGTAAAATGCGTTGTCTCGAATGACCCCCTTCTCTGGTTAGAGCAATTCCTTGTTCATCATGATCAAAAAAAACGCCAAGATTGATTAGCTCACGTACCCTTACTGGTCCTTCTTCCACAAGGATTTTAACCGAATCAGCATGACAAAGACCTGCCCCTGCAGTTAAGGTATCTTTAATATGGAGTTCCGGAGTGTCTTCTCTAGATAATACAGCTGCAATGCCACCTTGAGCGTAAAAGGTATTAGAATCTACTAACCCTTCCTTACAGACAAGGAGAACCTTATCCCTTGTAGCTAACTTAAAGGCCGCATTTAGTCCAGCAAGTCCTGCACCGATTACTAAATATGGGAATTCTACAACCTCTAGATTATCTGGCAGTCTTTGCACACTATCCACTTCCTAACGAATCATTAATTCAGGTCAAACATGCGTTTAAGTGGTACATAGGCCTTCTTAAGTAAATCTTCGTCTAACTTAACTGTATGCTCATTATTTAAAAGAGCTTTGTAGAGATCCTCAAGTTCAATCATCTTCATTGTTAAACAAATCAGGTCAGGTGTTAACAGATAAAAAGCTTTTTGAGGGAATCTTTGGCGTAGTTCATGTAGAATACCTACTTCAGTAGCGATTATAAATTCTTTCCCTACCGAAGCTTCTACATATTTTATAATGGCCGATGTACTGCCTACAAAATCAGCTAATTCCCAAACCTCTTTTTTTACTTCAGGATGAGCTAAGAGAAGTGCTTCGGGGTGCCTGGTTTTCATTCCGGTGACATCATTGGCACTAACTCGGTTATGACTAGGACAGTGACCAGCAAAACCTATGATCTCTTTTTCGGGGACCTTACTTTGTACCCAGGAAGCTAAGTTACCATCGGGTAGCATGACGATCTGTTTTTGGGGAAGACTTCTTACAACTTTTACTGCATTAGCTGAGGTACAACAGATATCACAAAGTGCTTTTACTTCAGCACTCGAATTTACATAGCAGACAAAAGCTGCTTCAGGGTATTTAGCTCGTAAAGTAGCTATCTTTTCGGGGCTAGCAAATTGGGCTAATGAGCAACCTGCATTTTTTACTGGTAGGAGAATGTTTTTATCTGGGCATAGTATTTGGGCTGTTTCTGCCATAAAACTTACACCACAGATAACTATAGTATCTGTTGATAGTTGCTTAGCCTTTCTGGCCATCTCTAAAGAATCACCGACAAAATCAGCAATATCCTGAATCTCCTCTTTTTGGTAGTAGTGAGCTAAAATAGTAGCATTTTTTTGTTTTTTAAGCTCTTGAATCTTATGAATTAGCTCAGTCATTCAAGTCACCTACCTAAATGTATTAGCAAACAATATTTATGGTCTTAATAAGCAAAAAGCAGAAGAACCAGTATGGCTCTTCTGCATCGTTTCTCTTATCGCTGTGGTTGGCGACGTATCTCTACCTCTTGAGCCCCAACAATGCCTCCAGCTGAAACACCTGGTTTGCGTACTCTAACCATTACTTCATCAACATCATAGGTATCAAGTAGTTGACCTGCAATTGCTTCAGCGACCGCTTCAATAAGGTTGAAGTCCCGACCTTCTACTATATCTTTACAGATTGTATAAATGTCTACTGGATTAAACCCCATATCTGGATCATCGTTTTTGGCATTAAGGGCTAAATCAGCCACTAACTCTACATCAACTTCAACTATCTGTCCTATTTCTTTCTCAGCTGCAAAAATTCCGTGGTAGCCATAAAAACTCATTTTGTTCATACGATATTTATCTGCCATAGCTTTCCCCTAGTCGGGGATCTCACCTCCCACAGCTTTATTTGCAGCAACAGCCATTTTACCAGTTATTATTTACTTTTCTTCGTTTTCTTCTGTGGCTGTTTCTACATTTTCATCGGTATTAGGTTCTTTTTCCTCTTCTTTAGCTTCCTGATTTTCGTTCTGTAAAAGATCAGCTATGCTTTTACCTTCACAGATCAGGTCGATCTCTTCTCTGGTAAGGGTCTCTTTTTCTAAGAGAGCCTCAACCATGCGATCTAAGGTTTCTCTATTTTGAACGATAAGTTCATTAGCTTTGGAGTGACAACCCTCTAAGATACTTCTAACTTCAGAGTCAATCAAACCAGCTACTTCTTCTGAATAGTTACGTGTGTGGCTAAGATCACGGCCTAGGAATACTTGCTCTTCGTTTTTACCAAAGACAACAGGCCCAACCTTCTTACTCATACCCCATTCGGTAACCATGCGTCTAGCGACTTTGCTTGTGCGTTCTAAATCGTTTTGAGCACCTGTACTGACATCTTCAAAGACAACTTCTTCAGCAACTCTGCCACCTAAACCATAGGTAATAAAGTTAAGTAGATCGCTTCTAGTCATTGTATTTCTATCTTCTTCAGGTAACAGTAAGGTGTAACCACCAGCTAAACCTCTACCAACAATAGTGACCTTATGCACTGGATCTGCTCCTGGTAGAAGTTTACCAACCAATGCATGACCAGCTTCATGGTAAGCAAAGATACGACGATCTTTATCAGACATAATTCTTTTAGCCTTTGGTGGCCCCATAGTAACTCTATCTACCGCTTCTTCAACTTCATCTCTAGATATTTGACGCTTATTTTTACGGGTAGCTAAAATAGCTGCCTCATTCATAAGGTTTTCTAGATCGGCACCAGTGAAACCAGGAGTCATTTTCGCTAATGTCTTAGCATCGACACTCTCATCAAGAGGTTTGTTACGCATGTAAATACGTAAAATCTCTTCTCTACCTTTTACATCTGGACGATCGACAACTACCTGGCGATCAAAACGACCAGGTCTAAGTAGGGCTGGGTCCAGAACATCAGGACGGTTAGTAGCAGCTAAAACAATTATACCTGCGTTAGGTTCGAAACCATCCATTTCAACAAGCAATTGGTTAAGTGTTTGTTCGCGTTCATCATGGCCACCACCAAGGCCCGCTCCCCTCTGACGACCTACAGCATCAATCTCGTCAATAAAGACAATACAAGGAGAATGGCGTTTGGCTGTTTCAAACATGTCTCTAACTCTAGATGCACCAACACCAACAAACATCTCCACAAAATCAGAACCACTGATACTAAAGAAAGGTACTCCTGCTTCGCCAGCAACAGCTCGCCCTAAAAGGGTTTTACCAGTTCCGGGAGGACCTACAAGCAATACACCTTTAGGGATTTTAGCTCCCATACTAGCATAGCGCTTAGGGTTTTTCAAAAAGTCTACAATCTCATTGAGTTCCTGTTTAGCTTCATCCACACCAGCTACATCAGCAAAGGTAACCTTTACCGAGGACTCAGTATGCATCTTCGCACGACTCTTACCAAATGAAAGGGTACGATTACCCCCACCTTGAATCTGGTTGAAAAAGACTACCCATAAAACAATCATAACTAATAGTAAAAAGATATTAGGCAAAAAACTAAGCCACCAAGGAGCAACCTGTTCTGGTTTGATTTCCACATTAACACCATGGGTTGTCAGCTTGTCCAGTAGTTCCGCTGAAGCTCCAGGTAGTAGATTAGTTTCAAAGTTTATCTCTTTGTCATTTTCTACAAAAGTTCCTTGAGCATAGTTCTGACCAACAAATCTAAATTTGCGTATTGCTCCATTTTCAATCTTTGTTACTAGATCGGAATAAGTGATTTCTTGAACTTTTTCAGTTTTAGTTGCCAGACCAGCAACCGCAGAAATCATAATTATAGCAATTAAAACATAGATGCCTAAACTTTTTAAAATTCTACTCACTCAATGCCCTCCTCTCGGAGGCAGCCCGAAAATAAAGTTTACTCTGCCTTAATATTTATTCAGAGTTATTATAGCACAGGGCTACCTGCCTGACAACTTTGCACAATACGCAACTGTAGATAACGATTAGTGTTTTCGTCGACCTTACCTAACTCACTTATACGAAATCCCACGACCCAAATAATGCGATCTTCCGCATCTACCAATATAGGAATTCGGTCACGAATTCTTTTGGGTACCTTAAGGTCGATAAAAAAGTCTTTTAGTTTTTTTTCACCTTTAGCTCCTAAGGGATAAAATAGATCTCCATTTTTTCTTTTCCTTAGCCTAAGTGGAGGCTTAACCTTATCTTCATCTATGATTTCGCTATAAGGTGTACTTAATCCTAGATTAATTTTATCCTTAGCTAGAGAATTTATCTCTAATTTCCATCCAGGATCTACTAGTTGGCCTTCCTGGTCAATTGCCAGTAGGGTTCTTGGTTCAGGAAGTGTTTCCCAATCGTAAGCTAAAAAGAGCTTATGATACTCTCTAGACACTACTAAACCTGAACTTAAATAATAATAACTAGTACCTTCCATTTCCTTAGCCAAAGATTCTAAAGCCTCTGAGGCCTTAAAATCCGGGAAATAGCCTGTTAGATCTCTAACCATCTGTCTAAATAGGCGCTTTTTTAATAAGGGGTGTAGGTGAATAATCTGGTTCAAATCGACCCCTAACCAACCTGGTCCCTTTAATAGTGGTACCTCTGCTTTTTTTAGTTCATCATCTAGATACTTTTCAGTCTCTCCAGCAGCTTCTCCTAAGCGAAGTAGTGCTTCTTTGACTTGGGGATTGTAGCTTTGTAAGAGAGGCAATAGTTCCAGCCTTACCCGATTACGAGTATAGTCTGTTTGAAAATTGGTTTCATCATCAACAAACTGCAGCTGGTGGTAGGTACAGTAATCTAGTATCTCTTGCTTGGTAAAACCAAGTAGTGGTCTTAGATAATTAAAACCAGATTCTTGGCGAAGCAAATTAATACCTCTAATCCCTGCTAGCCCACTACCTCTAAGTATGTTCAGTAAGATAGTTTCTACTTGGTCATCAGCATGATGCCCTAAAGCAATAACAGAAGAACCAAAAATTTCAGCTTTCTTTTTTAAGACCTCATAACGAAGTTTGCGTGCTGCTTCTTCAATGGAGATACCAGAATTTTTCTTTACATACTCAGGAACATTAATATGTTCTACCTCTAAAGGAATTCCTCGTTCCTTAGCCCAGCAAACAGCAAAATCTGCATCTTTTTGAGAACTAGCTCCTCGAATCCCATGTTCTATATGAACTGCCTTAATCTCCCATGCAAACTCTTTTTTAACACGCCAAAACAAGTGTAAAAGAGCCACCGAATCACTACCACCAGAAAATGCTACAATGACTTTTACTGGCTCCTTAAACATAGTAAAAAGTACCTTTTTAAAACTCTCATAAAGCAAATGCTTCACATCCAGTCTTTACCCAACCTAAATTTAGAGAGTCTCATTTTAATTTTACTATTTATACTCCTCTAAATAAACAAGAAAATACCATGGGTAAACGCCAACTTAGCTTAGAATCAAGAGGAGACTCTCTTAAATTGACTTTTATCTACTTTTAAGGACAATATTCAGTTTCTCTCTTCTAATCATTGGGGTAAATAAAATTATTCTTAGCTTTTAAGGCTAAAACTAAAATGCACTTATTAAATAAGATAACATTAGTTAAGCTAGATTCCTACTCTTTTTTCTAAGAATAGTCAATTGGTTAGCAAAAAAATAGCTATTCTCTCTTAGCTTAGACAAAAAAAAGCACGGAAATAATTCCGTACTTTTTTAGGCTAATTTAATCTGAGTAATTAAGACTGTAATATCATCTTTATTATCATCAGGAAGCATCGCTAGGATACTCTCGCCAAGTTCTTGTGGTGAACCAAAATTTCTCTCTAAGTGTTTTTCTAACCAATTACTATCACTGGTTACTTTGTGTCCTTCAATTAAAACACCATCACTAACCATTACAATCAGATCGCCTTGATATAAAAAGCACTTTCGTTCTATAACATTAAGAGTGCTTAACATCCCCACTGGAATGGCTTCACTAGAAAGGGAGACTACCCTTTTGCCTCTTTTTACAAAGGTTGGTGCAGAACCTAATTTACAAATACTTAGCTCGCCTGTATATTTATCTATTAAAGCTAAATCTACAGTAGCAAAACTCTCTCTTTCAGCACTTAAAAAGCAAACTGAATTCACTAGTTTCAATGCTTCCTTACTACAGACATTAAGGGAGAGAAACTTCTCTATGAAAGTAACCACTGTATTTGATTGTAGTGCCGCTTCTGGACCAACCCCCATACCATCAGAAAGAGATATTAATTGTCTGCCGCGTAATAAAGAAGCTAAACCAAAGCTGTCCCCACAAAGAGTGTAGCCTGTAGCTGGTTTTCTTTTTACAAAGATATCTACCTCATATAAATATTTAGGAACCAGATAGATATCGCAAGCTTCTTCCCTACAGGTATGTCTCTCAACTATCATATTTGTACCTGTTGCTCGGGAAACTATATTTCTAACCTCATTTTCTAAACAGGAGTTATTTCTACGCTTGACCGTAAGACAGACAGCTAGTCCATGTTCAAAACGGCTGCATTCCAAACTCTCCACCATGATATTTTTTCTTTTAAGTTCCGAAGCAATGATATCAGCTGAACGTTGGTCTCTTTCTAAAATATCTAATTGACAACCTAGATCACCAACTACAGCTGCTAAACCGCTTAATTGGTTGGCTACAACATTTTTACTTTCTGCTAACCTTTTTTGCCACACTAAGTCTTGGCCTTTTCTTTCCCACAAATAAATTACTGTCTCTACCAACTCTCGGGGCCGGATGCACCAGCGATTAGCTTTGCTTATCATCGTCTCTGTACTTGTTTTTGTTTCCAAATCTAAAAGTAATTCACTTAAATTACCATAGGTGAGGATAAAACTTTCGCGCCAACAAAGTTGTTGATGTAAGCAATTTTGACAAGACTTACTGGCAATAGATTCAATTAAATCTGCTAACTTACGTTTTTCTATATCTGTTTCTTTTACTGGTAAGCCCGAAAAAACCTTTGATAACTCAGCCAAAGTATTTGCAAAACCATCTATTCTCTCCCTTAATTCTAAAGCTTTGATCTCTGATCTTTCTAGTGGTACTGCTGAAGGGATCGAATATTTAAATATTTGCGCTTTTTTTAGTATAACTGGTAATAAAAGAGTGGCTAAAATCATTTCCAGGCCAAAGACAGAAAACTGCCCACCCATTAATAACAAGATTACTCCCACAACAATTATTAGTAGATTACTACCTTTTACGATAACAAGAACCCCGCTTAAAGCTCCACCTAAAAGGTAGAAGTAACCATAATAGTGACTCGAGGTTATCAAACAAGCGACACAGCCAGCCATAATTCCCCACACAGGGCCTCCTAATAAACCAACACTTAACACCAGAAGCCAGAGAAAAACTCTACTAATGGAGACGCCCAATATTAAGTTATCGAATATTCCTGCTACTAACAAACCTGACGCGGCTAATAATACTAAACATTCGTCTGGTTTCCAAACCCGATCTTTTTCCAGAAGAATTTCGCTCCCTACAATAAAAAGTGATAAAGTCGAACTGCTTAAGATACTATAGGAAATGTAAGTAATAACTGGAAATGCTAATCTTCGTCCTATTAAAAGCAAACAAGGATATAAAAGAGAGGCAAGAATAATAACCACTTTACGATTTTGGATTTTGCCTATCGAAACAATAACTTCCATGGTTAACCAGATCATTAGCCAAGTCATACAAGTATAAATGCTTACAGTAAGATGTGCTAATCCTAAAAGGCCTCCTATCATCAAACTCCTAGCTCTTATAAGATCTTTATTACTACCTAAAGTACAAGCTAAAACAAGAGGAATAAGGCCCCAAGTACCCTCCCAAAGACCTTTCGTGGTAAATAATCCTATTGTAAGCCAAGTTAAGCAAGCGATAATGTGTTTTAGTATGTCAAGTAGGCGCTCTGGGGTTAATACCACATGATCCATTCTTCTGCCTCTTCTACTTTTGGTTCTTGATGAGCCATACAAAATAGATTCAGTCGTTTCCACGAGTAATGAACGCCTCCTTCAATATTCTTGATCCTCCCATTTTTCACTATACTTTAGTTTAATTTTCGAAGCATGTCGAAAATCTTCGAAAGAAAAAATAAAAAGCAACAACCTATAAGGTTGCTGCTTATGTATAAATGGTGCGCCACCGGGGACTCGAACCCAGGGCCCGCTGATTAAGAGTCAGC
>DHDH01000047.1:0-12197 GCA_002399235.1 Firmicutes bacterium UBA4881 | reverse complement strand
TGCTCTACCAACTGAGCTAGTGGCGCATATATGGTAGCGGCGACTGGATTTGAACCAGTGACGCTGCGGGTATGAACCGCATGCTCTAGCCAACTGAGCTACGCCGCCATTTTTACCACACTAAATTTGTGGCTTGGGACATTTATTATTATAACAGATAGCCTCGCGTCGTCAAGAGGTTTTTTTGAAAAAAGCAGGGCTTCCGTTAAAGGAAGCCCTATCTTAGAAAACTTATTTGGTTATTGCTTCATCATATTTGCTAGAATCGAAGCGTAGTTTGCTAGCTATTGACCAGCCAATAATAAATACAAAGACAGGAATAAAGGCAATCCAGCCTTCAACTGTTTTCTCCATTAATTCATAGACAGTTCTAATAACACCATGGCTTATAGATGTTAAGCCAATTACACACCAGTAAATAGCATTTTCCATAAATCTCTTGGCGAACTGACGGACATTAGCTTTTACAGACACCGACTTATCTTCTAAGATCTTCTTAGCTAAGATAAAGTCAATTGGTGTAGCAGCAGCCAAGACCAGGCCAATAACGATAAAATGCCACGACTCGGTGATGTTACTTAAGATGATAAACAACGCAGCCGCAACAGCTACCAAAATCCAGTTTACCAATTTAGCAACCGAATACATAAAAAATCCTCCTCCGTTAAATAGTCACGAGCTTTCGCGCTTCACTAAATACTATTCAACAAAAGGAGATTGAATCCTTTGATAGGTAAAAAAATGGTGCGAGGGAAGGGAGTCGAACCCTCACGGCCTTTTGGCCAGCGGATTTTAAGTCCGCTGCGTCTGCCATTCCGCCACCCTCGCACATTCACATAACGTATTCTACTACATACTGAGCACGCGGTCAATGTTTATCTTCACTTTTTCAGGAAAGAATTAGCCATTATCCCGCCCATAAGCCCAATATCGCTAACAATAGCAGTCTTTTTGCCAGAAATCTCTGCAATAGACTTGAGAATCTCTAGACCGATTGCTAAATTTGGTTTGCGGTCTACTGCCCACAGTGGCCATTTCTCAGGTAAGTCAGCTAACAGATGCAAATGATAGCCGTGGACTTGAGCGCTATCATACTCTGGTAAATTTAGAGCAATACCTGCTAGGGTTGTTGCTGTGCCACCAATAACTACCAGTTCGCCTCGATGAGGTATGGTTTCTAATTTCTCTTTTACATAGTTATTAACTTTTCTTAATTCTTCTTTGCTTGCTGGGAAATTGAGCTGCAAGGCTTTACCTACAGACCAAAAACCTAAAGGAAAACTTTGCAAAAACTCTACCTGTTCCCCTGTACCCGAGATAATCTCCAAACTTCCCCCACCTAGATCAATAACAGTAACTGGTCCTTTGATACCGAGAGAACTCTTGGCACCGAGAAATGATAACCTAGCTTCTTCTTCGCCTGGTATAACTTTTAATGCTTCATGGGGAGAGCCAGCAAGGCGCCAAACACCTGTAGCTACCGCACCAACAAGCTCAGCACCATTTTTTTCTATTATCTCCAAATAATGTTCTACAGCATCACTAGTTTTTTTACGACCCTTTTCTAGATCTCTGCCTGCTTCTGTATAAATTATTTCTTGCTTAAGTGCCTGCAGGTAGTATTTTGTCCCTCGAAAAATTATTGGTTGATTTAACTCGCGGGGGTAAGCACCAGCTATTAGTAAACGACAAGTATTACTACCAGCATCAATGATAGCTTGTGGATGTTGTTCCTTTACAGGCAAAGGGGGACAGTTTTGTGGACAATCCTCAGCTTGCCAAGGAGATAACTCTGCCCAAACCTCCTTGCCTATGGGGTTTTCACCAGTAGCTAAATAATGGGCTAAATGCATATGTAAGCACTTAACACCTTCACGGTTCTCGGAACCACCAATACCCGATTCGATTAGTTTTTGTTTTATCTCAGGGAGCAAATTTACATCACTAGCTACATACTGAGAGCGTTCCTTGGCATAGGCTAAGTGTGCGACCTCTAAAGCTTGTCTAAAAGAGTTATCCTCTGTTAGCCTTTCGTCATACTTACCCACTAAACCAGTAGCTTCTAATCTGGAAACTGCCTTTACTAAGTAAGGGCAAGAAAGCCAGTAAAGAGTAGGAAAGATACCACCCTCATGAGGATGAGTTTTTAGTACTACAGGATAACCCCAAGGGCACTTAATGACAATCTGATAACTTCCTTGCGGAGTACGGCCTAACTGCGAAGAAATACGTTCTAACATCCTCATCCTCCTAACGAAAAAAGAAAGAGCATCCACTGAGGATGCCCATAATTAAACCGCCTAAAAATTACTATTAGAGTTGATACGGGCTGACCCACGTCCACCTCTCTTAGAATCCTGATTTTTCTTAAGATCCTTTAACCTAGCATCACTATCCTTGATAAACTTAGAAAGCTTGGCCTCAAAGTTCTTATCAGGTTGTTGTGTTTTGTTGTTGCGCCGAGTGCGTTCTCTAGTGACACTTTCAACTTTTCTAATTGAAAGGCCTATTTTACCGTCTTTAACCGATAAAATACGCACCTTAACCAAATCATTAAGTTTCAAATACGCATTGATATCCTGAACATAATCATCAGCGACTTCTGAGATATGAACAAGACCAGTTTGGCCATTGCCCAACTCTACAAAAGCTCCAAAATTTGTAATACCGGTAACCTTGCCTTCTACAACGTTCCCAACCTCTATGGACATACTAGAAGGGACTCCTCCTCGATTAAATTAAGCCTTTTTACAGCCTTTTGCTCATTTTATTATACCAACGTATTGAACATTGTCAACTCAGTTTGCTATACCTTCACGTCCTGAATTGCTTCTTTTTGTAACTTCTTTTTCATTGGCTGGTTGTACAGACTCACTAAACATATATGTTGTTTCACCTGGACGTACAAAACCTAATTGTTTCCTAGCTACTTCCTCAATTAGTTGGGGATCATCCCATTTCTCAATCTCTTGAAGAACAGATGCTTGCTTTTCTTTGATGTCTTTAATCGAAGTAGTGATTCGATTTAATTCGTTATTTAGTTTTCTTGCCTCTATTTGGCTAGAAACTATGTTGAAAATACTCCAACATACTATTCCTAACAAAAATATGGTTAAACTAAATTGTTTAATATTAGGCTTCCATCTTCTTTTGGCCATTTTTCTCACTCCCTACTTCGCAAAGCAAAACAGCAAGCTCTATTAGCCTTGATTAAACTTAGGAATAGTATTTTTGTTAGTTTTGATGCGTCTAAATATAGAATACAATATTAAAGAAAAACTTTCTACCCCTACACGCAAAAAAAGCCAGATAATTGAAAATAATAAACTCAATCCGCCAAAGATCCTGCCAAGTCCTAGGGCTATAGCTGAGCCTAAAGTCCTTCTAGAAAGTATCGAAAAGACTAAAACCCCTATTCCCACAGCTAAAGGTACATAATAACGTAAGGAACCGCCATTACCGATATACCATATTAAACCAGAAATAGGTAGCATAAATGCTAACAGAATAACAGCGCCTTTTTTCTTGCTTGTAGAGATCTCTTCTAAAAACTCCCACAGAAATCCCCAAATCAACCCTAGTAATAATAAATAACCTAGGGAAATTAGTTGAGAGGCTAGTGACATCTTGGATCTTCCTCCTAACTTAGGTTTTCCATATTATGTCGCTAGCCTCAAAGTTGCTACTACCGAAACATCTTGCTAAAAAAACCTGCTTTACGTCCAGAACTTCCCATGTATTCTAAAGAGCTTACAGTGCCGTTTACACTTAACTTGCCAGCATCTATGTTTAGCTGACTAACTCGCAGGTTCTCCCCTCTTACAATCAAAAGGCCTTCCTCTGTTTCTAAGATAACCTCCTGATCATCAAAGCTATCTACACTGATAACTCCATCGACAGAGAGTTCTTGACGGTTTTTTAAAGCAATTTGATGATTTTTCAAAGTCCCGACACGTTTTTCTTCAATAGCCATTCTCAATCTCCCCCTTACTCTACTTCAGCTTATTAAAAAAGGGGGACAGGTATGACTACTTATATTTTTTAGTTATTTCAATACCCTGGAAAAAGTATTTAACAATCTCTTCAGCCTTGCTACCTTTCTCAGCTAGAGCATAAGCTCCCCATTGACTCATTCCTACACCATGGCCATAGCCTTTACCTTTAAAGACAAAATCTGTACCCGTTTTAGTTAGATCCTCAATCCAGATTGATTTAAGTTTAGTTGAATCTACCGCAATACGAAAATCTGCACCAGCAATAGGAACTTTATTCCCAGCACCAGAGACTGTAAACTCAGTTACACGGCCTTGCTCATTTTTGTTGGTAATTTCTACATTCTCTACTGCAAAGTTAATTAGACCGGTTTTTTGTAATAAGTTACTTAGTTCGTCTGCACTGTAGGTAGCCTGCCAATTTCTATCTTCAGGTGGTGCATAATCGGCTCCAGGATCTGAGACAACTTTAATGTAAGGTGGTTCGGTTTCTTTATAATTTAACCCCACCTTGGCTTTAGTGGTTTCGCCTCCCGAGAAAGCATGAAACCAGCCTTTGATGTAATTTTTGTTGTAAGTAGCAACTAAACCCTTAGTACCCTGTACAGCCGAGCGAATCACTGGTGAAATGGCACTAGCGTTATAGGCTTGTGTTTCTGTAATGTCATCAGAGAGATCTGTGCCATATTTAGCTTGTGTACCACCCCTTTGAATAAATTCCATAGTGAAGGTCCTTGCTAAAATAGCTTGAGCCGCATAAGCCTCTTTGGGCCAATTTGGCAACATCTCTCCAGCTACAACCCCGGCTACATATTCTTCTAGTGACAGTTCTTTCTTTTCTCCTGTTTTAGTTAAATACAAAGAGACTTTTGGTTCCTTACTTCCCATGCCCGGAACATTACATCCCGAGATAACCAAAATTAAAAGCAGGAACAAAATAGGCCATTTTTTCATTGAATACCCCTCCAAAGGGTATTTTGCATCCTTAGCCGATTCTTTATCCGTTGTAAGAACTAACCTAAGCTTACAAATCCATACGCTTTCTACTTTAGATCCTCTATACATTTAACTTACTTACCTGTTTATATCTATTGTCAAACCTTAAAAAGCATATTTCTTTAAATTAAAATAAGTAGACCAAGCACCCCAAAGTGGCAAATAGAGCTGCCACAAGTCTTTGAGAGCTTGGTCTTTATTATTTCTAAAGATTGTTTATTCTTCTTTCTTCGCTTCTTCCCAGTAAACATCCATCTCTTCTAGGGTCATTTCTTCTAAAGGCTTCGGGGCCTGTTTTTCTATATACCTAAAACGTCTTTGAAATTTTGCTATGGTCTTATTAATTGCTACTTCGGGATCTATATGCAAAAACCGGGCTAAATTGACAATAGCAAAAAGTAGATCTCCTAATTCTTCTTCTTTGTGAGCACCTTGGGCGTCTTTTAGTTCTTGTAACTCTTCTGTCACCTTGTCCCAGACAGGATCAATCTCCGACCAATCAAAACCTACCTTAGCAGCTTTCTTTTGTACCTTATTCGCTTTAGAGAGCCCTGGTAGATATTTGGGTACACCATCTAGAATCGAAAGACGATCTTCTTTGCCTTTTTCTTCTTTTTTTAGCGCATCCCAATTGACTAAGACTTTCTCTGGTGTATCGGCTTTGACATCACCAAAGACATGGGGATGGCGATGTACAAGCTTCTTAGCAATTGATAAGGCTACTTCCTCAAAGTCAAAGAGCCCTTCTTCGGAGGCAATCTCTGAGTGGAAGACCACTTGTAAAAGTACATCTCCCAGTTCTTCAACCATTAAGTCAGTTACCCCGGAATCGATAGCATCCCATAGTTCATAAGCCTCTTCCACTAGATAAGGTTTAAGGGATGTAAAAGTCTGTATCTTGTCCCAAGGACAACCCTCAGGAGCTCTTAATCTTTGCATAACTTTTAGTAAAGTATCGATAGGACGCTCCGGTAAGTTACTTTTAATTAAAATATAGCCATCAGTAAGTTCTAAATCGTCTACCTTACCTTGCCCCACCCTACCCTGGTCTTCATACAAAACTACTAGATCCTTAGGTAGGTTTCTTTTTACCTGTGGCCAAACACCAGGATAGATTCTTGAGAGTAAACTTTTTTCTGTTTTACCTTTAATTTTATCTTTACTTACATATTGCCACTCTTTAGGCAGATCTAGAGAGTGTATTCTACTCGAAGCACCAATTACTACCAAGCCGGGTATGTCTTGTAGATAGAACTCATCCAATTTAGGATCACCTGCGACTGCAAGTACTAAATTATCTGCATAGTTTTTTAAAGCCGATAACCTTTCCTCTAGAGGCCAATTATCCCAAATCTCTGCTTTACAGGTTGTTAACTCCGACCAAACCTGATGCCAACTAGCAGTAGTTACTAAATGAGTAGCTTCTTCTAAGCATTTAATAGCTTTATTACTTAAATCATCTTTACTACTTGTCCCAAGTCCTACTACTGTGATCATCAAAGATCGCCTCGATTCTTGCCTTTTGTGGTGTTAGCTCCTGCTAATATCTCTAAAATATTTAGAAGTAAACGTCTTGATTCTCTGGTTTTGGGTTGCCAATTAGCCAATTTAAGTTGAGGGCTTTTGCCATGAACAAAGCCAATTTTATTTCGATATTTCTCCCAAGCTTGCTGGATCTTATTACCATCAATTGGCGACTTGGCACTGAAGCGCAGAGCTAGAGTTAGTGTGTCTCGACCAATTTCTCTTTGTTCTGTTATCTCTTCAATTATAAGAGCTCTTGCGAGCATATCAATACGTTTAAACCAAAGTAGATTTTCTGCTTCTTCAGGCAGATCACCAAACCGATCGATCATTTCGTCTTCTAATTTAGTTAGTGAATCTAGATCGTTAACATCATTGATCTTCTTATAGATCTCGATCTTTTGACCTTCATCAGCAATATAACTTGTGGGTAGATAGCCATCGAGGGTGATGTTAATCTGCGGATCCTGTTCTTCTGGCTCAATCTCGCCAACCATTTTACGCTGTGCTACAGCTTCTTCTAGCATCTGGCAATATAGCTCAAAGCCAACAGCAGCAATAAAACCATGCTGCTCAGGGCCTAAAATATTACCAGCACCTCTAATCTCTAAATCGCGCATCGCTAGTTTAAAACCAGAACCAAGTTCCGTAAAATCCCTGATAGCGCTAAGCCTCTTTTGCGCATCTTCGTTGAGGGCTTTGTTAGGTTTATAGGTAAAATAGGCATACGCTACCCGGTTCGTTCTCCCTACTCTACCCCGTAACTGGTAGAGTTGAGAAAGGCCAAAGTGATCAGCATTATAAACTATCAAAGTATTAACATTGGATATATCTAAGCCTGTTTCAATGATGGTTGTGGAGACTAAAATATCATACTCGCGCTCCATAAACTGAACCATAACGCGTTCGAGATACTTTTCATCCATCTGGCCATGGGCCACACCTATTCTCGCCTCTGGCACTAGATTCTGTACCTCAGCGGCCATTTCTTCTATTCCTTGTACCCGGTTAAAGACAAAGTAGACCTGACCTTTTCGAGCTAACTCCCTTAAGATAGCTTCTCTAACTGTTTCGGGATTATATTCAGTGACATAAGTTCTAACAGGATACCTATCTTCAGGGGGTGTCTCAATCAAGCTCATATCTCTAACCCCAACTAATGCCATATGCAAGGTTCTAGGGATAGGGGTCGCGGTCATGGTTAAGACATCCACATTTTTCCTAAGATACTTCAATTTTTCTTTTTGAGAAACACCAAACCGTTGCTCCTCATCAATAATTACTAGACCGAGATCCTTAAATTTAATATCTTTAGATAAAAGTCTATGAGTACCAATAACTATATCCACGCCACCCGAGGCCATCTTTCTTAAAGTATCTCGGTTAGCAGACTCGGGTTGAAAGCGACTAAGTAACCTAATATTAAAAGGATAATTACGGAAGCGTTCCCTAAAGGTATTATAATGTTGCATACCAAGAATTGTGGTTGGTACTAATATAGCTACTTGTTTACCTTCGGAAGCTGCTTTAAACGCAGCCCTGATAGCCACTTCTGTCTTGCCATAGCCAACATCACCACAGAGGAGGCGTTCCATAGGTTGAGGTTTAACCATATCTGTTTTAACTTCATTGATCGATTTTAATTGATCTGGGGTCTCTTGGTAGGGGAATTCATCTTCAAACTGTTTTTGAAAGTCGTCATCAGGGGAAAACGCATGTCCTCTTATAGACTCTCTGGCGGCATAAAGAGCAATGAGTTCTTCTGCCATCGCTTGTACAGAAGCATTAACTCTAGCTTTAACTTTCTGCCACTCACTGCCACCTAATTTGTTAAGTTTTGGTGCATCATCACTAAGACCAGAGTATTTTTGCAAAAGCTGAATCTGTTCTGTAGGTATATAAAGTTTTTCGCCTTCACCTGCATATTGAATGACTAAATAATCTTTATGGGTACCATTTATTTCCAAGGTATTCATGCCAGTATAGCGGCCAATACCGTGGTTGACATGCACTACATAATCGCCAGTTTTTAACTGATCTTTGGAATGTAATACCTTACCTTGAGAAAAGATTGGCTTTTTCTTGCGTTTAGCCCCACCAAAAAGTTCTCTATCAGTAATAATGACTAAATTATCGCTAAGGCTTTCTAAGCCAGATTCGAGGTTTCCACTCTGGACAAAGACAATACCTGGCCCAGCTTTTTCTGAGGAGAATGAGAGTTTTCGATCTCGAAGAATTCTCGTAACTCTCTCTTGTCTTTCTGTAGTAGAGACAATCACGCCTACTTGCATTAATTTATGCAATCGTTCTTCTACATCGTCTGGGAAGGCAGTTTCTACAGGTCCTTGGTAGATGTTGGGTTGCCTGAGGCGAAGTTCTAGAGAATCTTTGTCTCCTCCAACTTCGCTAATGGAAAAGGACCTAATATTTTTAGCTGTAGCTTGAATCTCGGAAAGGCTATGAAAGTTTTCGAATACACTAGGAAGGACGCGGCCTTTTTCCATGAGGAGAGTTAGAGACTCGCCTATCTCTTGCAACCAATATTCCGTTTGTCTAACTAGGTCCTCTTGATCTTCGTAGATGATAAGTTCTGGCTTTACATATTCTAAAAACAAATGCTCTCTACCATAAAAATGAATAAGGTAACCGAGTTCGCCATCGAAGCTCTGGCCATTTTGAAATTTATCCAAGTCAGCTTTAACTTTAGCCTCTAGTTCATCAGCTTCTTCAAAATAATTCTGAGCTCTTAGTTTAGTTAACTGTTCTTGTAGCTCGTGCAATATCTTCTCTTTACCTTTAGCGATGTTATTTTTATCAAAGTAACACTCTCTAGCTGGTAAGATCTCAATCTCAGTCACTGGTTCAGTAGAACGTTGATCCTCTGGGTCAAAGAAACGAATAGAATCAACTTCATCATCAAAAAATTCAATACGTACTGGTTCTCCAGAGAGAGGGAAAATATCTAAGATATCACCTCTAACACTAAACTCGCCAAGGCCAGTTACTTGGGGAAAACGCTTATAACCGATATTAATTAAGTGTTGAATTGTCTTGTTGTAAGTGAGTCTTTCTCCTACTTTAAATCGTAGAACTACCTCTTCTAAAACCCGGGGGGGAACTAGAGCACTCTGGAGAGCTTGGGAAGTAGTAACAAAAAATCTATTGTTACTTTCTTTCTCCAAAGCTTTATACAGAACCTGAATACGCTGGCCAACTACTTGTGGCGATTCAGGTATGGTTTCAAAGGGAAGAATTTCACGCTGAGGAAAAACAAAGGCTTTCTCACCTGTCCAGGTCTCTATATCTTGGGCCATACGGTAAGCTCTATCTTCATTCCGGCAGACAATTAGTGTAGGTCCTTTAAGTTCTTTCTGGGCTAGTAAACTTATTACAAAAGACCGACCACTGCCTGAAGGGATAACTAAATTATTAGTTGGTGTTTGCTTTTCTTGCCAAGAAACAATTTGGTCTTTGGTTTGAGGTGAAAGCATCTGTAATATTTTTTCGTTCAGCATTGAATCTGCCTCCCCAATGAAACTCTAGCAGAGATACTAGCTTCTGCTCTTTTGCATAATGTATGTATTATATAACGCGTGTAAGACTCCAGATGATATAGTAGCAACAATTACTTGGGGCCATAGCAAAAAAGCTAAGGCACCATAGATACCATGTCCAAGTAAAGCATTACCTAAAAGCCAGTAATTGCTTACCTCGCGTCCTTCATAGAAGCCTTCGGCTAAGCCAAAAATTAAGTGGACAGGTAAAGGGCTGACATTTAGAAGATATGCCAACCCGTTTTTTAGTATTTCTTCGATTAAAGGAATTGTTAACGCTTCTGCTTTTTTAGGTAAACGACTATTTAACCAAAGCGCCAGTATAACAGCGAACAGTCCAGCAGCTATAACCTTAAATACATAGAATGATAAACTATTGATGGGAGTTTCAGTCCCTTCTTAAGGTTTCTTTTCTACTGTTATTTTTTATGCCCGCTTATTGTATTTATTCATGGCACTATCAAGGCCTTCTCCTACCCAGGTTTCCAGTGCATCTACTGCTCTTATAAGGGTGTCTGTAATAGTAGGCATCTCTTCTTTACTGAAGATGCGGAGTACATAATCTACGACATCTCTGGTAGGATCTGGTCTACCGATACCAATTCTTATTCTAGGAAAATCCTCTCTCCCGAGTTGTTCAATGATGCTTTTCATGCCATTATGGCCACCTGCGCTACCCTTAGGTTTGATTCTTAACTCACCTAGGGGTATGTCCATATCATCGTAGACTACCATTAGATCCTGGGGTTCTATTTTAAAATAGTTCATTAAAGGCATTACTGATTCGCCACTTAGGTTCATAAAGGTCTGAGGTTTCACAAGGAGTAGGTCTCCTTTTTTACCCACTAAGGCCTTAAATTTCAGATCAGTAATATTTATGCCACGTCTTCTAGCAAATCCATCGACTGCCATAAAACCGACATTATGTCTGGTGTATTGAAATCTAGTGCCTGGGTTACCCAAGCCAACAATCATGCGCATCTAGACACCTCTTTAATTACAAAAAGAGCCGAGCTTAGCGCCCGGCCCGATTACTATATTCAGGCCACTTTAATGTAAAGTAGGAATGATATCTCTATTTTGTCTATCGACTCCCAATTTCGAGTATACCATTTAGGGTTACTAGATGCAAACGAAAGTAGTAAGGAGATCATTTCATTATATTTGTTTTTCCTGAGTTGAGTAGCGCACTACATTTGTCTTTCAATTCAATCATTGTTTCATTCATTAGCTTTCCTTGTCTGCGAAAATAATAGTACCTATCTAAATCTTTTTATGGCAATACAAAGTCTGTCGATAAAGTATGTTCGATTCTCGCCATCTGAAGATCCCCACATTATCAAGGCTAAGAAAATCCCCTAATGGAACAGTTTATCTCCATTAGGGGATCATTTGTCTTTATCAAAATTCGATTAACTTATTAGCCAAGTAGTTGAAGTACACTCTGTGGGCGAGCATTAGCTTGTGCCAACATAGCTGTACCTGCTTGAATAAGGATTTGATTCCTTGTAAAGTTCATCATCTCGGAAGCCATATCTACATCACGGATGCGACTATTAGCTGCGTTAAGATTCTCTGATGCAACACCCAAATTATTAATGGTATGGTCAAGGCGATTTTGGTAGGCACCGAGCTTAGAACGAGTTTTTGACACAGATTCTATTGCAGCATCAAGTGTACCTAAAATATTAGTAGCTGTAACACTAGCTGTAGTACCTGCATCTATTAACTTTAATCCTGTTGCAGACATATCTTCAATAGTGATTTTCATAATATCTCCACTACCCGCACCAACTTGCAACTTAATAGGTGTAGAAGAACTTGTACCATCAATTAAAGCTTTACCATTAAACTTAGTCCTTTTACTAACTTCCTTTATTTCAGTAATTAATTGACCAAACTCTTCATTTATCTTCTTGTTATCATCTACATCATATGTGCCATTTGCTGCCTGGGTAGCTAATGTTCTCATCCTTTGTAACATATCATGAACTTCAATAAGTCCACCTTCTGCTGTTTGGATCATAGAAATACCATCTTGTGCATTTCTGACAGCTTGGTTTAAACCGTTAATTTGTGCTTTCATTTTTTCTGAAATTGCTAAACCAGCAGCATCATCAGCAGCACGATT
>DHDH01000019.1 GCA_002399235.1 Firmicutes bacterium UBA4881 | reverse complement strand
GGGGTGTCGCAAAACTACTAAAAAGTAGTAAGCGACGCTCCCTTCTTTCATAAAAACTCAAGTTTTTGGGTTTTTGAATAATCAATGTGATTAAATTTTCGTTGCAGAGCTATTTTTGGGCACGACAAAAGAACCCCCATGGATTTCTTTCAAATTTAAATCCTAAGCGGTCTGTTTTATAGGGTGTAAAGGAGTTTTACTTCGCTCGTTCTGGATCTTTGAATGTAACTTGTTTATGTTGTACCCAAAACAGAGCAATATGAACTCGATTCTCACATTGTTTTTTCCACGAGTGAGAAATCGATTGAAGCCATAGTCACTCTTTAATATACCAAAAGCTCCTTCAACCTGAATGGAACGATTAACTCTCAGTTGGATACCCTTTTCTGTTATTATATTTTCGTAGGATTTTTGCCTTTTTTCGATGAAGTTCTTGGCAACCTGCATCTTGCGATTACCTTGAGCTTTTGTACATTTTATTTTCAAAGGACAACCCATACAGTCTTCACATTCGTATATAGTTACCTGGGATCGAAATCCCGTTACAGATGTCTTATGAGCAACTCCTGTCGGTTTAAGTTTCTTTTGGTTATGGCAGGTATATTCGTCTGTTTTTGGATTGTATATCATGTTTTCACGCTTACTTATATCATTTCGAAAGCTTTTCTTTTTGTTTCTATCATAGGATTGGGGTTTAATGAAGCTCTCTAGTCCTTCTTTTTCCAGGTAAAAGTAATTCTCTTCGCTTTCATATCCCGAATCAGCTATTATGTTTTTAAACTTCGTCCCGATTTTATTTTTCATGTTCTCAAGCAATGGAATTAGTGTTGTTGTGTCATTCCTATCTTGAAAGATGCCAATACCTGCTATATATTCTGCTTCAACAGCTATCTGGACATTGTAAGCTGGTTTGAGCTGGGAATTTCTCATGTGGTCATCCTTCATATGCATAAAGGTTGCATCGGTGTCTGTCTTTGAAAAACTATTTCGTCCTTCAAACAATGCATTGTGAGCAATATACATTTCCTGCCGTTCACGGAAATTCTGTAATTGCTCCATGAATTTCTGAAGTTGTGTTTTTCTTTTACCTGTGCCGTGGACAAACTCAATTTTCTCGGCTAATCGCTTTTCTTCTAAAAAATCACGAATTACATCAAGATCGTGTAATAGAGTTTCTTTAGCTACCTCAAAACAAGTCCCATAGACTTGATTGAGTTCATCGATGAGGGATAGGATCTTGGCGTACATTTTTTCCTCGTTTTTGTTAACTACTTTCTTCCAGACAAATGTATAGCGATTAGCATTGGCTTCTATTTTAGTTCCATCAACAAAAAGATTCTCAAACTCGATTTCACCACAGTTATGGAGAACCTTTATAAGTTGGTAAAATAAGTCCTCAGCAGCGTTACTAAGAAAGTGCTTTCTAAACCGAGCGATTGTAGAATGATCTGGGGGTGTATCTCCGTTTAATAACCACATAAAGTTGATGTCGCGCTGACATGCTAACTCAATGTCTCTAGTTGTACAGATGTTATTCATGTAAGCGTAAATTAAAATCTTGACGAATGTTTTAGGTTTAACTGCTGGTTTTCTCCCTTTCGTGGAGTAAGCCTTGTACAACTTTTCGTAGTTTAATCCCTCCAATAAGTGGCTTAGCAGTCGAACCGAGTCATCCTTAGGAATACAAACCTCAAGATTTAATGGCAAAAACAGTTGATTACCAGACTCTAATGCGGTATAATTTTTACTGTATAGTTTTGTTTGTTGCATAACTAAATTATACCATGAACTAGCCCAAAATGGGCTAGTTCTTTTATTTTTACATAAACAAAAGCTGTTGCACAACTAATCAGTTGTGCAACAGCCCCGTTTTTATCTATTTACGTACTGTGAAATTATCTTGTAAGTCAAGGCGGTCAAGAAATTCGTTAAAGACATTTATTAATCCAAGTGTACCCTCCGAGGATGGAAAGGTTTCAATTAAAAGTCGTTTAGCTTTATGGCAGTGCAATTCTGCTGGATCATGATTTACTTCACCTAGATAGCAACTAGGAACATAATTAGATTGGAATTTTTCTAAGAAACTAGTAAAGTTATCCTTTTTAAGGGGTGAGTTATTTAATATGAGGCCTATCTCTGGCTGCCAACTTTTCTTATTGATTTCCAAGGCATATTTTAAGGAAAGTTCTTTAGAGGCTTCTGTGTCATTCGTAACCATAAGTAAATAGTCGGCTATGTTAGAATAAAGTAAAGCTAAAGAACTAAGGCCACTGGCAGTATCGATGATCACAAAGTCATAATCACTTTCTTTTTGGGCAACATCAAAGAGTAAATTATGCAATTCCCACGGAGTTGGATCATTATAAAAATAAGAAAGAATATTAAGTGGATGGGAAGTTTGGCTAGCGTCATAGATATTATGCAAAGCTTCTTGACCTAAAGCTCCATCTATGAGTAAAACCTTAGAACCTTTGTTTAATAAAAAGGAAGCTAAGTTAGCAGCTAGAAAAGTTTTGCCAGATCCACCTTTAGGTCCGGTAACAACAATAATTTTAAGCGGTCTATAGGCAACAATTTCTTGGTAAGGAATATTACCTTTGAGATCAACAGCTAAAAAAGGAAAAGGTTTTAGAAAGCGTTCTAAAACAGTTATTGGTGTAATGGTTTTTTCTAGCGAAAAACCTAGAGTTTTGCCAACCGCAGGCCAAATCCTACCCTGTGGTGAAGCAGGGGCAGTTAGATAAAGTACATTTTTATCATAACCTAAAATGCGGCTACAATAGGTATTATTACCATCAAACACCTGGACAATTTTATTTGGTAACCAGCCTTTATGGGACAAAAGGAACCACCTCATCTTCTTAACTGTCATAACAATTCGTAGACATAAGCTAGAAATCCTCTAAAGAAAAAAAGCCCAAAAGTCACAATTTTACTTTGGTAATTTATAACTATAATTATTTTTAAGTAATAAAGATTGGCTCCGAAATTATTCAAAGCCAATCTTTTACTGTTATTTCTCCACATAAGCCAAGTTTACATTGGCTTTATATTCATAGATCTCGCCTTTTTCATTGATCGAACCAGTAAGATTAAGAATATGTACACCAGTTATGCCATGTACGGTTGGTTGGGCTGAAATAACAGCATTTTTTACAGCATCATCCCATGATTTATTAGATTCACCAATAACCTCGATAACCTTAGTCAGAGTCAAGTAGTTAGCACCTCCTCTAAAACTCCTTTAGCAGCTTTTTTAACTTTCATGGCAGTCACACTAGGAGTATAGAGAAGGTTATAATACTCTGAAAGCATGCGTTCTGCTGAAAAAGCTTCAGAAAAGTGAATGGATTCTTCCATCATTCTAATCCATTGGTCTCTGTGATCATAATAGGTTGGTATAACTTCATCTAGTAGCACTTCGTATAAAGAAACTAGATCGTAGTAATTTTGCTCTGGACCTTGATATCCGCCACCTATTTGCCAGCCATTTATGGCATGTCTACAAGCTTCAGGCCACCAGCCATCTAAAATACTAAGATTAATAACACCATTCATAGCAGCTTTCATCCCAGATGTACCCGAAGCTTCTAAAGGCCTTTGAGGATTATTCAACCAAACATCGGCACCTTGTACCATCAATCTAGCGATGCGCATATTATAGTCTTCTAAAAACACTACCCTGCCTGGATATTTGCGAGCAAAGCGAACTAAATGAGAAACAATTTCTTTGCCTGCATAATCATGCGGGTGAGCTTTACCAGAGAAGATTATTTGTAGCTCACCGGAGTTTAATAAAGGTTCGATGATTTCTGGTCTTCTAAAAATAAGGTCACTACGTTTATAGGGGGCTGCTCTGCGTGCAAAACCAATTGTAAGAACATCTAGTTCTAAGCTAAGAGCTGTTTGCCGTCTAACCTCTTCTAGTAAAGCTTCTTTAGCTTCTTGATGAGCGGTCCACAGATCACCTCGCGAAAGGTAATTAAGATAGATCTTAGCGTTTTGCCAAGTACCTTTATGGACACCATTAGTTATGCCGAGGATGGGAGCTGAGTCTTTAATATCTTGCCACATAGCTCTCGAGGTTGTAGCGTGCATGGTGGACACCCCGTTGGCAACATGAGCTAGCTTAAGCCCAGCTACAGTCATACTAAAAGGTGAACCACCAATAGCAGCGAGTTGTTCCATGTTAAGGCCTCTATTAGCGCCTAAATGAATAAATAGTTCTCTAGCATGAGATTCATTACCAGCCATTACAGGGGTGTGGGTAGTAAATATGATCTGATCTTTGGTCCTTTCCCAAGCCTCTTCAAAAGACTGACCTTCCTCCATTTTTTCCCGAATCAATTCTAGGCCTGCTAAGACAGCATGTCCTTCGTTAAAGTGATAGAGCTCGGGTTTGATTCCTAAAGCTTTTAAAGCTTTAACACCACCAATACCTAGAATCATCTCTTGCTTAACTCTGTCTTCTTCAGAACCACAGTAAAGACTATGGCAGACATGAGGCAAATTTTCCGGTTGTAAAAGATAGAGTGGAACATTATTAAAAGCATCGCAGAGCCAAATCCGACAGGTAACGTCAATACCGGCAATATTTAGAGAAATTGTCTTGCCGGTATCAGTTAAATATTCGTGGCTAACAATTTGTGGTCTATCTTCAGGCCAGAGTTCAGGGGATATAACTTGGCTAGTATAACCTTTTTCCCATAGAATGCCAACACCAATGAGGGGAAGGCTAAGATCATATGCGGTTTTGAGAATATCGCCAGCTAAGATCCCTAACCCACCAGCATAGATAGGAAGTTTTTCATTAAGTCCAAACTCCATACAAAAATAAGCAACTTTAGGTAGACTGCGTAAATCCACAGAGTCCCCTCCCTCTGAGTAGTAGTGTTTCACTCAAAGGGTGTCGCTAACAGAGAAAAGGGTTGCGGATTCTGGTATTCATGGGAAAAATTAGTTAATTGCTGTGTAAAGTTAAATCGCCTGGTCTTATCCAGTTTTTTCTACGCATAAATTCGCCAATGGCATAAGTTAAAATAGCAGGCAAGATAAAGTGAAGCAAAATGATCCCAGGCCAAGCAACAGCACCCATGTCTTTTAAGGTACCAATTTGCCCTACAAAACCAGATGTACCCATGCCGGAGCCTTCAGGTATATTGGTCATACGAAAGACCATTGTCGAAAGAGGCCCTAAAATAGCACTTGTTAGTGTTGGTGGTATCCAGATGAGAGGATTTTTAACAATGTTAGGAACTTGTAACATTGAAGTCCCAACACCTTGAGCAATTAACCCGCCAAAGCCATTTTCTTTATAACTCATGACAGCAAAACCAATCATTTGAGCAGAGCAACCTACAGTAGCAGCTCCACCTGCTAAACCACTTAAACCTAAACTGATCGCAATAGCTGCACTTGAAATGGGAGCAGTTAAAATCATTCCCATCAATACAGATACAGCAATACCCATCGGTAGAGGGTGAAGTTTAGTTGCTTCGTTAACAAGATCTCCAGTTGCCTTCATAAATGTAGCTACAGAAGGAGCTAAATATAAGCCAACTACACCACCAACTATTATTGTTGTAACAGGAACCAAGATGATATCAACTTTTGTTTTGCCACCAACTAACTTAGCAATTTCGGCACCAGCTAAAGCAGCTAACATGGCTCCTACAGGTTCGCCTATTTTAGCTACTGGTAACAATGTAAAGGTACCAGCACCAATGGCACCTGCAACAGCTGCTGAAAAAACTCCCAGTAAAGGGGCCTTTACAGAAAAAGCAACGGCTACGCCAATTGCTGGACCCATTAATAGCTTAGCATACTGACCAAAAGTAACTAACATGTCAACATTTACTAACTTACCTGTTTGCTCTAAAATTAGTCCGACGATGAGGGAACCAAATAATCCTAAGGCCATTGCATTTAAGATATTAGTAATGTAATCGAGGATTATATTCCCTTGCTTATTAGCATTTTTCGCCACCTTGTTGCACCTCCGTAAAATGATATAAAAGTAGGTTCCTATGTACTTCGGAGTAGATATCTTGTCCTCCTGCAATAGTTAAAAAATTAACAAACTCAAGGCATAATAATTACAGGAGCGGTTAAACTAACCATAACCAGCTGCGAAAGGGGATAAATTTGTGCAACAGAATTACCGTGAACAGGTAGTATTTCAGCAGATAAATACCATTAGACAATTAACGAGCAGATTAAGACAATCTGAACAAAGAAATGCTCAATTACTTGATCAACTAAGCCAAGCAGAAACATTTGCAACCCAAGAACTAGGCAGGCTTGATCAACTAATTAATCAATTAGAAGGTCAAATCAGCCAAATGAGTCAAAGGCCAGAAGCATATGGCACTGTTCCTAACTATGGTCAAAGTACTTACAGTGCACCAGCTAACCCTAATTATCCTGGTGGTCAATATGGTAACCCTTACTCTCCTCAGTATGGTGGGGGAACCTCACAGCAAGAACAAGGTAATAAACAATAAAGGAGCGCTATGGCGCTCCTTTAATAGTATTTTTTGTTATACAAAACATCTTCTACTTGCACTAAAGCTTCACCAAAGCGTTGGAAGTGGACCACTTCTCTTTCGCGAAGGAAACGTAAAGTATCAGTTACCAAAGGGTCATCAGAAAGTTGAATCAAATATTCATAGGTGGCACGAGCTTTTTGCTCAGCAGCCATGTCTTCAACAAGATCTGCTACTGGATCACCTTTGCTTTGAATATATTCTGCTGTCCAAGGATTGCCAGAGGCATTTATGAAATAGACCGCTCTATCGTGGTCAGCATAATAAGGATCAAGGCCTGCAGCTTTAATTTGAGCTAGAGAGGCATTTTTGATCAAATTGTAGACTAAACTGGCAACAATCTCAAGGTGAGCAAGTTCTTCAGTACCAATATCTGTTAACAAACCTTTTGTTTGATTCGTGGGCATCGAATAACGTTGAGTTAAATAACGAAGAGAAGCAGCTAGTTCACCATCTGGACCACCATATTGAGTTATTATATTCTTAGCTAAAGCAGGGTTGGGACCACTAACTTTAGCTGGGTACTCTAATTTTTTTTCATACAACCACATACTATTCCATCACCTCCAGATCTTCCCAAGGCCAATAGTTTATCCAACGATATCCGTGTTCTAAATCTTCCATGCCAAAACCATAACCAATCAGGGGCCCATAAGCTCTTTCGTATCTTTCTTTTGCTTCCCGTAGCTCGGCAGAGATAGCAATGTAGTCTGCTAAAGCTCTTTTATTGTCAGGATGTGTATCTAAAAAAAGTTGCAGATCAATAGCAGTAAACTCAAGTTCTTGGATTTCTCTTAACATGCGTTCGCGATCATTCATAATTTCCTATTTCCCCCCTTTGATAGGGAAAATATAGTTCAGGGAAAATTGTCCCTCTAACCAAAGCTATTTCCGGTGAATAAGTTGTATTGTATTTTTGAATTACTACATAAGCTCTGGCTAACCGTAATTTAGGTTGATTATTCATAGGGAATCACTCCTTCCCTATCAATTTATGTAATGGTAAAGCAAACGAACTGAGTTAAGGGTATTATTGGATGAAGGCATCATAATGAACCAATCAAAATATGCAAAAACGGATAAGAATAATGTTTTGGTTGTAAAAAAAAGTAAAATAAGCCTACCCCTTTAATTGTCCACTATGAGGAAATGGACAAAGGAGCAGGTAAAATGGTTAAACTTCTTTTATTGAAAAAACTCAAAACAATCTAGATGAAGGTTTATAAGAGAGTTAGGTTTAGCTACTTTTCAGCTTGCTTATAGAGTTCTAGATATAGTTCATGCTAGTATATATGCTTGTTCCTTTCTCTGAGTATTTTTGGCTCTCATAGTGAAACAATTATGGGTTTAAGGGAGGCCTTCTTGGGCCTAGCCTAAAATCCGGGTTCATTTGTTTTAATAATAACTAATAAGCATTGAAGTCATTAGGAAGGGGATTGCGAGTTGTGCCTTCTGTAGTATATTCAACTCCATTCAAGTAATAAGCTCCAGTCATTTAATAGAAATCTGAACTAGGAATAAGCGAATTGATACCAATACTGTTTTTTAGTATTTCAATAGATTTACTTGAAACTCTTCCCATAAAATAGCCGTTAACCTTAATTAAAGTTGCTAGTTAATTCTTAGAAGAATTCTCTTAGCTTGTAGTAGCTTTTTTCATGTGGTAATATAAGCAGTAAACTTAAACTTTTGGCTTCTATTTAATCTGTATTTAAGCTTGTTTCTAATTTCTTTCCTTGCCTATGGTAGACAAAAAAATAAGCTTTCCCTTATTAACAACATTAATTTCAGAGAGGCTGCCTGGGCTTAGCATATTTTAATTAACTAGAGAAACAGGTATTTTGGGGGTAAGCTAATGCAGAAGGAACAGTTAACAAAATCTGGTGTAGCTGTTAGTGTAATTTTTTTTGGTTTAAAGTTCTGGTCAGGTTTTATTTCCGGTAGTATTGCTGTAATATCTGATGCTCTAAATTCGTTTTTAGATGTATTTACCTACAGCATTATTAATCTTAGTGTTAAAACTCAGGAAAAGGCCCCTGATAAAGACCATCCTTTTGGTCATTATCGAGCAGAACCTCTAGCAGGGTTAATAATTAGTCTAGTTTCTGTCTTATTAGGTGGGAGTATTGTTAAGGATGCTGTGGTTTCCTTTTTTAAAAGAGAACCGATTAGCTTTTCAATAATACCAATTGTTGTTTTAAGTATAGCGGTAGTGACCAAGATTATTTTGGCTTTTTTATACCAAAACGAAGGTAAGAAAACTAATTCGCCAGCGCTTTTAGCTGCTGCAATAGATTCAAGAAACGATATTCTTGCTTCATTAACGGCAGTTACTGGTTTTGTATTATCACCACTCTGGGATAGTATTGCAGCTTTAATAATTGGTTTATGGATCTTATATTCTGGATTTAAAACTGGTATGAACAATATTGGTTATCTAATGGGAAAAGCCCCGAATGCTGAGTTTATAGCGCAAATTAAAGAGATTGCTTTAACAATTAATGGCGTTTTAGGAGTAAATGATATAAGAGCGCATTTTGTAGGTAGTTATCTACATGTAGAGATACATATAGAGGTAGATCGTAATCTAAAAATACAGGAAGCTCATGATATTGGAGATTCTGTACGACAACGGTTAGAGACTATCGATGATATAGGTACAGTCTTTGTCCATATTGATGTAGAAGGCGATACTTATAGAATTCCTCAAACCTAACTTTGAGAAAGTTGAAGACAGAAGATAGCGTTAAAAGGCAAGATTCTCTTGCCTTTTTTTGCGTATAGAATCAATCACAATTAGATTGAATATTGGAAATTCTAAGAGATCGGAGTGGGTAATAGGGCTCATTGTTTGAATAAATATTAGTTAAAAAAATTTTATATTCGAGCAGGACATTTTTACGCTATACACAAATAGTATAGTATGTTAAGAAAGAACTCGAGAGACTAAGGTAGGTCGTAAAAAAAGCACGATAATAGCAAACCCTTCGAAAGTTGGGGACGCAAAGCCACGGGTCTAAAGCAATTGCTATGATAGCCGGGTTGCCGAATAGCTTAAGAAGGGCAGTTTATACTGGCCTCTCTTTTAATAGCAAACGGCAACGTTACTGCTATTAGGAGAGGTTTTTTATCTAGAAAAGGAGGTGTGAAAATGGAGGCAGCATCTGCTTGGATTATGCCGGGTATTATTGTACTTAGCTCGATATGTTATCTATCTACATTTGTGTACATAGCGATAGGCAAAACTCTTAAACAAAGGCATCATTATCTTTGGGCCTTAGCCTGGTTGTTTTTTGGGACAAGATACGTTTTTGACATATTGTCATTTAGAAGCAGTTCCTTAATTTGGTTTATCTTAAAAGATATAATGGTCTGTTTTTCTGCGCTGTATCTTATAAAAGGATACCTTTACCTAATTAAGGATAATAATAAGTGGAAATTACTTGGTTTAAGGTTAGCTCTTTTTATCGCAACTTTCTGGACTATTTTTTTTCAAGTAGTTGTACCAATACCCAAAATAGCAAGTATGCCAGTTTATATTATTACTGGGTTACTAACTATTATTATGGGTTGGAGTATATATAAATCTAACCATAATCTAATACACATAAAATCTAGCAAAGGTTTGGGTCTAGCTTTAATCTTGTGGGCTCTCCATAGACTAAACTATCCTTTTTTTAGCAATAACATCGCCATAGCTCCCTACGGTTACCTTCTCGCAGCTATTTTAACAGCTACAGTATCTTTATTCCTTTTCGAACTTACAGTAGAGACAGAAACATACGAAAAAGATTCTTCTATAACTCGTTATAGGTTACTTTTTGAGAACGCAAGAGATGTAATCATGCTAACAAGCCAGACAGATCAAATTATTGAGGTTAACCGAGCAGCAGAAAAGACTTATGGCTATCGAAAAGAAGAACTTATTGGTAAAAATTTGGCAATAATTAGAGACCCAAGCACTAATACCGACAACGATTATTACTTTAGTTCTCATCTCTACCAGACGGTGCATCAAAGAAAAAATGGTAGTACTTTTCCTGTTGAAATTAGTGTCCAAGTTATGAACTTAGGTAACGATGAAGTGCAAATAGTTGCAATTAGAGATATTAGTGAGCGAAAAGCTGATGAGGAAAAGGTTAAGAAATCTCAAGAGTTTTACCTTTCTTTGTTTGAACAATTACCTATGCCAATGTGGAGGGCTAGTTCAACGGGGCAGTTCGACTATTTTAATAAAAGTTGGCTCCATTTTACCGGGAAAACTAGTGAAGAAGAAGCCGGTCTCAACTGGACTGAAGGGATTCATCGGGATTATAAAGATGCTTTTATGCAAGCCTATCTAAAAGCTATTTGGCGTAAAGAACCCTTCACCATTACTTATCGTTTTAGACGTCAAGATGGTGAGTTTCGTTGGGTAATTAATGTAGGACGTCCATTTACCGATCTAGATGGTAATTATGCTGGTTTTATAGGAACATTTTTTGATGTTACAAATGAGATTGAATCTAGAGAAGAAATTAGAGAGTTAAAAGAAAGACTATCGATTACACTTCGTAGTATCAATGATGCAGTCATAGCTACAGATATGGATGGCTTTATTACGCTTTTTAATCGGGAAGCAGAAAATCTTATTGGCATTAAAGAAAGCGAAGCTTTGGGCTGTCACTTCACAGATAAACTGGTTTTATGCGATGAGAGCAAAACTAATTGTTCCATCGATTTACTCCAAAGCATTAGGCAAGGAGTTAAATACAATAAAAAAGAACTATTTCTTTCTGTAAATGAAGAGAAGACCATTCCTGTAGCTCACTCAGCAAATTTGATCAGAAAAGAAGATGGCGTAGTAGAGGGTATGGTATTAGTTCTACGCGATATAACACAGGAAAAAGAAGCTGAGAAAAAATTAAGAGATAGTGAAGCTAGATATCGCACAACATTCGAAAATAATGGTACAGCCTTATTAATTGCTAATAACGATGGTGTAATAGAATTAGTCAACCGAGAGATGGAAGTTCTTACTAGTTTTAGTAAGGAAGAAATAGAAGGTAAAATGAGCTGGAAAGACTTTGTTGCACCCAAAGATCTAGACCGTATGCTTGGCTATAACAGACAGCGATTTTCTAGTCTTGGTACACCACCAAAATTATATGAGTTTACCATTCTAGATCGGTATGGTAAAGAACGTGCAGTCTTTTGTAGTGTAGAATTATTGCCTGGCGAAAAGAAAATAGTTGCCTCCTGGGTTGATCTTACAGAAAGAAAGCGAGCCGAAGAAAAAATTATATATCTAAGCTATCATGATCATTTGACTGGACTCTATAATAGAGCAAAGTTTGACCAGGAGCTAGAAAGATTAAATCAACCAGAGAATTTACCCCTGAGTATTATCATTGGAGATCTTAATGGACTAAAACTTGTTAATGATGCTTTTGGACATGAAAAAGGGGACGAACTACTGAAAAATATTGCTCAAATATTGCAATCATCTACTAGAGATACAGATATTGTTGCTCGTTGTGGTGGCGACGAATTTATTATCTTACTACCTAAGACATCCTTTGAAGAAGCCAGTAGTATATTAGAAGGAATTAAGGAGACTTGTGCAACAACAGAATCAACTAGCGATTTAGATGTCTATGTAAGTATTTCTTTAGGTCTTGGTACTAAAACACATCCAGAAGAAAATGTGCAAGATATCATTAACCAAGCTGAAAGCGACATGTATAGCCAGAAGATTGATGATGCTAGTGAATATAAAGCGAAAGTTCTTTCTTCATTAGAAGCTAGGTTGCTAGATCGTAACAAAGAAACCAAATCTCATGTGTTAAGAGTTAAGAAAATAAGTAGAAAGATTGGCAAAGCCATTGGTTTAACTAAAACCCAATTAGACGAACTAACTATAGCTGCAGCTCTTCATGATATTGGTAAGGTAGGAATCGACGAACATCTGTGGGTAAAAGCGGAGAATTTAGAAGAGGATGCGCTAGAGAAGATTAAACAACATCCGATAATTGGTTACCATATTATTAAAACTTACCCGCAGTTATCTGGAGTCGCAGAAGCTGTTTTATCCCACCATGAACGTTGGGATGGAAAAGGCTTTCCTAAAGGTTTAAAAAAGACAGAAATACCTATTATGGCGAGAATTATTGCTATTGCAGATGCTTTTGATGCCATGACTAACACTAAAAAACCTGTTCTTTACCAAGACACTGATAAAGTCTTAAAAGAATTGACCAAAGGTAAAGGTACAGAATTTGATCCAGAATTGGTAGATGCATTTTTGGAAACATTTGATGCAAAAAGCCAAAATTAAGAAACAGAGTAGCTATCTTTTTAGTTGCTCTGTTTTTTTTTGCAGGTAATTATGTTTTCCTGTGGAAAAAATAGGTTGAGAATTTATTCCTTGAATGGAGGTTGTGTTGTGACAGAAAAAGGTTATTTTCCACCGTTTAAGTCAGCATCAGGTGGAATTAAAGAGTTAATGCTTATTTACAATAACTACGGAGCAAATTGGACACCGATGGATGCTCTTCCATATGTAGCATATCTAGATAATTTAACCAAAGAACCTGTGGTAAAAGATTGGTTTTTTGATGCTTTCCTGTTCCTAGCTCTTTTATCTGAAAAAGGTAGAGCTTTTGATTCTCCTCAGAGAGCAACACCAGCCATTAAAGAGGATTGGCAGTGGTATATAAACGATCTTTTTAGACCTAATAGACAACTAAGTGCCTTTAATGAAGCTTATAAAATTGCTAAACCCCATCTGGATAAAAACAATAAAGGTAAAGTGTTTGTTATGATTCCTAACCCCATGGATGAGATTACGGAATTCGGTCTAATTGATGGTGAGAATCTAGATTTTTCTTCAAAAGATCCTGAGGAAGCAACAAGACAGAGATTTAAAGCAGTAAAATGGTTTGTTGATAATGTTATAGAGCAATATCGCCAAGCAAATTTTGATAACTTAGAGCTTGTTGGTTTTTACTGGGTAGAAGAAATGATTCATTTCGAAACTGCTGGCGAAACTAATTTGGTACAAAAAGTTGCTGATTATCTCCACCAGTTAGGATTAAAGTTCTGCTGGATCCCTTGGTTTAGAGCAGCTGGTCACGATATCTGGGCTAAGGTTGGTTTCGATTTTTGTATTCACCAACCGAACTATATGTTTAATGATTCAGTACCTAAAGAAAGATTTGAGTATGTCACCAAAGATGCTAAAGAGTTTTATCAAGGTATTGAAATTGAAGCAGATCCTAGAGTGTTAGAATCAGTGGTTGCTCGGGAGCGTTTTCGCGACTACCTACGAGCTGGCATAACTTATGGTTATATGAACGAAGCTATCCATGGCTATTACCAAGATGTTAAAGTATTTGGCATTGCAGCATATAGTGAAGATCCTAATGTTAGGGCTATCTATGATGATGTATATAAGTTTGTTAAAGGTACTTGGCTAGAAGGACTAAAGTGATGAAAAGGGCGGTAAATCGCCCTTTCTTTCTCTCTATGTTGAAACTCGAAAATATTGAGTTTTCTTCAGAACGTTTTCCCTGCTAGGTGAGGTAGCAAAAATATTCTCTAACTAAATCTTGTGTTTACTGTTGACTTGCTGTAGCCAAGATGGTATTATTAATCCTGTTCGCACGAGGAAATAATAAATACCAGTTGACATCAATCAACTTAGGCTTTATAATTAGTACTTGTGCCACGAACCTTGAAAACTGAACAAA
>DHDH01000022.1 GCA_002399235.1 Firmicutes bacterium UBA4881 | reverse complement strand
CATAAGTTGACAGAGCTTATTAATAGTGTTAAAGTTATTACGGTAAAACAACCAACCTAGATGATCGCACCACTTGGTGGTGAGGAAAGTCCGGGCTCCAAAGGGCAAGGATGCTGGGTAACGCCCAGTGAGGGTGACCTCAAGGAAAGTGCCACAGAGAACAAACCGCCTGTTATACAGGTAAGGGTGAAAAGGTGCGGTAAGAGCGCACCAGCGTTTGGGTGACCAAACGGCTTGGTAAACCCCATCCGGAGCAAGACCGAATAGGAGAGAAACGAGGTGGCCCGCCTTACTCTCGGGTTAGGTCGCTAGAGCTGCTAGGTAACTAGCAGTCAAGACAGATGATCATCGCCCCAAAAGGGTACAGAACCCGGCTTACAGGGTTGGTTGTCAACGTACGGCGTTGCCTGTGGCAACGCCGTTTGTTTTAAAACTGAAACAACTGTAGGGGTGGTTTAGATGAATTTTGAAGAAACTTTGAAAACAGCGCTACATGAAAAAGGTTTGCGTTTGACCCCGCAACGGCAAGTTGTTTTAGAGGTTATGCTAAATTTAGGTGGACAACATTATACAGCAGATCAAGTTTATGAAATTGTTAAAGCAAAAAGTGATGATATAAGTCTTGCTACTATTTACCGGACCCTTGAATTATTTGTTGAAATGAACATATTAAGAAAGTTTGATTCAGGAGATGGTATAGGACGTTATGAGATAGATCCTCAAAATTCCGAACATTATCATCACCATCTTATTTGCTTGCAATGTGGCAAAATTACTGAGTTTAAAGATGATCTGCTAGATGATTTAGAAGAGGTAATTGCTCAAAAAGCAGGTTTTCGGATCGCTGATCATTGCTTACGGTTTTTTGGTTATTGTCAAGAATGCGATAAGAACTCAAAGAAAATGTAGGGAAAACTTAATTGTTTAATACTTATATATAGATAAAACTGATATGCTCCCCCTTGAGTAGACACCTGAAATAACAAAAGTTCAGGACTATGTAAGGGGGAGTTTTCTATGGGAAGAAAAGGGATCGATATGACCAAGAAAGTTGAAGCCATAGAGAAATATAAGCGAGGAGAGGCATCCTTAAATAGCATTTCGTGCGATTACTGTGTAGACATGGCCTCCTTAAGACAATGGATAGCAAATTATGAAGCCATGGACCCATCTGGACTAGCGGTCGTTCACATTAATAATCGGTATACTGTAGACCTAAAAAATCGCAGCAGTAGAAGCGTAACTCCGTGGGGAAGGAAGCATACTGGAGATATCTAAGAGATTTGGCCTCTGCAGTAATAAACAGCTTAGGGATTGGATAAAAGTGTATAATGGTCATAAAGAATTTTGGCTTTTAGGAGGTCAAGGGAGTGAAAATTATATGACCAAAGGACGCTCCACCACGCTAGAAGAACGGATTGAAATTACCAGCTACTGCATTGCCAACGGTAAAGACTATGGGACGACAATTGAGAAGTATGGGGTATCTTACTAACAGATATATAGCTGGGTATGTAAATACGAGGCAGAAGGTGTAGATGGGCTTATCGATAAACGCGGGAAACGCAAGCCCCTGAAAGAAATGACTAAAGTCGAACGCCTCCAAGTGGAGAACAAGATGCTTAAGGCCGAGAACAAACAGAAAGAAATGGAGATTGCAGTATTAAAAAATCCAAGAAATCGAAAGAAAGCGGAGCTAAGCGGCATCGGCCAGGAAAACCTTTACTTAGCTATGAAGGAGCTACACGAAGAAGAAGCATATCCGATAGCAAATATTTGCAGGATATTAGGCTTGAACAGGTCATCCTAATACCAGCGTTCTACACCAGAAGTTACAGCAGAGAACATTCTAAACCGCGATTTTACGGCTGAAAAGCTTAACGAGAAGTAGCTAACCGACGTTACAGAATTCAAGTGTGGTGATAATCCAAAGCTCTATTTGAGTGCTATCCTAGACCTCGAAGACAGAAGCATTGTTCGTTATGGGCCGTAGCAATAATAATCAGCTCGTATTTAACACCTTGGCAAATTCAAGGATTATGACTGTCTTTCAATGGCCATTGAGATCTATTTATACTTCTACAACTATCAACATCGACAAAAGAAGCTGAACAAAATGGCAACAATGGCTTACCGCGAGTTGCTAGAAAATGTTGCATAAAAAACTGAGCTCCGTTATTGACGGAGCCCAGCTATACGTTCTTGTTTATTTCGCCTGTCCACTTGACAGGGAGCAGTTCATTTCGGAAGGGTTTTATCTTTATTAAACATTTCCTGCACTTTGGGCTAAAGCAATCGCACCCATAACGCCAACTTCGCCGCCAAGCTTAGCTGGGACTATTTTTAAGTTGGCTACAAAGCTACCAAGTGCTCTTTTCTGTACTTCATCTCTAATAGGTTTGAAGATAAGTTCACCCATATTAGAGACTCCACCACCTATTACGATCAAGTCTGGATTAAAGGTATTGATTAAACCAGCTAGGGTGGCACCAATGTAGCGGCCAGCTGTTTCAATAACTTCTTTGGCATAAGCATCGCCTTTATTAGCAGCCTCAGACACTTCCTTCGCCGTAATAGTCGTATATTGATTTAGAAGGCTTTCAGGATGGTCTGCGAGCTTCTCTTTAGCATTGCGAGCAATAGCTGGACCGGAAGCAATAGCTTCAACACAACCATAGTTACCGCAGCCACAGAGAGGCCCGTTCATATCGATCGTAATATGACCAAACTCGCCTGCTCCAAAGGAGGAGCCGTGGTAGATTTGTCCATCGACGATGATGCCGCCACCAATACCAGTAGATACAGTCATATAGAGCATGTGTTTAGATCCTATACCTGCTCCAAAGCGATTTTCGCCTAAACCAGCTACATTAGCATCGTTATCGAAGTAGGTAGGAATGTGGAAGCGATCTTCAATAATTTTTTTGAGGGGAACATTATGCCATTTTAGATTAGGTGAACTTAAAACAATGCCATTTGGTATATCTAAAGCCCCTGGGGCGCAAACACCTATTGCACCTACATCAGAGGCTTTTACATTAGCCTTAATTAAGACTTCGTCAATAGTATCGCCCATACGACGGGAGACAGCTTCCCAACCATCTTCAGCCTGAGTTGGGACCTTGACTGTAGCTAATAGATTACCTTCGTTGTCTACAATGCCTGTTGCGATCTTTGTGCCGCCAAGATCGACACCTATAAAATAATTTTTAAACATTAGTTGGCCTCCCTTTGCCGCTATCTTTATTGTTATAATACGTTAGGAAAGGTAAACTTCCTTTAGAAGGAATACACGAAAATTAGAGGAAATCTACTTAATAATTAATTACCTTAAAAGGGGGGGTGAGGGTAATCGCCTAAAATGATAGGTCTAGAGCGATTATCATCTAATGAAAAAGACCAAAATACTCTTTTTAGTTTTGTTAATAACAACCTTTGTTGGAGCAGTGAGCTATAGGACTTATATTGAAAATTATAGATATCTTCCTCTTCTAGCTCAATATGCAAACGAGATTGCTCTTAACGAATATGAAGCGGAGGAAAAACCACTGCTCACTGATGAATTATTTCTCGAAGGTAAAGCACCAATCCTGCTTCCACTCTGAGGTGCAACCTGGAACATTGAAGTGCCCCAAACAGGATTATACACCATTTTCTGGGAATATCTATATCTATCTGATCTGGGAGAGGATGGTTTACAAATTTTAATCGATGGCCAACTGCCATTTGATGAAGCAGCATTGTTAGAACCATCGCGTTTTTACCGTGCTGAAACAGAGGGTAGAGATAAACCAATTAGAACTTCGTCTTTAGCACCAACACCAGCTATTATCTGGCAAAGTCGTTATCTTGGCGATACCAGTGGTAGGAGCGATTATCCCTTTAAATTTTTTCTCACCAAAGGACAACATCAAATTACCTTACTTCCCCAAGGAGGTAATTGGTATATTAACAAATTACAAATAGAATCTTATCAAAATCCACCTTCGCTAGCAGAATATAGACGTCTTCATCCCACCGAATTGTTAGCCAGTATCGATACCCATATTATTTTAGATGGAGCTAGATATAATTATCAATATGGTGATGTTGATGCTATGGTCTATATGGATTTAGAAGCCGACCCTATTAGAGATTATAATGCCTTAGGACGTTGGAGAAAACCAGGTAATGGTGTTATTTGGGAATTTGAAGCACCAGAAACAGGCTATTATAGGGTAGCTTTCCGTTATGCTCTTGGTAATATTCCCTTGTTAGAAACGCCCCTAGGACATTTAAACCCCAAAGGTTTTCCTCACTCCGAGCGTCTTCTGCTGATTGATGGTAAGATTCCTTATAGAGAAGTTGAAGCTATAGTTTTTCAGCCTACTGATAATGGCCAAACATTAAATACAAATTACTGGTATTTGTATTCACCAACCTTAAGCAAAACAGAAAAAGAAACCTATTATTTAGAAGTTTTTCTGACTAAAGGCAAGCATTCCTTAGAACTTATACCAACAGTTAAATTAAGATTACCAATCCTCGATACTCTAGAAAATTTAATTAATAGTGTTGGCCAAGTAGAGGCAGATTTTCGGTTGTCTTTAGGTGCAGACCCTAACCCTAATCTGTTTTATCCTTTACCAGAGATTGTAAAAGAAAGACTACGAGCTTTAATTGTTGATTTAACGCTAGCCAAACGCCAAGCGACAGCCTTTTCAAGGAATAGCCAAGTAGAGAGAGGTTTAGACAGCACTTTAAACCGGATAATCTCTCTTGCAACACTGAATCAAATTAATACCGGACATCAAGTAGAGATTACCAGAATCAGAGAATCTCTGCAGTGGATGCGTAATTACAGTGAATTGATGCCCCTTAGTTTAGATTCAATTGAGTTATATTCACCTAGAAGTACTAAAATAAAAGTAAATGAACGTAACAATTCATTGTGGAGCAAGATGAAAAACTTTTTCCATTACCGGGTAAATATTTAATTTGTAATCCTAAGCCTGCTTTATAGTAGGCTTGGGATTTTTGCTGGCAATTTTACACTGTAATTGATTAATCAAGATGCAAGTATAAACACCACCAAGTATAAGTATTTGCTAACTTTGTAAGATTTATTTTGTCTTCGGGTGTTTTGGGTAGAGTAGGCATAGGTTTGACAATTAAAGGTTAAAAAGAAACTGAGTCAGCATGTTTAGTCTCTCTGCTTTCTAAGAACTAAGTATGGTATACTATACGGGTCAGCAAATACTTAGAATTCTTTTTCTGGTTAGTTAAGCCAAATTGGTAAATGTTTGTAAAGGTTTATTAGGCAGCTAACTAGTTGTTTACTTTATTTGTGTAGGCAAGGCATTATCTTGTGTTATTAATTATAAAACGTGGTGATTAAATCGGAACTTCATCCTAATATGAGAAGAGAACTAATAAAACTGGCTTGGCCATTGATGATATCTAATTTGGCTTATGTCCTACTTGGTGCGTTAGATACCTGGTTTATGGGTAGAGTAAGTACATCGGCATTAGGAGCAGTAGGCGTAGGTAGCATGTTTTTTATGTCATTGACATTAATTTTAAGGGGAACCATCAGCGGTGGCCTGGTGTTGGTGGCAAAAAGTTTTGGTGCTGGAGATAATAAAAGTGCTGGACATACCTTAGGAAACTATCTTGTCTTAACAATTTTATTAGCACCATTGGCATTATTAATTCCTGTTATTGCCAAAGTATATTTTTTAATTACCAAAGCCGACAGGGAGATTGCTCGTCTAGCGTATAACTATATAACTATTAGAGCTTGGGAAATTCCTTTTGCACTTATTTCTCAGGCAGTAGTTAGCTTTATGATGGGTATTGGTGATTCCAAACGTCCTATGTATTTAGCCTGGAGTTCAGTTATTATTAATTTAGTAGCAAATTATATCCTCGTTTTTGGTAAATTAGGTTTACCAGCTCTAGGAATCAAGGGAGCAGCTTGGGGTACAGTAATTGCCCAAGCCCTACAAGCTCTTTGCTACATCGTTACGGTCAGAAGACTATATGCAAAGCAATTTCAATTACAAGTTTTTTGTGTCCCAACCAAAAAACGGTTCCGGGAAATGTTAAGACTTGGTCTACCAATTGGTTTGGGTGATTTTGTTGAGTCCTCTGCTTTTGCTACTTTTATGACTCTAATATCAAGATTAGGCCCCATAGAATTAGCTGCTAGCCAGATTGCTAATCAAATCAATTCTTTAGCTTTTATGCCTGGTTTTGCGTTAGGTACAGCAACTAGTTCACTAGTTGGTAGAGCATTAGGAGAAGGGAATAAAGCTAAAGGCCGACTATATGGTATTGTTGGTGTTAAGGTAGCTATAACTTATATGGCGTTTCTTGGTCTATCTTATTGGATCTTCCCGCGTTATTTAGCTACCTTCTTCTTGCATGACCAGGTTGTCATTAATTGCACTGTCAAGTTGATGAGGATTATCTCTATCTACCAGGTATTTGATGCCTGCAATATAGTTTTCAGAGGAGCCTTAAATGGTGCAGGTGATACAAAATTTACAGGAATGACAACAATTTTAGCTGCTTATGTGCTTTTTATTCCTCTTACCTATCTAGGAGCATTTGTTTTTAAATTAGGACTGATTGGTGCTTGGTTAGGACCTATTGTTTATTTAATTAGCTTGGGTATTATATTTGGTTTACGTTTCCTTAGTGGTCGTTGGGAAGATAAAACCACGGAAACATTAGAGCTATCAGTTAATTATCCAAGAGATTAGAGCCATAACTTCGAGTAAGTTGGAGAGAGAATTTAGTAGGCTGGAGGATATCCCAAATGACTGAAATAACAACCAACGAAGCTGGGCAACGCCTGGATAGATATCTGCGGAAAAGATTTGGTGGGCTTAGCTTAGGCGAAATTTATAAATTAATTCGGACCGGTAGAGTGAAAGTAAATGGTAAGAAAGCTAAAGAAGACTACCGTTTACAAGTGGGCGATGAACTTCTGGTGCCAGAAATGCAGGCAGATAGGCCACAAGAGGCCTTTATTAATCTTGTCGCTAATCTGGATATTGTCTACGAAGATAACAATATCCTAGTCGTTAACAAACCAGCAGGATTATTAGTTCACCCAGATAAAACAGAAATGAAGCACACATTAATTAACCAAGTCCTAGCTTATCTCTATAGAAAAGGGGAATATGATCCTAAAGACCAATCTACTTTTACACCAGCACTCTGTCATAGATTAGACAGAAATACCAGTGGCTTAGTGATTATCGCTAAGACTTATCCTGCTTTACAGGAAGTCACAGAATTAATACGTAACAAAAGAGTACGTAAATTTTACCTCTGCTTAGTCAAAGGTAATTTACCTAAGCCTGGGACGATTGATCTCAAATTAGCTAAAGATGCAGATAAGAACCAAGTGCGTGTAGCTTCATCAGGCCAATCTGCTCTCACCCGTTATTGTCCTATAGTTAAATTAAACGACTACACACTTCTTGAAGTGGAAATTGTTACTGGACGTACACACCAGATTAGGGTTCACTTAGCAGCGATTGGTCATCCTTTAGTAGGTGATCTTAAGTACGGTAAAAGAGCAGACACGGAATGTTTTAAACGCGAATATGGATTAAATCGGCAATTTTTGCATGCCTATAAATTAGTCTTAGACACAAAGGGCACTTCAATAGAATATTTAGATGGGAAAAGTTTCGAAGGTCCCTTACCAGAAGAGCTGAATAATACTTTAATTAAACTAGAAAAAACAAAGAGCTGACCATGTTGGTTAGCTCTTTGTTGATCCATTCAAATTAAACCAAATGAAGTTATAGTTCGCTTGTAAAGGGAGAGTTATTCTCAACAAGTTTGGTAACTTTACCGACGAGTTTAGTTGTGTTAAAGAGAAGGGCACCAACAGCTTTACCGTTGCGGAGATAAAGTTGACCAAAACTAGATTCGCTATTCTCTTCTAAAATGACTATTTGTTCATTGTCTTTAGGCATAGAAATAATTTCACCGATGGAAAATAGATTAATGCCAAAAGAATTAAATACAGTCCTGGGGATCCAAGGGACAAACTTATTCTGCCCACCTACAGCATTTGTACCAGCTACAGTGCCTTGTTTTTGAGCAATTGCCCAAAGGCCATAGATAACACCACTAGCTTCAGCGCAATCGCCACAAGCAAAGATATTAGGGTCACTAGTTTGCATAAAATCGTTGACAATAATACCTTTATTTGTAGCTAAACCAATATTCTTAGCTAGAAGAGTATTGGCTCTAATACCTATGGAGAAGAGAACTAAGTCTGAGGTTAGTTTTTTACCACTAGCGAGTGTTACTGTTATAGAAGAATCTGATTCGTCGATAGCAGTCACAGATTCTCCTAAAAAGAGGTCGATACCACTTTGAATAACAGCGTTTTGAATCTGTAAAGAAGTTTTCTCATTGGTCTGTTTAGGTAAAAGAGTAGGAGCTAGTTCAACAACACTCACTTTATTACCATATTGTTTCAGCGAGAAGGCAGCTTCTAAGCCTAGAAGACCTCCACCAACAACTATCACCCGGTTGGCTCCTAAACAGGCGAGGCGTATTTCGGTAGCGTCCTCGATATTTCTTAAGGTAGCAACTCTCGGGCCATGATCTTTTACAATAGGTGGTAGATAGTTGATAGCACCCGTAGCTAGTATTAAGACATCATAAGTATAGATAGAACCTGTTAAGGTAACGAGCTGCTTTTTTTCGGGTAGAATCTCTTTAACTAATTCACCCATTTTGAGTTGGATTTTATTATCACTAAACCAATGCAGGGGTTTTAATAATAATTTATCTAGAGTTTTATTTTCGTGGAAGATATGTGAAAGTTGAGTACGGTTATATGGAGGAACTGACTCCCCACAGATAAGTGTTATTTCCGCTAATTCATCATTTTTACGAGCTGCTTCTGCGGCAGCTAAGCCTGCAACACCGCCACCGACAACAATGATTTTTTTAGACATTCTCAAAGGAGCACCGGGTGCTCTCTTCCCCCTTTCTAGATTGAAAATATAAATCGATAGCTTTAAATTTATAAAAGAGAAAGTATACCATTGTCTTTTCTTTAGATCATATACCCACTTTTTCTTAATGAGCAACAAATAAATTGATGTTTAATAATCTGGATATAAGGCAATAAGAAAGGTAAAGCAAAAGTGAAAGGAGCTAATAATCTTAATGGAAAAGTTCGGTAATGTTTTGAAAGCACCGGAAGTAGAGGGACGCGAAAAGCATGTTCCAGTAATCAAAGCACCTGCTAAAGCTAAAGCGGGCGAAGCTTTTGATGTAACTGTTATTGTAGGTGAGTCTGTACCACACCCAAATACTCTTGAACACCATATTAAATGGATTCAAGTTTATGCAAAACTAGACAAAGGTATGGTCGTCCACTTAGGGACCTTTGATTTTGGCCCTACCTACGCTGAGCCTCGTGTAACATTCCCTGTTAAACTTAACGAATCAGCTATAATCTATGCGTTGGAGTATTGTAACATTCATGGCGTATGGGAGAATAGTGTAGCTGTAAAAGTCGAATAATTTATCAAGCCCGTCAAATGACGGGCTTTGCTTTTTGAAAATTTGATTATTGTCTAAGCTTAGCCACTCGCTTTAGCTAGTTAAAAATCTAGAAAAGGTATTTTAATAAAGCCTGAGTATACCTCAACAGCTGGGCCAGTCATGAAAATGGAGCTAGCTAAATCTGGCCACTCTATAAAGAGATTACCGCCTAGAAGTTTTACTGTGACTTTAGCATCTACTTTATTTTGTAAACGTGCAGCGACTGTGCTGGCACATGCTCCAGTTCCACAAGCCCAAGTTTCTCCACTACCTCGTTCCCAAACTCGCATTTTAATTGTTTTACGATCAAGCACGCTAATAAACTCGATGTTAGCCCTATGGGGGAAACGAGGGTGGTTTTCAATAAGGGGACCAATTTTTTCCACTGGGAAGTAGTCGACATCTTTAACCTCGATAACAAAATGAGGATTACCTATATTTATACCGGTGCCAAAATAAAGCTCACCATTTTTTAACTGCAGTTCTATATTAGTAGCAGAATTTAGAGGCTCGCCTGTCATGGGTATCTCGCCTAATTTTAAACGAGGCTTCCCCATATTAACACGAATTAAAGTTACTAGGCCATCTTTAATAGTCAGAGTTAGTTCTAAAACTCCTGCGAGCGTTTCTACTGTAAGTGGATTGTGTTTAGCTATATGTTCATAATAATACTTAGCGAGGCAACGTATACCGTTGCCACACATTTCACCCATCGAACCATCAACATTGAACATAGACATGCGACAGTGAGCAATAGAAGACGGTAAAATGACAATTAGTCCGTCAGAACCAATGGAAAAGCGTCTGGGACTAACAAACTTTGCAATCTCTGACCAATCGGTGGTCTCCGGAAAATGGTTAGTTATAGCGTCAACATAGACATAATCATTACCCAAACCCTGCATTTTGGTGAATTTAAGCATCCTAAGTCTCCTCATTATAATTTAGGTTAGGCTAATTTTGCCTAGGAAGGTACTTTTATTATACTACAGTAAAAACAAGGAATAATTGCTTGTTAAACAAAGCTTTGTTTAGTCCATAGTAAATTAGAGTTAGAACAGAAAAAAGGAATTTGAATGTCGATAATTGGCAAAAGGGACGAACGACCCATATCTTTGCTATATAAGGGTTCAAATAGTTTTTCATCGATAGAACAGAATACAAGTTTGTAAAAAAGTCCAGCCCAGCCTTCTTCTATTTCCTTAGCATAACGGGGGTCCATGCTATCAATTGTGCAAAACATTGATTTATTAAGATGCTCTTTATTCTCTCGAAACATTTGCACTGCCTCCCACATTGTCATCTACTGTATAATTCTACGAAAGCAGTGCATAATCCTTTAAATCTAATTCATAAATAGACTTTCCGCAGTGGAATCATAGTTTGATATATAGATCCCCTTAGTAAATAGGTAATGAAGTCAATGCTTCTCTGAACCAATTTGTCCCGCTAATATCACCTGGAAGTAGTTTAAACGTAAATAAGTACACCATTCTTATTTATAATTCATCTAAGTTAGTCTTGGTTAGAACCGCAAGATGTTCACCAAACGATCTCAGTGAGGTCTATTTAGGAAACACCCTTTTTACCCATCGACTAAATCTTCTAAATTAACTATCACTGTGGGTAATCGTTCTCTTTCCATTGTTTTAGAGACATCCTGCAAAATCACGTTATTTTTCTTTACCAAGAAGAAGCATTGTTTTACGATCTTTGTTAAAATTGCACTTCGATGAAAACGGTTGCATGGCTAACAAAATTAAAAAGTGCCAATTAAAATACTTGACACCTGTTCTCGGTTACTCACTTAAAAAGACTGGAGAACTAGTTGTCGATAAAGAAATCATGAAAGAATTCCAGTGAAAACACCAAATATGATTACCTATAATGAGTCAAACATTATAAACCCAGAAAAAAGTTCTAAATATATGTTCTTAAGTAAGCTTACAAAAAAAGGTTTCTATAACTTATCTAAATGAAATACGAGTTCTAATATAGAAAGATGGTCTCTACAACTATAGGGGGATATCTTTCCCCAAGCGTTAATGGATGCATTTGACTGTAATACAATCACACATCATGTAGATCATATTATCTTTAATTATTCCTCTGTTAAGTCCATTCATAATTGTTTTTGTACAAGAACATCAAATAATTCAAGTGTTCAACCCTTTTCTTCTCCTTATTATCATTAATTGTTTTTTGCTTATTGTAAGCTTAACAATCATTTTTTAGATCGTCAAGCATAATCACTCACTTTATAAATTGGCATTATTTCTGTGTATTAAGTCCGGGAGTGTGACAGTTAACTGAATATAAAAAACGCTGAAAGCCTTGAAAGGACTTATTTTTCAACTCTTTATTGCACATTGTGCTATAATAACTATATATTGTGAAAAGGGTGATGACATGAGACTTCAACTATTTCGAACGAAAAATTCTGCTTCGTTTTATGTGGTCAAGTCCGTTTACGTAAACGGCAAACGCACTAACAAGGTTCACGAAAAGCTTGGAACCTACAATGAACTAAAGGCTAAGCTTGGTGACAAGGATCCCTACGAATGGGCTGAAGAATATGTTGCAGAACTGAATGATCTTGAAAAAGAAGGCAGAGAACCCGTAGTAATTGATTCACCTGCTAAACTGATTAAAAAGGATGAGCAGCGTAGCTTTAATGGGGGATACATATTTCTGCAAAAAATCTATCACAAGATGGGGATTAATAGGATCTGCAGTGAAATCTCTGAAAAATACTAATTTGAATACAATTTTACTCCCTTCTCTCGACACTGCTTTACGGCAGAATCCTCTTTCCCTCCTCAAAGCTCTTCAATTATGAACTTTCATCCGAATTGCTTGAGCCGCCGGATTTCGAACTTCATCATATCTACCACGCACTTGAGGTCATAGCAAAAGAAACGGGTTTCGTTCAGTCATCCCTGTACCAGAACAGCCTTTCCCTTTCCAGTCGGAATACTGGTATCCTCTACTATGACTGCACCAACTATTTCTTTGAAATTGAGCAGGATGAAGGCAGACATTGATAGTTCGCGGATGTTGATTTTGGTCAGATCGAGTAAAGGGCGGAAAGATAGATTTTCCATTTTGTCCCCAGTGACCCTCGATACACCCACAAAAATGGTTATTTCCTGGAGGGAAGCCGAGGTCACAAGTAGATATTTGGGAAGAATCCATTGTCCTTTAGAGCGCCTAGTGATGAAATAGTGCATTTCGCACAGGAGGTTAGATGGGAAAGGTTATATTAGCGAAGTTTGTGAACAAGGAGTTATCTGAAATGGCTTAACTTGAGGTGTTTAACTGGAGTGACAATTACAGAAACCTTTACAAGAGCTTGCGACCACTCTGAGCTAACATCTATGTTAATGGAATTGAGTATGTAATATTTCTTCTATAATGGCGCATATAGGAATGCTGCAATTATTTTTACGTTTTAAAATAATGAGGAGTGGTGGTGTATGAGTCTACCAAATAACCTGAAAGCAACGTTAACAGGAACTACTCAGAATAGACGCGGTATGGCAATGATATGGTTATTATTCGCTAGCTTCTTGCTATTGTTTCTTGTAAATTTTCGTATTAAAACAAACTTAGGTTATACACAAGTGATGTGGTTGGTATTAAGTACATCTGTAACAATCCTATCTATCTTTATTTTGGTGAAAATTGGGTTGCCAGAAAAGAACCAAGTAATAATTTCGTTTGTTTTTGGACTTTGTATGGTTCTGGCGTATCAAGGTGTGTCGTTCACGGCATTTAAGACTTTCCTCGTTACCTTTTTCTGCTCGTTGGCTAGTTTTAGAATATTTGAGAAGTATAACGATCATTCCTTGAATTTTTTAAGATCCACAACATTAAGATCAATTGTAGGGAGTGTTATTATCGGGCTTGTTTTCGGTTTGGTATTGGGTGTGATAAATTTATTCCTGGCACAGGGAACTCTAGTATTGCAATTTACGCTGTCTGCCATCCTCGCTGCATTAAGTCCAGCAATATATGAAGAAATTGCCTTAAGAGCATTTGTTTATGCTTTTTGTCTATATTTACTAAACGGCACTATAACTTCAAAGGCTGAAGGATTTACTTGCTACTGGATGATGATTGTCCCCCATGCCATGATTCATACACCAGATCAGTTCGTGCAGTATGACTTGGCTTCTGGATTGATCAGCATAATTCTGTTGTCGTTACTATTTGGGCTTCCGTTTGCTCTGCTACAGAAAAAGCGTGATATTACTTCAGCGATGATAGCCCATGGCGTAGTCGTACTAATTAAATTTATTTTCTTAGGGTTACCATATTAGAGTCACTCTCCAATTGATCAGAAACGCTATCTAGGATAGAATGAGTCGCCACTTCAGATAACAGCAAGGTTTACGTTTCCACTCCTATCATCGTTCCACCCAAATTGATTCACCAAGCACAGTCGCGCTAAGGTCCATCAACTTCGTAAACCTGCGGGACGTTATCTGAAGTGCCGCTAATCACGGGGTACTATGAAAGATTGAAAGACCATTGCAGAGCAGACTAGATGGTATGATGCTGAAACACTTGCCTCTTTACAGAGCTTAATACTGACAATATTAACCCTTTTAGCCATATCAGCTTTAAGCTTGCTTTTTACTTTCTCTCTCTATCGCTCCTAGTAAAATCTATCACCAGTTAGAAATTGACACCTTTCTAATTAATAGGCAACGTAATTCGAAGGAAGAATATGATGCTAATGCGATCTTGAAGTTGCTTGTATTTTCTCGCTTGTTATATCCTTCTTCTAAAAAAACAACTTATGAGAACAAAGACGTGTTCTTTGAAAAGACGAATTTTTCACTAGATGATCTTTATCGATGCCTTTCTTTCTTCAATAAGCACAAAGAGAGCCTTCAGCTATGGCTACATGAACGTGTAAAGAAACACTATAACCGCAACACTAAGTTGATATATTGCGATGTAACAAATTATTATTTTGAGATCGATAAACAAGATGAATTGAGAAAAAAAGGTGTTTCAAAAGAACGCCGTCCCAATCCAATTGTTCAAATGGGACTTTTTATGGACACTTGCGGTATTCCTATTACTTACAAACTCTTTTCTGGAAGCACTGTTGATAAGGCTACCTTGATTCCAATGCTTAATGGAATTCGAGAAGATTATTCTCTTGGCAGAATTATCGTAGTGGCAGACAAAGGAATAATCACTGGCGATAATATTTGGTCTACTTTATCCGATGAGAGTGGTTACGTGTTTAGTTATTCCATACGTGGAGCCGATAAGAAATTCAAAGAGTATGTGTTGGATGATACAGATTATGTTTGGGGAAATGATGAATTCAAGATAAAATCCAGGGTTTGTCAGAGACAAATAACAGTCACTGCTGAGGATGGCAAAAAGAAAGTTAAGAAAAACATAGAAGAGAAACAAGTGATATTTTATAACGAAAAATATGCTGTTAAGGCAAGGACGGAGCGAGCTATAGCTATTGAAAAAGCTAAGTACATGGTTAAAAGCCCTAGCAAA
>DHDH01000040.1:115479-122557 GCA_002399235.1 Firmicutes bacterium UBA4881 | reverse complement strand
ATGGACTTTTTGCAGTGGAATCATCCATATATATCTCTATATAATAAAAGAGATACTGTCAAATTTATTTTTATGGAGGCATATATGAATAAAGAACTAAACGTACTGGTAATAAAAAGACATTCCACTGGCGAACCCGTAGTTTAGCGATTATCATTGAAATCTATCAGACTGGGTGTTTCAAGTGGAAAATATTTAATAAAAACAGGAAAAAAGACTTTCGGCCTATTTTGAAGATATTACTGCATCTTTATAAACTCCCTGGGCGATTTAAGGAGGAAGCATAATTATGAGTCAGTAATAAGATGTTTCTGTATTTTTCGGATGAAGAATAGATATAAAGATTTCTCTTGTAACTACAAACCCATATAGTGGACTTTCACCACCAAGTTAATCGACAAGTATGACATACAACTAACAAAAGCTGCTGACATTTTGTCAGCAGCTTTTGTTTTCTTACCAGGAAGCAGACCAAACTAGTTGTGTATACCAAACAGTCTTAGCTTTGCTAACCTTTGTAGCTTTTGCCTCTAAAGCAAAGCCATTTGGTAGAGTGTGAGTAAGTTTACCAACATAAGTTGGAATGGTTATATCAGCGAGTGTAACAAATGTTGCAGTACCTTCTAAGCCAACCTTGTTTACTACAGGAAGAGTTAAGGTTGTCTTAGCTTCTAGTTTGTTAGTGAAAGCAATCTCATTTGCTTTCTTACCTAACAAATTGCTGGTAGATAAAGTATAGGTTGTACTAATCTTGTCTTTAGTTGGTATAGTCCAGTCTTTTGCTAAAGAAGCTTTGGTTGTAACAGAATTAGCAATAGTTTCAGGAACTAGTGTTGCACCAGCAGGAATCTTATCTACTGGATAGGCATTAACACCTCTGGTACCTGTTGCAGATACAGAAGCTGTAACACCATAAAGTGCACTATTAGTTACAGTTACAGTACCAGTCATTCTATCGTATTGACCAACTACTACAATATTTTTACCGTCAGCATCGTTGATTGGGTTACCATCTGCATCTTTAGCATCAGCACTAATTTCTTTGTTGTAGTAGTCACCTGACAAAGTAAGTGTTGTGCTTGCAGGAAGTGTAAAGTTTAAGCCAGCGTTTCCACCTAACTGACCAAGTTTTGCTTCAATTGGGTTATAAGTTGAGTTATTCGGATTAGTATCAGTTTCACGTGCAAAAGGTTTGAAATCTTTATCAATGTATCTAAAACCTGCATTAACCTTTGTCTTAATTGAGCCTACATTAAATGTGTAATCAGCATCTGTCAAAGCAACATATTGATTATCTTTCTTTGATTCAAGGGTAGTGTTATCCCAGGTATTACGAAGTAGGAATTTACCTGACATATTAACACCAGCTAAAGCACCGCTGGCTTCTAGGCCGTAAGTTGTTTCAGCAATAGTTGTAGTAGGCTTTTCAAACAAGTTAATTTTAACCTTGTCGCCAACGGTTAAGGAGTTTTGAATAAATGTGTCGCCAACACCATGTCCAGATAGAACATAATGTCCAGCAGGAACTGGAGCATGAGTATTAGTAGCTGCATCATAGAGAACTCTAGTAGCTTTCTCTATAACAGTTCCATCAGGACCGATTAATGCTTCACTACCCCATGGGTTAGTATCCTTTACAAATCCTGGAGTGTAAAGAATTAATGTGTCGCCAGTACGAGCACCATTAATTGCACTAAATGCCTTCTTACTCTTCAAACCTGCGCCATAAAGAAGGTGGGTACCATCTTGGTGCATGTGGTTCAAAGCATATGCTTGTAAACTTAGACCAGGAATAACATTGTTAGCTTTGAGTACAAATCCTTGGTTATAGAAAAGATTTGGTAACTCGCCACGAAGAGTAAATCCTGCACCATATTTTGGCCATGCAAAGAAACCAGTTAAAGTTACTTTGTCGATAATAGGATAGTCAGTAACCATGGCACCAACGCCTCTGACTCTATGGAACTGACCAGCTACATATTTTGGAACTGGGTAGTTAAAGTCGCCGAGGGTTGTTGTTACTTTAGGACCATTTTGATAATAGGCACCTCTTACATTAGCTGTAATGTAGTATGGAGAGAACTTATAACCATCTGTAGTTGGCCAGTTCCCCCAAAAATTGATCGACTTATAAAAACCATTAGCTGTATCATCACCGAAGTTAATGCTTACAGCAGTGCCTTTAAGCGAACCCTTAAAGTTGAGAATTGTGTTGGCACCAAGTGTACCAGTTGTGCCATCATACTTCAATGTAAACTTAGCTTCACCATTGAGCATCAGTTCACCAGCTGCAAAAGCAGCCATGCTTAGCACTAAAACTACTGCTAGTGCTAACACCACTAAACGCGTTGATTTACTCATTGACAGTTTTTCCCCCTCTTTACTAATTTTCTCATTGCTGGGTTTAATGTGTTGGAATTAAATTGTTTCCCTCCACCCGCTAATGAGGTTCAATGAAAATAAATTCTCCATCTACAACTAATTTCCTCTTTTTGGTAAGATGAATGGTTGGTTGTAGACTTATGAATGGGAGTTTGGTCTACATTAACAACACATTTTTAGTGCATTAGTTAATGTATTTAGACCGTAGTAATCAAGGAAGCAACTCCTAAAACGCGTTCTGTACAAGTTTCCATGTTTCCTTATACCGCCTAAACAGCTTTGGTTTTGCTACCCCTTTATTTACCACGTTCTCCTAACACCCACCTTACCTTAAACGGTATAGCTTATTAAAATAGAAATAATCTATTTGTTTAGCTGAAGAAATTGTTCAAACAGCTTTATCCGTCTCGAGGAAAACTTGAGTGTTTAGATTTATCTTAGACCTTGTTCCTAAATCAGTAGTTCAACTTCCTTTTTCTATATCCTGCAAAACCTGTCATTTTTTTATTTTAAATTTTAATTTACTCTTGTTAAATATTAAAACCATGCATTTGCACCAACATTTACTCCAACTTTTAAAGGCACATCCAGTTTAAAAGCGTGTTCCATTACTTTTCTTACTAGTTGATCTAGTGCATTTTGTTCCTCAGTCTTAACTTCAAATACTAATTCATCATGCACCTGTAAAAGCATTTCAGCATTTATATTGTTTTTTCTAATTAATTTATCAATGTTAAGCATAGCTATTTTTATGATATCTGCTGCCGTCCCCTGAATTGGAGTATTTAGTGCCATTCTTTCAGACAAGTTTCTTCTAATAAAGTTACTAGAATTAATCTCTGGCAAATATCTTCTTCTCCCGAGAAGCGTGGTTACATACCCTTTTTCTCTTGCTTCTTTAACAATATTATCCATATATTCTTGTACTTTGGGATAGCGAGCAAGATATTTAGTTATATATCTTTCTGCTTCTTTTTTACTTAAATCAGTATTCTTAGCTAAGCCAAAGCTACTAATTCCATAAATAATTCCAAAGTTTACTGCTTTTGCTGAGCTTCTTTGTTCCTTTGTTACACTTTCTATTGGTATCCCTAAAACTTCCGCAGCGGTCCTTGTATGAATATCTTCGCCATTCACGAAGGTTTCTATTAAGTCAGGATCTTTTGCAATATGTGCTAATACTCTTAACTCAATTTGCGAGTAATCAGCAGATAGTAGAACATATCCCGGTTCGGGTATGAAGCAACGACGAATCTTTGCTCCTTCTTCGGTACGAACTGGTATATTCTGTAAATTAGGATTACTACTAGAAAGTCGGCCCGTGGCTGTAATTAATTGATTAAAACTAGTATGAATTCTACCGGTTACGGGGTTAATTAACTCTGGTAAAGCATCTGTATAGGTGCTTTTTAGTTTTTGCAATTGCCTGTACTCCATTACAAAGCTAGGCAAGGGATGGATTAAGGCTAATTTTTCTAATACCTCGGCAGAGGTTGAATAACCTGTTTTAGTTTTCTTTCCTGCCGGTAGACCTAATTTGTCAAAAAGAATCTCTCCTAATTGTTTAGAAGAGTTAACATTAAACTTTTCTCCTGCTAACCCAAAAATTTTAACTTCTAGTTCATTCATACGCGAATTAAAATCTTGTGATAGTTTAGCTAGTTCTTCTTTATCTACTTTAACACCTGCCCTTTCCATCGTAGCTAACACTCTTGATAATGGTAGTTCAATATCTTTATATAAAGAATAGAGGCTATCATCTTGGAGTTCTTTCCTTAAGACATCTCTTAATTCCCAAGCTAATGTAGCTCTCTCTTCTAGAGAGTCACCCTGTGAAAGATCTAAATAACGCTCCACTAAAGCTTTAAAATCATGAGAATAGTCGGGGTCTAATAAATATCCCGCTAGTTCTAAGTCGTCAATAATATTAAGATCTGGTTCAATTAAAAACAGTTCTTTAGCTCCATGGGTAAAAACTTCAGTTCCTTTAGGGACTTGATCCAAGGTAAAAGTATCTTCGGCAAAAAGCGTTTGAACCTTCTTCGGTACATTAGTACACCAGGAAGATGCTGCGATCAAGTAACTATCTCCCATATCTTCGATGAAAAGTTGGGGCTCCTTTTGTAGCATATTATCATCGATTTTTTCTATTTTCGGAGTCTGAATAGTAATTGTTTTCTTCTTTTCTTCAGGCAAGCGTTTTAGAAAAGTGGTAAACTCCATCTCTTTATAAAATTCTCTTAATGGTTCTAGACAGGGTTCTTCTAGCTTGGTAGATTCTAAACTTAGATCAAGATTAATATCGGTATGAATTGTTGCTAAATCTTTACTTAATAAAGCAATCTCTTCTTGGCCATTAAGCTTTTTAACTGTTCCAGCTGGCAGTTTATCGATATTTTTTAAGATAGTTTCAAGGTTATTAAACTCATCTATTAGTTTTACTGCTGTTTTATCGCCGATCCCTTTAACTCCAGGGATATTATCGGAAGGATCTCCTACTAAGCCTTTATAATCGGGAACTTGTTCAGGTAAAATCGCAAAATCATCTTTGACAGCTTGCCTGTCATATAAACGTATCTCTGAGATTCCTTTTTTAGTTAATAAAACCAGACAATTGGTGTCAACTAATTGGAGTGAATCCCGGTCACCGGTTAAAATTAGGTACTCTACACCCCAATCCTTGGCTAGTTTAGCAGCACTACCAATCAAATCATCTGCTTCGATACCATCTATCGATATATGAGGAATTCCTCTAAGGTCGAGTAATTTCTTAGTTAAATCAACCTGGCCACGAAGTTCTTCTGGCATTGGTGGCCTTTGAGCTTTGTAATCTTTAAACTGCTCATGGCGAAATGTAGGCTTACCAGAATCAAAAGCAACAAAAACATAATCAGGATTATAGTCTGCTAAAACTTTATCTAACATTAGCTGGAAGCCATATACTGCTCCTGTAGGTAGTCCTTTTTTAGTTGTAAACCCAGGTAAAGCATAAAACGCTCTATATAGGAGACTATGCCCATCTATAGCAATCATTCTTTTCATGTTATTACGCTCCTTATTTTTTCCACTAAAGACTATCTTTCGGCACAAGAACAAACCTTACCTGCATATTAATCATTTGCCTCTCTTGTTCTAAACTACATCAAGGGTTACGCCTCCTATTAGAGAAAAGATAATTTGAAGTTAGTTAGAGGAGGACACTCTATGAAAAAAACACTTTTGGTGCTTCTAATAATATGTGTAATGAGTGGTGTGTTTTTAACTGTCGAGATCTTACGAACCAGACAAAATACTGCTAAAGTACCCGAGATAAATGCAATAGAAAAAAAGGAGGAGCCTATTGCTCCCCCGACACCTGTTATAACAAATAGAGAAATAATTGCCAAAAACCTTACTCTTGATAACCTTACCCCAGAAGACGTAGCTTACTTTCTCAACCTTGATCTAGATGCTCCAGCATCTTCTGCAGAAGTTTTAGAAAAAAATCTAGCTAAGCTTACTACCTTTTCTGGTTTGTTACAATCTGCTTCTAAAGACTCTGTAACCATTGCCCCTTTATTTAACGCTCCAGAAAGCTTTGCTTTTTTACCCACCAGTAAAATTGAAAGAAATAATGACGAGGTGCTTTGGGAAAAGCTAGTTAAAGGTGACCGTGTCGATTTAATAGCTTTAGATGGTCAAGTTGTCAAAATGGTCTCATCTGGGTTAATCACCAATGCCGAACTTGGTGAGACTGTTAGTGAAGCTACCTCTTTGCCACCTGAACTAGTAGATAAACTCCTAAAAGGTGATCTTAAGGGATTAGAACAAGATGCTCTGAATAGTGTTAAAACCTATCTCACCAGTTATTATGGAATTCCTGCTGATGCAGTAGATGCTATTATAAATGGTAACTTTACTGTAAGCCAAGAAACTGTCGAACAGCTTTTACTTGGTAAGCTCATTGGTGTATTAGGTAACACTCAGTCATCAAATGTGACCCCTACAACTGAATCTTAAGTTTGTTGTGAAGCGTTAGTGTCATCTAGTTTTTCCTCTAGATAGATACTAGCGCTTTCAATATTTACCGCGAGACCAGTAATAGTGACGAAATCATCACTAAGAATAAACATACGATCTCCTCTAGCTTTATTAGCCATAAGGATCCTTTCACCAATTTTAACCCTTTCAGTGATTCTATCAACCCAATCGGGTATATAACCTAAGCTCTCTAATACTGTTAAGGGTAAATAAAGGTTTCTATTATATAAGTAACCATCGTCAGCAAATCTCTGGCCCCAAAGATAGATAGGCCATGATTCAACCTTAGCTGTAAAGGTCTTGGCGTCCCAATTAATTCCTAGGGCTAAATAATCAGCTAGTTGTGCTTCAGTTAAATAGAGTTGATTATTATAAAAATGGGGTAATATTACCACCTGACCATCGATCATGGCTGCATTAGTTTCTGGATTGAGGTATAACGTTGAACCAACTTCGTCTGCAATCTTGGAAGCGTTAAAAAGGTAGTCCTCTAGATAAAGAACTCTACCTAAATCTAACTCTTCATAATTAGCGTTATATATAGATAAAGCCATATTTGAACTTAGTCCAAATTCCAACCATAACAATTTTTCTAAATCTCTTTTATAGGCAAAACGTACACCCTTACCTACTACTGGAAGCAGTTTACCGTCCACATAATACTGATTGCTATCGT
>DHDH01000040.1:0-115378 GCA_002399235.1 Firmicutes bacterium UBA4881 | reverse complement strand
CGTCCACATAATATTGATTGCTATCGTTTGTTACAGAGAGCCCTGCTTCTTTTAAAGTTACCAATGGTAGAACGATCTCATTTGTTATTTCATACCCGTACCCTGATAATTGGCCGTTCACTTTGATATCAATAGGTTTGGGCAAAGGGTAAGCTTTACCTTGAGACAATTTAATAAACTCTGTTAAAACCCAATCTGGAACCTGAGTATTTATCCCATTTTCTTTAGCTATTCTTCTTAGATTGCTAGCAATGTTATATTCTAGATTATATAGATCGTCATAAATGGCAAATTTAGGTACCGAGTCCTTTATTAACACAATAGGTTCATAACGCAGACGTACTTGGGTACCTTTTTGTACTTTTCTAGCTAAATATTCCACATCCTCATTGCGCATGCGAATGCAGCCCTTGCTTTGAGCTTTACCTATTGATGAAGGAGCATTGTTACCATGAATACCATAGCTTGGATAATCTAGACCCAGCCACCAGGGCCCTAAAGGGTTATCTGGTCCAGGTGGTACAGGATCCTTTCCTTGGGGATACCAAGTTGGATTATTAACCATAGTAGCAATTCTGAAATCGCCTAGTATTGAAGGAGTAATAGATTTTCCCACTGCAATCGGGAAAGTGTTTATTAATAGACCATTTTCATAGAGACGTAAGGTATACTCAGGAATGTTAATGTCGATTAAATAGCTTGCTATACTAGTTAAAGAAATCAAAAACAATAATACTGCCACTTTTATAAATCTAGTCAAATATATCACCCCGAAATCTATTCTATATGGCAGTTTACTCACACCAAGTTCTTCTTAGTACCTTTATTCTCCGACCATGAGCAACAATATTATCTACACCGTTTATTGGTAAAGAATCTACCAAAGTACATAGTTCAGGTCTTAGATCGATCCAGTAAAGTATTTTTCCTTCGTAAGGTTTTTTATACTCGTAATCTTGCAGGATTGTCGATATAGTATGCTGAAATTCTTTAGCACTAATATTAATGTTAAGTGTAAAATCTCCTTTGAGATGAGCTATTTTATAACGAGCTAAAGTAAAGATTAAAAATTCTTCATCTTTTTTAGCCATCTCATAAATAACCTTAGGTACTGGAAATGGCAGAAGTGGAAGAAGTTCAGTTGTCTCCACTAAAATTTGCCCCATTATTGGTAAAACTACTGCCAAATAATTAAGATTTCCTAGTTCCATTAAAGGATCGTCATGGTAAAATATAGTACCCAATTCTTTTTCGGATTGTAAAACACTTGTAAGTTCGCTACTTTCCACATTATAGAATTTACAAAGTTCATCTAACGATAGGTATAGCATTCATATGCCTCCCAAAGGAGTGATATGCTGTGATCTGCCAACAGTTCCCCCAAAACACTTTTATTAATGCTTTAGTTCAGTTCGCTTTGTTACGCGGAGTCAAATTCGCTTTAAGCCCCATTCCCTTGTGGCATTATAGGCCTGACAAACGTACTATTTATTACTGGAAAGATGATCTTGCCTATCAACCTTCAGAGTTTATTATTACAGCATTAGCTCATGAGCTTGGACATGTTGTAGATTTTGAACTTCACCCGGAAAAAGCTCAGGTCATCGCTTATTTAGGTCTAGAAGATATCCCTGATGATCTTGAAATAAGTGCTTTCCTTACTGGTTTTAGAATAATAAAAGAATTAAAAATCCCAGTTACTGCTCATCGTTATGTACATTGGATTGCTGAACCATTAAAGAAACAAATCCTTCTGCTATTAGTTAAGCCAGTATAGTATATCCCGTAACAATAAAGATATGTCAAAGGGGCGAAAGTTGTTCTTTCGCCCCCTATTTCTTACGAGATAATTCCAATGATAATGGTAATTGCAAAAAATACTACGGCGAGCCAGGTGGTCAGCTTATCAAGCAAGGCTTCTATGCCGCTATTTTTGCCGGCAAAGACCTGTGATCCACCACCTAATGCACCTAAGCCTGCTTCCTTACTAGGCTGGATAACAACCACTACGGTTAAGACAATTGCTATAATAACGTCGAGAACTGTCAAAAATGTTAACACCCGCGTCACCTCCAATTATGTAGATATTTTACCATAATCATCTCTTACTAACAAGAAAGGAAGGCTTTTTTGGCCTTCCTTTGCTTTTAAAGTAGATTACTTCTTGATGTTATAGAAGGTCTTTACACCACGGTAGCGAGCAATATCACCAAGAGCTTCTTCGATTCTAATTAATTGGTTATATTTTGCCACACGGTCTGTTCTTGATGGAGCACCAGTTTTAATTTGACCGGCATTGGTTGCTACTGCAATATCAGCAATAGTAGAATCTTCAGTTTCACCTGAACGGTGGGAAACGATAGCTGTATACCCAGCACGCTTAGCCATTTCAATAGCGTCTAAAGTCTCTGTTAAGGTACCGATCTGGTTAACTTTGATTAAAATTGAGTTAGCAACACCATTTTGAATACCACGATAGAGACGCTCAGTGTTAGTAACAAAAAGATCGTCACCAACTAACTGTACTTTACTGCCAAGAGCATCGGTAATCTTCTTCCAGCCATCCCATTCTTCTTCAGAGAGAGGATCTTCAATGGAAACGATAGGATATTTAGTAACCAAATCCTGATAGAATTCGATCATAGCATCAGTGTCGCGAGTAATACCTTCGCCTTCAAAGTGATACAAACCATCATGGAACATTTCAGTAGAAGCTACGTCCATAGCAATAAGAATGTCTTGGCCAGGGATATAACCAGCCTTTTCAACTGCTTCTATAATAACTTGGATAGCTTCTTCATTACTCTTGAGGTTAGGTGCAAAACCGCCTTCATCACCAACAGCAGTATTGTAACCTTTAGAACCTAAAACCTTCTTTAAGGAATGGAAAACTTCAGCACCCATTCTCAAAGCTTCTCTAAATGTTTTACCACCTACTGGCATAACCATAAACTCTTGAATATCGACGTTGTTATCAGCATGTTTGCCACCGTTTAGAATGTTCATCATGGGAACTGGTAGCTCTTTAGCATTTACGCCACCTAAATATTTATAAAGTGGCAAACCAGATGCTTCAGCAGCAGCTTTAGCAACAGCTAGAGATACACCAAGAATAGCATTAGCCCCAAGATTACCCTTGTTGTGTGTACCATCTAGTTCAATCATGATCTTATCGATCTGAGCTTGATCTAGGGCATCCATACCAACAAGCTCTGGAGCAATCTTATCATTAACGTTTTGAACAGCCTTCTCGACACCTTTACCTAGATAACGTGATTTATCACCATCTCTAAGTTCAACAGCTTCAAAAGCACCAGTTGAAGCACCAGAAGGAACAGCTGCTCTGCCCATAGCACCACATTCTAGAGTAACTTCCACTTCAACTGTAGGATTCGCACGAGAATCAAGAATTTCTCTTGCATGCACATCAAAGATCATAGACATTTTATCTACCTCCCATTTATTTTCTGTTATTTTGACCCAATAAAGGGAACCTAACTATTTTATAAGAGATTTGCCGGTCATTTCAACTGGTGGTTCAATCCCCATTAGTTGTAACAAGGTTGGAGCAACATCAGCTAAAACGCCCTTTTCTCTAAGATTTTGTTTTTGCTTGCTAACTAAAATAACTGGAACTTCGTTAAGAGTATGAGCTGTATAAGGGTCACCTGTCATATAGTCTATCATCTGTTCACAGTTACCATGATCAGCGGTGATAAATACAACGCCATCTTTAGCCAACACAGCATCAACTACTTTACCTACACAAGTGTCTACTGTTTCAACTGCTCTAATCGCTGAAAGAAGAACACCAGTATGGCCTACCATGTCACCATTAGCATAGTTGAGAATAATACAGTCATACTGATCACTTTCAATAGCATCAACGACTTTACCTGTAACCTCATAAGCACTCATCTCAGGCTTTAGGTCGTAGGTTGCAACTTGAGGTGATGGTACTAAAATTCTCTCCTCAAGTGGGAATGGTGCCTCTTCTAAACCATTAAAGAAAAAAGTAACATGAGCGTATTTTTCTGTTTCGGCAATACGCAATTGCTTCTTACCTTTTTTAGATAACCATTCGCCTAAAGTATTTTTATTCTCTAGAGGTGCAAAAGCAAAAGGTACCGCAAGTTTTTCATCGTAGCGAGTCATGCAAAGGAAATCTAGATCAAGTTTTTCTCGAGTAAAGCCAGCAAAATCTTGGTCTACGAAGGCCCTTGTTAATTGGCGAGCACGATCAAAACGGAAGTTAAAGAAAATAACGCCATCGCCATTATTCACCTTCGCCACAGGAGCGCCATTTTGCCTTACAACAGTTGGTAGCACAAATTCATCGGTGACATTATCCTGGTAAGACTTTTCCACAGCTTCTAAAGCTGAATTAGCTTCTACTCCCTGACCTAAGACAATAGCTTGGTAGGCCTTTTCTACTCTTTCCCAACGATTGTCACGATCCATTGCATAATAACGACCCGAGACGGTAGCAATTGCACCAACGCCAATCTCTCTTATCTTAGCTTCAAGCTCTTCCAGATATTCCTTTGCCGAAGCTGGTGGAACATCACGGCCATCCAAAAAGGCATGTACAAAAACTTTAGATAAACCTTTTTTGGCTGCTAACTCTAAAAGAGCATAAAGATGTTTCGTATGGGAATGTACTCCACCTGGAGAAACGAGTCCCATTAAATGGAGTGCTGTTCCTCTCTTAGCAACATTGTCAAAGACCTTAACTATCTCTGGATTGGTGAAAAACTCACCTGAATCTACTGCCTTATTTAATCTGACTAGGTCCTGATAGACAATGCGGCCAGCCCCTAAATTCAAGTGGCCTACATTGGAGTCTCCCATCTGTCCAGCCATGATACCAACGGCTTCGCCACTAGCTTCAAGCCTAGCTGTAGGGTACTCCTTAGCTAGTCTATTTAAATTAGGAGTTTTGGCTAGAAAGACCGAATTATTGTCTTTTCTGGGGTTCTCACCCCACCCATCCATGATTAGAAGCATTACAGGTTTTGTCATCATTGTGCCTCCAAATTCTAGAACTTAACAATTTTAGTGAATGAATCTGCTTTTAAGCTAGCTCCACCGACTAAAGCTCCGTCAATATCACTTTGACTCATGAGTTCTTTAGCTGTTTCTGGTTTTACACTACCACCATATTGAATGCGAATTTCTGAGGCTTCTTTAGGAGAGTACATCTCCTTGACAGTTGCTCTAATTAGCGCAATTACTCGATTAGCCTCTTCACTAGTAGCAGTTTTACCAGTGCCAATAGCCCAGATAGGCTCATAAGCAATAACAACATTTTTAATTTGACTAGCATCGATACCATCTAAATCACGAAACACTTGTTTCTTGACTAATGATTCGGTCTCGCCGGCTTCTCTTTGTTCTAAACTTTCGCCTACACAGATTATAGGCTTTAACCCTTTAGCAAGCAATGCTTTTGCTTTACGATTTATTAATTCATCACTCTCGTTAAAGTAACCACGACGTTCTGAGTGACCAATTACTACATAATCTACGCCTAAACTTTTTAGCATTACTGGTGAGACTTCGCCTGTGAAAGCGCCTTCATCTTCAAAATAGCAATTTTGTGCACCTAGTTTAATGTTGCTTCCATTTAGTTCTGTTTTCACCGCATGTAACGCTGTAAAAGGTGGGCAGACAACTACTTCGCAGTCTTTTACATCGTTTAAACTGCTTTTCAACTGTTTTACTAAAGAAACTGCATCCTCAACAGTCTTATGCATCTTCCAATTACCAGCAATGATAGGTGTACGCATTAGTATCCCTCCCTACTTTTACCCTAACTTATACATTCAAAACCCCTCCCCAAGGGGGAGGGGTCCCCTTCCCTTAGGCGAGGGGTTTCCCTTACCTATCTTTCAAAGCAGCAATACCAGGTAATTCCTTGCCTTCAAGGAATTCAAGGCTAGCACCGCCACCTGTGGAAACATGGGTAACTTTATCAGCAAAACCTAACTGTTCGATGGCAGCTGCGGAATCGCCACCACCAACAATAGTAATGCCTTTACATTCTGCTAGAGCTGCTGCAACAGCTTTGGTACCAGAAGCGAAAGCTTCCCATTCAAAGACGCCCATAGGTCCGTTCCAAACAACGGTCCCGGCCTTTTTGATCTCATTAGCAAAGAGCTTTTGAGTTTCAGGACCAATATCTAAGCCTTCCCAATCGGCAGGAATAGCGTTAGCAGCAACATTTTTCTTATTAGCATCAGCGGCAAAATTATCTGCAACTACGTTATCGATAGGTAGTAATAGTTTGACATTTTTCTCCTTAGCTTTGGCCATTAGATCCTTAGCTAAATCGATCTTGTCAACTTCTAATAGGGACTTACCGATCTCTAGGCCATTGGCTTTCAAGAAAGTATAAGCCATACCGCCACCGATTAATAGAGTGTCAACTTTGCCAAGTAAGTTTTCAATAACACCGATCTTATCGGAAACTTTAGCTCCACCTAAAATAGCAACAAATGGTCTCTTAGGATTAGCTAAAGCTTGGCCCATAATCTCGATCTCTTTTTGCATGAGGAAACCAGCAACTGCTGGCAGATATTTAGCTACACCGTAGGTTGATGAGTGTGCTCTATGAGCTGCTCCGAAAGCATCGTTAACAAACACATCACCTAGTTTAGCCAAATTCTGACTAAATTCTGGATCGTTTTTAGTGTCGTTATAAAACCGTACATTTTCAAGTAAAATGATATCGCCAGGTTTCATAGCTGCTACTTTAGCTTCTACTTCGGGGCCAACGCAATCATCTAACTTTAATACTGGACGATTCATAATTTCAGCTAAACGCTCACCCATGCGATCTACTTTCATCTCTGGATCAAATGGTGCCTTAGGCCGCCCAAAGTGAGACATGAGGACGACTTTAGCGCCGTTATCGACAAGATATTGAATGGTTGGAACTGCAGAGCGAATACGACGATCATCAGTGATATTTCCTTTTTCATCTACAGGAACATTAAAATCAACTCTGACCAATACACGCTTACCCTTAACATCAATATCTTTGACAGTTAACTTTTGCATCGACATTACCTCCGCAAAGAGAGCCCGCTCTGGCTTTCCCGCCAAGCGGGCTCTAAATAAAAGCCTTTATACTTGATTTGTGTTAGGCGATGAACTTAACCAAATCTACAACACGGAGAGCATAACCAAATTCGTTGTCATACCAAGCAACAACTTTGGCTAGAGTTCTACCAGCTTCATTCTTCATGACATTGGTTAGTGAAGCGTCAACAATGGAAGAGTTCTTGTTGCCACGGAAGTCCATGGAAACGAGTTGATCTTCACAGTATTGGAGAACACCTTTAAGGGATGTATCAGCAGCTTTTTTCAAAGCAGCATTGATATCTTCCTTGGTTACATCGGCTTTTAACTCAACAACCAAGTCCACGATGGATACGTCTGGAGTAGGTACACGCATAGCAAAACCATCGAGCTTACCCTTTAGTTGAGGAAGAACTAAGGAAACTGCTTTAGCAGCACCTGTAGTTGTAGGGATAATGCTCATAGCTGCTGCACGAGCACGACGTAGATCCTTGTGTGGTAGATCAAGAATTCTCTGATCGTTGGTATAGGAGTGAACTGTTGTCATAAAGCCTTGTACGATACTAAAGTTCTCGTCAAGAACTTTAGCTACAGGAGCCAAGCAGTTGGTGGTGCAAGATGCGTTAGAAATCACATGGTGATTAGCGTGATCATACTTCTCTTGGTTAACACCCATAACAATGGTGATGTCCTCATTCTTAGCAGGTGCAGTAATAACTACTTTCTTAGCGCCAGCGTTGAAGTGTGGTTGTACCTTTTCTTTGCTGGTGAAGATACCTGTGGATTCTACTACAACATCAACACCATACTCGCCCCACTTGAGGTTGTTAGGATCTCTTTCGGCAGTGATTTTGATCTCTTTGCCATTAACAGTAATTGAGTTTTCTGTATAGGTAATATCTGCATCCATAATACCATGTACAGAGTCATATTTTAGTAAATGTGCCAAAGTGTGAGCATCGGTAAGATCATTAATTGCCACAATTTCTACTTCTGGATCATTAAAAGCATGTCTAAAAACTAAACGACCAATGCGGCCGAAGCCGTTAATTCCAACCTTAACCATATCTGGCTGAAATCCTAAGGATTTCAGCTTTCACCTCCTGTTAATTAAGAATATATTGGCATCCTGCCGTTCTTAAGCAGGTTAAACCCTTGTTATTCTGCCAGTTGTCTGGCAACACCTTCATCAGTAACTAAAATATTAATAGGCGCTACTTGCAAAAAAGCTGAGATTGCTTCTGCTTTGCTCATACCACCACCGACAGCGATCGAAAGTCCGATGTTTTGTAAATCTTCCAAACGTAGTCCTGCTGAAGGAGTTGTGTGGACTATTTTCCCTTTGCGGTCAAAGTAATAACCAAAAGCCTCACCAACTGCACCAGATTCTAACAACTTTTTAATAAATTCTTGTTGTAACCCTCTTCTTAAGGCCATTTCTTCTGCTGTTCCTATACCATGCAACAAAATATCTGCATGTTTAATAATTTCGATAACCTCGTTTAAATAGGAACTAGATAGAAGTGGTTTGAGGAGTTCCTCTTCCAAAACATCTGGTACATGTAAAAGCCGGTAATTACCACCAAGGGCTTTAGCCATTTTGGCAGCTACAGTGTTAGCTTGTTTCTCTACTTCTTCTCCTAAACCACCACGTGCTGGTACAACAGTTACAGCTTTAGGTTCGGTAATAGTTTCCATACAATCTGCAACCATTGCCATAGTTGTGCCACCAGAAACAGCTACTACCATGCCATCTTGTAAGTTCTTTTCTAAAAGCTTGGTTGCTGCTGTAGCCATTTCTTTTTTAGCAGTAAGATCTTTGTCAGCATCCCCAGAAACTATAATAACTTTCTTTAAGCCAAATTTAAGAGCAACCAGTTTTTCTAGGTTCTCAATACCTTTAATCTTCTCAATATACTCTTTTAATAGCCACAAGGTATTGGAACCTTTGGTAGTAGTTATTATCCCTATTGGAGTATTTTCTAAAAGTTCTTGTTGTTTAAGAGCGTCAACAATATTCCTCACTGATCTTTCACCAGATTCGAGGTACTCTGCTAAAGTTCTTCTGCCTATTGGTTGTAGAAAGTAAACAGCTCTTAGCACGCGATAACGTTCATCAAGAACTTCTTCTAGATCTGGTAGGACTACTTGGAGAAGATCGAATAGTTCTTCAGCGCTGTTTTGTTTTTCTGGCATCAAATCACCGCCCTTGGGTCTTATTACGTCCCACTAGTTGCTATTCTGTCCCACCGAACCGTTAAAGAAACCGGGGTAACCGGCTCTTGATATATTATTCTTCATTATCATCCTTGTTCCTTCTATTCATGGCAATTTTTTCCGCTTCTTTTTCAATCTTTTTTAATCTATAACTTACTGCTGATTTCCCAACACCTAAAATCTCAGCTATCTCCACATAACTAGCATGAGGATTTTCTTTTCTAGCTCTAGCAACCTCTAGACAACCTTGGGGAAGCTTCGTTAGCCAACCATTTTCTTCTAAAAGCTCAATTGCTTTAAGTTGATTGGCAGAAGCTGTGGCTGTCTTTTCTAGGTTTGCTGTTTCACAATTTACTACTCGGTTGACATCATTTTTAATTTCTTTAATAATCCTAATATTTTCCATCTCTAATAAGGCTTTGTGAGCTCCAGCCATAGTTAAAAAAGTTGCTACCGATTCACCATCTTTGACATATAAAAGATACTCGTTGCGCCTTTCTACAATGCCAAAATTGAAACCTAATTGATCTAAAAAGGTACGTACCTTCTCGGCAAAGCTAATATCATTGAATCTAATCTCTAAATGGTAAGTTCTTTCAGGGTGTTGAATTGAACCACTACCCAAAAAAAGACCTCGTAAATAAGAACGACGACAACACTCTTCACCTAAATCAGGCACACTTTTATTTAATATATTAGTGATCAAAGTATTCGATAGATCACTTTGATCTAAATCAACTCGCATCCTCACTCGATAGAGATTATGCTTTCTTAATCGTGTCTCTTTCTCAACCAATAATTCCGTGCTATTTTGTCCTAATGCACGAAAATAAGAGACGACCTTTCTCGCCAGTGCTGCATTTTCTGTCTTAATCTCTAGAGAAGGGCCATTGACGCCAATGTGTAAGGCTCCTGCAGATTGTAGAAGTGCGATTAATTCTGCTCTTTTACAATCGAGGTGATCTGGTTGTACTCTTACTAATTCGCTTTTTACCTGTTGAGAAAAATTTAAATAAGGCATCAAACACTCTCCCTTTCTAGGGGACAATCTTTACCCTATCTTCTCTACCGAAAATCAAAAAGCCTGCCTCAGAAGGCAGGCTTTCCCAATTATCGTTTAGCTACATCTTGAATATTTCTTTCCCACCAAGCTGAGATTTTCGGCAGTAAGACTGCAGTAGCAGTAGCATTAGCAATAGATTTAATCAAATTGAAAGGAATAATTGCTGGTAATAATAGCCCCATTACCGCTTCTCGCGGCATGCCGTAATAGATGGGGTTAAGCCAAAGATTAAGAATTGGCATTGTTATACTCATGGCTAAGACACCTAAGGAGAGGCCAATTCGGGCACTTTTTAAGGTACCTTTGTAAAAAGCTGCTGCAACTCCTGTAAGTAAACCAGTTGCAATTATATGCATAACAACACCGAAGATACCACCACTTGGCACCACAAATCCCATTAAAATAGAGATAGTTACAGTCATCGCTAATGCAGCTACTGGTCCATAAATCATTCCACCAATTAAAATTGGTATATCACCTGGTTCATAGATTAAAAAAGGTGCTGTCGGAAAGGGAATTTTAATTAGTAAAGACAACACAGCACTGAAAGCAACTAAAAAGGACATGATGGTTAATTTTCTAAGTTTCATTTTTTTAGACCTCCTAACAGGAAACGCCCTGAAGGAGATCCTTCAGGGCGTAAAAGCATGCTAGGCAATGCCGATCTTTCTCTCATCCGGACTTTACCGTCGGTCCCGGAATTACACCGGGTCAGCTTGCGCTCGTGGACTATCACCACCGGTCAGGAATCTCACCTGGCCCTGAAAGATCATTAATATGGGGTTTTCCTAATTAAATTATAGGACGACTTGGTTAAAAACACAACTGGAATTATCAGTGTAAAATATTTTTAAAACTTCTCAGTTTCAAACGAGCCAAAATGCCCATTATAGCACTGGCTAATTTGTCTGGATCATGACGAGCAAAATCAAGAGAGTTTGCTAAAGAAGCTGAAACTACTTGGACCCCCATTGCTTCTAATTTCTGTAAATCAATTTCCACAGGAAAAGCGCCTTCTTTTTGATAACGCTTCCTAATATCTTCGCCAAATATATCTGTATTCACAAGTACAAAGTCAATTAAACGATTACAGTTAACATGATCAATGATAGCTTTTAAATGATCACTTGCTGTGAAACCAGTTGTCTCTCCTGGTTCACTCATAACATTAACTACATAGATTACAGGTGCTTTACTATTTTGTATCGCTTCCACCATACCAGGAACTAATAAATTTGGCATTATAGATGTATAAAGACTTCCAGGGCCTAAAACAATTAATTCGGCTTTTTCTATAGCTTTTAAGGCACTTGGATTAGGGCTACAAGTGTTTGGCTCCAATTGCACCTTGTTAATCTTCTCACCTTTTTTACTAATTCTCGATTCGCCAACAATCTCCTCACCATTGGCAAAAATAGCTTTAAGATTAATATTATCCAGGGTCGAAGCTACCACTTGCCCTCTTACCTTTAATACTCGGCTAAACTCTTGTACTGCAGTTTCGAAATCACCAGTTACTTCGCTCATAGCCAGGATAAAAAGATTACCAAAATTATGTCCTTCTAAACCCTCTCCATTGGCAAAACGATAGTCAAATAAGGCATTCATTAAAGGTTCTGTTTCTGCTAAAGCTAAAAGGCAGTTACGAATATCTCCAGGGGGAACAAGCCCCCACTCTTTTCTAATACGGCCAGATGAGCCTCCATCATCAGCTGCGGTTACAATAGCTGTAATATTACTGGTATAACCTTTTAGGCCTCGAAGAAGTGTCGATAACCCTGTTCCGCCACCTATTACTACAATCTGAGGTCCTTGAGCTAATAACTGTTTTTTATAAATACCATCTGCCATCTCACCTAAATCAGCTGTAGTAATGGTACCAAAAATGTTTTTTAGTACAAGCTGCACTCCTAAAATTATAAAATAGATCCCTAGTGTAAATAACAAAACTGAACCTATAATTACCAGATAACGAGGAATATAACGGCTTAAGTCCTGTAATAAAAACGCTATTTGTCCCTTATCGATAGACATAGTTGCTAAAATAACGAATACAGCTAAAGCCAAACTAGCAATTATCACACCAAAAGCACAAAGTAATAAAAAGCGCTTAACATGTCTACCTGGATAAAACCATCTTAGTAGCTTTTTCTGCTTATTGTTATTCATGATAACCACTCCGCTCGGTTAAATCCCGATGTTCGACAACACAAGCGTAACCACGCTGTCTAATTGCGGTACTAATCCAATCTGCTACAGCAACAGACCGATGTTTTCCCCCTGTGCATCCTATGGAAATACTTAGTTGGGCTTTACCCTCACGAATATAGTTAGGAATAAGAAATAAAATAAAATCAATAAGCTTATTCATAAAGGTTCCCGTGATCGGAAACCGATTAAGATAGTCTTTAATAATTTGCTCTGTACCAATATGTTCTTTGAGCTCCTCTACCCAAAATGGATTGGGTAAAAACCTAACATCAAAAACCAGATCAGCATCTAAGGGAATGCCATATTTAAAACCAAAAGAGGTAACTGTAATTAGCATTCTCTGCCTTTCGTCTTGTTCAAGCCATTCAGCTAAAGTGTTTTTAAACTCGCTACTACCAAGGTTTGATGTGTCAACGATTTTACTTGCTCTTTCGCGAATATTCTTGAGTTTCTTTTTTTCTAGTTTCAGTCCATCTAAAATGCCACCCTCAGTACTTAGAGGATGACGTCTACGACTTTCTTTATAACGTCTTACTAAAACTTCATCTGATGCTTCTAAGTAAAGAATCTCATAGCCAAAGCCCATATCTTCAAGCATTCTTAAAGCCTGTAAGAGGTGATCAAAAAACTGTCCACCCCTAACATCGCTAACCAAAGCGACTTTGTTTATATGACCATCTGATTGGGCTACAAGCTCGGCAAATTTGGGGATTAGAAGTGGTGGTAGATTATCAATACAAAAATAACCAAAGTCTTCCAAAAAGTTGGCTGCCATTGATTTACCTGCTCCTGATAAACCTGTAACGATAATAAACTTTTTGCGTTCCATGCCTGCTCACTCCCTTTCAGACCTTTTATTTTTATTTTACCATATGCCAGGATAATTAAAGAATTTCGTCTTCTACCAAATTTGTTTAACTATGCCGGTAGTTAAGAAGCCTGTTGTCAGGGATCTTATCTAACACAGGCAATAAATTGGAAATCTCACCAACATCGAAAGGGGTATGAGCATCAGAATTAACAACAAACTGCACTCTTTTATCTAATTTTAAGGGATCAAATAATCCTTTATGAAAGTGCTTAGCATTTAATTCTAAGGCAACACCCATTGTTGCACAAATTTCTGCTAATCTTTCTATTTCCAAAGGAAAGCGATACATAGGATGAGTAACAAAGTGAACTCTGGAGTGTTTTTCTAAGGCTAAAATAAGGGCATCGGTGAGTTTTTCCGTCTTACCAGTATAAATTGCTTTCAAAAGTTCCCAGTTAATATTTCTATAATTTAAGGGATAATGAAACCCAACTGCAACAAAATCTAACTGAGAGAGTACATTATTACTCACATCTAAATTACCTTGAAGATCTAGGATATTAGCTTCAACTCCCACCAAAACTTGGATAAAATCTATATTTTTTGCTTCTCTCAAGCTATCAAGAAAGATCTCTTCTCTTTTTACCGCTAGTCCAAAAGGTAAGGCTGGACCATGATCACAGATACCAACAAAACTTAAACCTTTCTTGTAAGCTATTTTAGCGTTATCAAGAATGGTTCCTTTACCATGGTTTTTTAATGTATGGGTGTGGTAATCACCAATTAACATTCGTTAATCCTCCAAAATATGAAAAGCTGCTGGTGAACTAACTACTAAGATTTGCTTTTTACCTTTACCAAAAAAGTCGCCTTCGACAGTATCGACAAGTCCCCAACCTACCGAAACGGAGTTATCAACTAGTTCTAAAGAATCATTTTTAACTTTATACAAATTAATCGATCCTGATTCATCGCCAACTAACAAAATATCCTCATAGGCTGCTAAGGCATAAATCGGGTAACGTCGTAAATCAACATTTAATAGTGGTTGATAATCTTTCAAAATAACAACTTTCCCTTGTTTATGGGCTAGGCCATATTCGTAAACAATCTCACAAAGGCCATCGTTATCTATATCGCAAGTAGTTATAGCCCTAATATTCCCTAATCCTTCTGTTTCTAACTGTTTAACAAAATTACCTTCGGTAAATTTGTAAACAGTTATCTTTTTATCAATTGTATTGGAGTGAAGTTTGGCAACTGATGTAAGAATTAATTCGCTAATACCATCACCATCAGTATCTCCAGCTGCAACTTCCCAAATATCACTTAAACTTTTATTAGTAACTTTTTCCTTAAGACCATCCGCTTCAATGTTATATAGCCCCCAGCGATTATCAGTTAGGATAACCACTTCCAAACCATCGCCACTAAAGTTACCGACTGCACACATTAAATTACTGCCTCTTGCATAGAAATTTTCGCTTTGCCAAATAATTTTAAAAGCGTTCTTGTTTTTCTGCCATTCAGCAAGTACTACTCTAGCTTCAGCTTTTTCGTAGTTTTTGCCCCAAACTAAAAGACGGGTTGGGCCAAACCCTTCTATAGCTTCTATACCTAATATACCATCGAAGAATAGCTTGTTCTTGGACCAGGTCTTTCTCCAGGCAAACGCTGGCAAAGCTAGTAATAAAAAAGCCAATACTATTAATAAGCCCTTAACTCTCTTGAAAGAAGACACCTTTTGCTTCAATCCTTTCTTGGTAGATCAATTAGATATCTATTATAAAGTTCTTTTCTGTCATCGACTGTCTTTTTCCTTCCAAATTATAGGTAAGGATAAATTACCTTTCCTTCGTGCATTATAGCAAAGAGATGAACAAAAAGGAGGCAGAACAGTGACCTTCTCTTTAACTGTGCAAAAACAAGAAATTGCTGGCAAAGTTAATAGTCATCCTTTAAAATATCAAGGCCCAGAGGCTGAACTGCCTTCAGGATACCTCTCAGATCGCTTAGTTGCAATGTTTAGGGATCCAGAATGGCTCTATTGTTATTGGGATTTTTCTCCTTCTACTTACCACTACATTGAAGATCTAAAGAAGCAACCTTTCTTTCTTAAGGCTCATACCGATGGTAGGGAATTTTGTAAATTACCTATATCACCTTTTGCAAAAAGCTGGTTTTTACATGTTGATGCCCCTGGCAAAACTGTCACCTTAGATTTAGGTGTGGAAACCGAAAATGGTTATCTTGTTCTTTTACGTTCTAACCAAGTTACAATGCCTACTGGAGCAGTTTCTCCTAAATCTGATGAGGTTTGGCTCTCTATTGACGAACTCTATGGCGAAGAACGTTATTTCCGTCCTGGCTTTTCACCTGAATTTTGGCAAAAAGAAGGTAAAAGACAATACGCTGAATATGTTTCTAGCCCAATGCCTATGGCGGTAGGTCCTGGGTTTGCACATTATCTCTGGCTTGATACAGAGTTAATTATCTTTGGTAAGACTACTCCTAATTCTGTTTTAAAACAAAATGGACAACTTGTTGAACTTAACGAAGATGGTACCTTCTCTATACGCGTTAAACTAAATGAAGGCGAACAAAATTTGAACTTTGAATCACTAGCCAAAAATGGTCTTAGCATAAATAAAGCTTTGCACGTCGAGAGGAGCCTAATACCATGAATAAAGGTTATTTAGCATTAATCTTGCATGCTCACCTTCCTTATATTAGACACTTAAACCCTGATGGTGCGTTAGAAGAAGATTGGTTATATGAAGCAATTATTGAAACCTATGTCCCTCTCCTCCAAATGCTCATTCAGCTTGAAAAAGATGAAATTCCTGTTAGACTTAGCCTTTCGTTAACTCCTCCTCTTTTAAATATGTTATCTGATCAGTTATTAATGGACCGTTTTAGTAAAAGACTTGATCTTTTATGTGAATTAGCCGAAAAAGAAGTAAAACGAACAACCGGATCGTGGCCTTTCTCTGAAACCGCTTTATTATATAAAGATCTTCTACAAAATACTCGTGATTGTTTGCAGCGTTATAACAACGATCTTATTACTGGTTTTAGATATTATGCTGAACATGGCTCGCTGGAAATATTAGCTTCAGCTGCAACTCATGGTTTTCTACCTTTAATGGAAGTTACACCTGGTTGCCAAAAAGCACAGATCTTTCAAGGAGTTGCTGAACACAAGAGGCTTTTTAAGAAAAAACCTCTTGGTTTTTGGCTCCCTGAATGTGGGTTTATTCCTGGCGTTGATCGTCTTTTAGCTGATGCAGGTATTCGCTACTTTTTAACTGATACCCATGGGATTCTCCATGCCGATGTGAAACCTAGATATGCCAATTATGCTCCCATCTATACAACTCACTCTGTAGCTGCTTTTGGTAGAGATTTAGAATCATCAAAACAGGTTTGGTCTGCAACCGAAGGTTACCCTGGTGATTATGATTATCGCGATTTTTATCGCGATATTGGCTACGACTTAGACTATGAATATCTGCGTCCTCTTTTAGATCCAATTGGTATTCGCAAAATGACTGGCTTCAAATACCACCGTATCACTGGACCCTCAGACTACAAAGAACCTTATGTTCCTAAGAACGCTCGAGCTAAAGCCAAATTACATGCTGCTAATTTTATTTTTAATCGGGAAGCACAAATTAAACACCTACGTGGTCTGATGGATAGACCACCTATAATAGTAGCGCCTTATGATGCAGAGCTATTTGGTCATTGGTGGTTTGAAGGGCCTTATTTCTTAGAAGAGGTCATTCGTTTAGCTCATAATAGTTCGCTTTTGGAGTTAATCACTCCTGGTGATTACCTTGCCTTACATCCGAAAAATCAAGTTGCTACACCTTCGGCTTCTAGTTGGGGTTATAATGGTTATAACGAGGTTTGGTTAGAAGGCTCTAATGAGTGGATTTACAGGCATCTTCATGAAGCTGGCTGGCAATTAGCCAAACTAGCAAAACAAGATGAACAGTCCGATCTTAAACGCCGCATCCTTAATCAAGCTGCTAGGGAGTTATTGTTAGCCGAAAGTTCAGATTGGGCTTTTATTATGAAAACAGGGACTGTTGCAGACTATGCCGTAAAACGAACTAAAGAGCATCTAGCTAACTTTTTTTCTCTTCTTAAAAGTCTCGACACCCCAGATATACCTCTCTTAGAAAGACTAGAGTCATTGAATCCTATCTTTCCCCAAATTGATTACCGGATTTTTGCCTAATAAAGAGCCAAGGCTTATGCCTTGGCTCTTTAACGTAACTTTTGGCTAATTTTCTCTACTAGTTCTGAAGCCATTTCCATACTATCGCTTTCTACAGTAAGCCGAATCAGTGGTTTGTAATCATCAGGTTGCAGATAAGCAAAACCAGATTGATCTTTATAAACTAGACCAGCTTCTTCTTGACATTCTTTACTATATTCTAAAGCGAATTGGAGCATGGCTTGGCTTCTTTTATGAAGAGGGCAATTAAGTTCTTTGACCAATTGCACTTTTTTAGGCAACTTTTCTAGGATCTGCTGTAAGGGTTCTTCTTGGTATTTAGTAAATAGAGAAACTAGTCGGAAAGCATCATGCCATGGTATAACCGAAGTTTCGCTATAGCATAATCCTAATCTCACTCTCTCTACTTTGCCACCTAATTCGGCAGCAATTTCCTCTAACATGCTAGTAGCTCCTAGTGGTACTTTAACAGCTTCTTTCTTCTCTTTGAGAAGAATATAAACACTTGCTGCTTCTTTCTCAGCGGTGGTTAGTTCATGACCTTTTTCATCCCAAATACGACAGTCTTCCCCGGATGTTGAGATTTGAACTTTAATCTTCGCTTGATCATTGCCACCAATTGCTTCGAACAATCTCTTACCCGCCATGCTATCACAGATCGTATCTTTGGGTAACGATAGCTCAGGAAAAGACTTCAGATAATCTTCTAAAGGATTGGGGACAAAAAATAGTTGACCTGGTTCAATTTGCGGGTGAAGGCCATCGCCAGTTTTAACTAAATTTTCAATCTTACGTTCTTTAGCAGCATCAATATAGCAACCTTTAGCATCTAAAAAGCGAACTGCTACACTCTCACCTTCACTAAACACGTAAAAGCCACCGTTGGTTTCCCTTCGCAACATACCAATTTTAAAAGCTGGTAAGACTTGCTCGCCGAGATCGTATACATCGGCTCCAGCGGCCATGGCTCCCGCACTTAAAAGTCTTTTGACTAGCTTTGCTTTATCCGAACCATCACAAGCTGTGGCCAAGGAATTAGCACCGGTAGCTTCAACAAAAGAGGCTCCCGTACGAGTAATAGTGTCTAGAGATAAGTCGCTATGTAACTTACCACGTAATCCTTTTTGACTGAAGAGTTGACCTCTTTCCAAAGAACCATATATTAAGTCACTATTAACTATAGACATTGGCCCTATGTGTTTCTCTGGATATACTCTTACTTTTGGTGTAAGAAGGGATTGCTCACCAATAGTCACACCTTGGCTTATTATAGATCCATCTAATAACCTGGATCCATCGCCTACATAAGCTCGTTCGTCAATTATAGCTCCTTCAGCTATAACTCGTTTGCCAATATAGGTTCTATTACCAACTATTGTATAACTAAGAGAAGAGTCTTTTTCAATTACTGCTCCTTCGCCAATAACGGCAAAAGGACCGACTTTAACACCAGGTCCGATCTTTGCATTGGCTAAAATACATACTGGTTGTCTAATTAAAGCTGTAGCATCGATTTGAGCTTGATCATCTATGTAAGGAACAAGACCGTTTACTTTCCCCATTAACACGTCCCAGTGACTTTCCCTATATTGATTGATGCTACCAACATCAGACCAATAACCATCAGCAATATAACCAAAAAGCGGCTTATTCGCTTTGAGTAGAGCAGGAAAGAGATCTTTACTAAAATCATAGTTTCTACCTGCTGGAATTAGTTCCAGTACTGACGGTTCTAGAATATAGATACCTGTATTTACTGTGTCACTAAAAACCTCACCCCAAGTAGGCTTCTCTAAAAAACGGGTAATTGTTCCATCTGCTTTACTTAGCACCACTCCATACTCCAATGGTTCAGCAACCCTCGTTAAAACTATCGTAGCTAGTGCACCTTTTCGTCTATGAAACTCGATTGCTTTACTAACATCAATATCGGTTAGGGCATCACCACTAGCTACAATGAAGGTTTCTTTGAGGTAATTAGCAGCTTCTTTAACACTACCAGCTGTACCCATAGGTTCTTTCTCTATTGTAAAGTCAACGATTTTATCTTCAGCACTAAAATGATCTATGATCATCTGTGGCAAATGAAAAAGTGTTAATATGTGTTCTTTAATACCACTTTTTTCAAGGTTATTAAGCACATGATCGATCATAGCTTTACCTAGAATGGGAACAAGAGGTTTAGGTCGTAAACAAGTTAATGGTTTCAAGCGTGTGCCAAAACCACCAGCCATGATAACTGATTTCAACGATTTTACCTCCCTAAATCTCGGCGCAGACTCCAGCCTCCAGCCTGTGCTGAGCGTATTACTTGTCTATAAACAAGTTCTGTAGTTTGAGCTACCTTGTCCCAAGTATAAAGGTTAGCTTGGTTACGTCCTGCTTGGGCTAGCCTTTCAGCCAAATTATAATCAAGCAAAACATCACCAAGAACTCGTCCTAAAGCGCGACTATCTCCTGAGGGAAATTTTAAGCCGGTGTAGCCATGTTGCACAACTTCGCCTAAGCCACCTGTATCACTAACAACTACTGGTTTACCTAACGCCATTGCTTCTAAAGCAACGATACCAAATGGTTCATATAGGCTTGGGAATACTGCTACATGACAGATTCTATAGAGAAGGTTGCGTAGTTCATCATCGATAAAACCAGTTAGATAGACTTTATGTTCTAATCCCAACCGTCTTACATGATCGCGGAGAAAAATTTCTTCTGGTCCTTTGCCAACAATAACTAGTTTAGCTTCAGGAACTCGCTTTAAGAGATCTTGAATTGCTTCGATTATTAGCCAAACACCTTTTTCTCTCACTAGTCGGCCTACGAAAAGCACGATCTTTTCGTCTGGTCTAGCAAAACGATTATGGACTTCGTACAAATCTTTACCTTCTGGTGCTTTTAATTTCTCGCTATCAATCCCATTAGGAATGATTCTGATTTTATCAGCAGGTAAGCCAAAAACATGCTTGACTTCACTTTCCATATAGTGGCTACAGACAATAACCTCCCAAGCTTCATAGCAAAGCCACCATTCTAAGTCAGAAATATGTCGTTGTAGATCGTTATGTAAACCGTTATTTCTGCCATACTCTGTGGCATGAATAGTTGCAATTAGAGGTAGCCTTAAAGCGTGTTTAAGTAACTTACCAGCATAGGCTCCCAGCCAATCATGGACATGAACTACATCAAAGGGGTTATTGGCATCAGAAAGTGCTAATACCCTTTCTACTAAATTAAAGTTTAACTGCATAACACTCTCGATAAAATCTCTAGCTGGAGGGTGATGAGGGAGAGCTCGCCAAACCTCGACACCACGAACAGTCTCTCGTTCTCTTGACTTAGGTGCATCAGCAGTTACCACAGTTACTTCATGACCGTTTCTTACTAGCGCTTCTGAAAGACCCTCTACATGTCGACCTAAACCGCCTACTATCTTAGGTGGATATTCCCAACTGATCATGAGTATACGCAATAGTTTTCACCTGCTTTACCTTATTGAGGCAAAAGGTGGTGACCTTAGCCCCACCTTTTGATGCTGCCTATTTTATTATGCTCTCTTCTTGGTAGCTTTAGCCCCCAGGTGAAATGAATTTTCCCAAACTTTATAAAAATTATTAGCATCCCTATGATACCTACCACTAACCACCCAAAAGGGAAAGACTTTTTTAGATCATCCTTACTTAAAAAGACAAATAAACCTGTAGAAATCTGCTGTTCTTGTCTATTAGGCCCAAAACTAACTGCCAATACATCTATAAATGGCCAAGGTTGAGTACCACGAAATTCCCAATTACCACCTTGGGGTGTAATCTCACGAAAATAATCTAGACCAAAAGGGTCATAACAACCCACTAGAACAGCATATTGCCAATTTTCCTGAGGAGGTTTGATTTGATTAAAAGGGAAATAGGCCCTGATAGTTTTTTCATCAATAGCACTTACAGATATCGATGAGAGTTTTTTTCCTGTTGCATCTTTCAGTGAACTTAAGGACCAGGGAGCAATACGAAGAACATACTCATAAGGTCTATTAAACTTAATTCCTAAAGGTTCGTAAATAGAACTACCTTCATTACCTGTAGAGATAAAAACCAAAGTATGTTGATGAAAGAAGCCTTCAGGAGCTTTCCAGGGATTAGTTATCTCCGCAAAGCTTAAATCCAGAAATAAATATTCACCTCCTGAAGATACTTGAAAATGAGTTAAATCACATAGTCCTTTAAACGGGGCAAAAGATTGGTGTTTCGGGTAAATTAAGCTACCAGCCCCATAATCATCACCGTTACGATCAGCCAGATCACAATAGATATTATTAGCAGTGCTACAAGTAGCTATTAAAAAAATTAAAAGCCAAATCATCTTGCCACCACCTCCAAAAAAAAGACACAGCTGTCACTGTATTTTACAGTTGCACTGTGTCTCTATGCACACATTTAGTAATTTATGCAAGTTAGATTAGGAGGTTTCTAACAATTCATTTTAACGGCTTATTTTTAATTGGGAACGTTTTTGATGCTTTTCTAAGGCTAAAGAAACCAGTTTATCTACTAAAACACCATAGCTAATACCACTAGCTTCCCAGAGCTTGGGATACATACTAATCTGGGTAAAGCCAGGCATAGTATTAATTTCATTTAGCAAAATCTCGCCGGTATCTTTTTTGACAAAAAAGTCTATTCTACTTAGTCCCTCTGCTCCAACTGCTTTAAACGCTTTAATAGCTAATTCTTGAATTAGCTTTATTTGCTCTTTACTTAGTTCAGCTGGAATAATTAAGCGTGAATTATTAGAATGGTATTTAGATTCATAGGTATAAAACTCTGCATCAGGAACTATCTCCCCTGGTAAAGAAGCCTTAGGCTCAGGGCCTAAAACACTGCATTCAACTTCGCGAGCATCATTTACAGCTTCTTCGACAACAATACGAGTATCATATTGGAAAGCGATCTGCAGCGCCTTTTCTAGTTCTCCTAGGTTTTTCGCTTTATTAATTCCCACTGAAGAACCTAAATTAGCAGGTTTAATAAAACAGGGATAGCCAATCTCTGTCTCTACAACTTCTGTATCCATACTCTCTAATAAAATAGTCTTAGGCACTGGTATGCCTGCATCTCTAAATAAGGCTTTCATAACCCCTTTATCCATACCTGCAGCTGAACCTAGAACTCCAGAACCTACATAAGGTAGGCCTGCTAATTCCAGAAGCCCTTGTACAGTTCCATCTTCGCCTTTAGGACCATGGAGTACAGGAAAAACCACATCGATAGGAAGCTCTTTATTCTCATTAACTAACCATAATCCTTTGGACGGTTTTGGTAAAATAGTAACTTCCTTACCATCGTCTAATTGCCAAATACCTTCTAAAGAAATAGTTACATTAATGGAAGTATGTCCTTGCTTTTCAAGTGCCTTAGCGATTGAACTACCTGAAATTAAAGAAACATCATGTTCACCAGATTGGCCACCCATTAGTACAGCTATTTTCATTATCTTCGGCTAAAGCCTTAACCCCTTTCTGCCACTGGTCTTACAATCTCTTAATAAACAGTATATGAAGGCCAGGACTCTGACATTCAGAGGTTCCTGGCCTTGGTACGCAAGAAATTTAAACAGTATGAATCTTGAGAAGGTTGGTTGAGCCCGGTGTGTCTGTTTTAACACCAGCGGTTATGGCAACCATATCACCTTCGCGGATAATACCACTAGCTCTACCCGCTTCAACACTGACATCGATCATGCTATCAATATCAGCAGTTCTAGGTACTAATATTGGCTTTACACCCCAAACAAGAGCGAGTTTTCTCATGACCTTGTCTGATGGAGTAGCAGCTAATACAATGGCTTTAGGCCTATATTTGGCCACTTGCTTAGCTGTTGAACCAGATTGAGTCGAAGTAATAATAGCCACAACATTTAACTCATTTGCCGATTGTACAGTTGCATGACTAATAGCTTCTGCCACAGAAACATTTTGGCTTGAATAAGTACTGGTATCGATAGATAGTGATTGTTCAATAACAGAAGCAGTGCGGTTCATAACTTTAACTGCATCTACTGGATACTCACCTACAGCAGTTTCCCCTGAAAGCATAATAGCATCTGTACCATCTAAAATAGCATGAGCAACATCGGTAACTTCTGCTCTTGTAGGTCTGGGGCTTTTTTTCATTGACTCTAACATCTGGGTGGCTGTTATAACTGGTTTACCAGCAATATTACACTTTTTAATAATTTCTCTTTGAATAATTGGTACAGTCTCTGCAGGTATCTCTACACCAAGATCACCACGAGCAACCATTACAGCATCAGCTTCAGCAATGATCTCATCTAGGTGAGAGACCGCTTCCTGGGACTCAATCTTAGCAACCAAATCTATATTAGCATTATATTGGGCCAGAATTTCTCTGACTTGTTTAATATGGGCAGCTCGACGCACAAAGCTTATAGCAATGTAATCAACTTGGCTTTTTACTGCAAATTCAATATCTTCGATATCCTTTTCAGTGACAGCAGGTAAGTCTATAGCGACTCCTGGGAGCGATACTCCCTTGCGTTGTGCTAGTTCGCCACCAACTTCAACTGAACAAACCAAATCGTTTTCTTTTACTTCGATTACTTTTAGTTCTAAAAGGCCATCATCTAAAAAGATTGTATTACCAATACCAACATCCCTAATTAAGCTGGGATAGTTGATAGTAAAGCGGCGAGCATTACCAACAATTTTTTCGGCAGTAGCATTTACGATACTACCTTTAGCTAAATAAATCTTTTCAGATTCTAATTCGCCCACACGGATTTTAGGACCTTGCAAGTCCGCTAAAATAGCAATAGATTGACCAGTACGGGCTACTGCGTCTCGTAGATTGTTGATTCTATTTTCATAAATTTCTGGGCTGCCATGGGAAAAATTTATTCTCGCAACATTCATACCGGCTTTAATTAGTTCAATCTGCATCTCAGAAGAAGCAGAAGCCGGTCCAATAGTACAGACTATTTTGGTCTTGCGCACCAAAGGCACCTCCTTCAAATTAGAGACAAGGTGTCATATACCGAATACTAAGCTAGGATGATTATGCACTTTGTTTACCAATAACACACTCGTCTAGGCTTTAGCTGGCTAATATTATACACTAGCCAACATACTGGCTAATTCCACATATTCTTTTTTAACAGTCTTTTTCTGGCTCAACGCATATTCTAGATCAACGCGCACTATTTTACCATCTTGGACAGCTATCATTTTGCCTGTGTCATCTTCAGCTAAGGCTTTAGCTGCTTCTGCGCCCATGCGACTGGCCAAAAGTCTATCATTAACTGTAGGAGAACCTCCACGTTGAATATGACCCAGTATAGTAACACGAGTATCTAACTTAGTTTTTTCTTTAATATAATTAGCAACTCTAAAGGCTGAAGAATCGTCGATGTTTCTTGAATTAGGATCACCGCCTACCCCTTCGGCAACTATAACAACTGCATGAGATTTCTCTTGATCATGGCTCTTTTGTACTCGGCGGCAAACCTCATCATAATTAGGCTCAACCTCAGGAATTAAAATTACTTCAGCACCACCAGCTAGTCCAGAACAGAGAGCTAAATCACCACAATTACGTCCCATAACTTCAACCACAAAAGTTCTTTCATGACTGGTAGCTGTATCCCTGATTTTGTTAACAGATTCCACAACAGTGTTAACTGCTGTATCAAACCCAATCGTAAAATCAGTGCAAGGTATATCGTTATCTATTGTACCTGGAATACCCACAACTTTTATACCCCACTTCTGTAGGGCTAAGGCTCCGTGGAAGGAACCGTCTCCACCAATCACTGCTAATCCTTCCATACCATAACGTTTTAGATTAGCAATTGCTTTGGCTTGACCTGCTTCTGTTTTAAACTCGGGGCAGCGAGCAGTTTTTAAAAAAGTGCCTCCCCGATGAAGTATATCACCAACTTTACGAGTGTCTAGCCTAGTAATTTCATCATTAATTAACCCAGCATAACCATGATAAATTCCATAAACATCCATATTTAGGTGACTGGCCATGCGAGTTATCGCTCTAATAGCAGCATTCATGCCAGGTGCATCGCCGCCACTTGTAACAATGCCAATTACTTTCACTTTGTCGGCACAAAATTACTCTTCCTTGTGCCTTCCCACCTCTCTTTTTATCACAGATAAAGGGCAGTAATCTGCCCTATTATTAACCGTGTATAATATACATTTTAACTCAAGTCAGCTACTTTACCAAAGGCTAAGAATCGCTCATAGCGAGCAGAAACTAACTCGTCTGGGGCTAGTCCTCTTAAAATGGCTAGATTTCTTTCTAAAGATTCTTTAAGCAGTCTACCCATAGCTTCTGGATTTCTGTGGGCTCCCCCTAGAGGTTCGGGTATAATCTCATCAATAATTTGCATATCTAAAAGATCGCGACTACCTATCTTTAAAGCTTCGGCAGCCTCCTGAGCATGGCTGTCAGTTCGGTAGAGAATAATAGAGGCACTTTCTGGAGAAATCACCGAGTAATAGGCATTTTCCAACATCAGCACACGATTACCTACTGCTAAAGCTAGCGCTCCACCACTGCCACCTTCACCAGTAATAACAGCTATCGTCGGTACCTTTAAAGCACCCATAACTGTGATTGCTTCAGCGATAGCTGGGCCTTGTCCTCTTTCTTCAGCAGCAATACCAGGATAGGCACCAACTACATCAACAAGCGTGATCACCGGTCGGTTAAACTTTTCTGCTTGTTTCATTAAGCGAATAGCTTTTCTATATCCTTCTGGATGTGGTAAGCCAAAATTTCTTTCTAAATTTTCTTTAGTGTCTCGCCCTTTTTGCGGTGCAATAACAGTAACAGGTTCGCCATTTAAAAGAGCTATGCCCCCGACTAAAGCTTCATCATCACCAGCTAGTCGATCACCATGAAGCTCAAAAAAATCATCAAATATTAGATCAATAAGTTCTAATGCAGTAGGTCTTTGAGGATGGCGAACGAGCTGTATACGCTGCCAAGAAGACAAGTTACTATAAATATCCCGTCTTAATTTCTCGGCCCTTGTTTGTAAATTATTTATTTCATCAGAAAGATCGAGGTTGCGTTCTTTAGCAAATATCTTTAGTTCCTCAATCCTTTTTTCTAACTCTATAATTGGTTTTTCAAAATCTAGAACTGTAATATTAGCCAAAGATATCACCTCCCATGCCAGTCTAGCAAATGAGCCAGAGTCTCCTTGAGCCAGGGTCTAGCTACAATTCGATCGATATGTCCATGCTTATATACATATTCTGCGGTTTGAAATCCTTCTGGCAAACTCTGTTTCATAGTTTGTTCGATAATTCGTGGACCAGCAAAACCAATGAGTGCTCCCGGTTCAGCTAATATGATATCTGCTTGCGAAGCAAAACTAGCATAGACACCACCCATAGTGGCTTGGGTTAAGACAGCTATATATAAAAGGCCGTTTCTCTGGTGTCGTTCTACTGCTTGGCAGGTTCTAGCCATTTGCATTAAAGATAATACACCTTCTTGCATACGAGCTCCGCCACCGCCACCACTAACTACAATTACTGGTAACTTTTCTTTACTAGCCCTATCAAAGGCTCTAACAATCTTCTCTCCTACAACTGTGTTCATAGAGCCCCGCATAAAATTAAAATCAATTACGGAAATAATTACTGGTTGGCCTGAAATATGCCCTTTACCAGTAATAGCAGCATCTTTCATGCTAGTTTCTTCTTGATATTTATAAAGTTTCTGTAAATAATCCGGGAAACCTAATGGATCTTGAGTTTGGATATTCGCATCCATCTCCTCAAAACTACCTGGATCTATTAGCTGAGCGATTCTTTCTTTAGCCTCAATAACAAAATGAAAGCCACATTTGGGACAAACGCTCAAACTTTTATCTAGATCCTTACTATAGAGGATGTTGCCACACTTATCACACTTGACCCACAAGCCTCCTGGTATCTCTTTCTTCTCAGACTTGTCACCTTGTTTATGAGGTCTTACAGTTACATATTTAGGCTTTGATCTGAACAAGTCTTTAAACACAGACATTATCACCCCTTATGACTTTGAAGCGATAAGCATAAATTACACTTTTTGATTATAGCATATCGGCAAGTTTCTGTCCGTTAGTTTTTTACTGGCTTTCCAGACTCTACTCTACCATGAGCAGTATCAATTAATGCCCTACCTCTTATCTTCATAGCAGATGTATTATCCGTAAACTGAGCAATCATTACTTCACCTGCATCAAGTTTTTCAGTATGATGAAACTTAGTATTTTCACCTCTAGTTAAGCCTATGACAGTAACTCCATCTTCTAACGCTTTAACTACAATATAATCACTACGCCAAGCAGCTTTATCTTCATTATCTTTCATCTTCTAGACCTCCTTGGTTTTGGCTTGAAAATCAGACCTTACTTCCTCCCTAAGTCGATCAAGATCAACATTAGTCCTAGCCAAACCTTCCCTAATTGCAGCTTCGGCAACAGCTCTTGCTACTATTGCTGGTACATCTGGATCAAAGGGTCCGGGAATAATCATTTGGCTGGTCGGATTTTTTACACAAAGAGCTATTGCTTTAGCTGCTGCTTCTTTCATTCCTTCGCTAATACCTCTAGCTCTCACAGCTAATGCTCCTCGGAAAATTCCTGGAAACCCAAGCACATTGTTAATCTGATTAGGATAATCCGATCTCCCTGTAGCTACAATGGCAGCACCTGACTCTAGTGCTAGTTCCGGTTTAATCTCAGGATTAGGGTTAGCTAAAGCAAAGATAATTGCATTTTTATTCATAGATTTTACCATTTCTGCGGTTAGTATATCAGCTGAAGAAACACCGATAAAGACATCGGCTCCCTTTAACTCTTCTGCTAGAGATCCCGTTCTTACAGGTAGAATTTTAGCTAAGTCAGTTTTTGCCTCATTAAGCTTTTCTCTACCTTGATAAATAGCTCCTTGGCGATCTAAAACAGCTACATTCTTTACACCAATTCTAACTAGTAGTCTGGCAATAGCTGTACCCGCTGCTCCTGCACCATTAATTACAACATTGAGATCGAAGAGATTTTTATTAACAATAGCCATACTATTAATTAAGCCAGCTAAAGCTACAACTGCGGTTCCATGCTGATCATCGTGGAAAACTGGAATATCGAGAAGACTTTTTAGTTTTTCTTCAATATAGAAACATTGTGGTGCAGCAATATCTTCTAAGTTAATACCACCAAAAGTTGGGGCCATCAGCTTAACAGTTTCAATAATAGCATCTGGATCTTTGGTATCTAGGCAAATGGGAATGGCATCGATACCTGCAAACTTCTTAAACAAAATTGCTTTGCCTTCCATTACAGGCATAGCAGCTAAAGGACCAATGTCACCTAAACCTAAAACAGCTGTGCCGTTACTCACTACAGCTACAAGGTTACCTTTAGCAGTATATTCGAAAACTTTTTCTGGTTCATTAGCTATAACTAAACAAGGTTCAGCTACTCCAGGGGAGTAGGCTAAACTTAAATCTTCTCTACTGCTTACAGGTACCTTGGAAACAATCGCAAACTTGCCCCTATTTTCTTTATGCAAAGCTAAAGCAGCTTTTTTTATATCCATTTCCATGCCTCCTCAATCTCTAATTGAAATAATTTCTACCTCGTCCTACTAGTTCCTGCTAATTTTGATCACCTTAAATAGATTAAACCAGGTCTGGCAAATTAATATTGCCTGTATAAAACAATATCACATATCAATCTGCTTTTTTCTTTTTAACTAACTAATACTTGATTTGATTCCCAAGTCTTAGGTTGCTATAACTTAATCGTAAACTAAATTAATTTAAATTAAAATGCTTCTTAAGTTAGAGGGAATCAATTCTCTCTAACTTATTAGGATAAGCTGCAGTTAACCAAGTTACAAGTTTATAACCCAGGAAAGGGTTAAATATATAAGAGTTAAATCGATTTGCTTAATTATTGATTTAACTAGGTCAATTAATACTTAACCCCAACTCTAACCAGAGACTCTAAGGTATTAGCGCCAAATAAAATAGGTGGTGATATTGGGAGGTAACTAGCTTCTTTTAGTTATAGACTAAATGGACCTTGCTTTCTTTAATATTATTTTTAGTTTTATTTTTCGTCTTCATATATCATACCCCAAAGTTAGACTCTTGCTTTATTAACTTTTATTGGTTATCCACTAAGTAAAAAAACGAGGCTGTATTTTTACAGCCCCATTTTCTAGTGCGATATTAACTTGGAGTTCTCAACAAAAAACCCCCAGTTATTACCGCTATTGTTATCCCAATTGCCAGCATCATCTCGAAAACAAAAGTTAACATCAGAACCATCTTTTAATTCCAACATTGTACGCCATGTTCCATCTGTATCTTTGTTCATTGCAATATCTCTGGTACTCTTCCATTCTGAGCCAAACCCGCAATGTAAGTAGACACGATTGGCTCCTGATTTAGATAAAAGACCTTTATAACGAACTTCGATCTTCTCAGCTAGTGCTACCCTTCCTTCTGTACTATCCCACATAATAAACACCCCCCGTTTATTGTATCGGTGTCCCATCATAAAAAGCATCTAGAATATGATCAAGACCCATAGAACCATAGAGGAGTTCATTATAGGTGTCTGTATTTAAGACCACACCTAATTCCCATTGCAAAAGGTCTAAAAGGTCTTCACGTTCATTTTCAGTTAAAGCTGATAATGAAGCGTCTTCACCTTTGCGCGCTTCTAAAAAGTCTGATATTACACGTACAGTCTCGTCTTCTAGACCTCTTAACATATAAAAAAACCTCCTCGCAGTTGGGCTAAATTTAGCCTAACCAGCAGAGGAGGTGTCTATGCGTAATTATTTGCTAGCTTTTTCTTTTTCTACTCTTTCAATAGCTCTATCAACACGTTTTTGATAAGCTTCTACTTCTCGATCATAAACAACAAGTTGCTTAGCCTTACCAATATTATCTTTAGCTTTATAGATATAACTCTCATACTTAGCCAATAATTTACCTTCTGGATCCTCTTCAGCCTCGTAAGAAACATATTCTTCATAGAAGGTTATAGCTTGTTCTAAATAACCTTTATAGCTATCTTGGCTAGCTTGAATTGCCTTGTTTCCAGCGTCAACAGCTCCATTAAAGTCTTCGAGAATCCGCATTGCTCTAGCTAAAATAACATAGTTTTCCAATTTGTCGTTATTGTTTGCAGCTATTGCAGCACCTTTTTTAGTCATTTCAACAGCTTCTTTAGCATTACTCTCAAGTTCTTCATCGACACGAGTATCAAGAAGAACAGCGGCTAATTTAGCATATGCTGCAGCTGAAGCCGGTGCATTAGGATCGGTTTCTAGTGCCTTTTTATAAAGTTCTTCAACTTTTTCAGCATCACGATTATCTTGATTGAAATAGTAGTTAGCTACTTGTACATGGATTTCTGCTTGCTTAGCTGTATTAAAATTAGCAAGTTGTTCTTCCATTTTTGCTAATGCTTCTTGGGCTGGAGCATAAGGAATACCAACCTTAGTACTACCCTCTACAGCTAAAAGAAGTTTGAGATATGGCTCAAAGAAAAGATTAGCTTCTTGTTCTTGCAAAGCAAGGCGATATAAACAAGGTGCATATTTATCGTTATAAGACATCGATTCTCTATACTCGCTCATAGCTTGATCTAGTCTACCTCTAGTTTCATAGGTCCAACCTAATGCGAAGTGATAAATATGCTGATTTTCAGCTCGACTATCTAAATCCATACCATGTCTTACCCACTCGGCAAAACTATCAATCTCAGCAGTATTACCGATTTCTAGGAGTGAACGTACTTTGCCAGGATAACTAAGAGCAACAATTGGATTCTTTGGTGACTCTTTGATAGCTACACTATAAGCATCAGCAGCATCCTGATAACGTGCGTTTAGGTAATAAGCATCACCTAGAGTTGTCCAAATAGCTGCACGGTTACTAGCTGATTCATACTTAATATTAGATGCTTCTTCTAAAACTTCAATCGCTTTATCAAACTCTTTGATCTTGGTATAAACTTCAGCCATACCCATCCATGAATCGGCTCTTTGCTCATCAAAACCAACTGATTGGCGGAAGTTATTTATTGCTTCCAGGGCTATATCTGTATCAATAGGTTTTGGTGGTTGGTTAGTTGTCGTGGTTGTTGTTGTCGAATCAATAGGAATTCCTTGAGCTTCTTTAAATTTGGTTACCCCATACTTGTAATAACGATCTGCATTAAGAAATCTTGTTTTCTCGGAAAAATACCGATAAGCTAGGACTCCAGCAACAAGAACTATTACCAGAATGACTAGCCTAATGATCATTTTATTGCGAGAATTTGCTTTTTCTTTGACCACTAAAATCTCTCCTTTCAGTCCTTTTGTATGCTGCACCAACAAAATGCAGCCTCCGAGACTATCACAATAAATAAAATTGGCCACAAAGTGGCCAATTCCTCTTTTATATTTATGAGATTGCAAGCTCAAATTACCTAAAGTAATATGGTAAACGAATTCCTCTTAAATAAGCAACAATTAAAGAAACTATCTGGGTCATTGAGATCGTAACAACCCCACTTTTAAAGAGAATAGCATAAGCGATTGCCGCGAGGAAAAAAATACCATATACTATATTTCCCCGCTTATCATTAACCTCTTTGATTTCTTTATAATCCCACAGAAATAAAAGAGCAAATCCAATTAAAATCCCCACATAGGCCATTAGCCCACCTTCTTTCCCCTAACTCGAAGGACAATGTAGGCCAAAGCGATGATTATCACTTGAGGTACGAAGACAAAATAAGGATAGATCTCTGCTATAAAGTAGAGGTTTTGAATAGTTGTCTTAAATGATAATAAAGAGGATAAACTGACTAATACACCTACTGGTAAAACTAAATGTTTGTAAGACTTCAGCTTAAAAAGTTCTGCAACCCCACTACAAAAGCTGTAATACATGGTAGTAGCTTTGATATAACCCATACCTAAAAAGTTTATGCTAATCAGTATCTCAGCTCTAGAAATGACATTGCCTATATCTACTAACCTGGCAACATCATAAGATGGATAGCTACTATATTTAACAAACTCGCCTAAAGTAGCTACATTTCTAACAGTAACTAGCTGCAATGATATAAATGCGATCAAACTCCCCCACAATAAACTAGGCATAGTCTTTTGTGGTTTTCCTAATTGGTTAAATATCGAAAGAAATACCACAGTTTCACCAAAAGGAAAAGCGAAAACACTTAGACTTGACTTAAAGATCGGGCTCCAAGAAGATGGCCATACTGGTCTAAATACATCTAAACTTATCTTATCGATTAGAAATAAAAAGACCAAAAAGGCAATGCTTACTGAAGTATATAAAATTATGTCGCTGATTCTAGCTATTGATTCAAAACCTTTTCTCACAGCGTAAGCCGCTGTAGCTACCAGAAATATAGTAATAACTAACTCTGGTGTATGTATTAAAACGACGCTATCAATAAAGTCAGCAAAATTAGCTACAATTAATGTTAGCAGAAATACAAAATAAAAAAGATAAAATAACGAAAAAGCTAGACCTAACCAACGCCCAAAAGCTAATTGCAATATTTCAAAGAGGCTCTTGTCAGGGGCTAAATTAAGTAGTGCCCGATATAGACTAAATAACAATAAAAAGCCCATATAACTTATGGTAAGTGCTATCCAGCCATAAGAACCTATTTCTTGTGCTGGCGGTATTAAGAACGTGGGGCCAAGCATAAAAAGCGCTGCCACATAGATAATTTGTTTCTTAGCCAGATTTATCCTCTCTAGCACCATCTTAACCTCCCATTAACGGCTTCTTTTGACCATACCCACACTATTAATTTGTGCCTTTACCTTTATTGCTACAGGTAACATGGGAAATTCTTTGTCCCAATTAGATTCTTTCTTTTGCCAAATTTGAGGGTAATACTGTTTAATCAGAGCGCCAAAATCCAAAAAGTCTAATTGTAATGTCTGTGCTTTATCGATAACACTTCTAACTTCTCTTTTAACTCCTTCTTCCAAATCTAATACATATTCCGACCAAGCAGTAGGATTTTCAATTTCCCTAGAATCGGTTAAGCCCGCAAATCGACTAGTAACAGCTATATCTATTTCTATACTCATCTGACCATTTTGCAGTATTTTAGGGCGACATACTGTTTTTTCTCTAGCGATCTCGTAACTAATATTACCACCATATTTAGTATCTTTAACAACAACGGTACCGCCCTTAACCTGGTCTTTAATCCACAAGTAACCTCTAGCTTCTGTTTCTGTGAGCCAATCAACTAGCTTATTTCTTTTTAAAACTGCTGCTCCATTGAAACTAATTTCAGCTTCTTTTTCGCTTCTTAAAGCAATTCGCCCTAAAACTACTCCTGGTGCTTTTGCTACAGTCTGCTTAGCAAAAGCTATCAACTGGCTCATTGGAGCTTGCGAGGTGGCCCAATTTGAGGAAATCATCTTTTCAATAGCTAAAGCAGGTACACTACCAATCCCTATCTTCGCTCTGATAATATCCCCAGCTTTACCTTCTGCTACAATTAAGTACGCATCTTCTCTAGGTTCTTCAACTCTCAGTAAAAAATCTGTTACTAAAAAAATATCTTTATTAGCGAGCTCTTCTCCTATAACAATTATTTGATTGTGGGAAAAAAACAGCTTATTTGGTGATTGATGAATCATACGCCGGATTGCTTCAAAGAGAGTCTGGCCTTTGCTTTCAATGACCCAAACAGGTTCGCCACCTCCACCTGCACTTTTGTTGCCTAATACTTGGGGATTAACAATTTCGACTGTTGCTAAGATATCACCATCATCAGCTAGATCTACGCCTAAACCTACCACAATAGCCAGATCATCAAGCTCTCGCCTGTCATAGCAACCTGTAAAGAAGATAATTAACAATAAGCCGAGCAAAAGGCGCTGTTTCATTGCATGTCTCTCTCTTTCACTGGTTTCTGATTTTCTCCCTGTCTAATGCCGTCTCCAAAAACTCGTGGTCTTCTTTTCATTGTCCATAGCGGTGAACGGATCAAAACATCCTGAAAACTATCAGCTTCTAGGGGCATTATAGGTGACATGAAAGGTACCCCATAGGAATGCAATGATGATAAATGAACTAATACAACGAGGAAACCAACACCAATACCAATTAAACCAAAAGTAGCTGCAAGAAGATAAAAACCTATGCGTAATAAGGTACCAGCTTCGTACAGAGTTGGCACTAAGAAAGCGGTAATCGCTGTTATTGCAATAACAATTATTAATGGTTCTCCTACTAATCCTGCCGAAACTGTAGCTTGGCCAATGACTAAGGCACCGACAATACTTACAGCTTGGCCAATTGCCCTAGGCATTCTTAGACCTGCTTCTCGCAAAATTTCAAAAAGAACTTCCATAACACCAACTTCTACAACCGCGGGAAATGGAGTCCCTTCCGATGCAGCCGCAATACTTATTAAAAGTGGTGTTGGTAATAGTTCTTGATGGAAGCTAGTTAAAGCTACATAAAATGCAGGAGCAATAATACTTATAAAAAAGCCAAGATAGCGTAGTAAACGAACAAAAGATATGAAAAACGGACGCGAATAATAGTCTTCGGCAGTTTGAAAGTTTTCTATAAACAGCATAGGAATCGTCAGGACAATAGGGCTTCCATCTACAAATACTGCTAAACGCCCTTCTAATATCCTCCCTGCTATCACATCAGGTTTTTCGCTATAACCAGTTGTGGCAAAAGGAGAAAAAGGATTATCTTCAATAAGCTGTTCGATATAACCCGAATCTAAGATGCCATCGATATCGATACTTTTAATTCTCCGTCTTACTTCGTTGACGGTTTCTTCTTTAGCTAAATCTTTAACATATGCAATGACTACACTAGTTTTGGTCCTTACACCAACCTCAAGGTTCTCAAAAACGAGGTCTGGATCGTGAATTTTTCGACGTAAAAGAGCTGTATTAATTCTTATAGCTTCTGTAAAACCTTCTCTTGGTCCCCTGATAACAGACTCTGTTTGGGGTTCTGTAACACTACGAATAGGAAACCCTTTCGAAGAGACAATAATTGCTACTTTCTCTCCATCAACTATAACTGCTGCATCTCCTAATAAAATAGAACCTAGTATATCATTAAATGTATTAACTTCTTTAATATCAGAAGCAATTAATAAGCCATCTTCAATATGTTGTAAAAGACTTTTTCGAGGCAACTCACCTGCAGCATAAGAAAACATTAAAGGGCGAATTACATCATCATGAATTACTTTTTTATCTGTTAATCCATCGATATAGACCATAGCGGCGTTAACTTTATCACCGATAACAAACTCTCTAAAAACACAATCGCTGCTATTATGTAATTTCTCTTTCAGCACTTCGAGATTCTTGCTTACTGTAGATAGCAGAGAATCTTCTTTCTTATTTTCTTCTTCTTTCTTTTTTTTGGCACGCCACATATTTCTTACCTGCCTTTCACAAGAATCTCTTATGTAAAATATCCTTCAATTAAGCCCTTTTTATACATGGTAAAAACAAAGTACTTAGCCTTTTAGTAACTATAAAAGACAAATTACTAGTACATCTCTAAAAAAAGAGTACCTCTTTAGAGAAGTACTCTTTAAATTGCCTTTTATCATCTTTTGACTTATCTTGGGGCTTTCCCCTGACGCACAAACCGATAAACCCAATCATAGATCTCCCTTTTTTGGGGATCGTTACTTAATGCAGCCAAACCAAAAAGGTTCGTATCTTGATAATAACCCAAGAGACTATTAGTAAAGTTATATTTGGCAGCATTTTGTAGATACTTTTTAAAACGTTGGCGATAATCTTCACTTTGAAAGACCTGGTTACTTACCTCGATCTCTACTGATAAACCGTACTTTTGAGCTAACTGGGCATTATTCTCTAACCGTTCTTCCTTTGCATTAGGATGGAAGAAATAATTTGGCTGCATCATCGCTAAATCAAAACCAAATTCCCGCCACTCGCGAAAGCCTTCGGCTTGTACAAATGGGATCCAATGAAAGGCAAAACCGTTTTGGTGAACTATCTCGGCTGTCCTTCTAATAAGTTCTGCTTCCTTAGGTGTAGAACTATAAGAGACGTTTTCTTCTAACCAATAAAAGGCTACAATTTCTAGATTCTTATAACTAGCCAATTTATACCGTTCTAAGGTGTTATCTATATACAATTTAATAGCTTGAACTCGATTATTTAATGCGGTATCTTGATCTTCTAGATTAAAAGATATTGCTTCACCAGCGAGTTCGCCAAAACCACTTTGTTTGGGCGAGGGATAAGGGATAGCAATCTCCACTTTAACACGGTAATTAGGAAGGTCGAGGTTTTCTTTTAATGTTCCTACTGCTAAATCTAAGGCGCTTAAATTCTGACCTTCCTTAAATAGGCTATCAAGATAATTTTGCCAATGCTTCCAAGTACTAGGTTTTTCGCCAGCATGATTAAAGGAATAACCATCTATAGTCTTGCCGTAGGGAAGGAATAAAAAACCATCAAATAAATAATCTTCTGAGATCAAAGTCTCCGGATTAAGATAACCTACATAAGGCAAAAAATCTGACTTTTGCCAATTAAATTTTTCCCCAGAGTAAATAAGAACTAGGTGCTTCATACCAGTAGCAGCTGCTAGATAAGGTTTAGGGCTTTCTTCCTTTGGTAAGGTTTTTATTATGGGCTTAACAATGCTTAGTGCTTTACCCTCACCCTCTAGATTACCTCTCACTTCAATTTGGTCTAGGAAAGTCCAAACATCAGTTAAAAAGCTAACTCTCACATATCTCGCAAGAACTGGCTCTGTTTTAATTATATACTTCTCAGCCAACGGTCCAGGGGTAAAAAGTGGTTTTTTATTATTAGCGCTACCTATAAAATAAAAATTAATATTATCCAAAGACGCGCTTACCTGAACCTCTCTTGGCATTAAAACACCCATTGTAGGATTGTGTAAAAATCTCCCAGATACCTCGGTTATATTCTTTATAGAACCTAAATCCACTGTAATATGACGACCTTCAGCTCGCATGTAGCCTACCCAACCACTCTTTAAATCATAAGGATCAGCTTCTTCACCATTTGTTAATGATTTACCTTGATCCTTGTAAGCTTGTTCTTTTAGAGTGAAATCAGAGTCAGGTGCCATTTGGGTTACTACATATGGTGCTCCTAATGAAAGAATCCGCTCCATAACTTGACTACTCCTTCCTAGTATTATTAAAATCAATATAAGCAGAGCTTGTTTTAGTAACCTCTCACTTCGTCTTAACACCTTACTGCTTAATATGCTCAAAGGAGATGCTCAAAATGGCAGCCTACCAGTTAGAAATTGTCCGCTCTGCCAAAAGAAAAAAAACTATCTCGATTAGAGTAACGGCTAGCAAAGTGATTGTTCAAGCCCCTAAAGACTGTTCTAATCAACGAATCAAAGAATTGTTAACAACTAAATCAGCTTGGATTGATCAACAACTAATTCTAGCTAAAAAAGCGGAATCTAATTACTTACCAGATGTTATCAAATACGGGATTTCTCTTCCCTTTCTTGGTGAAACAATTACGCTCAAAGAAAACAACCAATCTCTAGCTTTTACCTTAATAGGAACTGACTTATTGATACCTCAGCACTACTTAAACCAAGAATCTCTATATAATTGGTATTATCAGCAAGCAAAAAAAATTATTCCTACTAGAGTCGCTAAAATTGCTTCTACCCATGGGTTTCTATACAACAACATTCAAGTAAAAGATCAGAAAAAACGCTGGGGAAGTTGTTCAAATAAAAAGAATCTCAACTTTTGCTGGCGGTTAATACTAGCTCCAATTGAAGTACTAGACTATGTCATTATTCATGAATTATGTCATCTAAGCGAAATGAATCACTCGAAACAATTCTGGTCTTTAGTTGTTAAATATTGCCCTAGATATAAAGATTGCCGTGAATATTTGAACGTAAATAGTATTAAATTACAGAGCTTCTTAAGATAATTATTTTGGGAAACAAATTACAGTCCTTGACTATTAATTAAATCAAAATATTACTTAGAGAAATAAAAAGAGCCTACGCTGTGTTTTGTAGGCTCTTACTTTACCATTTAGTCGAGGCGCCACCGCCACCACTTTTTCCTCCACCACCATAGCGATTACGGCCAGATGATCCACCTCCGCCAGAGCGGTAACCTCTACCAGAGGCACGGAGAATACTTCTTAAAACCATACCCCCAGTGAATCTTAAATCGAGAAAGATTAAGATTAGGATGATGATTATAAACCCTAAGTTCGCAAAAGGCAAACGAGTAATCGAAGTTACCATGGAATCATCTGAATCATATTCAAGATAAAAATTAGCTTGGGGATTAGCATCGCCTTGGCTAATAATTCTTTCTTCAATAGCATTAACAAATTCAATTAGTCCTTCATTGCTACCCCTAGCGAGAGATGGTGCAACAAGTTCATCTAACTTAGTCCCCACAAAAGAATCAGGTAAAGCCCCTTCTAACCCATAACCTGTTTCTAGTCTAACTTCGCGTGGGTCAAGAGAAATGACTAGTAATAGACCTTTATCCTCACCTTTTCTGCCGATGCCCCATTCTTCAAAAAGATTAACAGAAAACATCTCTATGCTTTGATTCTCTAATTTAGCTATTGTTACAATAGCTAATTCGACACCTGTGTGTTCGTATAATGTTTCTACTCGCTGATCTAAATCTCTGGTATTACCAAGAAGATGGGCATAGTCATGAATATTTGTAAAAGGTAGCGGTGTTAGTGCTAATACTCCACAAGATAGTAGTAACACTAAAAGGACCATAACCAATTTTTTCATAGTCTTGCTTTAGTAAAGAGTTTTAACTTCTTTACTAACCTCCATCTTACCTAGATTCCTAAAACTCCACTTTAGGCGCTACCTCTGCACCCTTGGCAGCTTCAAAGTAAGCTCTAGGTTCATAGCCGAACATATTAGCTAACATCACTGTAGGAAAGCGTTTGACTCTACTGTTGTAGCTCTTTACAGAATCATTATAACGCATTCTTTCTACTGCTATTCTATTTTCAGTGCCGGAAATCTCATACATTAACTGATTAAATTGTTGATCTGCTTTTAATTCAGGGTAGTTCTCTACAACAACCAATAATCTTGATAGAGCAGATTCCATTGCATTAGCTGCTTCAACTTGTTCATTTATAGAACGAGCACCGGCCATTTTAGCTCTAGCATCTGCTAATGATTCAAATACTTCCTTTTCATGGTTAGCATAACCTTTAACAGTAGCTACAAGATTAGGAATCTTATCATAACGGGATTGTAACTGGTTTTCCACCTGTCCCCATTGAGCATCAACTGATTCACTGAGATTAACAAGTTTGTTATAACTGCTTATTGTCCCTAACAACATAATAACTAAGACTGCCAGTACAATAATCCAAGCTTTATTTTTTTTCATGTTTTAGCGGTAATACCGCTCGACCTCCCTTCGATCCAGTAAAATATTAATTAAACCCATAGTTATTGTAATGTTAATTGTTTGTTTTAACAACCTTAGTTTCAATAATATTTTCAGTATGCCTGATAATTTCCCAACCTAAGTTTTTACTTAAGTAAATAGCGATCGCCATTGAAGATTGAGTTGTGTCAATATCAAAAAGCCCCTCTCCATTCCTATAACTACGTGGAAAGACCTGAGAAACACCACTTATTCTTTGTAAGTTACTAGAAAGTTGGCTATATAGAGCAAAGTCTAACTCTAAGACCTTAAGTTGCACCCTTTTTATAGGTTCAGTTAGACTAGTAAGAATTTCCCAGCTCAACTCCTCAATGGCAGAGCTCAAAGCTTCCTTAATGGCTAGTTCAGTAGCTAATTGAGGAGAAACATGAATACCTCTACCATTTTTTGTCACCGAAGCTAGGATCTGTGGAGAACCACTCCGATAAACACTAAGTACAACAGTTGAACCATAGGAAAACATACCACCTATACTTGATAACCTTGTAGCAGTTGCATTCCCTCTAACTAAAATATCTGCATCAACTAATTTTAAGTATTCATCTTCTCTAGTCTTGTAAGCTAAATATTGCTCTAATGGTCTCGATTTAATTACGTTGTAACCTCTATCTTTCAAGGCTTTTTCAGCAACTTCCTGGGCTACAGAGGTAGAAAGATAAGAAACATCTGAATATTCTTCGATTTGGACAATAATTCGCGGGTCTCCGGCTCTTTTGATCATCAACCCTTGGGCCTGTAGATCATTTTTAAGATCAGTAAGGCTTACACAAGCCTTTAGCAATACCTGGCAGTAATCGTCTGTAAAGCTAGTATTCAACACAGTGTATTCTTTTACGTAGCCATTAGCTTTGGTCAAAATAGAGTCCGATATTAAAGCAAAATTCTCAGTCTTAGTCTCGACTGACACATAGACACCGACTCCAGTTTCTACAGCTCTTTTTAAGGCATCTTTAAGTGCTGCTTCATAAGCCAGCTCTTTCTGATTATCTATAACTATAGCAACACCTTTAGCTTCGATCCAGCGTCCTTCATTGGCTAAAGTAACTAAAGAAAGCATGGAAATTATTAATACCAGTAAAAGACGCTTTCGCATAAGCTTATAGCCTCCTTGCTATATCCCTAGCTAGTTTTTGCGAGATATTTTGTAAAAGTTCCTGGAGCATCATATTCTCAGTTACAGCAGCTTCTAGTGGTGTAACTGTACTAGTTACACTTTCTTTATAACGAAAATGTTCTGTTTGAATTGTAGTCGCTTTAACATCAACGATGTTAATTTTAAATTCTAATTCCCCTGTTAAACTTTGCTGCAACTTATTCCCAGTTTGCTTTTTGAAAGGAGTCAACTGAGATTTAGTTAGATCGCCATAAATGACTTTATCTTGACCTAATATAAGGCCAGTTTCAACAGCCGCTTTTGTATCATAGGTTGGAAAGAGATACTTTCCTTGCTCATCCATAAATGCTCTCACTTTTAGTTGAGAGAGGACAATCAAGTTGTCCCGTTCTAAAAATTCTTGCAACCGCGGCATGATAATAGCTTCAATGCCAGAAACTGAACTTTGATTACCTAGGAAAATGATAGCTACTTTAGTTAGTTTTTGGTTTTGATTTATTGCTAGAACTTCTTTTAATAAAGTTTTATCCATATCTGGGTTTAGGGCAACTGCTTTATTTAACTCTAGCTCTGTTTCTTTAAAGTCACCTTCGCTAAAGTAGCCCAAGCTCCGATTATAATACATATCTGCTAGTCTACTATTTAAGTTATCTAATCCAGCTCTAGCTCTTAAATTATTAGGGCTCATCATTAAAACTTTACGATAATTAAGGGCAGCTTCTTCCAATCTTTGTTCTACAACTTGTCTATCCCCAAGGTCAGTGTAGTAGTTTGCACCTACTTCTTTAACCAACTCGAGTTTACTCTTAGCGTCTTTATAATTATGCTTTTTGTGCATAATGAGATTTAATTTTTCGTAAGCTCCAAACCAATCACCTTGAACAATTTTCTCTTCGGCGTCATTGTAAAGTTTTTTAACTTCTAGGTTTGTTTTAACAGAATTATATAAATAAACACTTAGTCCTACCACAGTGACTGTTCCTGCTACAATCAAGACATTTTTTGTATGATCGGTGTTCGTTTGCGACTGAGCTAACACTCCTTGAGGTATTACCAACAATATAACCAATAAAACAGCAAGTAGTTTTTTTAGTCTCAAAGGAACCCCCCCTACTTGATTATAATAACAATACGACCTTCTGCTAAAAAGCCACCTAGCTTGTTTTGGTCAAAAATAATATCCGCATCTGCTTTAGCTATAACCACATCACTCTGATTAGTCCCAACCACGCCAATTGCATTTATTATAACTGGATTTTCGCCTACGCGAGCCAATGATCTAGCTGTTTCCAAATCCCTGGTGTAAGCGACTAAAGGTGAGTCAGGATTTTTATAGGGATCAATATACCTTGGGCCAAAGACTTCTTTACCGTCAGAGCTAAAAATCTTAGGGCTCATGGCTGGTCTTACTTCTAAATTTCTAGCATCAATAATAACTCCTGTTACATCGCTAGTAGATTTAGGTACCTGATAGGTAGGCTTTTCTTCGTAATTTGAGCCAAACTGAATTTTAGTTGTTAAAACATCGCTATCGTTTTTAGCAACTTCTGGCAGGAGTACAGAGGCGATATTCCCTTCCTTAGGTCCACCTAAAGCTAACCTAAGTTTAACTGCGTAGCCACCGCCTTCAATTTCTTTTTCTTCAATAATTTCTGCTCCCTGAATAAACATCTCAACTTTTTTTCGTACAAAATCATTTTCGGTAATAAAGTTTAGTACTGTAGTTTCTGAAGTTACATAAATACCTTTAAGCATCTCAGCCAGATTCCTATATGCATCTGTTTTAGCTGCCTCTCTGGCCATCAACTTTGCTTGGAAATAGGGTCTATCTGGAGAGACAATTAAAGCCCCATAACCAATAACTTCGACATCTTGCTTAGTCCAGTTAATAGAACCATTGTAGCTAGTATGTGATTCGATTAGATAGCCTGTAGGTAATGAATTAGCAAAAAGAGTAACACTTAAGCTGATTATTAAAAGCAAAATAACAATTTTTTTCATGTTAATGAGAACCATCGCCAACGATGATTCTTTCCCCCCTTCCAGATGGAGTAACAAAGAATGGTTTAGCGAATATTAGCTAGAGATCTTACTAAAGTATGACAGATCATTCACAATTCGGTTACCCTAAAAAGAAAAGGAAATGCCTATATTAAGTCTGAGACCACTCGGGTTATATTCTTTAGCTGTAACCCTATAGTTAGGAACAGGTATCTTCGAATAATCATAATACCAATTATTATAAGTTGTAGCTAAAAAGTATGCTGCGCCAACCCGAAAATCGTAACTATCTCCTAGAGTTAATTTTAATATTCCTCGACCATTGGCTAGATAAGAAAGCGAGTTAATACTAGATCCTGAAAGATCGCTTTGAGTACCTAACGAAGAACCCAAACCACCACCAATGAATAGAGAGAGATTATTGGTAAAACGCAATTCCTTGAGATATTCTGTCACAACAATAGTATTTAAAATTTGTGGCGACGCTTCGAAAATAACGCTAACATTAGCCATATGGCTCCAAGGGCGGTAAAACCCATAAGAAACTTCTAAACCAGGGTTCTTGCCTATGACACCACTAAAACTAAATAGTTTATAGTTTTCTAAAACCTGTTCAGAAACTATAAACCCAGCTTTTATCGGTTCATTTTCTTTTAATATAACAGCTTGGGCCCAATCATAACCGCTATTTTTTATCTCAACTAGTCCCACTTCTTCTAAAATTGGACTTTGTGTTTCTATACCTAAATCAACTTCCTTGAAAACTAAATACCGAGAATTTTTTTTCACACCTGCGTTTTGGCCTAAAGCTATATAAACAAAATTATCACTTCTACTAACAATAGAACTACCTAATCGAAACCAGCTCTTGATTGCAGGTGTAAGGTCTTCTAAAAAGATCATTTCTATAGCTTCACTGATCGCAAGATCGGTTGAGCGGTTAAAACCATAACCATTAGCTTGTTTAGCACCAATAATTTTACCAGTCTCAATCTCCACACATTTTACAGAAAGTTTTATCTCAGCTTTGTAACTATCTTTACTCCAAACTGTATTAATATTATCAAGTTGAATAACAAAACCATATGTAGCTCCTAATAAGCGACCCGCCCTTATTATAGTATCTGGACTACCATATGATAGTTGTAAAGCTTGTTCTTTTAAAACATTATCAATATAGCGGCGTTCAACTAATTCGAATCTATCGAGGCTAAAAAGTAGATCAGTTAGCTTAGCTTCTAGTTCACGGTCATATCCAGACCAGTTAGAATAAGAATTACTTAACACAGCTACTCGGGGTCTTTCTTGGGCTAAAGCCAAAGGTAAGATGATAAAGATCCCAATTAATATAATTGCTAGATACTTTCTCATAGGCAGTCCTCACTTTCACTCAACACTACCCCAACTTAGAGTAAGCCATAAACTAGGGTTGTTTTTGATATTAACACTTTCGGACCAATTTGTTACCAAAGGAAGGCGTGGTTCGAGGGCCAATTCGTACATTTTAGTAGTATTATAAAAACGAATTCCTATCTTGCCTGTAAAAAGTAAACTTTTACCAAAATACTTTTTATCTACTAGTTTTTGGATTAACCAAGCCCCTCCAAAACCAGCCCCAATTACTCCACTGTAGTTATTGGGAGATAGAGCAAATTCTTTATCTACTTCTAAATACAATTCTAAAGAATTTGTTGGTTTAGCTATATTAAGATTAACCAAAGCACCAAAACTTAACTCAAAAGGTTTTATTATCCAGTAACTTAAACCACCTTTTAGACCTTCTAAAGTCCCTAACGAATAGAGCCGATAGTTTCCTGATCTGGCTTTGAGATGGCCAACTGTGTCTTTTTCTAAGATCTCTTCGGTTTTTGCTAAAACAATACCACGTGATAGATCTTTGCTTTCTTCGTAACGTAGTTTACCAATCTCCCTCTCCATTGGGTGACCTTTAATTTCTTCAGTACGAATAACACTATAAACTCCTCCGTTAATAAGAGCTTCTCTACCTGGTAAAATATAAAGAACTTTTCCTTTCACTTCTAATATTTCACTGGTTAATCCAAATAGAGAATAAAGGGTAGCATTGGTTTCTAGAAGGCAATTCTCCAAAGCCATAATCTCAGCACTAGCTAAGGAATTTGCTTCGGCTGTACCTTTAACTGTAGCAGTTGCTAAGATCCTCGCTGTTGCAATCTCTACAGTTTTTAAAGTTATTTCTGCTTTAGTATTAAAGGTATTTTCATTTTCTTCTGTGTAAAGTAGATCTATAGTTGCTAAAAGTCCAATATCGGCTCCAAGCATTTTACCAACACCAACAGAATTCTCACCTAAAGCTACTTGAAACGAAATTTCTTTCAAAAGCTGCTCGGCATGAGTTCGATCTAGTACTTCTAAACGGTTAAGAGAAACAAGTTCCTTGGTTATACGTGTTTCTAAAAATTGCTTATAGTTTAAGGGAGCTTCGCCAAACACACCTAATACAGCAACTCGATTCTGCCCTGCTACAGCCACCGTCAAAGATAAAACAAGAAGTATAGTTAATAAATAGTGTCTTTGCATAAGCTATCTCTCCCTATTTCTATCTACCTCAATTTAACTTTAATTTCTGTACTTAATAGCTCAAGCTACAAACAAGCAAAATGTCTCTGCCTTTTCGGGGAGCAGAGGAAAATTTTTTTATCACTTTATTTTAGAATACATTATTTAGTAAGGTTAAACAACCTTACTAAACTACCTAAGAAGAAGTTTAGTTAGGCAAGGTAAGCAGGAATAGTTTATCCTAAGTTATTTATACTACATCTTCAAAAATAAAGCCCCTAACTTAAATTAAGTCCGAGGGGCTATTTTTCCTATTAAGCTTTTGATAGTTGGGACTCTTGGATTACCTGTTTGGCAAATTCTAGATCACGCCAACCATCAACTGCAGTCTCCTTGCCTTCAAGTTCTTTATAAATGCGAAAAAAATGTTCTATCTCTCTTAGAATATGTGTAGGCACATCCTTTAGAGATTGCAATTCGGCAAAACGAGGTTCTTTGTCTAAAGCTGCCAATATTTTTACATCTCGACCTTTATCATCGGCCATTTCCAAAGCGCCTAATACTCTAGCTTCGACAACACAACCCGGAAAAGTTGGTTCATTTGAAAGAATTAATATATCTAGTGGATCGCCATCTTCAGCAAGGGTATCGGGGATAAAACCGTATTCAGCTGGATAGTGAATTGAACCATAGAGAACCCGATCTAAACGAAAAACACCTCTATTGGTGTCATATTCGTATTTATTTTGTCCCCCTTTGGGTATCTCCACAAACGCCTCTACTAGCATAATATCCCTTCCCTCCTATATCTTTGCAAAATGAGAAAAAAAACCTGCGAACTAAACGTTAGCAGGTTTACATGCATGGTAGCCCCAAGGGGATTTGAACCCCTGTCACCGCCGTGAGAGGGCGGTGTCCTAGGCCACTAGACGATGGGGCCATTAATTATTGGCTGGAGGAGAAGGATTCGAACCCTCGCTGGCGGGGCCAGAACCCGCTGTCCTACCCCTAGACGATCCTCCAGTTTATCTGTCGTGTTTCTTGCGACATGTTTAATTGTAATAGATTGCTCCTTAGTCGTCAAGGCTTTTTAGGAATTTTTTTGTTCTAAACCAGTTTCTACAATACTTTGTAACGAAATTTTGTAAGGAGCTCTGAAAATACCTTTTTCCGTAATAATGCCATCAATATATCTATGAGGTGTTATATCGAAAGAAGGATTATATACCTGGCACTTATCTGCAACAATCTTAACCCCATTAAATTCTGTCAGTTCTTTTCTTGTTCTTTCTTCGATGGGAATTAGTGAACCCTCTTCTAAGGAAAGATCAAAGGTGGAAAAAGGTGCTGCTACATAAAATGGAATCCCATGGACATGTGCTAACACAGCTAAACTATAGGTACCAATTTTATTAGCGGTATCACCGTTACTAGCAATTCTGTCGGCACCAACAATAACTAGATCAATCTTATCCTGTTGCATAAGATACCCCGCCATGTTGTCGGCTATAACTGTTACTGGGATGCCATCTTCTGCCAATTCCCAACCAGTTAATCTTGCTCCTTGCAAATAAGGTCTGGTTTCGTCAGCATAAACCATTTCAATACGATCTTTAGCAGCTCTTATAACCCCTAATGCTGTACCAAAACCAGCAGTAGCTAAAGCACCAGCATTACAATGAGTTAATACTCTTGCCTTAGGAGGTACCACTTCTAAACCAGCTCTACCAATAGCTTCGTTAGTTTTAATATCTTCTAGGAATAGTTCTTCTGCTATGGTAGATACTGCCTTTCCACTAGCTGCTTCTGCTAAAACTTTATCTACAGCCCAAGCTAAATTAACTGCTGTAGGCCTAGCTGCTTTAAGCACATTTGCTGCTTTATCTAAATCTTCGCCTACTTGAGCGGCTAAAGCTAAACCAAAAGCAGCAGAAACACCAATAGCTGGAGCGCCACGAACAATCATATCTCTAATTGCTTTGGCAACATCACCTGCTGAAGTACACTCTACATAAGTTTCTTGGTAGGGAAGAAAACGTTGATCTAAAAGGATCAGCTTATCCCCTTGCCATTGAATATGCTTCAAGACTACACCTCCCAAGGGCAAGAACAGGTTTTAGCTTTAGTTTGTAGAAGTGGTAGAGCCCCTTCTAACAATTTCCGTAGACTTAAGGCATTAGCATTCATCACTTCTATTACTTCTTCATGCCTTAGTGGCGTAGAACTGATCCCAGCACCATAATTGGTAACAGTTGCAATACAGGCATAACAAAAACCAGCTTCTCTGGCTAAAGTAACCTCTGGTATATTGGTCATACCAACTATATCGCCCCCTAAGGAGGCAAACATTTTAACTTCAGCTGGTGTCTCATATCTTGGTCCTTCTGTACAAACATAACAGCCTTCGCTAAACTTGAATCCTCTTTTATCGAGCTCTTTGGCTAGAATATTACGAATGTCAGGGCAATAAGGTTCAGTGAAATCTATATGTTTGACAATTGTCTCATCAAACATTAGTGGCCTACGTTTTGTAAAATCAAGGAACTGGTTAAGAAGAACCAAACTACCAGGATGTAACTGTGGTTTTAAAGAGCCAACAGCCGATGTAGCAAGAACTCTTTTTACACCGACAATTTTTAAAGTTGCAATATTAGCTCGATAATTAATTGCATGGGGCGGTACACTATGTCCTTTGCCATGTCTAGGCAGAAAAATAACCTCTTGCCCCTCATACTTACCACGATAGAGTGTTACTTGACCATATGGGGTCTCCACAATGTCCATAACAGTTTGAAAGAGGTCGGGGTCATAAACCCCCGAACCTCCTATAATACCAACAATCATTGGAGATCAGCTCCAGCAAACGCTTTAGCTAGCTTGAGCACTGCCTCCAAATCCCGGTAATCGATCATTTCCGAACGGCTGTGTACATAACGACAAGGAATTGATAGTACTCCAGATGGTACACCAGAACGGCTCAGGTGAATAGCACCTGCATCTGTACCACCAAACTCCAAGACTTCCATTTGGTAGGGAATGTTATTCTTTTCAGCTAATTCTATTAGCTTCTCTTTTACATAAGGATGAACCATAATAGAACGATCCTTGACCTTAATAGCTGCACCTTTACCTAAACCAACCTCCATGGTGAGTCCTTTAGGAGTGTCACCAGTAGCTGTAACATCAATAGCCATACCATAATCTGGCGCTACAGAAAAAGCAGCTGTTGTAGCACCTCTAAGACCTACTTCTTCCTGCACGCTAAAAACAGCAACGATATGGTTGTCTGTTTCTGGGAGTTCTTTCATAAGTTGCACCAAAACTGTACAGGCAGATCGATTGTCCATAGCCTTAGAAACAACTCTATTACCAAGATCAATAAAGGGTGAGATAAAAGCAGCACTATCGCCAACTTTAACCAGCTTTTCTGCTTCTTCTCTAGATTCCGCCCCGATATCGATATAAAGGCTTTCTCGTTTTAAGTCACCGATCTTGTCTAGTTTCTCCACACTAATAACACCTAAAGTGCCATTAGCAAATCTTACTCGCTCACCTGGTAAATTATAGGCACCGACACCACCGATAAAATCAAAGCGTAAAAATCCTTCTTTATCGATGTGGGTCACCATAATGCCGATCTCATCCATGTGAGCCGAAAACATTATCTTCTTACCGTTACCTTTTTTCTCAACTATTAAGTTACCGAGAGCATCGGTTTTAGTTTCATAGTTAGCTAGTTCGGCTTTTATTATCTCACGGATACTTCTTTCTGATCCGGAAGGACTATAAGCTTGAGTCAGCTTTTCTAATAGCTCTTTCATGACAACTCCACCCCTTTTTGAGCAATCTCCTGCACAAAGATTTCTGCTAGTTTAACCATATGCTGTAGGTCGTTATAATTCATAACCGTAACTGGTGAATGTATATAGCGGCAAGGTACAGCCATTACCGCAGTAGGGACGCCTCCACGACTAAGGGAAATCTTACCTGCATCAGTCCCACCAGTGATTGTACGCTTCATTTGTAGAGGTATACCATTTTCTCTTGCTAATTTAAATAGCATCGAAACTACACCCGGGTGTGATATAACCGAACGATCCATAATCGTAACTGCTGGTCCTTCACCTAAGGTAGTTGAATAGTTAGCTTCGTCTGTTTCACCTACATCAGAAGCTGTGGTACCTTCTAATACAAGTGCTACATCGGGTGCAACTCGGTAGCTAGCTGGACCAGCTCCTCTTAGTCCAACTTCTTCTTGTACTGTAAAAACAAAGTAAACAGGGCAAGCGAATTCACATTTAGTCAGTTCGATTAACGCTGTACACCCAGCTCGATCGTCAAATGCTTTACCTAGAAGAAGATCACCTAATTCTTGAAACTTAGTTGCAAAAACTACCACATCGCCGGTTTTAACTAGTTTTTTAGCTTCTTCGTCATCACTAGCACCAATATCAATATAAAGGTCGTCATAACCTAAAACTTGACTTCTTTCTTCTGGTCTTTGCAAGTGAATCGCTTTAGCACCAATTACACCAATCACCTTATTTTTCCCAATAGCTACTGGCTTGGATACTAAAACTCTAGGGTCTACTCCACCTACAGGACTAAACCGCAAGAGACCGTTCTTTTCGATATTGGTAATCATTAGGCCAACTTCATCCATGTGAGCTGCTAGCATTACTTTGGGACCTACTTTGTCTTTGCCTTTTACAGCATAAAGATTGCCTAAAGAGTCAGTAAATACCTCATCTACATTAGGCTTTACATACTCTCTTATCAGATCCCTTATCTCTTGCTCTCGGCTAGATATGCCACTAGCTTCGCTTAGTTCTTTTAGAAACATGGCAATCCCTCCACAAACTGGCGATCTGCCTTCAAGGCAAATTCAGCGAGAAGACGCCCGCCTTCTTTAATATCAGCCAGATCCAATGTCTCTACTGATGTGTGCATATAACGTAGAGGCAGAGATACTAAAGTACAAGCAATCCCAGCTCTGGCCACTTGGATACTCCAGGCATCTGTCCCTCCTGCACTAGTAGAAGCTTCTAGTTGATAGGAAATCTTGGCCTCATCAGCTATCTCTTTGAGTTTATCTAAAATCTTAGGATGTGTATCAGGTCCCATACTAATAACCGGACCTTTACCTAAGCTAAAACCACGATCAGCTCTTACACCCGGGAATTCACCATGACAAACATCCACTGCTATGGCTAAATCAGGATCGACTCCATAAGCAGCAACAGCTGCTCCTCTAGTACCTACTTCCTCCTGAACTGTAGCTACTAAGTAGACATCAAGGTTGTGGTTAACTTCAGCTAATCTAGAAAGACATGCTGTTAGCATCACTACACAAGCGCGATCGTCAAAGGATTTACCCGCATAACGAGAACCTGCTAGTTGTTGTACCTTTCTTTCTATAGTGATCATGTCTCCAATGCGTACCAGTTCTTTAACCTTGTCCGCTGTAAGGCCTACATCAATATAGAATTCGTCTTCTGGATAAGCTTTCTTTTGTTCATTTGGTGCTTGCAGATGAGGTGGTTTAGCACCTATAACTCCCTTAAGTTGCTTCTTTCCATGTACTATAACCTCTTGAGCAACTAAAGTACGGAAATCAAAACCACCTACAGTGGCAAAACGAATAAAACCCCTTTCATCGATCTTTTTTACCATCAGACCGATCTCATCTATGTGAGCTGCTAAAAGAAGTTTTCCGTGTCCTTTGCCTTTTTTTGCTGCAATGACATTCCCTAGAGCATCTCTTCTAACTTCGTCAGCTAGCTCTGACCAAGCTTTGGTAATAATATCTGCTGGCATATTCTCATATCCCGAGACACCACTGCTCTCGGAAAGATCTTTTAATAATTGAGCTAAATCCATTTTTCTCACCTCCTAAAATAATGGGCACATACCTATAATGACCAAGCAGAAAATTTCTACACCTTGAAATTTCCATTTCTTGGGTGCCAATAGGTAATTATTCTCTTTCCTATTAGCGATGCCTTTTTTTTACCTAAGAAAAGATAACAAAAGTGGTCCTAGAAATATGCTTTATTTACAAAAAACAAAGTACCACAGACAACTGGAGTAGTCCATATTGCTTTGGAAGGGGTATAGCTTTTTTGATCATCTACTCATTTATATAGCCTATCTTGATAGTTGTTAAGCTTCGATTGGCTTAACCTTAACCAACAAAGTGTAGCTACTAGAAAAAAGACGAAATTTATGGGAACCAAGGTCTTTGGCACAGCTAAAACATAGAGTGCACTCGACCTTTGGTTCCCTTTAAATAATCATTTATAACTCATAAAATACTTTAGGTACTTTTAATATATTACCTTAGCTTTCTAACAAATTCTTCAATACGGTTAATACCTTTTTTAATTGAAGCAAGATCGCAGGCATAAGAAAGTCTTACATATTCATCAGTACCAAAAGCATCTCCTGGCACAACAGCTACGAAAGCTTCTTCTAATAATGTAGCACTCAAACTTTGACTATCGTTAATAAGGGTACCTTTAGAAGTTGTTTTGCCATATAAACCAGATACATTTGGAAATACATAAAAAGCACCTGCAGGCATATCGCACTTAATTCCAGGTATTTCGTTGAGTGCTTTAACAATGTAATCCCGTCTCTCCAAGAAAGCATTTCTCATCATCTCTACACTTTCTTGTGAACCTTCTAAAGCCTGAACAGCTGCTACTTGTGCAAACGAAGTGGGGTTTGAGGTAGAGTGTGCTTGCAAATTCCCCATAGCTTTGATGATATCTTTAGGACCGGCAGCGTAGCCGATGCGCCAGCCAGTCATTGAGTACGTTTTGGAGACGCCATTTATAATAATTGTTCTATCTTTAAGCTCTGGCATAACTGTCACAATAGAGTTAACTTTAACACCATCATAAGTAAAATCTTCATAAATCTCATCAGAAATAACTCCCATATCTGTTTCTAATATAGCTTGACCAATATCTCTGAGTTCATCTTCAGAATACACTATACCTGTAGGATTATTGGGAGAATTAAGGACTAAAAGTTTTGTGTTTGGAGTCCTTAAGCGGCGGATGGTATCGCCGGTAATTTTCAAATTACTCTCTGGCTTAGCAGCAATAACCCTGGCTCCGCAAAGACGGATCTGTTCGTCATAACTTACCCAATAAGGAAGGGGTAGAATTACTTCATCCCCTGGGTTGAGAACACACATGAAGGCATTGTAAAGTGAATGTTTTGCACCACAAGAAACTAATATTTCATCAGTGCTGTAATCAAGATTATTTCTTTTTTTCAATTTAGCAGCTATTGCTTTTCTTAAAGGTACAATTCCCTCTGTAGCGGTATACTTAGTGAATCCTTGTTTAAGTGATTCACAAGCTGCTTCCTTGATGTGTAATGGTGTATCAAAGTCTGGTTCACCAGCTCCAAAGCCAACAATATCTAATCCTTGACTTTTTAATACTTTGGCCTTATTAGTGATAGCCAAAGTAGCTGATGGTGCAATTCCTTTTGCTCTTTGCGAAACCTCCACTAAACCCACTCTCCTAACCTAGAACTTGAACATAAACTTTTCTTACACGTGGTCCATCAAACTCACAAAAATAAATGCCTTGCCAAACACCTAGATCAAGCTTGCCATCTATAATTGGTATGCTCTCAGAAGGCCCTATTAAGCTAGCTAGTAGATGGGCTGGAGAGTTGCCTTCCTTATGGCTATATTGTACTGAATTAGGTGAAAGACGGTTAAATCCTAAGATCATATCCTGCCTCACATCAGGATCAGCTGCTTCGTTAATACTAATAGCTGCTGTCGTATGTGGTGTATAAACCAAACAAATGCCTGCTTTGATACCACTGTTTCTCAGTACATTTTCTACCTCATCTGTAATTAATAAAAGTTCCTTACTCCGGTGGGACTCAACGGCGAAATCCTCTCTATATACAGCCACCTGTAATCCCCCCAAATTATATTAATCTTAATAGATCATACCTTAACTAAGTAGTTAGATAAGTATGACATTACCCTGGTTTTATTACCAAGTAATTAGAGGCTTTTTAAATAATTATCGATAGATTTAGCAGCTGCTTTACCAGCACCCATAGCTTTGATAACTGTAGCTGCACCAGTCACTATATCGCCACCAGCGAATACTCCCGGAATACTGGTTTGACCATTTGAGTCAGTTTTTATGAGCCCTCTCTCGTCAATATCTAACTCAGGAATGTTCCTAGTTGCTAGAGGATTAGGTCCTTGACCAATAGCTATAATCGCCATATCAACATCAAGAATATTAAACTCACCTGGCATAGGCACTGGCTTTCTTCTGCCTCTAGCGTCTGGTTCTCCTAGTTGCATCTTTTGGTTTTTAATACCTCTAACGCGGAAGTTATCATCACCTAAGATCTCTACAGGACTCTCTAGAAGATGGAATTTAACTCCCTCTTCTTCAGCGTTTTCTACTTCCTCGTGTCTAGCAGGTATCTCTTCTCTACTACGTCTATAGACTATATAAACATCCTTAGCTCCAAGTCTTAAGGCTGTTCTAGCAGCATCCATAGCCACATTACCTGCTCCTACTACAGCTACTTTTTCACCTACATAGATAGGAGTATCTACCTCAGGAAACTTATACGCTTTCATCAAGTTTACTCTGGTCAAAAATTCATTAGCAGAATAAACACCGTTTAGATTTTCTCCTGGAATATCGAGAAAATAAGGTAATCCTGCTCCTGCACCTATAAAAAAGGCTTGATAACCTTGTTCTCTTAAATCTTCTAAGCTAACAGTAACGCCAACAATAACATTTGTCTGGAAGTCTACACCTAGTTGGTGAATATAATTAACTTCATAATCGACTATCTCTTTTGGCAATCTAAACTCTGGGATCCCGTAACGTAAAACTCCACCAAGTTCATGTAGAGCTTCAAAGACTGTTACCTGGTAACCTAATAAAGCAAGATCAGCAGCTGCAGCTAAGGCTGCTGGGCCTGATCCTATTACACCAACTTTAGCAAGCTTGTTAGCGGTAGTTTTTACTGTAGGTTCTATTTCGCGCTCTTTATCTGCCACAAATCTTTCCAAAGCTCCTATGGCTACTGGTGTCCCTTTTTTGCCGAGGATACATTGAGATTCACATTGTACTTCCTGTGGACAGACTCGGCCACAGACAGCTGGTAAAGAGTTTTTTTCTTTGATAATAGCTGCTGCACTCTGGTAATCTCCTGAGCGAAGCGCTTGTATAAAACGAGGTATCGGTGTTTCTACAGGGCACCCACTAACGCACTTGGGTACTTTGCAGTTTAAGCAACGTTTGGCTTCGGCCAAAGCCTGCTCTTCATTATATCCAAGGGCTACTTCCTGAAAGTCTTTAGCTCTTTTCTCAGGCGCCCTTCTTGGCATCTCAGTTCTTTCCAATTTCAATTGGCCATCCACCTTTCTTGGCTAGTTTTATCTATAATACACTACCCAGTGCGAATTGGATAGATATTTCGCAAATAAATAGCTATTTCCTGCATATATATCGCAAGTTTTTCATGAATTAAGTATTTTGTATGCAAGGATACGTACATACTCGCCGCCTAACAAGCTCGTACCTAATTCAAAAAACCCCAACGATTGCAATGCAGTCAACATTATGCCATCCTGAATAAATATAGGTGTGGAAAGAATGTTAATTCCCCAATCCTGCCAAGGCATCTTTACTAGCCATATTTTTAATACATGAGCAATAAATTCTGGTACTCTTAATTCAGTAGCACCAACATAAAAGAAAAAGCGATTAAGTCCTTGTCCTATACCATAGAGATCGATATCCCCTAAATAATTTTCCGCTAACTCTACTGACCAAAGCTTAGCAAAAGGATCAGTGGTTACTAACCTATACCAACGCCTCATCTCCCTTCTTCTTGATTCCCACAAGGTTGGTGGTGGAGCTGGTATTCCAGTTAACGAATACGAGTGTAGTGGTAGGTTAAGTGTGCGAGCACGTTCGCGCATGTGCTCTTTTTTGAGAGTGATTATACTAAGACTTTCTTCTGAAACTTCAGGGACTCCTGCTTGTTTCTCGGTCTGGGCAGGTCCTTTGCCAGAAAACAGTTTACCAATCCGACCACATTCTGACGCTGAAAGCCCGGCAAACCCTAACCTATGTACTCGCTCAGCTACGCCTTGATTATATAACGCATCCCATAGACTATTACCAATCATTTAATCTCACCCCATTGTTAGTATGACCGGAAGGATCGGAAGATGTGACAGAGAAGTATTTTTAGCAAATGAAAGGTGGTCAATTGAATGTTCCATGCTGATAAAACCCGTGATCTTTTAGTTGAATGGATGAGAGAAAAAGTTGAGAGTGCTAAAGCTAATGGCGTTATATACGGTCTAAGCGGTGGTATTGACTCTGCCGTTATTGCTGGTCTTGCTCAACTGGCTTTCCCTAACTCATCTCTCGGTATTATTATGCCTTGCCATTCAGATCCTAAGGATAAAGAAGATGCTCTTTTAGTTGCTGAAGCTTTGAAAATAAAAACCCGTGAGATTGACCTAGCCCCAGCTTTTGATTATTTAACTCAAACTACAGGCGAAGAACCCAAAACTATGGGAGCACATAATTTAAAACCACGTCTAAGAGTAGCTACATTAAATTTAATTGGTCAAAATTTAGGCTATCTTGTGCTTGGAAGTAGTAATGCATCTGAATGGTATACTGGTTATTTTACAAAATTTGGCGATTCAGCTGCTGATCTTATTCCTCTTGGTCATCTAGTTAAAGCTGAAGTTTGGGAACTCGGTAAGCTTTTAGGCGTTCCCGAAAAAATTATCACAAAAGCTCCTACTGCCGGACTTTGGGCAGGCCAAACAGATGAATCTGAGTTAGGAATTAGTTATAAGGATATCGATAACTTTTTACTCTACAGAACCGGTGATCCTAAAGCCATAGAGAGAATCGAACAACTAAACAAAAGAAGTACCCATAAACGGCAAATGCCACCTATGGGCCCTGTAATAAGGGACTAATTCTTTGTTTATATAGTTTCACAACTAAAAGCCTACTAGTACAAAACAATACTAGTAGGCTTTTTGCTTATCTACGCTTATTAACGATGTGAATTGCTGCACCAAATAAGCCTAAGCTAGCTTCATGGAAAGCCTCACCTAAAGTAGGATGAGTCATTATTGAAGTAGAAAGATTTTCTTCAGTCATCCCACTACTAATAGCTAGACTGGCTAAGTTACTTAGTTCGCAGGCATCAGCTCCGACAATAAGTGCTCCTACTATCTTTTCTCCGTCACCGTAGGCCTCGACATAGCCATCTGCTTCTCCTCCTGCTAAGGCACGGCCATTTGCACTATAGGGGAAACGGCTTTTATTACCTTCTAAAGTACCTATTTCTGCTAGTTCAGGGTAGGTAAAGACTGTTCTAGGTACTAGATTGCTATTAAATGGTTCATAAGCTGCGCCAGCAATTTTTTCTACAACTAGCGCACCCTGCTTAGAGGCTGCATGAGCGAGTTTATAGGGCAGGTTGTTAACATCTCCAATAGCATAGATTCCTTTTTGGGAGGTTTCTAAATAATTATTAACCTCAATTTCCTGCCGCTGATTTAACCTAACGCCAACTTCCTCTAAGCCTAAACCTTTTGTATTAGGTTTATTACCAAGAGCTACTAAAAGAATATCTCCTTCTAAAGACTCATCCGGGAGTTGCAAAACACCATCTTTATAACCTGTGACAGCAGCTCCAGTCTTTATTATTACACCTTGTTCTTTCAATTTCTTAGTAACTAGTCTTGTAGCAGAAGGAGCAAACTGAGGAAGAATGCTTTTTTCTTTCTCTACTATAGTAACCTTGCTACCTAAGGCAGAGAAGATTGTAGCAAATTCCACACCAATTACTCCCCCACCTAAGATAACTACACTTTCTGGTAAGCTCTCTAATTGCCAAATCTCTTTGGCTGTAAAAACACGTTTACCATCAGGAACAATCCCTAAGATTGTAAAAGGTGTTGCTCCGGTTGCAATAATAATGTTATCGGCAGGAATTAATTCCTCACCGACTTTAACACCACCCTCTGCTAGAGTTCCTCTTTGGTTGATCACTTCCACCCCAGCACTTTTTAAAAGGCTTTCTAAGCCACCAACTAGTTGTTTAACTACACCTGCTTGTTTGTTAACTAGTTGAGGAAAGTCTACTTGAACCTGGCCTATTATCTCCTTACTTTGCTTAACTTCTCGAGTTATTTTTGCTGTATGGTAGTAAGTTTTTGTAGGAATACAACCCCAATTTAGGCAAGTCCCACCTACTTTATCAGCTTCTAAAAGAGTAACCTTTAAGCCTAAATCTGCACCTCTTAAGGCGGCAGCATAACCACCAGGACCTGCACCAATGATGACTAAATTTGCCAATTTCCGTCCCTCTTTTCCTTTGATTATTTTTTATAAATCTAATTGACACATTAAAAACACAGTGCTAGGATAAAAAAATAAAGTTTTTAGCCTTTTCCAATGAAGTGGAGGCGCACTATGCTTACAAATGAAGAGATCCTAAGTATTGCCAAAAACGAAGGTATCCGTTTCATTCGCTTGCAATTCACTGACATCCTCGGTCAAACTAAAAATGTCACAATTCCTGTCAAACAACTTAAAAGAGCTTTAGAAGATGGTATTGGTTTTGATGGTTCATCTATTGAAGGTTTTACCCGCATCGAAGAATCAGATATGCTGCTAAAACCAGATAATTCCACGTTTACCATCTTCCCTAAAAGTCTAGATGATACAAAAGTCGCTAGGTTAATTTGCGACGTCTATTCTGCTGATGGCACTCATTTTAACGGTGATCCACGCTATGTTCTCAAAAAAGCTATTGCTAAAGCAGAATCCATGGGCTTTTCAGCAAAAGCTGGACCAGAATGTGAATTTTTCCTTTTTAAATTAGATGAAAACGGTTCTCCTACTATTTTAACACAGGATAATGCTAGCTATTTTGATTTAGCTCCTTTAGATAAAGGAGAAGCTGCTAGACAAGAGATTATTATGGCTCTTGAGGAAATGGGATTTGAAGTAGAAGCTTCGCACCATGAAAATGCACCAGGTCAACACGAGATTGACTTTAAATATGATAATTTATTAGTCTCTGCTGACAGAGTAGCTACCTTTAAATTTGTTACCAAAAGTATTGCTCAAAAACATGGTTTGCACGCTACTTTTATGCCTAAACCAATTCATGGCATGGCTGGTTCTGGTATGCATGTAAACTTCTCTCTCTTCGCTGGCTTAGAAAACGCTTTTTATGATCCAAATGGAACTTATCAATTAAGCCCAATTGCTTTTCACTTTATTGGTGGCCTACTAGCTCATGCCAAAGGAATAACAGCTATAGCCAATCCTTTGGTTAACTCCTACAAACGTCTAGTCACTGGTTATGAAGCTCCTGTGTATATATCATGGTCAGCAGCCAATCGTAGTGCCTTAGTACGTGTACCATCGAGTAGAGGATGTGCTACTCGCTTAGAGTTTCGTTCTCCTGATCCATCCTGTAATGTTTATTTAACTTCAGCCCTCATCTTAGAAGCAGGTTTAGAAGGAATAACAAAAAAAACCAACCCACCTGCATCAGTAACTAAAAACATCTATAGTATGAACACTTTAGAAAGGCAAGAAGCAGGTATTTCGGTATTGCCAACTTCACTTGCTGAGGCAGTAGCGGAACTTAAAAACGATGAACTTATCCGTACAGCTTTAGGTAGTCATATTTATGAACGTTATATCCTAGCTAAAGAACTTGAATGGGATGAATATAGAGTCCAGGTTCATGATTGGGAGCTCAAGAAGTATTTGACCTTATTTTAAGCTATCTAAACCACTAAATTAATTTTTTTAGAGGCAGTAGACTCACTGTAGTCTACTGCCTCTTTCATACCGCGTAAGATTTCTTAGGTTCCTCTCCTATGGGGTAGGAACCTAAAACTTTTAAAAACGAGGTCGTTCTTTCTACTTCTTTTAATACTTTAGCTGTTAATTCATCTTCTTTGTGGCTAACTAAATCAACGTGGAAAAGGTATTCGCCCAAAAATCGCTTGGTGGGACGCGATTCGATTCTCGTTAAGTTAATTCCTTCACTCGCAAAGATCGCTAAGATTTGATATAGGGCTCCTGGCCTATCATTATGAGTGGCAAAGATAATACTAGTTTTATCGTTACCTGTACTCTTTGGCAACTCGCGGCCTAGAAGGGCAAATCGTGTATAATTGGTTAGACCATCTTGGATTCCTATATCAAGAACAGGAATATCATATACTTTAGCCGCTTGCAAAGAACCAATAGCTAGAGCTTTATTTGCTTTAGCTTCAACTACACCTTTCGCAGTAGAGGTAGTAGGAACAGGCTGTAAACCATGTTTGGTTAAATAATTGCGGCATTGACCTAGAGCCTGAGGATGGGAAAAAACAAGTTTATTCTCTCTATACCCTAAAAGGCAATGCCTGATCTCTAAATTCAACTCACCAACTACAGATAATTCAGTCTCTAATAATAGATCTAAGGTCTCGGAAACCGAACCTTCTAAGGAATTTTCCCAGGGAACGATGCCAGGAGAATGGAGACTCTTTTTAAACACTTCTGTTATCGATAAAGTAGGTACAGTATTATTATCTATTAGCAAAGCAGCCTCATGGGAATAGGAACCTTCAGGTCCTAAATAATAGATCATTTTCGGTCACGCCCCTTTAATTAGCTGCAAATGCTGCATGAAGGTGGCAAATTCAGCAAAATCCAAAGATTGGGGACCATCTGATAGTGCTTTATCTGGATTGGGGTGCACCTCAATTATTAAACCATCTGCACCTACAGCTAAGGCCGCTTTAGCTAATGGTTCCACTAATGAACGCTTACCTGAAGCATGACTTGGATCTGCAAGAACTGGCAAATGGCTTACCTCTTTAGCTAAAGCTATTGCTGATACATCAAGTGTGTTACGTGTCCAGGGTTCGAAGGTTCGAATGCCCCTTTCACATAAAACCACTTGGCTATTACCACCTGCCATGATATATTCCGCTGCCATGAGCCATTCTTGTACAGTGGAAGAAAGGCCCCTTTTAAGCAACACTGGTTTTCTGGTTTGGCCTACTTCCTGTAACAAAGAGAAATTTTGCATGTTTCTAGCACCAATTTGCAACATATCTGCATATTGAGCTACAACCTCTACATCACGAGGATCGACTACTTCTGTCACAACAGGGAGATCATACGCTTTACCAGCTTCAGCTAAAAGTTCTAAACCTTTTACTTTTAAGCCTTGGAATGCATATGGTGAGGTTCTAGGTTTAAAGGCACCACCTCTTAACATATTAGCACCAGCGCTTTTAACAGCTTTAGCAGTCTGCAACATCTGGTCTTCGGTCTCTACAGCACACGGGCCTGCAATAACTACTTTATCCTTACCTATAGCTAGAGAACCCACTTGTACTATGCTACCACTTGGTTGACACTCTCTACTTACCAGTTTATAAGGTTTGCCAACCCTCAGAGCTTTTTCTACTTTGGGCCAAAGATTAGCTGTCTCACAAAGCTCATCGGTTATCTCGCCAATAACACCAATTACACTTTGGGTAACACCGTTAATCACATGACTTTCTAAACTCATAGTCTCTAATTTTTGGCAGATTGCCTGAATATCTTGGGGAGTACTCTGTGCCTCCATGACAATTATCATTTTTTCAGCCTCCTCTTTTTAAATAAAAAAATGCCTCATCCCCACAGGGACGAGGTTTACTCGCGGTACCACCCTAATTGGCTATAAATATAGCCCTCTTTATCAGGTGCGGGCGATGACATACAATCGTCAAATATAGCCGATACCTGCTTCTTTTTAACGGTAGAAGTTTCCGTCCTAGCCTACTTACTTCAGCTAAGCAACTCCAGGGAGAACTTCGCTTATGATTTCCTGCTAGGTTTCCACCCACCCCAGCTCTCTATTAAGTCCATCAAAAGGTACTTTCCCCTTTCACAGTCTTTGCGATTTAGTTAAGAATAGCAGGATTAAAGTTACCTGTCAAGAGGGTTTAAATCACAAAACCTGAAGGCCTAACTTGCTTTAATTGCAAAACTAATTTCCACCCCTTAACTTACTTAGGGTAGAAGTTAATCTTACAAATCAAGGGGTGGCTTTTAGTCTTACAAATATCTATACTTATTTAGCAAGGTATTCAGCTGGTACTCCTGCCTTAGGCAGGAGGCTCATTATGCTTAAACACAAGCATTTCACACTAGATGATAGAATAACAATTCAAAATTTGCTTAAAGCATCTTATTCATTTAAAGCCATTGGTAGAGAACTAAATAAAGACTGCACATTTGTCTCTAAAGGGAGGTCAAGAACCACATCGTTTTCAGGAAATCTGGGGGATATGGAAGGGCATTTAATAATTGTTTATATCGCTGGAATTGTACTAATTCGCATCTTTGCGAGCATCCTGATTGCCACAAGAAACAGTGTAAGTTTTGCTCTCAATGTACTACTGTATGTAAAGACTTTAAGATGGAAAAATGTGCCTTATTAGCAAAACCTCCATATGTATGCAACGGTTGCAGTAAATTGCAATCCTGTACTTTAGAAAAATCTCTTTATATCGCTACAGATGCCCAAAAAGAATATGAACTTGTTCGTTCTGAATCAAGAAGCGGGATAAATACTGATGAAGAAAATATTGCTCGTCTAAATGCTTCTATTAGCCCGCTTATTTGCAAAGGCCAATCAATTCATCATATTTGCGCAAACAACCTCGATATTATCATGTGCAGTGAAAAGACTATTTACAATTATGTAGATTACAACCTATTTTCGGCCAGAAACATCGACCTACCAAGGAAAGTTAAATACCGTCCTAGGAAATTGCAAAAAACCCGTTTTAAGGTTGACAAAAATTGCAGAATTAACCGCACCTATGGCGATTTCATGTTGTTTCTGAAAGAAAATCCAGATACTCCTATTATTCAAATGGACACTTTAGAAGGGGTTAAAGGCGAGAAAGTTGTAAATACCCAGTTAATGTTGGCTTACCTTAGAGATGCAAACACTTCAAAATCTGTTACTTAAGTATTCGGGGATCTTTATGAAAGAATTGGAGCAACTACTTTTCAAAAGCTGTTCCCTGTAATTTTGACTGATAATGGTAGTGAATTTACTAACCCTTTAGCGATCGAGTTTGATAAACAAGGCAAACAAAGAACTCGGATATTCTATTGCGATCCTTCAGCGCCGTTCCAGAAAGGTGCTGTAGAGAATAACCATGAATTAATTCGTAGGATTATCCCCAAAGGACGCAGTCTCGAATCATATTCTCAAGAAGATATAGATCTCATGATGAATCACATTAACTCTTACGGAAGGAAAAAGCTGAACGACCGCTCTCCATTTGCGGTGTTCAGCTTCCTGAATGGCGACGATATCCTCTCAAAGCTAGGTGCTGAATGCATTCCAAGCAATGATATAATCATCCATCCAGACCTTCTGAAAAAGTAACAAAAACAGGCAGGATTATCGTAGCTGAATACGGCCAATAAGGACAAAAAGGGGCGGAATTTACTTTTTCAAAAAATGAGCTATTTTTCACCTCTAGATCAGTGCACCCTAAAATAGGCTAATTCTGCTTGTTTCGCTCTTAATTATATTAAAATTAACACAAAAACTATACGCTCAGGTTATCTTTTATAAAAATCTGACCTTTAGACTTTGTTACCATGGAAGTTAGTTTTACAAAGTGGAATTTAACTTTTAAATTGACCGACACTATTCAAGGCTAAACCCTTCCTAAAGGCAGGAAATCAGGAAATCTAATCTTCAATCACTATCACTGGGAAAAGCTAAAAGTCCAATAACTTTATTCGGTCGATGTTGCATTACCTTAAATAAACGATAACATATTTGACCTTAGCTAGATTATACAAAGTCTCGATAAGCAATGTACTATTTCACTTTTGTTAAGCTGTTTGAAATGACAATAAAAGAGAGGCAAAATGCTCGATATCAAGCATTTCCCTCTCTTTTATAATTTTATTGAATAACAGTAATCTCACTAACCCAAATATTGGCGCCATTAAAGAACATGTCGCATCTGACATACTGCCCAACTTTATTCACTGATGCACTATACCAAACACCTACTTTTCCAGTAATAGAACCTGGCTCATAAGTGTATGGACCATCCCAGGTCTTTGCATCATTAGAGACATAAACTTCCATTTTCGCCGGAACGTTTATACCCCAAGAACCATTTAAGAAATAAGCACTTACAGAACTAATCTGTTGAGCTTTACCAAGATCAATTACAACAGTGCCTGGCATCTCTTTTTCTTCACCTTTCCAAAGACCCACCCATGGACCATCACCAGGATCACTATAATCACCAGTCTTGCCATCTGTTAATTCTACGTTATTGGTATCAGTATAATCGTTACGCACAGTAAAGTTGAAATATTCGTAGGGCCTTCCACTTGATATAATTCCACCCTCTGATGGCTTAAATAAACAACCTGACAATGTTAAAATTATAACTCCAAGAAGAGTTACTAAAATTAGGCTTTTAAATTTATTTTTCATTCCACTTAACCCCCTTATTTGTATATTTTAGAATTTCAACTTAATAGCAGCAGAAACCAAATGATTAGTTGGTTCTTTTTCTAGCAGATTTCTTGTACGAAGATATCCCATTTCAAACTTAGCGTTATCGCTTGTCTTTATTAGCCAATTAGCTCCAACAGTATCTAAAACAGTGTTTCCTTCACCAAAACGGTTACTATTAATTTCATACTTCCCGCCAACTGAAACCGTATTATTAAAGTCATACTTTGCACTAAGTCCTAAAGCCCCTGATTCAACTTTAATTGGTTCACCACTTATTTTACTGTCAAGATCCTTTTTGTAATCAAAGTAGCCATCCATAGTTACCTTCGGAATAACTTTTGCTTGTGCTTTTAACGAAGTATTGATTTTTTTAGTTGATGTATAGATACCTTTTTCTAGGTAATCTTTGTCTTCAACTAAAGTTGCACTGCCTAATACCCATAATTTCTTTGGCAATACTGGAGTAGTACCTCTTACTAAAATAGTGTTTTCAGGATTATCTGCTTCGCTTTTTTTATCTCTAATGTATTTTAAGCCTAGACCAAAGTCGTTATTTGTATAGTATTTATCAGCTTCAAACTGCTTAGCAAAATCGTTATTTGAAGTGCTATTTCTCCACTCAGTATTAAGAGTTAGAGTACGAGTTTTCCAATCTGATAATGGACCAACAAGCTCTCCAGATACTTTAAGCATTTTTTTCCATGTCACAGCAGCTTTTTGCTCTGAATAGTCCCCATTAAAATAGCGACTTTCAAAATTAGCTTGACTTAATCTTGTCGAGACATCGATTTCAAGATCCTTAACAACAGGTCCAGCAAGTTTAATACCAAAGGCCATATTGTCTTTTTTCTTGTCATTTCTCTGAGTCAAACCTATTCCTGGTTCCAATTTCAACTTACCTATAGGAATAGCACCATGTAAAGCACCTTGATATAGATCAAATACGCCTTTTTCACCATTGATTGTACGACCAGCAATATTTAAAGTATTTCCTTTGATATCTGCACTACCTCTAATATAAAAACCATTCATTTCAGATGCATACCAACCAGAATCAATAACCTGACAATCAATATTAACACCAAATGGTTTTGCTGATCCTCTCAACATATATCCGTTAGGATCACCCCACGGTGTAGGAAATACTAGCAAGTTATGTGTGTCTTTTAGTTCACCTATACTTCCACCTGGGTTCTTATACGCTGCAAAATTCAAATTTTTATCAGCATACTTAATCTCAATTTTATCTACAAAAGTGTCGATGTAAATCCTTTCTTCAGGTTTAAGCTTTGCAGCTTCATCAAGTGTTTTTTTTGAAAAACTCAAATTATAATCTACCTTTAAAAACCACTTTTTGTCTATAGTTGTGTTAAAACTATATTTAATTTCTGAATTTGAACTAGCACTTGGTTTTCTTGTACTAATAGGAGCAACAAAAATATAGTTAACTTCTCCACCTACATTGACATTTACAGCTAAAGCTGGCATTGCTGTTAATAACAATGCTAAAACCAAAACACATACCAAAGATTTGTTTTTCATTTTTACATCCCCCTTATTCAAATGAAATCTCACCATATAACCCCACTCCTTACTTTTTCTCGTAATACCCCTCCTCTAAATTACATAGATTGCTTTGCAATCGGTTTCATACGTGGTAGTATAAAACCTCCCTTTTATTATTCGTCAGTGCAATTATTTCTCCTTCTAAAGTTGATAATCATACTAAACTATCTACTTCTTTTTCATGGAAGAATTTTGAAAGCGTACACCTTATGCACACTTATCATACATCTAACAGCATCACCAAAGAATAAAGCCAAATTATCTAGCAAAACTTCCTTTACACATCCAGCGAATAGAGGTCGTGTTAACTTGGCACTTTTAATCCAACTATTTAGACATACCTCATTTGCCTCGTGTAGCACAAAAGCTAACCCTCAGCAAACTTTCATTTTATCTAGGTCGCCATAAATCCATATGAGACATTTAAACTCTGTTTACTCGTTCTTCAGTTGTGCATTTCTTATATTCTTTCTCCCATTTATAGCATGAACAAGCCACCAGTGTAGATAAGCATCTTCGTTTCCAAACATATATGTAACCAATCACGACGCTATCATGTATTACGAAAAAACTATTTAACTATATAGGCTCCAAACCTTTCTCTGCCAGAAATATTAATCTTCCTCGAAAGGTTAAGTTTCGCCCGCGAAAGAAAGCTTAAGATTGTTTTAAAGTTGATAAAAGCTGTAGAATTGGTCGCACCTATGACGACTTTAAAACCTTTATGAAAGAAACCCCGACATGCCAGTAGTTAAGATGGTCACTGTAGAGAGAGTTAAAGGTGGAAAGGTTTTATTGATACTCCATTTTATTGAAACTTTGTTTATGCTAGCTTTTCTAAGAGATGCCAATACTTCTCAAAGTGTTATCGATATATTTCATGCTCTATACTAAAAATTATGAGCGCTACCTTTCAAAGACTATTTCCTGTTTTCTTAACGGATAATGACTGCGAATTTACTAAGATACTAAAACTAGAATTTGATGATCAGAACAACCGTAGAACTAGAATATTTTATTGTGATAAATCGTCTCCACATCTGAAAGGTGGCAGGCAGAAAACAACCATGAGTTTATTCGTAGAATTATTCCAAAAGGAAAATGCCTTGATCCATACACACAAGATGATATAAACCTTATGACGAATCACATAAATTTTTATAGAAAAAGAAAAATTATCTATCACCCTTTTCAACCTTCAGCTTTCTTTACGGAGAGAAGAAATACTTGACAAATTTGACGCAAACCACATCCTGACGAATAAATTACTCTAGTACCAACTTTGTTAAAAAAGTAAAGTACCATTAGGCATGATTACCTACTCTGATGGACTGCCATCAAAATAGGGGTTGAAATAACATTACAAAGTAGCAATTACTTTTTCACTTGACTCTTTTATAAAAACACATTTCTTAGACCACTTATAACACAGCAAAAAGGTCCTCTAGAGAAATATATTTGTTAGTTTCTTCGCTAAAGGAAAGATATTTCGGCATCTTTTTTTAGAGTGTTTTCGGTTTTCTTCTACTCTGCTACAATTATTGATCTTTTACTAAATAAGCTTTACCTGTTTTATAAAAAACCTCAGCGCCAGTTGGCAGGATCTCTTCCGCGAAACTAAATTTACTGTGATGGAGTGGGTAACTATATTCTTTAGTACCACTACCAAGAAATAGCAGGGCCCCCGGAACCTTCTCGATATAATAAGCAAAGTCTTCTGCAGCCATGGAAGAATGATCTAATTCCCGATAAGAAAGTGATTGGGGTAGATTGGTTTTGACAGTTTCGATAGCTTCTAGATGATTCATTGTAGGTGGATACTGTTCTACATACTCTACCTCGGCTTCCGTACCAAAAGCTTTAGCATTATAATGGCATAACCTTCTCAAACTAGCTTCCATCTTTTCTCTAGTTTGAGGTGAAAGAGTACGGATCGTACCTTGCATTGTCGCTTCTTTGGGGATGATATTATACGCAGTTCCTGCTTCGATAGAGCCAATAGTTAAAACTGCACCATCCCAAGGAGCTATTTCTCTAGCAACTAGTGTTTGTAAGGAGGTAACTAGATTGCAAGCCGCTACTATCGGATCGACACCTAAATGAGGTGCAGCTCCATGGGCGCTTTGCCCTTTAACCTTGATACTAAAGCGGTCATTCGAAGCCATAATAGCTCCAACCCTACTACCTAACACACCTTGGGGTAGTTCTGGCCAAATATGCAAAGCTAAAATGAAATCTACGCCTTCCAAAGCTCCAGCTTCAATCATTGGTTTAGCCCCACCATACATCTCTTCTGATGGTTGAAAAATTCCCCTTACTTCTCCTTGCCAAGATTTATCTTCTAAAAAAGCAAGTAGACCTAAAGCAAGCATACTAGCATGACCATCATGGCCACAAGCATGCATACAACCTTCATTTTTTGAGGCAAAAGGCAATTCGGTCTCTTCTTTAACAGGTAGAGCATCGATATCTGCTCTGAAAGCAACCACTGGACCAGAACCTCTTTTAATACTAGCTACTAGACCTGTCGCTAGTGGCCTTGTCACTTCAATTCCTCTAGCTGTTAAAAACTCAGCAATTATTTCTGTTGTTTTAAATTCCTTACGAGATAGCTCTGGTAAACTGTGTAACTTACGCCTTAGCTCAATAATATCTCGTTCATATTTGGTCCATATTGCTTGAAAATCCATTTTAGGAGCACTTCCTTACTTCATAACTTGAGCTTTCTTTTTAAATAGCCTAGCGTTGGCCAATTGCCAATACTAGGCTATTCTAATTAGTAAATCAATTTCCTTTGTTATTAAAAACTTCCTATTGGCTTACCATACTTTTCCATAATGTGCCAATTAGGTTCAATACCGATACCCGCTCCACTTGGTAAAGCAATCTTACCATCATGGCTCATCTCAATCTCGATTAAATCCTTGCCTTTTCCATACCATCTGGCACTAGCTTCAACATCAGCTGGATAAACAAAACCATTAAACGATGCTAAAGCTAAGATAGGCATAGCACCTAACCCCGATTCAGGCATGGTACCGCCCCAAAGTTTTATCCCCTTTTCCACTGCAAGCTTGTATAGTTTTAAGCCTTCTAATAGTCCACCAATACGCTGAATTTTGATATTCCATACAGGAATCGAACCTAACTCCACAGCTTGCCTACCCACTCGTAGTGACTTTAGAGATTCATCAAAGCAGATTGGTGTCTTGACGAGTTTAGCTAGCCGGTGATGATCTAGGATATCATCATGATTTAATGGTTGCTCATAAAAGAGACATTCCATCTCATCTAAAGCTTGAAAAATAGGTGCATCTTCTAGTTCATAAGCTGAATTAGCATCGACCCAGAAAGGAAAATCTCTACCAATGACTTCCCTAGTCGCTCGGGCTGCATCGAGATCCCAACCGGGTTTAATTTTGATCTTAATCCTTTTATAACCTTCATCAACATACTCATTAACCCATTTTTTCAAGGTATCTAAGCTACGATCTTCAGGAATACCTACAGAAACTCCACTTTCAATGTACTCCTTATGCTCTAAATGTTTAGTATCTACACCTAGATCACGAAGCTTTATTTTAATAGCCTCAACTAGACGTAGGTTATTCTTCTTCGCAACTAAATCCCAATAGGCGTTTTCTAGTCCCGCTTTAGCAAAGTTATTACCTCTAATTCCCACCGCTAGAGTTTTATTAAACTCCTCTATAGAAGAGAATTCTTGGCCAATAACCTTGGGGATCAACCACTCAGTTAGCATAGCTTTCACAGAAGAAATAGTCTCACTCGAATAAAAAGGGGCATCAAAGGGAGCAGATTCTCCATAGCCTATAAGGCTACCCGACTTCATCTTAATAATAATACTTTGTCGGTTATAGCTACGACCTCCAGAGATCTCAAAAGGGACTATGAGAGGTATAGCAATCTGATAGAGTTCCACACTATCTATACGGATTTTTTCATCCATCTTTTACACCTACCTTTTGACCTCATTTAGTTCATTAGGGTTAAGTTTTGTTACTTCGATAAATGAAAACGGTTCTTGGTTTTTATTAAGTTTATCTCTTATATACAATAAACCAGCTACTAGTCCCTTACTAGGATTAAAAAGCAGCTCATGAATAGCTTTTTGTGTTCTTGAGCCCTCGATGGGAGCATATTCAGTTTGAGGTAATTGAAAGAAAGTATGCAATTGGCCATTAATAGCTCCACGCAGGGCGTATTCAAGCATTAGGCGACCAGAACAGATATTACCAGTAGCAGAGATCGGTCTTGTGGGTTTATTAGGTAATAACTCTTCTAAGGCCCACAAATTACGATCAGAGAGATCATAACCTCCATAAGCTACACCTATTTTGCCGGCAAACCCTTTATTCGGATCAAAAAGTCTGTTAAAACAAACTGCATAATCACCTAACCAGTTGCTATCTGGCCCTAAGAGTAATTTAACCATCTCTCTTTGGAATTCATCTGGAAGCATTGTATTCATTAATTTGACACCCAGATAAATCGAAGCATCCGACGCTTCTTTGATCTTGGCTGGGACTTCAGTTAACCAAGCTAAAACTTGTTCTTTAGCTCCAGCTAGATCGGTACCAGCTAAAGTAGCACTAAAATCTTTTTCTAAAACTAACTCTTCTTCACGATATTTCCGCCAACTCTGGTAGATCTTTTGGGTTGTATAGATATATTCATCGACTTTGTACTCTTCCCCTAAAGGTGGTAGATGGTATTTACAGCTAGGAATGATAGGATAATTTTTCGCTAAAGCTAAGGATTCTTCTAAGAATTCCAAGTACTCTTCTAAGGTTTTTTCCCAACCTCTACCCTTCCAAGTTACCGTATAACCTTCTTCGCCATTTTGGGAAGTAATTTTTTCCACTTCCATCCTGGGAGCTTTGATCTTCCAGGCTTCCATCTCCGATTGATGATCTTCGCTTTCAGCAATAACAGTTTTTAGAACTGTAAAAGCTAGGCCACCTTCTAGATCTGATTTAACTTGAGCTTGGTTAGTTGATAATTGCCCAGAAGCCTTACCAAAAGGATGACGTATTTTATACGGTCCATAGAAGCTAGATACATCAATACTATAACGATTTTTTATATGCTCTTCAGGTTCTAATAATGTTTGGTGGTAATCCTCGTTTAGAGCTTTATAAGTGTCTTCGGGTAAGGTAAAGTTGGTTGGCAAAAAGTAGGTTGGTTTTACCATTTTGCCCCCTCCAGTTCCTGAACCACCCTAGCGATAGCTTCTTTTTCTTCACTAGTAACCCCAGGACCATAGGGATCAAAGGCAGCTTCCTGTGGTACTAATCCTTGTAGAACCAGAACATGAAGCATTCGTTCGATATAACCTTCCATTGGTCTAGTAAATGTAACTTCCGCCAACTTATCCACCAACAACATTAACTGGACAAACTTCTTATAATCCTCATCATAATAACTGTCAATCATTGCTTTTTGTAAGGCAGGAAAAGCTGAGCCAATACCTACAAGAGCTCCTTTAGCACCTCTAGCTACTGTATAACCAAACATGCGATCCTCACCAGTTATAAGTACTTTATTAGGAAACTCTTGTTGTAAAAGGTTAGAGACATCCTGGTAAGTCATTACAGAATCAAGGGTAGCCATCTTGATGGCCACAGCATTTTCCAAGGTGAATAATTTTCTTAAAACATCAAGACTATAGGTGATGCCACCTGCAGCTTCATAAAGATAAAATAGTACCATCGGTAAGCCTAATTTATCTAAAGTACTGTGATATTTTACTATCCATTCGTCTTGATTCTCTTTACCACGAAAATAGACTGGTGCATAGCATAAAATACCATCAGCACCTAGTGTTTTAGCTTCTATACCCATTTGGTAAGCTGCTTCAGTAAAACCCTCAGCTGTATCTGCCCCCCGGCTACCAACGCCACAGATAATCTGTTTGTTTGTACCTAATGCTTCTCGCCAAACCTGGAATACGGCTTTTCTATCTTGAGAAGATAACAAGAGTCCTCTACCTGTATGTGCCCAAAGAGCTACACCAGAGATTGGTTGGGTTGCCATCCACCTAGCATAAGCTTTTTGAGCCTCCCAATCGATACCCCCATCCTGTCTAAAGGTTACAGGTACTGCAGGATAAAGAGATCGGTCCAGAACTAATGACATGTAACCAGCTCCTTTTTTCTTCCTGGTGGAATAATTCCACATTACTCTTTTTAAAGCCTGCTAATAGTTATTTAATATCAGAATGCACACCTATTTAGGTGTGCATTGAGCTAAAATTGGTAACCTAAACTAATGTTACCATTATATTCAGTAAATGCTCCACTTTCTTTGGGGATTACTCTAGTTAGAGCTACTTTGGTGGTGAAAACTAGTTTATTAAAGTTTTTTTCTAGCGAAGCACCTAGACGTAACTTATTCTCCACGATCTCACTAAGGAAGAACTGTTTAAACGCTTCTTCTCTTCCAAGCTGTAGCCAATTTTCGGTTAAATCACCAGGACCATGTTGCTCAAAGCTTAAGTTCAATCCACCAGTTAGATTTGCCCTAGTATGCTTAAAAGCTACCATGAACCGTTGTGCATCTGGGCCTAAATCGTCGCCAAGAAATTCATTACTATTTGTATAGCGCATTAAACCACCATAATGAGCATGGAGATAACGTGTATTAGCTGTATATCCCAAAGCATAACGCATAGTACCATTATGCTTAGCTATCTCGGGGCTATTATAGCCTAACGTTACTCCCATTATCGGTAACTGCACATCGATCCAGGGGATAGCGGGGAAATCGTCGACAATTACTTCGACAAAGGTTAAAGCTTGATTTTTAAACTGATAACCTAAGTTAAAACCCATATCAACATTAATATCTCGGTTATTAACTTCTTTATTATTCAAGCCAATATGTTGAACCAAATAAACAGGTAAGAAAGGTACCGGGTTATACATTAACCATAAATTGTTCCCCTTCAAAACACTAGTCTCAAAGAAATCCAAATATATTGGCCAATCGTTCTTAGCAGCTTTAATGCGATGGGCGACAAAATAACGTCGGTCACCCAAACTAGATAGTAGCTTTTCATAACGCCAGTCAAAACCTAACAGTTTATAAATAAAATCGTAGCTTCCGCTAAAAAGATTAGCCTCAACAGCTAAACTAGGTAAAAGTAGATCTTCATCCCAGTTGGTTAGACCTTTTTTTAATTTTACATTCAACTGACCACCATAAAAAGAAGCCGCAGCTGTAAACTCTGGTTGTAACTTAAGATTAGTATCATAAGTTAAACTTAAGGAACCACTGTAATCAGCGGCGGCAGCGAATACCGTCATCAACAAAACAAACATTATTACTAATCTTGACTTCAACACATACACCCCTAAAATATTATCTTACTCTACTGGAACCTTTTTTATAAATGCGTTCTAGCCTAATTGAAAGTTCAGTAATTATCTCATAATGAATTGTATCACTTTTTATAGCTAATTCTTCAGCACTGATCTCTTCTGATCCTTGACTACCTATAAGCGTGACTTCATCCGTAACGTCAATTTGTTTTTTTAGAGGTATTTCAACCATCAATTGGTCCATGCAGATATTCCCTACAACTGGGTAGCGGTTACCACCAATTAGCACCTCAGTACCTTTATGAGAGAGTCGTCTGGTATAACCATCACCATAGCCAACTGGTACTGTTACAATCTGACAAGGTTCTTTGGTGTAATAGCTAGCTCCATACCCTATGGGTTGGTTAGCTTCTACTCTTTCAATTCGAGAGATGCGTGCTTTGAGAGATAGAGCCGGCTTTAGCTTATCCCAAAATGGGTCAGCACTTGGCTTGAGTCCATAAAGAGCAATACCAGCTCTGATAAAGGAACTATCCTCAGCTAAATAAAGTGCAGCAGCACTATTAGCCCAATGCACTAGTGGTGGGCATTTATTACCTAATTCTTTACGTAAATTAAGTATCTGTTCAACCTGTTTCTTAGCTAAAGAATTGTCTTCACAGTCTGCTGTAGCCAAATGAGTAAACATGCCTTCTACTTTTAAACCGTCTAATTTTTCACAAGCTTTTAAAAGCTCGGCTGCTTTTTCCGGATAAACACCAAGCCTATGCATTCCGGTATCAATTTTTAATTGTCCTGATGCTTTTTTACCTAGTGCTTTACCTGCTCTGGCTAAAACTTCTGCCCCTTTGAAATCGGTAAAAGTAGTAGACAAATTCCACTTTACAGCAAGTGGTACTTCTGCTTCTGGTACAACCCCTAAAATTAATATTGGAGCAGCTAAGCCAGCTTCTCTTAAGGCTATACCCTCTTCAACCATAGCTACACCCAGCCAAGAGGCTCCATTAGCTAAAACTGTTTTAGCCACAGAAATAGCCCCATGCCCATAGGCATTAGCTTTAATAATTGCCATGATCTGACTTTTAGGCGCAATTGATTTTATCAACTTTAAGTTGTGAATAATCGCGTCTAAATCAACTTCGATCCAAGCTCTAAGATCCTCCATTTATATCACCAACCATTTTGGGATGTTGAATTTATTTTCCATAGATCCGAATTAACGCCTCTGGTAGCGAAACAATAATGTCACGTGCTAAAAGTGATCTACTACCTAATCTCTCCCTCGCTAAATCACCAGCAAGGCCATGTAAATAAACACCTGTTACTGCAGCTTTACCAAGAGGAACACCTTGGAGTAAAAGCCCTCCTATGATTCCTGTTAAAACATCGCCACTACCTGCAGTTGCCATACCCGCATTACCTGTTGGATTGACATAAAAACGTCCATCAGGCTCTGCAATAATTGTGTGTGCTCCTTTTAAGACAACAATTGCTCCTGTGTCGCGGGCGAGAGTCTGAGCCCAGCCAATACGGTTTTCTTGCACTTTAGCGATACTCTTACCTAAAAGTCTACTCATTTCCCCAGGGTGTGGAGTTAAAATTGTTGGGCATTTGAGGCTAATATTATTTTTAGCGATAATTGTTAAAGCATCTGCGTCTAAAACTACTGGTATTGCGTTCTTTTTAGCCTCTTCTAAAGCTAATAAAAGATAATCCCTATGTTCATCAGTCACTCCCCAACCAGGACCAATCATTAAACAATTGTATTCTGAGTAATCAATCTCTTGGGCAGGGTCATATACTTTTAAAGTCATTTCTGGTAAGAGCTGTTGTAATATTGGAATTATTTCTTTGGGTACTAACCCTTGCACTAACCCAGCGCCTGTTTTTAAAGCTGCCTCTGCTGTTAGAGCTGCAGCTCCACACATCCCCAAAGAGCCTGCCAATACTAGTCCTTTACCGAAACTCCCTTTGTGACTATCTACAGGTCTTGGTAGTGGTGCCAAATCCCCTTGATCTACTAAATGCCCTTTAATCGATTCTGCTGTTAGCAACTTGGGTGGAAATGAGATTGGTTCTATTACTATCTCACCTACATACCAAGCACCAGGATAAAGAGCCATACCTAACTTTGGTAGACCAAAAGTAATCGTATAATCTGCCTTAACTGCATCTCCTAATACTTCACCTGTAGAAGCATGAATTCCTGTTGGTATATCTAGAGAGACTACTGTGGCTTCAGCCTCATTTATAGCTTTGACCAATTCTAATAATGGTTCTTTTAATAAGCCTTCTGCTCCAATTCCTAACAGACCATCAACAATTACATCTGCTACCATAAAAATCATGGGAAGCTTGTCTTTTTCTACTGCTATATATTTAACTTCTCCACCTAATTTTTCATAGATGTGTAAATTAGCTTGAGTAGCAACTGTTAATTTGTCTTTTTCACCAGCTAGAAAAGTCCAGACCTTACAACCAGCTAGAAATAGTCTTCTCGCAACAACTAAAGCATCGCCGCCATTATTCCCAGGTCCCACTAATATGACGAAACGGGTCTTAGTTCCAAAACGCTCAAGAAGAAAAGAAGCTGCTCTTTCCCCTGCCTGTTCCATTAAAACAAGCCCGGGAAGGCCAAACTCCTCCTGAGTTCTAATATCTATAGCTTGCATCTCGTTTTTAGATACTAATTTCACTCTACCTCACCACCTGCAACAATAACTTCAGCCATAGCTAATTTCTCTGTATGTGTTAGACTAACAAATATCTTATAGTTACCTAATTTACTAGCGTTTTCCAGAGCTTTACCTCTTAATTCGATTCGAGGTGGTAGATTTTCTTCTTTAATAACCACTATATCTTTTAAACTTTGACTAAACAATCTCCAGGCAAATGCTTTAATTACTGCTTCTTTAGCTGCAAAACGAGCTGCTAATGAGGGAGTGGCATCTTTTTTTTGTAAGCAATATGCTAATTCTTCCTCTGCATATACTCTAGTCAAAAATCGTTTACTTAATTTTTTTTGAAAATGGTCTAGTTCAACTAAATCTATGCCGAGGCCAAGGATAGCCATGGCCTCTCACCTACCTTTTTCACAAGTTACTTAAGTCTATTAATAGTTCTCTTTTGTATTCTTTTTGTCCTTTGCAATATAACTATTATCAATGCCAAAACTAGCAGGCATGAATATTTCTTGCCTGCTAGTTTAATTTAATTATCTTTATCAACCGAAGCTATCGCTGCCGCAACTTCGTTAACTATCTTACGTACCATACCACTATCTCTCGCCTCGCCCATTACCCTTATGAGAGATTCTGTGCCTGAAGGCCGGACAAAGATACGCCCTTCTTTGCCTAGTTCTTCAGTGGCCTTTTTAATGGCCTGCTTAACTAGTTCAGATTCCATAACTAGTATTTTATCTTTAACTCGAACGTTAACAAGGAGTTGCGGAAAAGTAAACATTTGTGCAGTTAATTCCGAAAGTGGTTTTCTCTTTCTCACAATCACTTCTAATAAGCGTATTGCGGAGATCAGCCCATCACCTGTTGAATTATAGTTAAGAAAGATGATATGGCCTGATTGCTCTCCACCTAATATTAGACCACTTTTTAACATTTCTTGTAAGACATAGCGATCACCGTTATCGGTGATATGAACTGTACCACCATGTTTACTTAAGACATCTTTTAAACCTAGATTGGAATATATAGTAGCTGCAATACCTTTGTTGGGTAATTCATTTCTCTCCATAAGATCTAAAGCTACAATAGCCATTAGATGGTCTCCATCAACTATTTCACCTTTTTCGTCGACAAAGATCACTCTATCAGCATCACCATCGTGAGCAATACCTACTTGAGCACCACTTCTAATTACAGCTTCTTTCAGTTGATCAGGATGTGTTGAACCACAACTTTGGTTAATATTTTTACCATTAGGATCTGCATTTAATAATATCACTTCTGCGCCTAAACTCTCTAGTACGTTGGGTGCAGCAAGGTAGGCGGCACCATTGGCACAGTCTAAAGCAATCTTATATCCTTCTAAAGAAAAATTAGCTGTTGATTTAACAAAATCAGCATACATCTGCCAAGCATCATCGATTTTACGCACTCGACCAATTTTCTCTGCCACAGGATGTGGCAAAGTATCTTCAATAGATGAACCCTTACTATCGACTATATAACTAGCAATACGATCTTCTTCTACATCAGTTAATTTATAGCCATCACTACCAAAAAACTTAACACCATTGTCGTCAAAAGGATTATGTGAAGCTGAGATTACTGCTCCAAGATCAGCTTCTAAACTACGACACAAATAAGCAACCCCTGGAGTAGGAATAACGCCTAAATCGTAAACATCGGCTCCTGAGCTAGTAATCCCAGCTATTAATGCAGCAGCTAACATTTCTCCTGATAATCTTGTATCTCTACCAACTAATACTTTCCCTCGTCCTTCTTTTGTGGCGAGAAAGCCTGCCACACGACCAAGCCTCATAACAAGTTCTATAGTAAGTTCTTGATTGGCGATCCCACGAACTCCATCGGTTCCAAAAAGCCTGGACATGTTTTACCTCGCCTCCTGATTATTGTGATTTTTTTCAATACTTACTTTTACAGATGTAGGCCATATCTCTGCATCCTTAGGTTTAACTAGAGCTATTTCACCTTGATAAGGTAATTTATCATAAGAAACAGGTTCTGTTAAAATCGCTTTAATATCAGTCTTATTACTAAAAACAAGTACCTCCTGTGGGTTTACGGTTATATTTAAATTATCCTCTTTTTTCTTCATAACCACTTTAACAGGCACTCTTATACCTTCTTGTTTTATTATATCCCACTCTACCTTAGCAAGTTGTGGTTCTAAAGCTAAACCTTCTAAAGTCTTTTGATCATGTGTTTTTATTTGTATTTTAAGATTCTGCTTATATTTACCTGCCCGTGGACTAGTCAGATCTAAAGCAACGAAAGCTTTATCTGCTTGGCTGATATATGATTGGGGGCCTGTAATTACAACTTGCTGAGGAACTATATCAATTGTAGAAATAGCTAAATCAACTGGTAAGGTACCCAACAAAACTGGCTCTACCTTCAGCTTCCTAGTCTCCTTTTTCTCTAACTTTACATCGACTTTATCAGGATAATATTGATCTATCTTTAATCCTTCCGGAACTCTTACCTCAATCTTCACAGTATGACGTCCCGGCCCTTTTCGTTCAAGATCAGCAACAACAACAATCTCATCTTGTTTTTGATTCAGTTGCCAAAAAGGTCCCGATATCTCTAAAAAGATTTCTGGAGCTGGTGAAGTAACTAAAACATCAGGATCTATATTCGCAAAAACAACGGGTTTCATAATCTTTTGGTAATGCTCATTCTCCTTAATTATTGGCACCTGCATATCTTGCTGAGCAAAGATCCAAAAGATCACAGCAATTAAAAGTGCTAGACCTCTCAGATAGATATCCCTGTTATTAATACGTAATTTCACGCTTCTTTCCCTCCCCGTGCAAAAGGCCAAAACTTTTCAACAGTTTGGTGGTTAGAAAGTAGTTTCTCTTGCAATTGTTTAGGAGTTAAATAGCGTTGTAGCTTACCATCCTCAGCTAACGATATAGTACCAGTCTCCTCAGATACAACAACAACTAAAGCATCTGATATCTCAGAAAGACCAACAGCAGCACGGTGACGAGTACCTAGTTCTCTAGATAGGTCAAGATTATCTGAAAGTGGCAACAAACATCCTGCAGCTACCACACGATCTCCTTCTATAATTACTGCGCCATCATGTAAACTAGTGTTAGGAAAGAAAATAGTTTCTAGTAGTGCTCCACTAACAATGGCATCTAAAAGAGTACCTGTTTCCACATATTCCATTAAACCACTTTCACGTTTGAGAACAATTAAAGCACCAATACCTTTTTCCGAAAACTTTTCTGCAGCTCGTACTAGCTCACCAACGGCTTTTTGTGATTGTCCCCGCTCAAAAATTGAAAACCGATCATCTTTTTGGAAGAAGTTCCCTCGACCTAATTGCTCTAAGGTCTTACGTAATTCTGGATAAAAGACAATTGGCAATGCTACCATAAATAAGGTAACTAATTGTTGAATTAACCAATTAACTGTTTTAAAACCTACTAAACGGCTTGCTATACTTGCTAGAAAAATAATTGCCACGCCTTTAATTAAGGAAACTGCCCTTGTACCTTTAATAAACAGCATCGTACGGTAGATCACTGCTGCCACAATTAATATATCAATTATATCTAGGATGCCAAAATTATTTATTAAGTTTGCCATATCTACACCCCCTAGCAAGTTTAGCAAGCAGAGCTTTTCATTCTTTCTTTTATCTTATCACTTGACTACTACTTAAGAAACAATATTTTCAAAAAAGTAACCCGAAAGGGACTAATTGGTCTTAATTAATATAACAAGAAGTAATCTGACTGGGGAAATTGCTCCTAACTACTATGATAAGAACAAGTACTTTTGTCTTCTTAGGTATCATCATAAACTAGTTGTCTTATCCTTTGAGATAATCTCCCCTTCTTAGTTTTTATAACTAGACCTGCCTTTCCTGCAGGCTATGATTAACAATAAACTAACTTTTTACCAACGTGATCTTTCTAATCTGCTACTTCTCCTTCCCAAAGTTAGCAGCTAATAAAAACTATACCCCCGAGCTTTAACTATTTAAGGGCCAGTAGTAAAAAATACTACCGGCCCTTAAATATATGCTTAACTTAATTAGCTCTAGATTTTAGGATAATTTCCTAAGTTTGTACCAAAATTACTTTGGTTGTATTTAGCTAGCAATCTCTACCACCAAAGAAATTATTAGTTTTTCTCTGCCTTTAGCCAAATTATAAATCCCGCAAACGTTGAATTTGACACATATTTTCCTTTCCTTGCAACTTTCTTGTTTCGCTATGTTGTTTTTCCTAGAATCCACTGCTTCAATAACTTTAGAATTGCTGAAAAACTATCATTTTCGCTACCAACTGTACAGAAATCTCCTAAGCAAAGTAAATTTCTTATATTTCGTTAGCAAGACAAAAATGCTTGCCAATATATTAGTGGCGAGATTAAGATATTTCTAAGTGCTAGTTATTACTATGATTATTAATATTCTTTGCAGGAAAAGTAATCTAAGGAAAGAACTTCTTAACAGAACCTTAACAATTTAGGTATGACTTGGAGGGAGAAAACATGAAAAGGTTCACGTTAGCATTTTTAGCTTTTCTACTTGTGGCAACGGTTCCTGTGTTGGCGTTCAAAGACGACTTAGAGATACCAATTGGTGAGACCGCACGTGGAGCATCACTAAGTCCAGATGAAAAAACTATCTATGTGGGCGCTTTACTAGATAGAACAATCTTAGCAATTGATACCAAATCTGGCGATGTAGTTTGCGAAGCTAAACTCACTGAAATAAACGCAAGTGCTTATGCGAAAGCGGTTTTCGCCAATGAAAAAGGCGAAGTTTTTGCTCCCGGTAGTGATGTTTTAGAAGTTTTCCTTCTCGATCGTGATCTTTTCCATATGGATACTTTTGATATCAGTGGTTTTGGTATTACCGACTGTGAAGGTGTTGTCGCTGATAAAGACGGTAACATCTATGCAGCTGACCGTTCCGGTAACGGTGGTATTTATAAGATTAAAATAAGTAAAGGCGAACCTGAACTAGACGAAAAATGGGGCAACACCGGTTGGGCTGATATTGGACCTGTACGTCTTCCTTACTTAAAAGGAAATAGCATTTATGCAGTTGACACTGGTTCTTCTACCCTATATAAAATTGATGTGGCTTCTGGTAAGGTTACTAAACTAGCTAGCCTCGCTAGTGGTGGTTTTGCTACTGCAGCTGACGATGCTGGCAGAATCTATGTAGCTCATTATAACGATGGCAGTGTAGCTGTTTCTATTTGGGAAAATGGCAAGGTTACAGAACTAACCCGTTCTGAACTAGGCATCACCTCCAACATTGGTGGTATCGCAGTTAATAAGGATGGGTCAAAATTATTCCTTGTCGAAGAAAAGACCAATATTGGTGGCGTTTTAAGAAGTTATAAAAAGTAACAGATTTTTTTTGAGGCCAGACTTAGTGTCTGGTCTTTTTTTATAACTTTACATTTCGTGCAGGGCTTTTCAAGCCAACTTAGTATAGGGTAAAGTATAAGCTTTTTTGATTAAATTACTTTTATTCCTTTTGGGGAGGTATCGCAATGTTTCTTTATGAAAAACTGGCAAGTGATCTCTACGATTATAATCCTCAGATCTACAAACCAGATGATTTTGACTCTTTTTGGACCCAAACTAAAGAACTCGCTAAAGAAAAATTAGAATTCACTATGGAAGCCGTAAGCTATCCACTGAAAGCAAGGATCTTTAAGGTTACCTTAAAAGGATATGATGACACTCCTCTTTCAGGTTGGTACCTTTTACCAGAAAATGACCAGAAGACCTACCCTTTATGTCTTTTTTTCCATGGTTACAGAGGGTATGCTTCTTCTCCTAGCAGTTTTGCTTCCTACCTGCTAAACGGTATAGGTGTACTTGCCTTTGACCTTAGAGGTCAAGTAGGCGCTAGTGGGGATAGCGGTTATGAAGGAGGCCATGTACCTGGATGGGTTACCCAAGGCCTAGACAACCCCTACCAATGTTATTATCGTCGCTTAATTGTTGATGCCCTACGTATGGTGGACCTAGCTCGAAGTCTTCCTGATGTCGATCCCAAGCGGATAATGCTTCAAGGTGGCTCCCAAGGTGGTGGGCTAACCTTAGCCACTGCAGCTCTTAGTGAGCATATTGCTCTTGCTGTAGCGGCTGTCCCTAATATGTGCCTAATGGAACAAGGTGTACTTTATTCAACAAGTTCTCTTAAAGAAGTTATCGAGTATTTAAGACTTTATCCCGATAAAGCCCCAGCTTTCTTTAAAACACTCAGTTACTTTGATAATGTCAATTTAGCTCCTGCAATAAAATGTCCAGTTCTAGTGTCTGTCGGTATGCAGGACACCGTCTGTCTGCCTAAAGGTATCTTTGCGGCTTATAATCGCATCTTGGCACCTAAAGAGATTCTTGTATTTCCTTTTAGTGGTCATGATGGTGGTGGCGAAAATTATACTAGAGCAGCTATGGAATTTGCTCTTAAACATCTTAAACCATAAGTCTAATATTTAGGGGGGCATTTTATGAAAAGATACCTGAAAGTTTTTCTGGTTATTTTTCTCTTTGTGACCATCTTCTTAGTAGGTTGCGAAAACGAGTTAGAGGCCTTATCTGTTCCCGAAAGCCAAGTTCCAACCATCACAATTCTGGCCTATCACCGAATTATTGATAATGGTCCTTCTTTTATCGATATCTCAACTTCTACATTTGAGAATCACCTGCAATGGCTAAAGGCTACCCAGTATAATGTAATCGATTTTAATACCTTTACAGGTTTTTTAGAAGGTAAGAACACTTTACCAGAAAAACCTGTGTTGATTACCTTTGACGATGGGTATAAAGAAACTCTTACTAATGCCGCACCAATTCTCGCTAAATATAATCTACCAGCAACACTTTTTATCTACTCCGAACGAATTAAAAATTCTCCTAGTCCAGGCGGTTTAACTGTTTCCGAACTCCAAGAATTACAAAAATTAGGTTGGAGTATTCAAGCACACACTATATCTCACGCTGATTTAAGCCAATTTTCTCGAAGTAATAAAAGTGGTGCTGTCTGGGAGATGAAAGATAACAAAGAACGTCTAGAAAAACTTTTAGGTACTCCTGTAACTGGCCTTGCTTACCCTTATGGAGCTTACACAGACGAAATTGAGTCTTGGGCTAAAGAAGTCGGTTTTACTTCATGTTTCCTTATCGAAGAAGGGCCTAATACCCTTACTCCTAACCCCTATAGACTCAAACGCCATATGCTCTATGCTAAAGATACATTAGAAGATTTTGCCCGTAAGGTTGCAAGTGCTCCACTTAATGTAACACGTACTGTTCCATCCCAAGCTCAAGTAATTAATTATCGACCAGTTAAAGTTATAGCTGATGTTGAACTCCCTCCCGAATTAAATGTTATTGAAGTATATGCTGATCTAGAAAACCAGGTCCTTGATGCTAAATTTGATCAACAAAAGCAGCGAATTGTAGTAGAAACCCCTGATCTTGGTTATGGACATCATAATCTAACGATAAAGATATTAGGCAGCGATAAGCGTACCTACACTTATGGCTGGTCTTTTGTCTGTAGATAAAGGAATACCCCTAAAGAGATTTTCTCTTTAGGGGTATTTAATTTACTCTCTTGCTGTTAGCTTTTCTACAACAGGATCTAGTGATGGTTCATAATAACCTTTTTGGATAGGACCTCTCCATTTAAGGTCAATAGATTGACCATAGATATCGACAAGAGGTCTTGGTGCCACCTTTTTATAGGTAAGTAGCATTACAGCTACAAAAACTACAAAACTTACAGCTAAACCAATAAGTTCATTTGGTGTATTAGGTGATACAACAGAAGCTATAATCCAAGCTGTAAAACCGGAAAGTGAAGATGCTGTCGCTGCAGGTGTATTGGCTTTTTTGCTCCAAATACCAAACATTAAAGGAACAAAACAGCCAACTAATAGGAAGGCCCAAGAACTTACCATTAGGTCATAGATATTTTGAAACTTTAAAGCAATTATTAATGACAAGATGGTGATCCCTAATGTAGCATATCTAGCGACAACTAGTTCCTGCTTCGAATCGAGTTTCTTAAAATGAGGAGCAATATTTCTTGTAATAATACTTGCTGGGGCTAATATAGCGCTATCACAAGAAGACATGATAGCTGATAATAAAGCACCCACAAATAAAGCAATACCGAAATTAGGAAGATATTTTTGCGCTAAAACCACCAGAATCATTTCCGAGTTACCGATATTAGGAACTACAAGTCTGCCAATAATCCCTAGTGTAACTGGAATTATACCAAGCAGAATGTAGGCGATACCAGAAATATAGGAAGCATTTTGAGCTGTAGCTTCGTCTTTACTCGAAAGTGCACGTTGCATCAAATCTTGTCCAGGAATAGAGCCAAAGCCTACAATTAGCCATGCTTGTAGATAGAATAACCAATCCATTGGTTTAGTGCTACGTGGAAAGAAATAAAACATATCATTGGGGATTTGTGTTTGAAGAGTAGATAATCCCCCTACGTCGTGTAAAACTATGGGAAAAATAAATAACAAGCCAGCAACTAAAATGATCATCTGCACAAAGTCTGTGATGGTTACTGCCCACATACCACCTTGGTAGGTATAGAACAAAACCACAAGTGCAGAGATTATAATAGCCCAGGTTGGAGTTAGACCTGTTACTGAATGAACAATAAAACCGAGTGCAACAAGTTCGGCAGCTACCCAGCCTACAAATGCAGGAATAGTAATAACCGATGCTAGCAATTCATTCATTTTACCATATTTAATAGCAAAGAAATCAGATATAGATAATAGTTTCATACGTCTCATAGTACGTACAAAGAATAAGCCACCTAATATGAGACAAAGGCCAGCACCAAAGGGGTCTGCAATTGCCCCTAAAAATCCATTCTGATAAGCTTCGCCAGCAGCACCCATTGAGGTGCCACCACCAAACCAGGTAGCAAATAAGGTAGCGACTGTAAGACCAAGAGGTAACCTCCTGCCTGCTACAATAAAGTCTTCAGAGTTTTTAACGTTTTTACTAGTTCTCCACCCTATGTAGAGCATTCCTAACATGTAGACTGTAATTCCACCGATCACCCAGATGTTGTTCATTCAAACGACCGTCCTCCTTTTATTAAATCCCTAACTGTACTGAAAGAACACTTTGACCTTTTTTGCAAAACGTACAACCTTAATAAATATCTCTCCTTTGTGGTACGAAAAAAGAGGATCGCAGAGGAAACTTGCCCATAACTGCAAAATCCTTCGTAAAAAGCCTTACGAGAACTGATTATGGGACAAATTAGAATTATAGTCAATGTTGAAAATGAGATAAAAAAGTAGCCTTGGTTTTCCTAGAGGAAAACTAAGGCTACTTTCTCTCGCACACTAGTCCTCAAGCCTTCGCACGTTACTTGACGTTTTTTTATTTATTACTTTATTAAATCCAATATTACCAGTGACGCTAAGGCAAGCCCTGTAGCAGGTGGAACAAAAGCAGTACTACCAATTGTAATTTTACCAGCAACTTCCTTGGCTTTTACTGGTTTTTCTAAAGAATAAACAACTTTTAGGCCTTTTTCTATACCTTGCTCTTTTAATCTATGTCGCATTACCTTAGCTAAGGGATCTGTATTTGTTTCAGAAATATCGCCTTTTCTAATAAGGGTAGGATCTACTCTACCACCAGCTCCCATCGAAGATACAATGGGAATTTGGTTTTTAAGACAATAAACAATTAATGCAGTTTTAGCGTTTAGATCATCAATACAATCGACAACATAGTCTGTATCTTTAATGTACTCTACTAGGTTTAATGGGGTAAGCATAACCTTAACCGCTTCCACCTGTGTCAAAGGGGCAGCTTCTTTTAGCCTAGTAGCCATTGCTAAACATTTATCTTGACCAATAGTAGATTGGAGAGCCACTAATTGACGGTTTAGGTTAGTCGGTTCGACTATATCTCCATCTATGAGCTTCAAATGGCCAATCCCGCTACGCGCTAAAGCTTCTGCGGCTGCTCCACCTACGCCACCTAAGCCACAGACAATTACACGACTTTGCCTGATTCTTGTTAAGGCTTCCTCACCAAGGACCAGACCTGTTCGCATTAAGTATTGCATATCTACCCTCCTAAAAAAAACAGGAACCGTATTACCGGTTCCCATTTTATTAAGGTCCCCGCCATGCCGCTGGCGCTGAATGTTGATGAACCTGCTAAAGCAGGTGGGTGCCCTGTTTGTTATTTAAGCAAAGCCATACGGCTTGGCAGCCACAACAAAACGTCCGGGCTCCCTATCAAAGTGTGTTGGCTCATAACACTGTCAGCTTGACTACGTACACAGCAGGGGTTCCTTTTGATCCTATAATAGCATATTGATGAGCTTACATCAATTGCCTGTAAAATGTTAACAGGCTATTCCTTGACTACAGTCGAGGCAACGTGTAGCTCTCTAAGTTGCTTCTCACTAACCAATGAAGGAGCATCTGTTAACAAGCAGACAGCCTTCTGGGTCTTCGGGAAAGCAATAACATCACGAATTGACTCAGCACCCGCCAAAAGCCAAATCATGCGGTCTAGACCGAAAGCAATACCACCATGAGGAGGAGGACCAAACTTAAATGCTTTGAGGAGGAAACCAAACTTATCTTCGGCGTCTTCAGGAGAGATACCTAGAACACTAAAAAGTTTTGCTTGCAATTCAGCATCATGGATTCTAATCGAACCTCCACCTAACTCAACCCCATTTAACACTAAGTCATAGGCTTTAGCTACAGCGTTAGCTGGATCTTTATCAAAGTCTTTATCCTTAGGCGAAGTAAACGGGTGGTGTACTGCTACATAACGTTTCTCTTCTTCGCTCCACTCTAGAAGAGGGAAGTCTACAACCCAAAGGAAATTCAATTGATTTTCGGGAATTAACCCTAACTCAGCACCAAAATCTAAGCGGAGACGTCCTAGAACAGCTGCTACTGTTGTAGGTTTGTCAGCAACAAATAGTACTAAATCTCCTTCTTTAGCTCCCATTCTCTCTAACAAAGCTTTAATCTCTTCGGGAGTAAAGAACTTAGCTATTGGGCTTTTAACTTCTTCTTTAACCAACATATAGGCTAAACCTTTAGCTCCGAGTTCTTGAGCTAATAATGTTAGATCATCAAGTTGTTTTCTGGTATAGTCAGCACAGCCTGGAACACAAATACCCTTAACTTCTCCGCCTTTGGCTACGGTATCAGCAAAAACCTTAAAACCACAGTTGCTAACTAAGTCTGAGACATCGGTTAATTCTATACCAAAACGTGTATCAGGTTTGTCTGAACCAAAACGACGCATACCCTCAGCATAAGTCATTCTGGGGAAAGGAGTTGTGAGTTTAATACCCATTACCTTGTCGAAGATATGAGTAAACATTCTTTCGATGAGACTGTATATATCTTCGGTATCGATAAATGACATCTCCATATCGATTTGAGTAAACTCTGGTTGACGATCTTTACGCAAGTCTTCATCACGGAAGCACTTAGCAATTTGGAAATATTTTTCGAAACCAGAAACCATTAATAATTGCTTAAAAATCTGTGGGGATTGTGGTAAAGCATAAAATGTACCTGGGTTAACTCGGCTAGGTACCAGATAATCACGAGCACCTTCAGGTGTTGATTTGGTAAGCATAGGAGTCTCGACTTCCAAAAATCCTTCCTGATCTAAGAAATCTCGAACAGCTTTAGTTATTCTGTGTCTTAGAATAAAGTTTTGTTGCAACTCTGGTCTTCTTAGATCAAGATAACGGTAACGAAGTCTGACGTTCTCATCGACATCTGTTCTAGTATCAAGAGCAAACGGCAATACTTGACTAGTAGAAAGTATATTGAGTTCTTTAGCTTTTACTTCAATCTCACCAGTGGCTAACTCTTTATTTTCTAAACCAGCTGGTCTAATGCTTACTTCACCTTTAATCTGAACACAAAACTCACTTCTTAGTTTCTCAGCTTGAACAAAGTTATCTTTACTAGTATCTGGATCGAAGACAACTTGTACTAGACCCGAGCGGTCTCTTAAATCAACGAAAATTAAGCCACCGTGATCTCTACGGCGATGTACCCATCCACTTAAAGTAACTACCTTGCCTGCGTGTTCTTTTCGTAAAGCACCGCAGTCAATATCCTTCATCATTTATTTACGCCCCCTAGCCAGTCGTCTTTTGGCAACTGGGTTTCTTCTCCACTTTGCATATTCTTTAGTTTGATTTTACCTTCTTTTAACTCGTCACTACCTAGAATTAAACAAAAACGAGCACCACTTTTACCAGCTTGCTTAAACTGGGCTTTAACTGATCTGCCTAGGATATCCATCTCTGCTTTTAAACCCTTTTTGCGGGCCTTAATTAACTGCAGCAGAGCCTCTTCTCTGGCTTCGTCACCTATTGTCACGATATAGACATCTAAGTCAGGTGCTTTCTCCCAAGTTTCTCCCACAGAAAGCAGTGTCCTTTCTATCCCCATAGCAAAACCTACAGCTGGGGTTGCAGGACCTCCTATCTCTTCTACGAGTTTATCATATCTACCTCCACCACCAACAGCATTTTGTGCTCCCAAGGACTCCACAGAAAATTCAAATACTGTTTTGGTGTAATAGTCAAAACCACGCACTAATCTAGGTTCCTCAATATATGGAATCTCCCAGATCTGTAAGATGTGTTTTAACTTCTCGTAGTGATCTGAACACTCTGGACAGAGATAGTCTTTAATTTTAGGAAGTGAGGTAATAGTTGCTTGACACATCTCTTCTTTGCAATCTAAAACGCGTAAAGGATTTGTTGTTGACCGTCTTTGGCAGTTCGGACAGAGTTTATCATGCTCTTTTTTTAGTTCTTCTTGCAATTTAGCAATATACTTTGTCCTACAATCAGGGCAACCAATTGAATTTAATTTAAGTACAACGTTTTTAGCCCCGAGTTTATGGTAAAGTTCGTTAGCCAACATAATAACTTCGGCATCAAGAGTTGGCTCTAAAGTGCCAAAACATTCTACACCAAATTGGTGGAATTGGCGGTATCTACCAGATTGAGGCCTCTCATAACGAAACATTGGTCCTAAGTAGTAAAGTTTCACCGGTAAAGAGGCTCCGGCCAAATTATTCTCAATATATGCACGTACAACGGAAGCAGTTCCCTCAGGTCTTAGTGATAGGGAGCGACCACCCTTATCTTCAAAGGTGTACATCTCTTTTTCGACAATGTCTGTCGCCTCACCAATACCTCTTTGAAATAAACCAGTCTCTTCAAAGATAGGGGTGCGGATTTCTTTAAAGCCAAAACAGGCACATTGTTCATGTACCATAGCTTCAAGTTTATGCCAGCGCCAAATATCTTGGGGAAGGATATCATTGGTACCTTTAGGTCTAACTATCATCTTTATCACCTCAAACACTCCCCTATTATAAAGGGAAGTGGTGACAAATGCCACCACTTCCCAACATACCATTGCCAAAAAAGCCTAAGCTTTTAACTTCTACTCCGGTTTTAGCAGCATTATCTGCCTCTACAGCCTTGTTTACTCTGCAGGTTGTTCTTCAGTAGTTTCGTTGTCTTGCTCTTCACCACTTTGTTGTTGTAACTTCTCGGCAAGAGCCTTTACTTTGTCCATTTCCGCTTGACCTTTTTCTTTCTCACCGAAAGAATTATACATCTGAGCTATCTGTAAATGGGACCATAAGTCGCCTTCGTTAGTTGCTGCAGCTTCGTCTAAAGCTTTAATTACATCGTCATAGATAGCTTTTATATTTTCATCTTCATTAGCCCATTCTTGGGAACTCTTTTCTTCTTCGGTTTCCTTAGCGTTAACTATATTTTGCATCTTAACTTGGCCTAACATAGCCAAATTCATCTTAATGGCAGCATCATTGGACTTAGCTGAAGCTTCTAAGATATTCTCCCAAGCTTTGTCTAAATCACCTTTGCGGTGATATGCTTCTGACAAGGAAGCATAAAGGTATGGATCACTTGGTTTACTCTTAATAGCTTCGTTATAAGATTTGATTGCCTCTTCAATTTTGCCTTCGTTCAATTCATAACGTGCTTTTAGCTGAGGATCAAAAATCTTAATTTTAGCTTTGCCCTTAACCTCATTTTGGTAAGCAATAAGACGTTCAGTCTTTTTCTTATTTAAAAGCTCCTCGCTAGCGGTGGCTTTCTTTTCTTCAAATTCTGCGTCTGTGGGACTCTTTTTATCTTCAACCTTAATAATGTGCCAACCAAATTGAGACTTAACAGGTTCGCTAATTTCGCCTGGTTTTAAAGCAAAAGCAGCAGTTTCGAACTCAGCTACCATAGAACCGCGAGTGAAAAAGCCTAACTCACCGCCCTCATCTTTGGAACCAGGATCAGTGGAATTTTCTTTTGCTAATTTAGCAAAGTCGGCACCATTTTGTAGTTGAGCATAGAGATCTTTAGCCGTTTCTTCGTCTTCGACAAGAATATGACTGGCTTTAACCTCTTCTAACTGAGTGCGAACATCATCGTCAGCGATAGTTATATCTTTAGTAAGATGTTCGGCTAGCTTTTGAAATATCAAAGAGTTTTTGATATCTCTGTTTAATGTATCAATTGAAACGCCAACCATTTCAAGACGAGCTTGTAATTCATCAGCGCCTCCAACAGATTCTTCAACTTTCTTTAATTCTTCAGCAACTTCTTCCTTGGTGGCGTCAAGTTTTAACTTCTTGGCTTCATCAAGGAGGGCTTCATTTAAAAGCATATTAACCAAATACTGAGTCTTCATTGGTTCTTGATCCATACCAGTTAATTGACCGTAATTCATCTGGTTTTGATTTTGCCATTCAAAGAAAAAATTCCGCTCAAATTCTTCTCTTTCTAATTTGATACCATTAACCTCAGCCACATATTTCGATGGGGCTTTGTTTCCCGAACTAATAGCTGCAAACGAACCCGCAACTGTAACTAAAACAAGAATAATTCCTAATACTAAAAACAAGACTTTAGTATTGGCACGAAGTTTGGACATTAAAGCCAAAGCCATTCCCTCCTTAGAATTGCTCCGCAATCTTTCTTCATTTTACCCGAAAAAATTAGTAATTGTCAATTCACACCAGAAAAAGGCGGTCGAGGTTATTCTTTTTAGCATTGAGAAGATCTGCAACTCGATTAGCATAGGTTGCGGGACATTTCGGGTTGACAATTCTCTCTATAGCTTGGTTAACAACTCTAGTGGAAGCACCTGCCCCAGCTCCAACCACAGTGTTAAGTTCCTCGATCATGACAATGTTGTAATAGCATTCCTGTCCCTCTAAAGCATAACCAACATTTTCTAAATTGGCAGCCATATGTCTTTGCCTGTACAGATAGTAGGGATGTAAGCCTGCTTGGTTCAATTTATTAGCAGCATTTACCACCATTTTTTCTGTTTCCAAAGAAGATGGCAAAGGCCACCTATCTAACTCCTTATACCAAGTCGAGGCTCGTTTGGCAGCTAATGTGTGTACAGTAACATTTTCTGGCTTTAAAGCTAAAATCCTCTCTAAAGTATTATCCATATCCTCAGCATTCTCACCAGGTAAGCCAGCAATTAAATCAATATTCATCACTGGTATGCCAATCTCTCTTACTAGGTCAACAGCTTTATAAAAATCTTCTATAGTATGCTTCCTACCAATTAGCTTTAAGGTACTTTCTTTTAAGGTTTGGGGGTTTACGCTAATACGATCTACCTTAGCTTCTTTCATAACCAAAAGCTTAGCTCGATCAATGGTATCCGGCCTTCCAGCTTCAACAGTAAATTCCTCTGTTTCTGGTAATAAGGAGAATATTTGTCTCAGTTCTTCGGCTTCCAATGCAGTTGGTGTTCCCCCACCGATATAAATACTCTTAACCGCTACTCTTTTTTGGACAAAATAATCTCGTAACTCGGCAAGCTCATAATAAAGAGCCTCTAAATAAGGTTTCTTTAAATGGCCATGTGTTTTTAAAGGGTAAGCTGTAAAAGAGCAATAGGCACAACGTGTAGGACAAAACGGAATGCCAATATAGAGACTGATAGAATTATTATCTGCAAATACCATTTTTTCTTGCTTTAAATAAAGTTCTTTAAGAAGTTGGGTTTTTTCAGTTGCTACTCCATAAATAGAGTTTAATATCAACTCTGTTTCCTGATTACTAAAACCTCTTTGCCGTAATAAACGCCATAGATTACTAGGCCTAACACCTTCAAGGGAGCCCCAATAAAGGTTTTCTCCTGTATAAACCGAGAGCGCTTTTACAGAAGCTGTTTTGGCTAATTCTCCCCACCTGCGAGCTATATCATTTGTACTCCAACGCTTGTCTGTAGGAAATGGATCTTTAGCAATACCAACAGCCTCACCTTCTACTCCAGAAACAACTACTTCGACACTATTATCTCTCTTAGTTGCTTTTATCTTTATGCCACTTAAGCGAGCACTACTTCTAGGAAATATATTTAAAGCACTTAGAATAGTTGTTCTTAGTTCAGCTGGTGCTTCAATTATAGGTGTTAAACTATCGGGCATTAACAAATTGCCTCCAGTACTTTAACGATTTTTTCGCTTCAGACCATGTCGTAACCTCACCATGTCCAGGGTAAACTACCCAATCTTTATCGATATTTATTAGTTTTTCTAAGGTGTCTGCCATCTGCTGAGGATTACTTCCTGGAAAATCGGTTCGTCCAATACTATCTTTAAATACAGTGTCTCCTGAAAATAGGTACTTGTCATCTAGTAAATACATAACAGAACCAGGTGTATGTCCCGGAGTGTGCAACACTCTAAGGTTATGGCCATTAAAATCAATCTGATCGCCATCTTTTATGACCTGCAAGTTATCGATCCGAGAAAGACTTTCACCTAAAATATATTTACTTAAATTATAACTATCGTCTTGCACGTAAATAACATCTTCTTGGTGCAAGGTAAGGGGTATTTTATATTTTTCCGTAATCGATTTGGCCTTTACAATGTGATCAGCATGCCCATGGGTAGCAAGGCAATTAATAATTTGCACACCCTGTAAAACATTTATGTCACTGGCAGGATCTATTATGATACCCATTTGTTCTTCCCATAAAAGATAGCTATTAGCATAATTGGTGTAGATTGATTTAATTTCCAACTCTAGTCCTCCTCCCCAAACTACCAAACGCTTAAAATTCGACTTTCCTAATGTTTTATAAGTAAAGTTTAATAGACAATTACAATACAAATGTATATGTCTCCACATGAATTTGCAAGTAATTCCCCTTAACAAATTAAGTATTAATGTGGCTCCAAAATGAAAAAGTAAAAGAACTAAATATAAGAAAACTGGTTTATCCTTTATAAACCCTGAAATAGAAGAAATATAATCGGGGCTATAAGCTTCCAGAAACACCTTACAATTATACTGTGGCAAGGCTGGAAGCGGAAATAAAACCTACCTAGTAGAATGTTCCTGATAAAGCAAGCATTTCCCAATTATTTAGCTAAATATTGATTGAATCCTATACTTTATCCTAGGGAGATTCAAAAAAACTAACAAGGTTCCTCAAAAGAGGAACCTTGTTAATTAAAATACATTTGGGTCTTTTTTATTGGGACCTTCATCTATCTGCTTTAAATTGAGAAAAGCAGGCCCTTCGATATTTTCGCCCTTATAGTTAAACCGAGAACCATGGCACGGACAATCCCAAGTTTTTTCTGCTTCATTCCAAACCAACTCACAACCTAAGTGTGTACAGGTTATATCAACTACAAACAGTTCGTCGTTTTCGTCACGATAAGCTCCGGCTTTCCCACCCTCTACCTTAATTACCTGAGCCTCGCCTCTTTTTATATCTAAATTTTGTGGAGCTGAAGAGATTTTGCCACTAACAAATTTTACCGCTACATCAAGGTTTTGCGAGACTAGAGTAGGACCTGCTGCCATTATATTTATTCTGGCAGGGTCATAAACAGGTGCAAAAGGGCTCTCCCCTTGGGTAATTAAATCAGCTAAAATATTTGCCGCTACAGTGCTATTGGTCATCCCCCACTTAGCAAATCCTGTGGCTACAAATAGATTGGGGGTCTTTGAGGTCAGATGTCCTATGTAAGGCAGTCCATCTACTGTAGTACAGTCTTGTGTGGACCATCTATATAATATCTCTTGTACATCAAACGATTCCTGGGCAAATTTGGCTAGGTTTTCGTAATGAATATTAGTTTGTATTTCGCTACCTGTCTTATGATGTTCCCCGCCAACTAATATGATCTCACTATCCTTGTATCTCTGGGAACGAAGAGACCGGCCTGGTTCTTCAGCAGTTATAAACATACCTTCAGGGAATTTATCTCTAATTTTAACCCCTAGTACATAAGATTTTTCCACATGAATTTTCGTAAAATACATTCCAAATCCATCATAAAAAGGAAAATGAGAAGCAATAATGACCTGAGAAGCAGTGACTTTATGGCCATGACTTGTCAATAATTTACAAGTTTCTCCTTCTTCGATATCCAAAACCTTACTTAATTCGAAAATATAACTACCGTCACCAGGTATTTCTTTAGCTAGTTTATACAGATATTTCAGGGGATGAAATTGAGCTTGGTCTGCAAACTTAATAGCACCTTTTACCTGAAAAGGCAAAGGAACTGTCGCTTCATAAGATGCTTTAAGGCCCAACTTAGAAGCTGCTTCCACTTCTTTTTCGAGCTTTTTTACATATTCATCTCTCTGAGTATAAACATAAGCTGGACGCCTAGAAAAGTCACAATCAATATTTTTCTCTTGAACTAAATTAGCTATAAAATCTATTGCTGCTTCGTTGGCATTAGCATATTGCTTAGCTTTTTCTTCGCCGAATTTGGTTATCAATTTATCATAGATTAACCCATGCTGCGAAGTTATCTTAGCTGTTGTATGCCCTGTAGTTCCTTGGGCAATTCGATGACCTTCTATGATAGCAACTTTCAAGCCTTTGTTTTTCAAAATATAAGCTGAAGTTATACCAACCATTCCACCGCCAACTATAGCCACATCCACAGAAATATCTTTTTCTAAAGTTGGGTATTCTGGCTTTTTGGTAGATGCTAACCAATATGGTTCCTGAGTACTAGAATACACATCTAAATCCAACGTTGTGTTAGCCACTATTTCGAACCTCCACTTGTTTTCTCTTGCTTTTTATTTAGACTAAGCTATCAACTAACTCTCAATTTATGTTGCTAGTAGTTTTCGCCATTTGATTATTTTTTATTAAAGTTTTGTTTCCTTGCTAAGAGCTAATCGCTATTAATTGCCACAACATAGGCTTAACTCTAAACTTCAAATTAGCCAATAAACAAAATGGGCGCAAAAAAATCTAGAGCCTTCTCTAGATTCGTACAGAAATTTTTAACCAATGGTGTTTACCTAAGTATTTCTTTTTAATTAGTAGGATTAGATCTGCGCTAGTTTAACTCGCAGTAAACTTGCTCTCTTGGAAAGAGAGTAAATTTATCAGTTTCAGAAGAAATCCTTTAAAAGAAAAAGGGACTGTTATCCAGCCCCTTATCATAATAAATTATATTTTTTAGCTCAACGAACCCCAACTATTATGATCACTTTTTACTATCGATCATTAAAGTCACTGGTCCATCGTTAATTAATTCAACTTCCATATGAGCTCCAAAAATGCCCTTTTTGGTAGGAACTTCTTCCTCCAGTAAGCTAGCTGTATATTCATAAAGAGGTAACGCATCACCAGGATTCATAGCCAACGAAAAACTTGGCCTTTTACCTTTTTGGCAATTACCAGCTAAGGTAAATTGACTTACCAACAAAATTTCACCTTTGATATCTTTAACCGAGAGGTGAAACTCTTGGTTCTCTTCTTCACCTGGAAATATTCTCAACCCAGTTAACTTATTGGCAATATATTCAGCATCTTTTTTTGTATCACCATCTACAATACCTAAAAGTACCATTAATCCAGGGCCAATTTTCGCTACAACCTCTCCTGTCACTGTTACACTGGCCCTCGATACTCGTTGTATTAATGCAAGCATGTAGCCTATATCACACCTCTCAGATTAAGTTGGTCTAGCTCGCTCGACTAAATTAATACCTCTAACCTGCCTTAATCTATTCATAACACTTTCTAGGTTCTCGAGATTATCAATGTTTACTACCAACTGAATACTAGCTCTTCCATCACCTAATGCTCTGGCATTAACAGCAGCTACTGTTGTTTTGCTCTCTGCAAGAGCTGCCATGAGGGTAGTTAATAGATTAGGTCGATCAAGACCCTCTAATTGCAATTCCACTGGATAATAACCGGCATCAGCTTCGTCCCAATTTACCGCTATTACTCGTTCAGTGCCAAGCCCTGCTACATTCGGACAGTCCATTCTATGAACTGTTACACCCCGACCTCTAGTAATGTAGCCAACTATAGGATCTCCAGGAACAGGACTGCAACACCTAGCAAGCTTAATGAGCATGTCATCTGTGCCGCTAACACTAACACCCGCTCCTCTAGCTACCTGCTTCTCGGTATTTTTAGCCAGTTGCTTAGCTTGTATTTCTTTTTTACGGGTATTATAGACGACTTCACCAACAAGTTCCTTAACAATTGAGGCGGTTGTAATGGTTCCATATCCAATAGCAGCATAGAAATCGTCTGTAGAAGTAAAGCGGTGATCTTTAGCTAAATCTTCTATTTTATCAGCTAAAAGGATCTCTGTTGGCTCCCATTCTAAGCGCCGACACTCTTTTTGGAGTAGTTCCTTACCTTTAGTAATGGAGTCTTCTCGTTGCAATTCCCTAAGCTTTTGTCTAATACGGTTTTTAGCTTTAGATGTTTTGACTGAATTAATCCAGTCCTGGCTAGGTGAGGAGTGCTTAGAAGTAAGAATCTCCACAAATTCGCCATTTTTCAATTTATAATCAAGTGGCTTAATCTTGCCATTTACTTTGGCACCTACACAAGTGTTGCCAATGGCTGTGTGAACTTCATAAGCAAAGTCTACCGGTGTAGAACCTGTTGGTAAGGTCACAACATCACCTTTGGGGGTGAAGACAAAAACTTCATCCTCAAAAAGATCAATCTTCAAGGTTTCCATAAACTCTTGGACGTCTTTCGTATCTCGTTGCCACTCAAGAATACGACGTAACCAAGCTAGTTTATCATCCATTGGCTCGCTGCCTTTTACGCCTTCTTTGTACTTCCAATGAGCAGCAATACCATATTCAGCTGTTCGGTGCATTTCCCAGGTTCTAATCTGAACCTCAAAAGGATCTCCGTTTTCACCAATGACAGTTGTGTGTAGTGATTGATACATATTCGACTTAGGCATAGCAATATAGTCTTTAAAACGGCCAGGCATAGGTTTCCATAAAGTATGTACAATACCTAAGACACCATAACAATCTTTAACGTTATCGACAATCACTCTAACAGCGGTTAAATCGTAGATCTCTTCAAAGTCTTTACCTTGTTTAACCATTTTCTGGTAGATGCTATAAAAATGCTTAGGCCGACCATAAATCTCAGCTTTGATATTTATCTCAGCCAGTTTTTGTTTGAGCTTTTCTATGACATCATTAATAAAGATCTCTCGTTCGTTACGCTTCTTGGCTACTTTGTTAACTATAAAATAATACTCGTCAGGATTTAAATAGCGAAAAGCAAGATCCTCGAGTTCCCATTTAATACGCCACATGCCTAAGCGATGAGCCAGTGGTGCATATATCTCCAAGGTTTCTTTGGCATTTTTTTGTTGTCTAGCTGTAGATAGGAAGCGTAAGGTACGCATGTTATTTAATCTATCTGCAAGCTTAATTAAAACTACCCGCAGATCTTTGGCCATAGCTAAAAACATCTTCCGAATATTTTCAGCTTGTTGTTCTTCTTTGGAACGAGTGGGTAGCTTTTCAAGTTTGGTTACACCATCGACTAATAGAACTACCTCGTCGCCAAATTCTTCTCTAATCTTCTCGAAAGGGATCACGGTATCTTCAACCACATCATGCAAAAGACCGGCAACTATTGTATCGACATCTAATTCTAGTTCTGCTAATATGTACGCTACTTCCAGAGGATGTTCGATATAAGGTTCGCCAGATTCACGAAATTGGCCGAGGTGAGCATTATAAGCGAAATTGTAGGCTTTTTCAATTAGTTCAAGGCTTTTTGGTGTAGAGTATTGTTTTACTCTAGTTAGTAGATCTTTAAGTTCCAAACCGCATCCCCCTTTCTCTTATTTAGTTTATTTATAAGAGGGAGCTGCCTAAAAAGGCTGCTCCCAATAATTTAATATTTAACCAAGGAAAAAATATCGTAATCCTTAAGTTTATCACGGCCATTAAGATATAATAGTTCAATAATAAATGCTAATCCCACTACTTCAGCACCTAATTTCTCAACCAATTCGACAGTTGCTTTAGTAGTTCCTCCAGTAGCTAAGAGATCGTCGCAGATAAGCACCTTTTCCTTAGGCTTGAGTGCATCACGGTGAATCTCTAAAGAGTCAGTGCCGTACTCTAACTCATATTCTACTCTTTCAACCTCAGCTGGCAACTTACCAGGTTTTCTAACTAAGACAAACCCTGCACCTAAAGCATAGGCTAAAGGAGCTCCTACTAAAAAGCCCCTGGATTCAATACCAACAACAGTTTTAATATTTTTATCCTTATAATGTTCTACTAACGTTTCCACTACTGCATGAAAAGCTTCTCCATCTTTTAATAGGGTAGTTATATCCTTGAAGCTAATACCTGGCTTAGGAAAATCAGGAACTTCTCTAATTAATGAGCGGAAATCCATGGTCATCTACCTCCTAAAAAGAAGCTGCTTCTTTAGCATATTGCTCTAGTTCGTGCCAAATAAACATATCCTCATTATAGCTTACAGAATCATGCAAGTCTAGTTTCTGCTTATAAGGTCGCAACAAATAACCAGGACCTGTAGAACTTACACCAATAAAATCAACTAATCCTAGTTCGGAGAAGATAATTAACGCTTTTTTGATGGTAGCTTCACTAAAGGGCCTATTAAAACGATTTTCCATATCGATTGCTGCTTGAGAAAGGGTACTACGCCAAATAGAACGGTTTGCGGTCTTTTTCATAAACACATAAATGAGGCGTAGAGCCTCAGCTGTAGGATGTAAAAGATTGGTTTCCCTTTTTAAATTAGCGATGGCATCGCTTTCTATTGTAATACTAACATGCGAACTGGATTGAGCTACTTCCCAAAAAAGCCGCCACCACCAGTAATTATCTGGTAAATAGTTCAAGGTACATACCTCTGCTCCTTCTGCTAAATAACCCATTAACACTGGTTCACTATCAATAATTAAGCCAAGTTTTTCGCCTTTGCTAATAATTGGCTTTTTCTCTAGCTTAAAATGCTTGCGGGAAGTAGTATTAAAAGAAATTGTCTGATCAAGTAATAATGCGCCCTGTAATTTTTTAAAATTATGAATTAAACTCTCCGAAGGTACAGTTAATTGTCTTTCACCTTGCAGATAACTTTGAGCAATTGCTGCTAATTCACCACTTGGTAAAGAGGACCAAAAGTTCCAGATCTTCTCTTCCCCAAAACATTCCCATTCCTTAGCTGCTGGCCTAACTGTTTTCACATTTAATGATACCGTTCTTTGACCCATATATTCGTTAATTTCCGGAACAAACATTAGATCAAGTTGGCTACTTGCTTGTAACGTTTCTAACTGGTCGGCCATTTTAAATGCTATAGCGTTATATTTCTCGCCATCTTTGCTTACTTGCATTTTTAAATGCCTTTTGTCAGCTCCTACAGTAAAAGCATTTTCCAGATGGCCTTCTCTTAAGACAAGTAGTGGGGATGGGTTACCAGCTCCACAGGGCTCTAATAAATTTAGTTCCTCGATAAGTTTTGTATTAATCACTGCCTTCACATCAGCATCTATATAAAAACGCTGGTATAGATCCTGATCTGTAAGTAAATTGTCTGCATAATTAAAGAAAGCTTCCTGAAAATCAGCAACCCTGTCCCTTTCGATACTTAAACCTGCGGCCATGGGGTGACCCCCAAAACCAGCAAGGAATTCTTTGTTGGCCTCAAGAGCAGTATGCATGTTAAAACTCTCAATACTACGGCACGAACCTCTGCCCTCGGTACCATTTAGGCCAATGACCACTGTTGGTCGATAAAATTTTTCCACTAACCTCGAAGCAACAATACCAATAACCCCACTATGCCAAGATTCTCCAGCTACAACAATAGCTTTATGTTCTAATTGTTGCCTGGCTTGTTCTATTGCTTCGCAACAAATGTCATCTTCGATCTTTTTTCTTTCCGTATTTAAGCTATCTAGTTTATTAGCAATTGGTAAGGCTTGGGTAATCGATTCACTAAGGAATAATTCTACTCCCTCGTTAGCTGAACTTAGACGACCAACAGCATTAACTCTCGGTGCTAAGATATAAGCTATGCGTGAAGAATCTATAGGTTTATCACTAAGCCCCACCACTTCTTTCAAAGCTACTAAGCCAGGAATTGGCTCTTTGTTCATACTCGCTAGACCTTGCTTAACAATACGTCTATTTTCATCAACCAAATCTACAATATCAGCGACTGTGCCAAAAGCAGCTAACTGCACTTGTTTAGGCGTTAACTTAAAATATTGAGGTACTGCTTGGGCTAAAGCTTGAGTTAACTTATATGCTACTCCAGCTCCACAAAGTGGGGTTGGATATTTATCTAAAATGGGGTTAATGATAGCAACTGCCTCAGGTAAGATAGATCCTGGGGTATGATGATCAGTAATAATTAGATCAAGACCCATCTCTTTAGCCTTATTAGCTGGTTCTGTAGAGTTAATCCCACAATCTACAGTGATAACTAAATCTGCCCCACCTTTTTTTAACAAGACAAGGGCTTCTGAGTTAACCCCATACCCTTCTACTAATCTTTCGGGCAGATAGTAATTTATGTTGGCCCCGCTTCTTTGCAAAAGATCATAAAGCAAAGTAGTCGCTGTCACTCCATCTACATCGTAGTCACCATAGATAACTATTTTTTCTTTTTTTTCTAGAGCAACGATAATACGTTCTACTGCTTCTTTCATACCAGATAAAAGCTTGGGTGAGTGAAAAGGTCCTCCGTCAGTTAGATACAGTTTAGCTAGAGCAGAGTCTGTAATCCCTCTGACAATTAGAAGCTCTGCTAAAAGGGATGAACACCCTACTTCTTTAGCTAATCGATGAGCTTCGATAATAGAGTTCCTTTTTATGTTCCAAATCTGTTGCACTTATACCACCTGCTATATTAGAAAATAAGAGAGCCCGACCAAAGAAAGTCAGGCCCTCAAAAAAGCTACCCTTATCTCTTTCCTTCAGTTGCTGTCTCCCAAATCGCCCAAATCGGACTAGCAATGAAGATCGAGGAATAGGTTCCAGCTACAAGACCAATTGTTATAGCTAAGGTGAAATTATAGATAGAAGAGCCTCCAAAGAAGAGGAGAGCTAAGATAGCTATCAGTGTAGTTACTGAGGTGTTAATTGTACGTCTAAGGCTCTGATTAATAGAAGTGTTAACTACATCATAGAAAGTATCCTTATTTCGTCTTTGGCGCATGTTCTCTCTAATCTTATCAAAGATAACAATTGTGTCGTTAATTGAGTAGCCAACTAAGGTTAGAATAGCTGCTAAGAAAGGACCATCAATCTCTTTTTGGGTTAAGGCAAAAAATCCAAGTACAATCAGTACATCATGGAGGAGAGCAATAACTGCTGCCACGCCACTTTTAAATTGGAAGCGAAAACTGATGTAGATAAGCATTAACAAAGCAGCTATTACTAAAGAATATAACGCATTTCTTAAGAGTTCTTTACCGATAGCTGGACCAACCTTCTGTACCTGTAGATCATCTTTGCTAAAGGCACCAATCTTCTCGGTAAAAACATCTAAAATTATCTTTTCCTCAGCATCATCGAGTAAACGGGTTTTGATGATGGCTCCACTTTTAGCCTCACCTGGATTAAATAGCTGAACAGCATATTCACCTAAGTTTAATGCTTCAATTCTGGAATCACCCATAACTTTATTTTGTACATCGCCAGGTTGAATCTTGGCTTCAGTGGTAATTTGAATCATTGAACCGCCTGTATAGTCTATACCATAATTAAGCCCTTTGAACATTAATAATAGGATTGACACTATCATTACAATGGCTGTAATGGTTAAATATATTTTTCTATTTTTAATTACTTTTAAGTCCACTTTGCTACCCCCTCTTCACAAAATAGCGGCCAAGTTTTTCTGGATCTTTGTCTGCTATTACTTCAATAAATGTTCTGGTAATAAAGATAGCAGAAAACATACTGGTTAAAATACCAACACTCAAGGTTACAGCAAAGCCTTTAACCTGTGATGTACCAAAGTAAAGAAGTACCATGGCTGCAATTAATGTTGTGATATTGGAGTCAAAGATAGTCCAAAAAGCTCTATTAAAACCAGCATCGATGCCACTGCGAACAGTTCTGCCACCCTTTAACTCTTCTTTGATACGTTCGTAGATAATAACATTAGCATCAACCGCCATACCAATAGAGAGGATAAAACCAGCGATACCTGGTAAAGTTAGTGTTGCTTTGAATACAGATAAGACTGACAAAACAATCAAAGCATATATTACCAAAGCAGCATCAGCGATAAGACCAGGAACTCCATAAAAAATAAACATAAATAATAGAACTAAACCAATACCAATTAAGCCAGCAATTACGCTCATATTAATCGAACGTTGACCTAAGGATGGGCCAACAGTACTGCTAGCAATTCTTTCAAGTGGTACAGGTAAAGCACCTGCATTAATTAAAGCAGCTTTTTCTTTAGCTTCAGCGAAGGTGAGTCCTGTTACTCTAGCATTGCCACCTGTAATAGCCTCGTTAACAACAGCATTAAGTAGCACTTCTTCGTCTAGTCTAATAACTATTGGCTGACCGACAAGTTTAGTAGTAGCATCAGCAAATTTAGCAGCGCCTTCTTTGGTAAAGGAGAGATTAATTTGAGCTCCTGGACCATCATCTCTGGGGCTCGCTATAGCTTTTTCGACATCTTTACCTACCAAAAGCACATTTCCATTCCGATCTTCAAAGTTCAATTGAGCAGTGCGGCCAATTAACTTAGCTGCCTCATCTGGACTTTTTACACCAGGGATTTGTACTATAATACGATCATTTTCCAAATCTAACTGAATTGTTGGCTCTGCGACACCTAGTTCGTCTACACGAGCAGCTATTACTTTTCTGGTTTCTCTTAGGGCATTATCCATTTGTTCGCCAGTTAAAGTAACTTCTGAGGTTGGAGCTAGCACAACATAAACTCCACCTTTTAAATCCAGGCCGAGTTTAATAGGAAATGTATAAGTTTGGTCTTTTTTATCGTACCCTAGAACACCTAATATCAATGCCGCAACAGCTATTACTACTAGTACTACTGTTAAGCGCACTCTATTTTCGTTCCTCAACACCTGTTCCTCCTTTGCAGCTTGTGAGTTAGATGATAACTATGTTCACTTACTTCTCTATTTTTCTACCCACTGCTGTGCGCATAAATTGTATTTCTACATTATCTGCAACTTTAAGGTTAACCTTTTCTTCATCTAGAGATGAGATCTCACCAAGGATTCCGCCAATTGTAACTACCTGATCACCTTTTTGTAAACCATCGAGCATTTCTTTACGTTTCTTTTCCTGCTTTTTCTGGGGTAAAATCATCATGAAATACATCGCTGCTAAAATTAACAACATAGGTAGATATGCCCCAAAAGCCCCTAAGGATCCTCCAGTTACGCCTGCACCCATTATTTTTCCTCCTTTCTAGTCGAGCCATAATAGTTCATAAGGAAATTGTTCTTGAAAGCTATGAACCTCTCCTCCTTAATTGCTTGTCTTGCTGCAAAAATCATTTGTGTTAGGAAATACAAATTATGGTAACTGACTAAACGTGGCCCTAATATTTCGCCAACATTAAAGAGATGCCGCAAGTAAGCACGGGAGTAGTTCTGGCAAGTTGGACAATTGCACTCGGGGTCAAGTGGTCTAGTATCTTCTCTATAACTTGCATTACGAATGGTTACTTGCCCCTTGTTAGTCATAGCAGTGCCGTTTCTAGCCATACGTGTAGGTAGAACACAATCAAACATATCAATGCCCATTTCAATTCCATTAAGTATTATATCAGGGCTACCTACCCCCATTAAATATCGTGGTTTGTCCTTAGGTAGATACTGTTCTGTATGGTCTAAAACCTCTAGCAGTAAATCAAGTGGTTCTCCAACACTAAGTCCACCTATGGCATAGCCTGGTAGGTCGCAATCGACTGTTCTTTTGGCACTTTCCTGCCTTAAATCGTTATACATACCTCCTTGGACAATACCAAAGAGGTTCTGGGTTTCTCTATTAGTCCAAGCTTCTTTACAGCGTATAAGCCAGCGATGAGTAAGTTCTAAAGATTCTTTTACATATTCTCTAGGAGCAGGGTATTCTACACATTCATCGAAAGCCATCATAATATCTGAGCCTAAATTTTGTTGTATTGCTATAGATTTCTCGGGAGAAATAAAATGTTTTGAACCATCGATGTGGCTTTGAAAAGCCACTCCTTCTTCAGTAATTTTTCTTAATCGTCCTAGACTGAAAACTTGAAAGCCACCACTATCTGTAAGAATGGGCAAATCCCAATTCATAAATTTATGCAAGCCGCCAAGGTCTTTGATCAGTTCATCGCCTGGTCGTAGATAGAGATGATAGGTATTAGAGAGAATTATCTCTGCACCTAACTCTTTAACTTCGTCTGGAGTTAAGGTCTTTACAGTAGCTCTAGTACCGACTGGCATAAAAACTGGCGTTTCCACAATACCATGACTTAGTTTTAATTTTCCTAGCTTAGCCCGGCTTTCTTTGGAACTATATATAACATCAAACTGCACTCGACCACTCCTATCATTATAAAACTAAGAAATGGGGCTTTAATTTAGTTATTATCTATGATTAACATAGCATCACCTAGGCTATAGAAGCGATACCCACTACTTACTGCATGTTCGTAAGCCTTAAGTATGTTCTCTCTACCTACTAAAGCTGCAACTAACATCAATAATGTTGATTTAGGTAAATGGAAGTTGGTTATTAGGGCATCAATCACTTGAAACCTAAACCCAGGGTAAATAAAGATGTCCGTCTCACCCATTAGCCTACCCCACTTAGCTGCAGACTCCAAGGTTCGTACAACTGTTGTACCAACAGCTACAACCTTTTTCTCTTCATTATGGGTTTTTTGGATCAATTCCCAGGTTGCCTGAGGGATATCGTAGACTTCTGTATGCATCTTATGTTCTTCAAGATTCTCTTCTTTTACCGGGCGAAAAGTACCTAATCCAACATGAAGTGTTAAAAAAGCTATATTTATTCCTGCTTTTTGTAGGGAGACTAGTAACTTTTCGGTAAAGTGTAGACCAGCTGTAGGTGCTGCAGCTGAACCAGGATTCTTGTTGTAAACAGTTTGATAACGTTCTTTGTCCTCTAACTTTTCGTGGATGTAAGGGGGTAGAGGCATCTCACCTAGCTTGTCTAGTAACTCCATAAAGTTACCTTCATAAAAAAACTGGATTAAGCGTAAGCCTTGGTCTAGGTGTTTTTTTATAACCCCTTTTAACAGACCGTCACCAAAAACAATCTCCGCTCCTTCTTTTAACCTCCCACCCGGTTTTACCAGAGCTTCCCATAAATCCTTTTCTTTTTCTTTTAAAAGCAAAACCTCAGCTCGGCCATGAGTACCTTTTTTCTCACCAATAAGCCTAGCTGGAATAACCCTAGTATCATTAAAAACCAATAGATCACCTGGATTTAGATAGGCCAAAATATCAGTAAATATCTTGTCTTCCATCTCACCTGTTGTACGGTTTAGAACAAGAAGACGTGAGCTGTCTCTGGGTTCTACTGCTTTTTGAGCTATGCTACTTTCAGGTAGGTAATAATCAAAATCTTCAACACGCACAATAATCACTCCAGATTGTGAGGCCCAAATGATATTGGTAAAAGTTCAGTAAGTGTATAACTACGCCACTTATTAGCAGTATTGATAAGGTAAACTGTTTTAATACCGAATTCACGCATCACCTGCAAACAAAGACCACAGGGAGGAGTAATATCACCAGCTGCAGCTACTGCAATTTTTTCTAGCTCAGTTTCTCCCTGGGCAATTGCTTGGAAGATAGCTACTCGTTCAGCACAAACAGTTGCACCATAACTAGCATTTTCTATATTACAGCCAGTATAAATATTTCCGTTTTTGGTTTGCACTGCCGCACCTACAAAAAAGCCAGAATAAGGTGCATATGCTTTTTTTCTTGCTTGCAGTGCTTCATTTAAAAGTTTCTGCATGTCTATACCGTTGTAAGATACTTAGAAAAACTTAGCCAATTGGCTTTAGTTAAGTTGGTTATTCAGTAACGCTTACAACGGTTTCCACCACCTTCCTCTTGGTTTTTTAAGTAGAAGATAGCAGCAATTTTTAGCATTTTAGCTAGTTTATCGATAATAAAGCTATCTGCGAAGGCTCTAATATGTGATAAATAACGATTAGATTAACCATTGATTTTTGATGTAAATAACTAAAGCCATCACTAAAATACCTAAAAGGGACCCTGAAACTACCTCTAAAATATTATGAATGTCACCTTCAACACGACTTTGTGCTACTAAAAAAGCTAAAATCAAACCCAAAGCAGAGAGTAAGAAGCTTTTAGACTCAGCACAGATAACTGTTGCTATAGCAAAAGCTAGAGCAGCATGTCCAGATGGCCAGCCTCCTTTTAAAGGAGATTTAGCACCAGAAAGACCTTTTAACAAAAGCACTAAACTAAAACTAAGTGCTATGCCAATAAAGGTCATATCAGCTGGATTAATAGCTAGGGAGCTTCTTAAAGAAGACCGAGAAAAGTTAATCACCCTTTCGCCAAACAACAGCCAGCCCACAACCAAGGCATTAATTGCTGCAATAAAGACAGCTCCAGCTGCAATATCTTTCGCTAGTCGAGCCAATGGGTGAAAATCTGTCGTGTACATATCAATAGTTCTTTCAATAGCAGTATTAACTAATTCCAAGGCGATAACTAAAGTGATTGTAAAAAAGAGAATTATTAACTCGACTCGGGTTAAATCGAATGCAACACCTAACAGTATGGCAACAATAGCACATAAAAGGTGGATACGTATATTACGTTCTTCTTTTACGGCATCAAAAATACCACGAATCGCGCAGTTAAAACTTTGGTATAATGAGGGCCTTTTATGCACCACCATCACTCACCAGCCTTATTCCGTGTAAGTCCGATGCTTTGCATGATCTCCTCTTCCTTAGATCTCATCTCTTCTTTATCTTCTGCTGTCATATGATCAAATCCTAAAAGATGTAATAAGCCATGTACTGCTAAATAACAGACTTCGCGCATAAATGAATGACCATATTCTTCTGCTTGTTCTCTAGCTCTTTCCAAAGAGATATAAACATCGCCTAATTCGTGTTCTTCCCACTCAGCCACAGCCCCGCCATCGTTTAAGGCAAACGATATTACATCTGTAGCTTGGTCTTTATCTCTATATTCTCGATTGATCTGCTGAATTTTATCGTTATCTACTAGAATAATGCTCATTTCATAATCAGCTAAGCCATGTATCTTGGAAGCTACATCTAAAGCTGCTTTAAGGTTATCCTGTAAGTCAGTTGTAACTGGCAGCTTATCTTGGCAATTTTCAATGTATAGTTCCACTTCACTACCCCCTTATATCTTCTGTCCGGGGTATTTAATGCGTGTGTGATGTATACCGGCAGCTACACGACTCATTGTATCTGCAATTAGATCAAGTTCACTTAATGTCAGGTTACAATCGTCAAGTTCACCTTTATCAAGTTTTGACTTAACTACATTACGGATCATACTCTGGACTTTATCATAGGTTGGACGAGTCAAAGAACGTACTGCCGCTTCAGAAGAATCTGCCAACATTAAGATAGCTGTCTCTTTAGAGCGTGGTTTAGGACCAGGATAGCGATAATCTTCAGGTAGTACAGGATTTTGATCTTGTTCGACAGCTTTTTGATAAAAATATTGTACCATTGATTTTCCATGATGTTCTGCAATAAAATCAATAATTATATCAGGAATCTTATAATCTTTAGCTAACTCAATTCCTTCCTTAACATGGTTAAGGATAACCATCCTAGAAAGGTTAGGTGCCATTTTGTCATGGGGATTTTCCCCACCTCTTTGGTTTTCTACAAAGAAGTAAGGTCTAATAATCTTACCCACATCATGGTAAAGAGCTCCTACCCTTGTTAAGAGAGGATCTGCGCCTACAGCTTCAGCTGCTGCTTCAGCTAAATTACCAACAACAATTGAGTGATGGTAAGTGCCAGGTGCCTCTAAAGAGAGTCTTCTTAAGAGAGGATTATTAGGATTAGATAGTTCTAAAAGACGCATTGGTGAAGTTACACTAAAAATTATTTCCAGATAAGGCAGCACACCAATGGTTAAAATTGCTGATATTATACCAGTAAAAAACCCAATGAAACACATAATAATCAAACTAGAATTATCCATAACTAAGCCAACAGCAGCCATAGTAATTGTGTTACTTAAGCCAACTAAAAGCCCTGCTTGCATTAACGTGCTACGCTGGGTTGCTTCATTGACACAATAAACCCCTACAATAGCACCAAATAAACTGATCAATACCGGGGCAATGGCAAAGTTAGCATATAAAGCTGTCATTAAGCTAAAGGCCAGCGCTGAGAAAACACCCAGCATAGGATTAATTAATACAGTTATTAGCATTGTGCCTGCTGAGGAAGGGAAAAAATACATAGCATACGGCCACTCAATTAGTGAGAGCAACTTCCCTAACACAGCTATAATCACCACAATTAAGCTATAAAGAGCAAAATACTTGTTTTCTAAATGCTTGTAAAACATATAAAGAAAGTAATAGTATACACCAGCAATGATGATGGTAAAAGCGATAATACCTAATGCTTTAGGCCAGTTCCAACTCTTTTTCAAGAGATTTAGTTCATCCAAAATTAACATGACCTTATCAGTAAGTACATCGCCCTCTCTAACAATAACCTGGCCTTTTTTAATTTTAGGAGCATCAACTCTAGCTGTTTCAATCGCATCATCAACAATTTTTCTAACCTTGACGCTATCTAAAATAAGGTTAGGACGCAATACAGCTTGGGTCACCTCGGAGGTTGCCGTCAAGACCTCAAACTCAATATCTGTATCTGCCTCTAAAAAAAGTTGGGAAACAAGTTCTTGGGCTTGGGTAATGTTGGTTGAGGAAACCCCTTTTTCCATAACTGTAGCGATAATTCCTAAGCCTGTAGTCCGTAATATATTGAGTGCTTCATCCTCTTGTAACATTAATGTTCTTAGCGTCGAAGCTGGGATCTCCAGTTTAGTTTGTTGACGAATAAGACTTTGTAAAGATCCTACATCTTTAGCTCTAGCTATATTGTCAATTCTATTTTCCACGATCAGGCGGAATATCTCCTGAAAGTCTTCTTCAGCTGAGTAAAGGTAAGTCTTTTCCACTCGATAATTCTCAGGGTTTTCGCTAGCTTCTTTGGAAACTTTTCTTTCTACTTCGCGTTGAATTTCATCCCAGCGATTGTAGTCTAAAACTTCTCTAGTTGCTACAATATCTCGTTTTATAACGTCCCCTGTTTGGACGTTCAACCTTTCTCCATATAAAGAACTAAGGAATAATAAGCATAATATTAACGTAGTGCCAATTCCTAAAAGCCTTCTTTTGGTTTCGTGAAGATTTAAATATTGCCATACTTTATCCCAATAATCATTTAGTCTTTGATTCGATTTTATTACTTTTAGGACAGGAAACTTGAGTTTTTTGCCGCTAGGTTCTGACTTCATGCGGCATCCCTCCTTCCTCAGTTACTCACTGCTTTTGAGAAAACTTTGTTCTAATCTCTCATAAGCTCTAATTATTTTTTGAACTAAGGGATTACGAACAACATCTTTTTCAGTGAGATTGACAAACTCGATACCTTCTATCCCTGTGAGGATATTGGTTACCGTTGTTAACCCCGAGGACTTGTCCGGTGGTAAATCAATCTGAGTAATATCACCGGTAATCACCATTTTTGAGCCAAAGCCCAACCTAGTAATAAACATCTTCATTTGTTCTTTGGTAGTGTTTTGTGCTTCATCAAGGATAATAAAAGAGTCATCTAAAGTTCTGCCTCTCATATAAGCAAGAGGGGCAACTTCGATAGTGCCTTTTTCCATATACCTTTGGAAGATATCAAATCCTAATATATCATAAAGCGCATCATAAAGAGGCCTTAAGTAAGGGTCAACTTTTTCTTGTAAATCACCAGGTAAAAATCCTAAGTTTTCGCCAGCTTCTACAGCTGGTCGGCAAAGAATAAGACGATTAACTTCTTTACGTTTTAGTGCAGCAACCGCCAAAGCCATAGCCAAGAATGTTTTTCCTGTACCAGCTGGTCCAATTGCAAACACTATATCATTTTTCTTTACAGCCTTTACATATTCTAGCTGCCCGAGAGTTTTAGGGCGAATAGGTTTACCACGGGAGTTGATCTGAATAGCATCAAACTCTTCCGCAATTAAGCGTTCTTTAGGAGAGTTAAGTGCCAAAGCAACTTCTTGTTCGCTTAACTCATTTTGTTTAGTAATTATATCAAGTAGTGAGTCAATTATTTGCACCATATTATCTACATCAGGTTTTTCACCAATTATATGAATTTCACTACCACGGTACATCATCTTGCCAGAAAAACTCTTCTCAAGTAGACGCCAATTGCTATCTCCTGGACCCATGAGAGTTTTTAGATACATTAGATCCCCTACAGATATTACCCTATGAACCTGTTCGGACAACTATTATTCACCTGACCTTTCTTTTGTCAGATCGGTTTCAATCTTTGCTTTAATCTGCACCTCAGCTGCATCATCTAATACATTTGTAGCAGTCTTAACATCAAAAACCTTGCTATTTTTAACTATCTCTTTTAAGGTATCTTCAGCTATCTCTAAAGCTATTTTTTCTGCTTCTTCTTTTGATCTTCTGATTAGATAATCGCTAAGTTCATGGTATATGACTATAGTTATTTCGACAAACTGCCTTCTGTTCCCTGCCCAACCTATTTTATGTTCTTCTCGACGCCATAAGCTATTATTAGGCAAAGAACCCCACCTATACTCTTTAGAACCTAATTTAATTAATATTACTTTTTCTTTATTCCCCGTTTCTAACCTTACCTTTTCTTCACATAAAACCTTTGTTTTTACCTCTACTACAGTCTCACCAAAAACTTGACCTTCTGCTTGAGGATTCCCTTGAATAACAATTTGGCCAGGGTAGACAACATCACCAGGCTTTACTAAGCTTTCCCCTAGTATCACATTTACATAACGTACAATGCCACCATAAGTTGTTTTAATCTCTGATACAATCGCCTTTTCTTTTTCTAAATCCTTGGTTTTAAAATCGATCTTCAATCTAATACCATCTTTTTTCAAATCAAAAAATGTTATTTCTGGGAAAGCTTTAAATACCTTTTCGGTAACATGGCTGTAGTCGCCATATACAGATCCAGGTTTCAGACCATTTTCGCCTAAATAATTATGGATCTTTTCCGCCCAAACTAGATCGTCAGTAACATAAACAAAAGTCCAGAAACGTGTAGCCCAAAAAACAGTTAATAGTAATCCCGAAAGTATAATTGACCAGAGAAGATACTTGATTGGTCGGCTGTTTTGCATTAAGACATTAAATTCAAGGTTTTGCATCTGGGCAATCTTTTTTAATTGAGCAATATCCCTCTGATTACATTTGGCGTAAAGAGCTTGGCCTTGCCGACTAACCTCCAAGAGTTTTATGTTTTTAACCGCTGATAAAAATATTTCTAGATTGGCCCCTATAACCATAAAAACTGTTTTAGCCATTATCTGCCACCTCAACCTGTCTTAAATCACCATAAATCTCTAACATATCAGGTAACAAAGCATTTAACTGTAACCTTTTCCCAGTAATTATTATCTTAGCTGTGCTCATCTCTAAGACAATACGTTGATATTCATAAACTAAAATACGCCCTGGATTTTCTATTACTATCCTTTTTTGTTTTGGGAAAAAAGTAAGCTTAGGTTCTTTACTAACTAACTCGGCGGGTAATTCTAATTTACGTTGAATTATTTGCCAAAAATTCTGCATCTGAATCACCCCTCAGATAATAGATCTATTCCTAAGATCGCTAGCTTAGAAGAACAATCATACCTAATTGTTCTAGACTTTATACTCTAAAGCTAAAGAAAAGCAATTAGGTTTAGCTATCTATATAATGAATATGCACTTTCTTCCTCTTAAGAATTATTTAATTGAACAAAACCAGTAGTTAGCTAACCTTTTATCAACTAATATAGCAACAAAAAAGGAGCGCCGCTCCCTACATAAGTAGTTTTACGACACTCCCCATATAAATCATGGTCAACAAATACATGACTCTAGTATCAAGAGAGTTAAGCTCGTGAAAAGAATAACTTGTAAATCGATTCTTTTGACTTAGAATATCATACCCATCTAGTGTCTCTCTTATGGGTTATTGTTACAATATACATACCAGTTCAACCCTTGCCTTGCTGGGTCTACTGAGATGAAGCGACCTATGGTTGGACGTAATAACGTGCATTGATGTAGTAGGGTCCTGTAGAGTCAAGTCTTTTGCCTGCAAAGTCCTAATCCTGATACTTTAATATTGGTACCAGGAATAGTTATCTTTGCATCCACGAAAGCCATAGGAACAGCGTCATTTCCATCAGGATCCACAAACATCAAAGAATTATTGTTGCAAGACACATACCAGTTTAACCCTTCCCTTGCTGGGTCTGGTGAGATGAAGCGTCCTAGCGTCGGATCGTAATAACGTGCATTAAAGCAGTAGAATCCTGTAACATCTAGTCTTTTTCCAGTAAAGCGAAATTCGTTCTGCATCTCGATAAGATTGTTCTTGGATTATATTTCCAAAAGGATCATAAGTGTAGCGACCAACAATGTTTCCTGTGCTTTCTGATACTGCCCGGATAGAACCTGGTGGTCTGTATGATAGTAATTTGTATTAAGGTTAGAGTTTACTCCGACCATTTTAGCTAAATATTTGCCCTTTAGTACTAGATACCTAGTTTTCCTTTCAGTTGTACCCTCTTTTTTTACTTAATAGACCATATCGTTACCTGCGTATAGCACTATGGAGGTGAAATTGCCTTCTATAATTTTTATTCTTCGTCCTAGGGCATCATTTTAAAAGTGTGTTAGGCCAACAAACTTCCCTGTTCATTGGCCTACTAATGCTTGTTATTCTATGACTATTTTACTCATTGAGAACAGTATCAAGTATAGGCTAGCTGCCAAACTTAACCCTTACAATGTGCTTATCTATTATCTAGATTTCCAGCTAAGATTAATTAAATACATCCTAGAATGCAGTGTTAAAGTATTTTAGAGGATAATTGGGTTTACTGGATTCCATACTCTTCTAGAAAACCAAGCTCACTAGATACTCATTCTATATTCCCAGAGTAAAATAAGAGCAGATCTTTACACAGGTAGTCAAACAACTTCAAACTGAGACAACAATACACCCTCAATTAATCATTATCAACAAAATCATAAAGATAGACCACTAATTCACATCCAATATTTGCTAGTCTTTGAATAAGATGATTTGGTATATCAAATCCAGTATCGCCTTTTACGAGGTATATACTACACACCATTCTCAACGAGTACCCCCTTCTAGCTAGTTCATCTAAACCTGTTTGAAGTGGTTCTAATCTTTCTAGCATTTTTAGTAGATGATTCTCAAACTTTGCTTCTTGAGGTAGTTTAGAATCTATTGACCAAATTCCTGTCTTATGTTGATTAGAATGCCGAACACCATCAATTTCTAATGTTCTAATAGCACCTTTACGGCAGGACGAATCAGGGCTGATTCCTAACAAGGATGTTATTTGACTAGGATCCTCATCAAAATTAGCTACTGAAAAATACATATTACACCAATATTGATCTTGCCTAATAATCATTTTACTAAATCACCTACTCAAAATATTTCACGGAACCCAATATAGTAAATTGTCAATCCATTCGAGTGTATTAGGATCATAAATATTACCTAACTCATCAAAAAGCACATTATCAGCACCACCTCTAAAGTAGTGTTGTTTTAAGTAGTTAAACGCATCTGATAGTTTGTTTTTGTCAATTCCGTAATTCTTGGAAAGATTTTTTAGAGCTGCTTTATGATCTTTAAATGTCTTAATACCACGTTTAGGCCCCTGCATTGGATCTTGTGGTGCATAAGAACATTTATTACTACCTAGTGAGGTTTGCTTCCTGTTCTCTTTAGCAAAGAAACGTAGTCCTTCTTCGATTACTGTTTGCGAAAAATCATATACAGCAGGGCTAATTTGCATTATTGAGGTTGGTACATTTTGTGCAATTTGAGCAGTTTTCGTCATTATTTCAAGACCGAGACTGGCTACTATTACCTGAGTGACAAATATACCAGTAATTGATAGCGCCTCTCTCCCAGCCGGATCTACAAACATTAGAGGGTTACTGTTACAATACACATACCAGTTTAACCCTTCCCTTACTGGGTCAGCTGAGATGAAGCGTCCTATGGTTGGATCGTAATAACGTGCATTGAAGTAGTGGATTGACCAGGGTTACAAACTAAACTTGGTTCTAGACTTTGTTAGTTTACCATCTACGCAGCTGGTTACCACAAAATAACCACTTACTTGGTAGATTATAAGCATTTAGTAATTAACCACAAAAAAGTATATCTTTTATGTAAAGAGTTAGGTGTTTTAAGAGCTCAACGAAAAATCTTTGCTAAAGCTCCACGGAAACTTGCCAAGAAAGCTACAGTAACTGCTTCAGATGAGTTATAGGAAATTGATATTAAGTACTGTCGCATACACAGCAGCGGAAGATTCTTCTTCCAAGCTTCAATAATCGATGTGTTTGATCGCAATGTAATTGCTTATCACCTGGGTCTAACTTGTAAAGCAACGCAGATTGTTTTGAAATTGGAAGAAACGCTAAAAAGCCGTACTTTGCTTGGTAAAGACAAGATACCAGTAGTTAGAACAGATAATGGACCACAGTTTGTCTCTAAGGTTTTTGAGGATGCATTGAAAAAGTACAACATAGTTTGCGAGCGAATCCCGGTAGCTACTCCAAATATGAA
>DHDH01000020.1 GCA_002399235.1 Firmicutes bacterium UBA4881 | reverse complement strand
GCTAACCCAGGTATTGATCCTAATAGACTAGTAATAGGCCAGCAAATATGTATACCAGCAGTAATTCCTCAATGTCCGGGAATAATCTATACCATTCAAGCTGGAGACACTCTTTTCAATTTAGCAGCACGTTATAACACAACTGTTGATTGTATATTACGCTTTAACCCCGGCATCGATCCAAATAGGTTAGTTATCGGTCAACGGATATGCATACCAACTGGACCTTGTGAAATAGCTGGAAAGAAATGCCAGATGTTACAAAATACTAACTCAGCTCCTATGGCCCAGGGCTTTGGTATCTACAACTTCGATGACAACACAGTATCTGCTCTGGCAACTGGATTACCAGATCCTGAGACTTTAGGTGGCATGGTCTACCGGATATTTGTCAGAGATAAGACAACACTAACTTGGCAATCAGCAACTATGTATGTATCACCAGACGGAGTTTGGAGTGGTATTGTTCGCTTGAGCAAAGCTTTGGAATTCTATGATTTAGTTTATGTTACTGCTGAAAGCCGTGATTCCACAAGTCCTCTAGGGGTAGTTGTTCTTAGAGGTGATATCTCTAGAGCTTAATTTTATAGTAAAAGGGGCTGGCAGTGCCAGCCCCTTTTACTATGTACAGAAATATCTGAACTGGGTTTGGAGTTTATTTATGCATTTGACCTTAATATTTGTAGACGAGCTGAAAAACTAGGTTAGCTTAGGAAAGGTAATCCGTTATAATTAGGATAATGAATTATCTGATTGCATTATTATAATGACCACCTAGCTTTTAATTAATTGGGTTCATAATACTTGATTTGAGTGGGAAAAAGGTTATTGGTAGCGAAATAAGCAAATGAGGTGATTTTATGAATAAAAGAATTATACAAGTTGTAGTGCTAGTGCTCTCTTTATCTATATGTACTTTAGCTAATATTAACATTGGGTTTAAATTAGTTTTAGGTGGAAGTATTTTGCCAACGGTTTCTTTAGGTTATGAACATGAATCTGGCCATGGTATTGAAATAACAACAGGTGTTCTGCCAGGAGGAAAGTATAAGTTTCTTTTAAGGGGAGAACTAGGCTATACCTACCGATATAAAAACCTAAAAGTTGGTTTAGGTAGAGGTATTACTCGCTATGGCGCTGAAACTATACCGTTTTTTGATGATCACTTTAAACTGAGTTATTTAATACCTATCAAAAATCAAAGTTTTGTAGATATAGGAAGTACTGTTTCCCTAGGTGTTTCTAGCCAAGGTATAGCTTTTTGGGGAGGAGTAAATAAACAATATAATCCCTAGAAAAGGATCTTTTCATTTTGGTTAATATAAGTTAATATAAAATTCAAGAATATGTATTGGGCTCAATGGTTCATCATGTATCTTTTATACAGGTTAGATAAATAATTACAAGAATAGTCTTGACTAACGGGGTACATCACAGTATAATTATGCAAAAGATACGGAACCGAGAGGAGATTTATGCAAGTGAAAAAGAATTTATGGGTATTAAGCCTTGTTGTGATTATTTCTTTAGTCTCATTGGCTGCAGATTGGAAAGTTGCTGGCGATTTTACATTTGCACCATTTACATTTTCTGACGACAAAGGTAATTTAGTTGGTTATGAGATTGATCTTTCCAAAGCTTTGGCTAAAGAGCTTGGTGTTGAATTAAAGCTAGTTAATGCTGCTTGGTCAGGACTTATTCCTGGACTTAATAACGGTAACTACGATGCTTTAATTACCGCAATGACTATTACAGATGAGAGAAAACAAGCAGTTGATTTTTCAGATCCATACATTAAAGTTGGCTTGGTTGTTATGACAAAGCCTAATCGCAACGATATTAAATCACTGGACGATTTAAAAGGTAAAACATTAGCAGTTCAAATTGGTGCTACTGGAGACCTTACCGCTACAGATATGAAAGGTGTTAAAAAAGTTTTACGTTTTGAAACTGCACCTGAAGCATTTCAAGCAGTTATTAACGGTAACGCTGATGCAGCAGTAATGGATGGCCCTGTAGGACGTTATTTTATGAAGACCACACCTAACAAGCTGAAAATTGCTATTCCTGAGTTTACCGAAGAACTCTATGGTGTTGTTCTCAAAAAAGGTAATAAGGATCTTGCTAAAATTAATGCCGCTTTGAAAAAGCTCAAAGATAACGGCACATTAGATTCTATTTACAACGCTTGGTTTGCTAACTAAGTTAAGTTTTGCAGGTAGATTGGAAAGTATAAACCAGACCGTCGCTTTTAGCGACGGTCTTAGGTTGTTTTAGGGAGGTTTGGCATGGCTATCATTAACGAACTTTTTAATTTGGGCACGCAACTTATAATGTCACTACAAAGTATGGCAATTGGTCTCTATACTTGGCTTTTATATGTATGGGGTAAATTACCGCTTTTATTAGAAGGAACATTACTTACATTAGAATTAACTGCGATTGCTGTTAGTTTGGGTTTTATTATAGGTACATTTGCTGGTATAGGCAGACTTTCTGAAAAACGTTTTATAAGAAGCTTAGCGACAATTTACATTGACTTTATAAGAGGAACCCCTCTTTTGGTGCAAATACTTATTGTTTATATGGGATTACCCCAGATTATTGGTAGAACTGTACCTCCAATGGTGGCAGCTATAGCTTCTTTATCAATTAATAGTGGTGCATATGTGGCCGAGATTGTCAGGGCCGGAATTCAATCTATAGATAAGGGCCAAGCAGAAGCAGCTCGTTCCTTAGGAATGACTAGTAACCAAACTATGCGTTATATTGTGTTGCCACAAGCATTTAGGCGTATTATACCTCCGCTTGGCAACGAATTTATTGCTATGTTAAAAGATTCTTCACTTGTCTCTGTTATTGCTTTAGAAGAACTAATGCGCAAAGCACAGCTAGTGTATACTAGGGACTATCGACCTTTTGATATTCTTTTTGCAGTATCGATTATTTATCTAATTCTGACTTTAAGTATTTCTCGCTTAGTACGTTACTCTGAGAGGAGGTTAAGAAATAATGACAGGTGAGACAAACACTAATGAAATTGTGATTGAAACATTAAATTTAGAAAAGAATTATGATGACCTGAAAGTTTTAAAAGGAATCTCTGTGCAAATTAAAAGACAGGAAGTAGTCTGTATTATTGGACCTTCTGGTTCAGGGAAGAGTACTTTTTTACGTTGTCTCAATCTTCTAGAAAAACCAACAGCAGGTTCGATCTTAATTGAAGGGCAAGAAATTACTTCACCTCATTGTAACATTGATAGTCTCCGTGCTAATATGGGGATGGTTTTTCAAAACTTTAACCTTTTTCCACATATGTCAGTGTTAGATAATATTACATTAGCACCACAGAGAGTAAAAAAAGTAACCAAGCAATCCTCGGAAGACATGGCGCTTATGCTTTTGAATAAAGTTGGCTTAAAAGACAAAGCAAAAAGTTTCCCTGACGAATTATCTGGAGGACAAAAACAAAGAGTAGCGATTGCTAGAGCATTAGCAATGCAACCAAAAGTTATGCTTTTTGATGAGCCCACTTCAGCTCTTGATCCAGAGATGATTGGTGAGGTTTTGGATGTTATGAAGAGTTTAGCTTATGAAGGTATGACAATGGTTGTTGTTACCCATGAGATGGGTTTTGCGAGAGAGGTTTCTGATCGAGTCTTATTTATGGACGGCGGTTTAATTTTAGAGGATAATAAACCAGAGGTTATTTTTACAAATCCTGAAAATCCAAGGACAAAGTCCTTTTTAAGAAAAGTACTATGAACTCTAAAAAAGCACATTGGCTCTTAGTAGCTTTAACTATAATATGGGGATATAGTTTTATTGCTATAAGTGATGCAGCGAAAACTCTTGCTCCAGAAACTCTTCTATTCTGGCGTTTTCTAATTGCTTCTGGGATATTGACAGTAATGGCTATTATGAGGAAAGCCCGTCTTCCTTGGAAGGAAGGGACTATTGCTGGAATAATGTTTAGTATTAGCTATTTAGCTCAAACAGTGGGGCTTGTACACACTAATGCATCTGTCGCAGCATTTATCACTGGGCTCTTGGTTATTTTTACACCAATGTTTGAAGGAATAATGAATAAAAAGGCTCCCTCTGTTCAAGTCTGGATAAGTAGCTTAATTGCTCTTGGTGGCACTTATTTATTAGTGGGTGGGGCTAGTGGCAGTTCAAGCTTATATGGAATTATACTTCTTTTAATCTGTTCAATTGGCTTTTCTATACACTTGGTATACATTGGTGATAAGAATCATCTTGATCCGATTGCTTTTGTAGCTGTTCAATGTTTGGTCATGACTCTATTTTTTAGTGTTTTAGCTATGGGGAACAATACTTTTGCTTGGCCCGGGGCCGGTCTTCGAGGTGTTTTATTTCTTGCTCTGTTAGCTACTGCTCTAGGTCTCTCTCTACAAGTATATGCACAAAAGTATATTCGACCAAGTAAAGCTAGTCTCATATTTAGTCTTGAACCTGTCTTTGCTACTATTTTTGCTGCTATAATCTTAGGAGAAGCAATGACCAAGCAGTCTTTAATAGGAATGGCGTTGATTTTTTTAGCTACAATCATTGTGGAAATAGAGTTTAATTGGCAAACACAAAATGAAACATCGCAGCAAGAAAATGGGCTTTAAGCCCATTTCTTTTTTGGAAAATTTAGTCGATATGTTATAATATGTTTAGCTATTTAGGATATATTGAGGTGTTGGAGTTGGAACATAAAATAAAATCCCAAAAAGTGCGTCTAAAAGATGTTGCTGCTGAAGCAGGGGTGTCTTCTTGCACAGCCTCGAGAGCCTTAAATGGCACTATGTTAAATAAAGTTAGTGAAGAAACAAGGCAACGGATTTTGAACGTTGCAGAGTCGATGGGGTATAAACCTAACATAATGGCTAGAGGACTCGCAAGGAAAAGAACTAACCTTTTAGGGGTTTTGCTTCCTGAAATTAGAACTTCTTTTTTGCCCCAAACTTTAGAAGGAATATGGCATGCTGCAGAGGATGCAGGTATGGCGGTTTTACTTCACTCTACCGATTGGCAAGCAAGTAAAGAGGGAAAATATTTGTATCAATTACTCGAGTGGCAAGTTGATGCAATAATTTGGGTCCCATCAGGGCCAGAAAATATTAAGGCATTTTCTGAGGTGGAAAAGAATACTCCTGTTATTCAGCTTTTTACTGATATTAAAGAATTAGCGTCTAGCAAGATTGTTTTAGATAATGAAAAAGGTGGCTACATTGCCACTAAACATCTAATAGAAAAAGGACATACTAGGATTGCTCACTTAAGTGCCACCACAGACCATTTTACACCGGCGGGGAAAGATAGATTAAGAGGTTATTTAAGAGCTTTACAAGAAGCAAATTTACCTATCGATGAAAAGTTGATTGTAGAATCTAGTTACACTGCAGAAGGTGGTAGAAAAGCTTTTAGGGAAGTTGTCAAATACCAACCAACTGCAATATTTGCCTGCTCTGACATGACAGCTTGGGGAGTAATTCAACAAGCATCTCTGCTAGGCATACGAGTTCCTGAGGATCTGGCAGTAGTGGGTTTTGACAACATACATCTATCCAGTCTTATATTGCCAGCATTAACTACTGTGGAACAACCACAGGAAAAGTTTGGCGAAATTGCAGTAAAACAGGTGATTGCCGCTCTTGATAACAAACCAAGTGAAAAAATAACCTTAGAGCCACGCTTAATAGAACGCAAGAGTAGTTAAAGAATAGGAGGCCTATCTGATGGAACTATGGGGAAAATTTCTTAATTTACAAGCAGATATTAGGAAGATTAATCATGCAGTAGCTTTATTAGTGTGGGACCAACAAACTTATATGCCAGTAGGTGGAACTGAAGCTAGAGCAGAGTCTTTAGGTTATCTAGAGACCTTAGCCCATACAAAGATTGTTTCTAAGGAAGCGAGTGAAATTCTTACTGCTTTAGAGTACCAAAGCGAAGACCCAGAAAAAGGTCCCTTATATCGTGCAGCCAAAAGAGATTACGATCACGCTGTTAAAATTTCTACCAAGTTAGTTGAGGAGATGGCTAAAACCTCAGCTAGAGCCATGACCGCTTGGCAAGAAGCTAAGGCCAAAGAGGATTTTTCCCTTTTTGAGAACTACTTAGAAAAGTTAGTTGATCTAGCGTTACAAAAGGCAGATGCATTAGGCTACAGTGATGAGCCCTATGATGCTTTGCTAGATAGTTTTGAACCAGGGATGACAACAAAAGATGTAGAGGTAATTTTTACTAAGTTAAAAGAAGCCTCAGTTCCTTTAGTAAAAGAAATAGTGGCTAAACAAGGTGAAAAACCCGCAATATTTGCTCAAGATTATGGCGAAAAGGGACAATGGGATATAGGTATTAAAGCTCTACATGAAATGGGTTTTGACATTGATTGTGGTAGACAAGATTATAGTGTCCATCCTTTTACGATTAGCTTTGATCCTCAGGATGTACGTATAACTACTAAAATTGACCCAAGATCCTTTCCAGGTTCTTTGTTCTCATCGATGCATGAAGGTGGTCATGCCTTGTATGAACAAGGAATTCCCAAAGAATGGAGAAATTTAGCTATTGGAAGTGCTGCATCATTAGCTACACACGAAAGTCAATCTCGATTGTGGGAAAATATTGTTGGTCACTCAAGGGGTTATTTGTCCCATTTGTGGCCAGAGTTACAGAAAACATTTCCTAACCAATTAAATAAAGTTGATTTTAATACATTTTACTCTGCGATTAACTGGGTTGAACCTTCACTAATTAGAGTAGATGCCGATGAAGTCACTTATAATTTACACATCTTCTTACGCTTTGAGATAGAGCGAGAATTGCTTAATGGTAAAATTAAGGTTTCTCAACTACCTGAAGCTTGGAATGAGAAAGTGGAAAGTTATTTAGGTATTAAGGTACCTTCACCTTCTTTAGGAGTATTACAAGATATCCATTGGTCCCAAGGTTCCATTGGCTACTTCCCAACCTATGCTTTAGGTAATGTAATGGCTTCGCAATTTTATGCGAAAGCTCTAAAAGAACAACCTAGTTTATCAGATAGCATAGCTAAAGGTGAGCTACTACCTCTAAGAGAGTGGTTAAGAGATAAGATTCATTCTCAAGGTGCTTCCTTACTTCCTATGGAGTTAGTTGAAGCAGTCACCGGCGAAAGTCTTAATGTAACACCCTACCTGGAGTATCTAAAAAATAAATATTTGGGATAAAAAAAGCTGGCTTTGTAGCCAGCTTTTTGCGTTATAATCTCTCTAACAAGCGAGAATATTCTTTCTTTCTTCTAGACATCTCATCGTTCATTTCTTTAGCAGCTTCCAAAATTGCAGTTTTAGGATCCATGTTGTTTAAGATACTCTTATCAACTGCAAACTTAACATAACGATACAATACAGCAACGTTAGCTGCATAAGGAGCAGGTTCGGAGTGTTCTAATTGGCCATAATAGGCTTTTCTCGTATCAGGATCGATATTAACCTTATTTAAGGCGTTTTTATTTGCTGGTAACCAGAGACTGCCAGGGATACGCTCAATAATACCATTAGCTATGCTAGCTTGGGCTTCTGTGGAAGTGAACCACTTCATAAATTGCCAAGCATCTTCTTTGTTTTTAGAGTGGGAAGATATACCAATAACAGTACTACCAGCAAAAGAACCATGATGAATTGAACCATCTGCTTGCTTAGTACCTGGCATTAGGTCAAGTACCCACTTACCTTTTAATTGTGGTGCATTTTTTAATAAGTTTGGATAAAGCCAAATTCCATCTGTCATCATTACCCATTCACCTGCAACGAACGTTGGTATGCCAACACCAGCTTGGGGTAGTTTATGATCTTTAAAAAGGCTAATGTATTCTTGGAAGCCTTTAATAGATCCAGGTTTATCAAGAGCACTAGAAAAACCATCTGGGTTAAAGAATTGACCACCATTTTGAGTGATTAAGGTGTAAGCACCCCAGTGGCTATCATATTGAACAGAACCATAGTGTAAACCAAAAGTGTGTTGTTTTGCTAAAGCCTTTGGTTGCCACTTTTTAATATCTTCCCATTCACTAGGAATTTCCATGCCCATATCTCTTAGAATATCAAGGCGATAAGCAGCTACCATAGCACCGATGGAGACTGGCATACCGAATCTAGTATTTCTAAAAGAGAAAGGCCCCATAAGCGAACCGAAGACTTGTTTTTCCATCTGAGCAAATTCGGTCGGTTTGAATTTAGCTAGATCGACTAGACCGCCTCTAAGACCAAAGTCTACTGTCTCAGTTCCTAAAGTAAAAAGATCTGGAGTATCGCGACTAGCTAAAGAGAGAAGATATTTGTTGTAGTAATCAGACCAAGAAAAGACTTCTATATCGACCTTAATCCCTGTTTTGGCAGTGAATTGCGAATCGATTATGTTTTGAGCAACAGCCTTCATCTCATTGGTCCAGCCAACATACCACAATTTTAGTGTGCTAGCTTGCATGAAGCTACTTAATAGCATCAGCAAGACGAAAACTAACCATCCCCTACGTTTCAAATGAAACACCCCCAAATAGATTTGAGCAAAACACTAACGGAATTAGTTCCGATAATTACTCTAGATGATTCTTCTGCAAGGACTTGGCCAATCCTTCATAAAAATTTAACATCGAGAATTACTCCATTCACTGGAGGAAAACGGACTCAAAAAATGAAGTAGGGATTATAACTACTTAAGGAGGTAAAATTGATGTCTTATTTAAAAGAAGTGATTGCCAATAGACGTAGTATAAGAAAATATCAATCGCAGTCGATAGAAAAAGAAAAGATAATTGAAGTTTTGAAAGCAGGCAATTTAGCACCATCTAATGGTAATTCGCAGCCCTGGAAGTTTTATGTACTAGGGGGAGAATTTAGAGATTTGGTTTGTAAGACTTTTTATGAATTTGCTAAGGATTATATCCCCAAGGCGCCCTACATTCCAGCCGAGAAGAAAGCTGGTATGCTTGAGTATGCGAAAGACTTTGGTGGCGCTCCTTTACACATTGCTGTTTCTTATGAAATTTGTGGCGACAAAATAAAGGATGATGAAGCGTTAATGGCAGCTTCGGCAGCTGTACAAAATATATTATTAGCTGCATATGATTTAGGATTAGGTACGGTTTGGATTGGTGGAGAGGTGCTTACTAACAAGCAAGTGTTAGCTAAATTAGAGGTTCCTCAAAACCATGCTTTAGTAGCAATTATACCAATTGGTTATCCCGCTGAAAATCCTATTACTCCACCCAGAAAAGATCCAGATTTAAATGAAGTAAAGTGGTTGGCATAATTAAAGGTCTGAGGGCTTACCCCTCAGGCCTTTACTCTTTAATATATTCTAGCAGATCGCCGGGTTGACAGTCTAAAGCTTTGCAAAGAGCTTCTAAAGTCGAAAAACGAATAGCTTTAGCTTTATTCGTTTTGAGAATAGAAAGATTAGGTAAAGTAATGCCAACTTTCTCGGCAAGTTCACTTAAAGTGATTTTTTTATCTACTAATAAACGATCAAGATTAATAATAATAGGCATCGTCAATACCTCACACAGTTAGATCTTGTTCTTCTTTAATTATTAAACCAAGTTTAAAGACTTCAGCCAGCAAGTAGAGAAGAATTCCCATAAACAACATTGAACCATCGATTGACAAGTTGGTAGTTAATTTAACACCTGGTGTTTGGACAACACTTGTTATAATTAAACCAATAATAAAATGGATGATAGTATAAAGGATACTACCAAGGATCAATGCTTTAGCTATCTTTTTTATACTAACAATGTTGGCGTAAACAAAAGGTTCTTCTTTAACTAATGTATCAAGGATCCGAGAAAGCTCCTTAATTATAAAGGCAGAAATTAAGTAACTGGGTACGGCAGAGAGAAACAGAAAATTCATATATTTTGTATTAGCTTTGTAACTTAAGTTGCTAAAATCAAAGTTAATACCTGGTGTTTTTATGGATATATGATTGTCTAGCCCCAGACTACCAGAACGCCACAACGAGATTGTTCCTAATACCAGAGAAATAAAAAAGCTCACCAATACTACCCCATAGGCTATCTTTAGAAGTTTAGAGAGATGTTCAGCAATCGATTTTGTACCAATTAATTTCATCTTAATCCTCCATTTGAAAATAATAGTTTTACCTAGTGCTAGTTTGAGTATAACAAGTGACATATCGAAAGTCAATAAATAAATAACGATAAACGATAAAAATATATCGATATACAATAATGTCAACCTAAACATTATAGCAAAGGTAAAAGCGATAAATGGTAGAATAAGTTATAAAGGTTTTAATTTAGGGGGAAAGAGAGTGAAAGATAGTAAAGAACAACTGATACAGCTGGCCCAGAAATTAGGAGCAGTTGATGCTGTAGTTTTTCAAATTACCGACATAGTTTTTGATCCGCGAACTTTAATTAAGTGTATGTTTGGCTGCTTAGACTATGGTAAGGGTCCTACTTGTCCCTCCAGACCAGGTTCTTTAAAACCTTGGGAGTATGAACAAATCTTTAAACGTTATAGGTGGGGAATTATTATTCATACTCACGAACAAAAACTCAGCCAAGAGATTTCTTTTGCTATAGAAAGAGAGGCTTTTTTACAAGGTTGTTATTTTGCTTTTTCTTTAAGTGATTGTTGTTTATGTGTAGAATGTGCCGGTAAACAGGGCAAAGAGTGTGCCAATCCTAAAAAGGCAAGACCAGCTTTTCATAGTGTAGGTATCGATGTATTTAAAACAGTACATCAATTAGGCTTACCCCTAAAAACATTAAAAGACAACCAAGATGAACAGAACTGGTATTCTGCTGTCTTTATCGAATAAGGATATTAAGAAAGAGAGGGTATTTGAATGATTGTAACGACAACCCCAAATATTGAAGGACACAAAATTTTAGAGTATCGTGGCATTATCCATGGTGAGACAATTCTAGGAGCCAACTTTGTCCGCGATTTTATGGCTAGTTTCACTGACTTTTTTGGTGGCCGCTCTGCTGCTTATGAAGAAGAATTAAGTAAAGCTAGAATGATAGCAATTTCTGAGTTGAAAGAAAGGGCACAAGCGCTTGGGTGTAATGCTGTGGTTGGTGTTGATATTGATTACGAAGTTCTCGGCCAAAACAATGGTATGTTAATGGTAACAGCTTCAGGTACGGCGGTAGTAATTGACTAAACAATAAACCACCAACGATAGTGAGGAAAATATATGTTAAAGTTACTAAACGGATTAGACATTAAAACGATAAATCATATCCGCACATCTTTTCCCGGTAATGTTGATGAGATTGAAAGTATAGCTAGAGATTTAGGGAGAGGTAAAGTAGAGTTCTTTGGCCTTAGAGGTGAAGTAGATAAACTTTTAGCTGGAATTGACCCCTGGACGAAAGAGATCTGGCCAGATGAGCATTATAAAAAGATCTACTTTAATCCCGGGCATGCTCCAGGTGATGTAAAATTTCTTTGGGAATTCATGAAACACAATTTCTTACCAACGGCAGCTAAGGCCTATAAGCTTACTGGAGAAGAAAAATATGTAGACTTTGCTTTAGAATTTATGCAAAACTGGCTAAAAAGTGTAGAAGCAGAAAAAGGTGTTAGTTGGGCAGGACACCCACATATCTGCCAAAGAATGATTAACTGGCTTTTTTTCTTGGAGATAGCCTCCGATGCAAAAAACTTAACCGAAAGTCTGCGGACCAAGTTTGATGCTTATCTTGATGAACAATGGCTTCTTTTAGAAAAAGAATACCATGCTCCAATTAATAATCATAAACTCCTTTCTTTGAGTTTTGTTATACTGCACAGACTTTATCATAGCAGAGAAGCCGAACTTGAATTTTGGCTAGAAGAGTTAAAAGGAAGTACTGAATTACTCATCTTTAATGATGGCGGTTTTGCTGAACAGAGCATTAGTTACCATCGTTTTTCGGTGGAGAGTCTGATGTTAGTAGCTCAGGGTCTAAAAAATGCAGGCCTCAGTATTCCCCTCTGGCTTAGTAGTGCTATAGAAAAAAGTTTGTACTATTTTGATGCATTAACTCAGCCTAGCGGCACTTTGCCTGTTTTTGGTGATAATAGCGATGAAATTCTACTTGTTCGCGAATGGCCAGAAGCTTTTTGGGATCTAGAGTATCTCTTTGCTTTGGGGTATGGAATGGGTCTTGCTGTTAGACCAGCCGAGAAAGTGCCAGCTTCTAGCTATTGGTTACTGGGCTTAGAAGCAAGTAAGCAACCTGAAGGTAAACCAGCGAGACCTGAAACCGCTGAATTTAATCGTACAGGTCATTTTGTTCTAAGAGAACAGGATAACTCTTATGTCTTTTTCCGGGCTGGTGAATTTGGTTTGTATATACCAAATGCATCTAATAATCCACATAGCCATTGTGATCAGTTGGGTTTAGTAGCTTTTCTAGAAGGCAGCGGAATTCTAACAGATCCAGGAACTTATCGCTACAACGAAAACGATTATGAACGCATGATTATGAAAGACGAAAGCTTTCACTCGACAATTAAGGTAAACGGAAAACCCCAAGCAAGGTATTTAAGCTCGTTTGCTTATGGCGAAGCTCTTAATGCTGAAGGTAAAATAATCGATAAAAAACTAATTGGTAAAATGGCCAGAGATGGTTGGCAGTTTACCAGAGAGATTGAATTAACTAAGGAAAAATTCGTTATAAATGATTGTTTTTTAGGTAATGCGGAAGTAGAGTGGTTTTTTGCCTTAAGCCCATTCCTAACACCACAGAAAATAGAACCTGGCTCAATAATATTAAAAGAGATCGGTTCGCTAAAACTAGTGCGTTTAGAGATATCCGAACCACTAACTATGGAGATATTACCAGGATATGTTTCTTGGCAATATAACAAGGCTTATCCTAGCCAAAGAATTTGGTTAAAAAGTAAGGTAAAAGGAGAAAAGAGACTAAGTTTTAGTTTTGAGATGATAGGGAAAGATCTTTCTCAAGGTCAATATAGATAAAAATGGGGGTGTCGCAAAACTACTAAA
>DHDH01000008.1:1955-17154 GCA_002399235.1 Firmicutes bacterium UBA4881 | reverse complement strand
CACAACGTTATGGACTTGACTCTCTTTTAGGGCCCGTTTTTGTGTTTTAAAAGATAAAGAGGCTGTTACTCAACTTATTAGCAAGTTAATTAGGTAACAGCCTCTTTAGTTAATTGTCTGTAATGAAATATTCAGCTTAAGATAAACCAATCCAAATGAAACAAATAAGTTCTTAGCAAAAAACAACTCTTCTTATATGCAGTACTAACTAATTCCTTTTGTTTCAGTTAATTACTCTTTCCCATCTTGTAGGTCTCACCAATAGGAATAGTAAACATAAAGCCAGCACCCGGTTGAGGAATATCCTTCATTATATCTTGGACAGTAGCTACAGCTTTTTTAACAAGTTCTTCGTTCTCTAGCACCGTAAAAATTGTCTTATTATATGGACGAGAATCATCTACAAGTGATTCGAACAAACCAAATAATGGAATACCACGGTTCCGACTTTCTAAGATGGCGCTGGCCATTCCTTGGCTATCTAAAATAGTAGCTCCACGTACACCGATATCAACAAATTTAGCCAAAATATCCTCTAAATAATCGGTTCCGTTCAGTACTATAAATAACACAAACATTTTACTACCTTCTTTCCTAATATTTTACGAGGCTATTTCTTCAGCTCCTTGTTTCTGGAGCGTTACATTAAATTTCTCTAAGCCATCAATTTCGCCAGCTTTTTGAATTGCAATTTTTGCAAAAATTGGGCCAGAAACTTCGTAGATTAAAACACTAAACATAATTATTGTATTGATTGCCACAGCGTATTGAGGTAATTGTTGCCTGACTATTACTGAAAGTCCTATTGATATTCCGCCTTGGGGTAATAAGGCCAAACCGAGATATTTAGTCACAGTATCCTCTGCTTTTACTGACTTAGCGCCAAGCCAAGCTCCTAACATTTTACCGATAGCTCTGCTAAAGATATAAGCAATACCCATAGCTCCCACTGTAGCAAGAATACCTAAATCTAAACTAGCACCAGCTAAGGTAAAAAATAGTACATAAACTGGTGAGACAAAATCGTTGACTGCGCTAAAGACTCTTTTAGGATTCTTGAGAAGATTAACCAAAGTTGTTCCCATTAATATATTAGTTAGCAAAGGCGAAAAGCCCATAATAGTAGCAAGTCCTGTAGCTACACCAATAAAAGCTAACGAAACTCCTTGCAGTCCATCTCGATTAGTGGACTTTTGAGCAACAAAACTTAACCCTAAACCGAGTAGACCACCGAGTAAAACTGAACCACCAATTTCCAATAAGGGTTCGCCTATCATGGTTAAAAAAGATACTTGGGTTTGCCCAACAGATAACTTAGCCAAGGCCATGGCAATACCAAAAACCATAATACCAAATACATCATCTAAAGCCACTACTGGTATTATTGTTTTGGTTAAGGGGCCATGAGCTTTATATTGTTTCATTACCAAAAGAGTAGCCGCTGGGGCAGTTGCTGCAGACATAGATGCAATTACTATACTAAAAGCAAAAGGTTGATGAAAGATAAAATACATTACCGAAAATACAAGAAGAACTGCGCCGACAACTTCTGCTAAAGTAATAATTATTATTGATTTGCCTATCTTTAACATATCTTTGATTACGAATTCGCTACCAATACTAAAAGCAATTACGGCTAAAGCTAGTTCGCTAATTACTGAAAACGCTTCTATATCCTGAGCGCTAACAAATCTGAAAAATGAATTACCCAGGAATAAGCCTGCTACTAAATACCCGGAGACATTAGGAAGTTTAAATATACGTGCGATCTTACCTCCGAGAATACCGACAAGTAGTATTATTCCGATTTTCAAAAGTACATGCAATCACTTTTTCCTCCATCTCACAATGTATTTCTTCTTGACGTTTGTTTATACGCTTCTATTTTTCGCTTTGTCTGCCAGAGTTTTTTAGCAGGACTTTAAAATAGAAACAGCGCATAAACGCAACTCATTCGAGTTACGCCATACGCTTGGTGTACTCCTATGGGGTTAGCTGACGGGTTAGGGTTCCCAAGTTACCCCTCTTATCAAATAAGATTCACCCCAAAATCTTGTGTCCCCCACTGCCATGAAGGTATTCGGAGATTTCTAATTAAATCATACCATATTTTATCTAAATGGTAAAGGATAGAACTATCTCCCCGGATATGCCTATAAGTCGGAATTTAGTGTTTCCTTATCTAGAATTACTTTTTCCAGGGTAGTTTGTTTAAGCATTTTCTACTTCCATAAATTCTTGGTTTTTAATAAAGTCACCATTTTCATCTTTGAGGTAGGGTAGAACATCGGTAATGGCATCGCGGTTGATTAAGCCATATATATGAGGATATTCTCTACCACAATTAGTGCCATCTTCCCACTTCACTTCAGCTTTAAGTTTATCTAGATCAATACATAAGAGTACTAAATCATCTTTAATGTCCCTAAAGTTAGGTGCTACCCGCCAAAAATAATTGATAGGAGAACAATGGATAAACCCATCTCTTGCAAGGAGTTCTTCTCCAAACATCGGTTTGTCTTTTACCGTTTCCCATTTTTTCTTGGTTAAGCAATGTAAAATGATCACTTTTATTACCTCCCACTTTATCACCCTGCTTTTAAGAAAAAGAGAGCCCCATCTGATTGATTTTATTAGTTAGTGCTACCAACTAATAATCAGCATAGATAGGCTCTCTAAAGAGAATTTCAACTCTTTTGTTAGCTACTAATAACATACTAACCATATACTTAAATTTTCGCTCTAACTATTATAATAATCCTGCCTTCAAACTTAATATCAAGAAACGAAAATATTCCTTAACCATTTAAAGAAACTTCCTGCCTTTGTATTCTGGTAGCTTGTTGGAAGATAATGAATCCCAGGATAAACATTAGGCAGATAAGTGCAACACCTGCTTTCGAGGTGCCAGTAATCTGGGTAAAGATACCCATGAGCATGGTTCCGGTAAAAGATGCTCCCTTACCAAAGATATCGTAGAAACCAAAGTATTCACTCGATTTTTCTTTAGGAATAATTTTAGCGTAATAGGAACGAGAGAGCGACTGAATTGCTCCTTGAAACATCGCTACACATACAGCTAAGAACCAGAATTCCCAGGCTTTATCTAATTGTAGGGCAAAGGCAGTAATCAAGAAATAGCCAACAATACAAACATTAATTAAATCTTTAGTTTTGTATTTCTGTGAGAGCCTGCCAAACAATATAGCACAAGGGAAAGCTACAACTTGAGTAAGTAGGAGGGCGAATAATAACTGGTTATCGCTGATACCGACATCTTTTCCATAGGATGTAGCCATATCAATGATGGTATAAACTCCATCGATATAGAAAAAGAAGGCTAAAAGAAAAACAAAGATTTCTTTTTGTTTTTTAATATCTTTAAATACGCCCCCGAGTCTTTGCATAGCTTTCTTAAAAGGATGTTTTTCAACTTCTATATAATGAATCTGTTTATAATTTTTTAGTAGAGGCAATGTGACTAGAAACCACCAAGCCGCATTTAATACGAAGGCAATTCCTGTTGCAAAAGAAGCGGTAAGTGATAACTTTTCAGCAAATAAGATAAGTAACAAACTGATAGTAAAAGGAATACAACTACCGATATAGCCCCAAGCATATCCTGAGGTTGATACTCGGTCCATTCTTTCGTCAGTAGTAATGTCGGACAACATAGAATCGTAAAAGATCATACTACTAGACAAACCTACTTTAGCTATCACAAAGACAGCTAAAAATAGAATCCAAGAAAGAGGTAGAGCTAGGGCTGCACAACCTAAAACACCTAACATCATTATTAGAGTAAATAAAGGTTTCTTATAACCTTTTGTATCAGCTAAGGTTCCCAAAATTGGTCCTAATATCGCCACAATTAAAGTAGCGAGAGAAATTGAGTAACCCCAATAAGCAGTAGAGTTCGCTGCGGATACACCATTAGCTTGAGCCAGATTCTTAAAATAGATGGGAATTATTGTAGAGATAAGTAAAACAAAGGCCGAATTTCCCACATCATAAAGCACCCAATATTTTTCTAGCTTTGTCAATTTACCCCCAACAGCATTCATACATTTTACCCTCCATCTCTATCGAATACTCTTCTCTATATAAAAGAGATTAATCTCTTGAGTTTTAGGCAAATGTTCTTAGAAACCGAATATTTAAGCGTTCTAAGTTAGGTAGATTGTGATAAAACTCATTCACTAAATTAACTGTTGGTTCCTTCACATTTTCAAGTAGCTTTCGTAAAGCTATAGAGCTAGGAATACAAGCTTGGTTTGGCTTGTAACTCATAACTAAGCCATTCATACTCTCAAAGTTACCAGTGAGCTTTAAAGCCTTAGCGATAACCAATCTTTTTAACTTTCCAGGTGCAACTAAAAAGTTTAGGTTAAACTTCATAGATTTTAAGGCCTTAAATATCTCCTTAGGGGTAACCCCTTCATAAAACCAAGAAATATAGGTTGCATACTCTTTCTGGGGAATAATATGCCGCGTTGGTTTATAGCTAAGAGGTTCTATCTGATTTTCCAGCATAAGTAGACGTTCGAATTCTGTCTCGATTTCACTATGCGAAATCCCTGTAGTTTTAGTTACTTCGTTAATATAGGGATGACATTCGCTATCTAACATAAAATGACAGATAAAACCCAATATATAAACACTAGCTGCTTCCTTCTTAGGACAGTAAGAAATGATCTTTTTAGCTTTTTCTAAAAAGTAACTCGCAGTTTTGCTATGTAGCTCATGACCCTTTTGGTTTATAATATTTGCCTGCAGTGGATTATAATAAAATAAAATATCTGGTCCATGGAGACCAATATCAAACAATGCTTGATGCCTAATTATCAAGTCTTTTATCTCCTGATCAAGGCTTTTTAAGACCTGCATGCCAAAATAATAGTGAGCATAAGTAGAAGGCACTCTCAACCCTCCCCATTAATAAACCAAATAAACACAATCCCACTTCTAAGCTATTTAAGTCAATTAGTTCTATATATTTGATAGATTATCTAAGCATTTTGTTTTTCCTCCTAATTAGCAACTACCTAACTACCGATGCAAGTTAAAATATTGTTACTCTTATGTTATGATAAAAGGATTTTATCCAAGCTAAAAGAACAATGGCATTAACATATTGCAAGTGAGTAAGGAGGTGCTTGAGGTGAAGCAAAAAGATTATAACCCCTATCAAACTGAGAAAAAATGGCAAGAAATATGGGCTAAAGAAGGTACTTTCTGCACTTCTAGAGATAAGAATAGAACTAAATACTATACATTGGTTGAATTTCCTTACCCTTCTGGTGAGGGGCTCCATGTTGGACACCCAAGAAGCTACACAGCTCTTGATGTGATAGCACGTAAACGGCGTTTAGAAGGATTCAACGTATTATATGCCATTGGTTGGGATGCATTTGGTCTACCAACTGAAAACTTCGCTATTAAGCATAAAGTACACCCAAAAGCTGTTACAGAACAAAATATAAATAGATATAGACAACAATTAAAAAGGTTAGGATTTTCATTTGACTGGTCACGTGAGATCAATACCACTGATCCTGAATACTATCGTTGGACTCAATGGATTTTTCTCCAAATGTATAAACATGGTTTAGCTTATAAAGCCGAAATACCTATTAACTGGTGCACAAGTTGTAAAATTGGGTTAGCTAACGAAGAAGTCGTTAATGGTGTTTGCGAACGATGTGGAGGCCAAATTATCCGTAAAGTAAAAAGTCAATGGATGTTAAAAATTACTGCCTATGCGGAAAGGCTTATCCAAGATTTGGATAAAGTTAATTACATTGAAAAAGTTAAAATCCAACAACGTAACTGGATAGGTAGATCAGAAGGTGTCACAATCCAGTTCAAACTAGCTGACCATAATAGAAGTATTCAAGTTTTTACAACTCGCCCTGATACGTTATTTGGTGTCACATATATGGTACTTTCTCCCGAGCATCCTCTAATAAATGAACTAAAAGACTCGATAATAAATTGGAATGAAGTTAAAATCTATCAGGATCATGTTGCTCATAAGTCTGACTTTGAACGAACTGAACTATCAAAAGAAAAAACTGGGGTACTTCTTAACGGTATAAAAGCTATCAATCCTGCGTCAAAAAAAGAGATTCCTATTTGGATCTCTGATTATGTGCTCATGACTTATGGAACCGGAGCAATCATGGCAGTTCCAGGACATGACATCAGAGATTGGGAGTTCGCTAAAAAGTTTAACTTACCGATAACTGAAGTAATCGCTGGTGGAAATATCAATAAAGAAGCTTATACAAACATCTCTGAAGGAGTATTAATTAACTCAGGTTTTTTAAACGGTTTTAATGTGGTAGACGCAAGAGAAAAAATAATACTCTGGCTAGAAGAACAATCAATTGGAACCAGACAAGTTAATTATAAGCTTCGAGATTGGATCTTTAGTCGACAGCACTACTGGGGTGAGCCAATTCCTTTAGTTCACTGTAGTAAATGTGGTTGGGTACCTGTTCCCGAAGACAACCTCCCAGTTTTACTACCTGAAGTGGAATATTATGAACCATCCGAGACAGGGGATTCTCCTTTAGCAATGATTAGAGAATGGGTAGAGACTACTTGTCCCAACTGTGGAGCCCGAGCTGAACGTGAAACAGATACCATGCCAAACTGGGCTGGTTCATCTTGGTACTTTCTTCGCTATATTGATCCACATAACAATAAAATTTTTGCTGACAAAGAAACCTTGGACTATTGGTTACCAGTGGATTGGTATAATGGGGGTATGGAACACACAACACTCCATTTGTTGTATTCACGTTTTTGGTACAAATTTTTATATGATTGTGGTTTAGTACCCACTTCTGAACCTTATCAAATTCGTACTTCTCATGGTATGATTCTAGGTGAAAATAATGAAAAAATGTCTAAATCTCGTGGCAATGTTGTTAATCCTGATGATGTGGTTGCTAAATTTGGAGCAGACACCTTCCGAGTCTATGAAATGTTCATAGGCGCTTTTGAACAAGCTACACCATGGTCAGAGAAAGGTCTTAAAGGTTGCCGACGTTTTTTGGACCGTGTATGGCACCTGCAGGATTTGTTAACTAATGATATAGGTTTTTCCGTAGAACTAGAAACAATACTTCACCAATCTATGCGTAAAGTAAGTGAAGATATTGAACAGATGAAATTCAACACTGCAATAGCAACACTTATGGAACTCGTCAATAAATTTTATTCTAGAAATAAAATTACTAAAGATGAAATCAAAGTTTTCTTAATCCTACTAAACCCTTTTGCACCACATATTACCGAAGAAATATGGGTAATTAACAACTTAGGTGGAGTACTTAATAAGCAAAACTGGATAAAGTGGGATAACGAAAAAGCTAAAGAAGATAGTATGGAAATTCCAATTCAAATTAATGGTAAGATTAAAGGTACCCTTGTTATATCTAAGTTAGAAACCCAAGATGAAATTAGAGCTAATATTTTAGCAGATAAAAGCTTTACCCAATACCTTGCAGACAAGAAAATTATTAAAGAAATATATGTACCTGGTAAAATATACAGCTTTGTTACCAGCTAAAAAACATTATTATAAAACACGAAACTTACCCAAGAAAGGGAGGTTTCGTGTTTTTTTATAATTAGTGATGAATCGTTTTCTAGATTTCTAAAGTTAAATACTCCAAACAGAGAAGATTACTACAACTTCTCTCCTACTTATTACCAAAAACATTCATGATCACCTTCTCTTTTTCATAAATAATATTAAGAATCATCTTTCTTACTCTGCATTTTAACCCAACTATTGCCAATTATAGACACCTGATGTAGAGAATGATTCATATGATATTACTTTAGGCATTTTTAGTAAGTTTATAAAAAGGATGATTCTTAGGTAGCCCTTATTAATGCACATACATATAGAGAAAACATATTATATTTTGGGACAAAAAAATGCAGGTCACTAGCTTCTTCTTAGGTTATTTTGATCAATGCAACACATGCTCGGTTCATCTCTAAAATTCATAACGCGGAGGTCAACCTTATGAGGGATTTTCTTAAGGAACTTTGTAAGGACTTGAGTATAAACCTTATTTATGAAGAGAATCAAAATACAGACATCGTATTATCAAGTAAAGTAATGGAAAATACACCGACAATCAGAGCCGGTAAAATATTCTTTGAATGTCCTAAAGAAATTGCGCAGGCCGTAGTGGGTTATTGTACTGGCTCGAAAGACAGTAGCCAATACCTAAAACAAATTGAAAGCTATTTAGATGAAAATCTCATAACAATTGAATATATCATTGAACCTCCCGATGAAGCATTTAAACAATTGAGATTACAAGGTCATAAAGAAAGGGTAACGACTGATACAAACGATGCAAAAACACCTAAAAATCAAATAGTCAACCAACCCAGTCTACCTACAAGACAACGAAAAACTAAAAAGTCAGGAGTTCCCAAAGAAAATCTAACCCCTGAATTGATGGAGATGGAAATCCGGTCAATTGTCCAGAAGAATTTTTGGGGCAGCACCACAGATCTTAAAATTAACGAATCCTTAAACGCATCTAGCGACGATGTTCTAGAACTTGATATAGTAATCGACCAAGATGATGTCTAATAAAAAGGAGGCAACTATTTATGGGGTGGAAGTTAAAAAGAGTCGAGGTAAAACTAGAGCACAATGAAGAACAAGATTTATGTCTAGTATTGGCTCCCGAAAAAAGAGCTGCTATTCATGGCGTCGTTAAATTCCCAGATGGTACTCCAGCGAAAAATGCCGTCGTTAAGCTGTTTAAAAAGAAATGTTCTGATGCCTGCGATCTAATTCCAGTTACATTTACCTTCACAGATGAGTGCGGACAATTCCTCTTTGGCGTAGATTCATGTGTAGACTATGTCATTAAAGTATTCTTCTATAAACCAGAGAAGAAGGTCTGCGATAACGTAGATCATGACTGCTGAAAGTATTAGGTAGGCAAATCCCCTGTTTTAAGTAGTATCCCAATCACCAATCAATGCCTTTTAATTTACAAAGTTTCTCTCTTAACAAGTTAGCAGAACGGTAGGAATCAGAAAAAGATATGAGCCCAGGCTTTTATCTACCTTAAGTGATCTGAACCCATAAAATAGTGGCTATTAGGGAATCTCCAATAGCCCTTTCTTGTATAGATTCCTAAGCTTTCTCTTCCTTATACCATTCGCCTGAGGTTTGATAATGTTTCAGAAAAACCAATTCATGTTTTCACACCAATCTACCAGATAAGGAAGAGCAAGTAACTGGACCTAAGATATCTTCTTGAAATAATAAAGTTAATTTTCGCCACCTAAAAAAAACTGAAACCTACCTTTTTGAGGATAGGTTTCAGGACAAAATTTTTGTTGTTTTTTCAGGGAGTTAGTTCACAGAATACCTTACAAGGTAAGCCTCACCTGTAACTATTGGATGCCACAAAATACAATAAATCTGTTTACTAGAATCATCATACCAGACAGAACTTAATTGAGACCACCCAGATTGGATATTAAATTTTATTCTGCCAATAGTTTTCATTTCACCTTCAAAAGGCTTTGTAACAAACTCCAAACCAAAATTATATCTGCTACAACCTACCATATTACCGTTTGCCAAATTGCGAGCAGGTATAAAATCAAGATTACAAAAATAGGAATAATCTATTTTAACATCTTCTGGACCAACTACAATATTACCAAGCTGATTATTAGAACAAATTATATTATTGTCAAACCAATAAGTTTCTCTTTCGTCTATAAACGGCTGGCATGGTTTAAGAATCATATTATCGGTAGAAAGGTAATACAAACCTTTACTAGACTTGATAAAAGCTTGTTTATGGTCAGGCGATTTATACCAAAAATACACTAGACCTTCAAGTAAGATACTTTCCTCATTATTTTCGTCTATAACTACAACTGTTTGATTATTCTTAGCAACCAAAAGTTTACCATTTAGCGCCAAGATACTATTAGCTACAATATCCCAAGACCTTTCTTCAGCAAGCCCAGTAGGCGAAAATTGATATAATTTACTTGATGTGGCTAAAAAAATTGACCCTGGTAATGTCGAGATACACAGAGGATAACCATCAAAGTTTGCCTCCGCCAAGATCCCATTTTCATCTTGTATAAATAACTTATTATTGTATGTGGCAGCAACAAGTTTTGAAGTTCCTTCAATATTTTCTACTATTAAGATATCTGAACCCAATTGATGTGCTTCCTCGTAAACATTTATTGTTATTGGTGTATAGGTAGAGGAACTATTTTCTTTTTTGATTCTAACAGTATAATCACCAGGTAAATCAGGCACAAATTTACAAAGTAACCCGTTCGAATTAACAACAACATTGCTGCCAATAGGTTTTTCTTCTAAAACCCATGTATAACCTGAGACACTTTCTTTAGAAATTGCTTCAACGGCAATATTCTCTCCGACTCCAGCTAAAATAGGAAATTTAAACGCGAATTCTTCGTTGATAAAAGAATAGACATCAAAACTCACTTTACTATTTTTTTCGTGTCCATCGATAGTAAACATACCCACTTTTTGATTGTAGCTACTTTCCTTATGCCAAGCAGTTACCTCTACTTTATAGAGGCCAATAGGAATATCCAATAAAGTTATTGATGCTCTATTACCTTGCCTTTTGACGGGTAACTCGATCGTTTGACCTGAGTAAATTAGGTTCAAATATATATCTGATATATCTTTTTCGACCGAATCTGTAAAAACTAGTTCTATGGTTATAGCAGCTTTATCAATAAAAGCCTGTTTTTTTAAGCATCCTGTCAATATTAGGCAGATACCCAGCAGTAAAATGAACAAGTTTAGCTTTCTCATTTTGCATCAACCCCTTACAAGGTACTTTCCTCACATTCATAGAAACCAATAACCGCTTCACTAAATTTAGCATATGGCCCTGGTTCATATAAAACGCTTAAAGTGTTATCTTCTAAAAATTCTACTTTACAAATTTTATTATTTCTTGGTGCAAACATTGGTGCTAGCCAAGCTCTAGTTAGTTTTCCTGTTTTAATGTTATAAATCTCTAAGTCATAGTTATTATGGTCCTCAACCACAAAAGCTCCATAATCTCCAGATAATGCTCCCATAACAAAACTATTTCCAAAACCCAAATCAAAAAACACACCGATTTTTGAATCAGGAAATAATTTATAAAGGGTCCTTTGACTTGTAACCAACCAATCATCATTGAGAGCTCTAACATTTTGAACTATTGTCATGTTACACTTACCCGTTGGTAACCCTGTTTCATCTAATAAATATTCGAGGATATCATTGGGATTAACAGAAAATAATCTTTCTCCAACACTAAATAATTGATCGTAAGAAGACACAAGTGCATTATTGTTAGCAACAAATCCTTGCTCAAAAGTCCAATACGTTAATTTAGAACCGGCGTATCCATCATTAACTCCCATAAAAACATGGTTTTTATCGGTAATAGCTATAGTACCTTGCATCGCGAAGTCGTTTGTTTGATCGATAATTTCTAAATTAGCTAGGTCAAAAATATAAACGCTCGAATTTGAAAGCGCAGCAATTATGTTGCTCTTTTTTGTTGCCGCTAATTTAAAGCAATCATCGTTTATATCGATTGTCCGCATGCCGATACTGTTATAAATACTTAATTTACTAGGAAGCCCATGTAGAATTGCTAAAGAATTATTTGCGATAGCAACAATATCTATAATTGGTTCGCCAAACGTTAGCCATCCATCAGCAACATCAACTTCATGTATGATGAATTCTCTATTTACACCGTCTTCAATAGTTAAAACAAACTCATAGGTACCAATTTGATTTAACTCCAATTCGATTCTACTACCAGTGCCTAATATCTCAGGTAAATCACTGTTTTTGGGCTTTTTATTGACTGACCATGTATACGTGAGTTCACTATTACCTCTACTTAGTGAACCATCTAAAGTTACTTTTTCACCTGTTGACGAAAGCAGTGGCCCTATAACAACTGGGAATAACTTTTGTTCATCATCATCTATTAATAACGAAAGAACTGGTGGTAATATATAGCCTTGTTTTATAGGTAACATTTCATTAACAGGGCAGCGATAGATTTGATTGGTACCGGCAAAAAAGGTAACTGTTAGTGTATATATCCCTGAAGGAAGCTGCAAATTTTTGACACTTCCCAAACTTTGGTTAAGTTCTAGAGGTACAGTTATGACATTAGCTTTATCTTTAATCTGGACAATAGCTCCATCATATAGATCTCTTCTTATGGGGGAAAGATCAATCTTTATATCGACTACATATCTTTCTGTTTCTTTTTTACAACCAGAAAGAAGGAAGCAGAGTATTAGCACTAAATAAGCAATCTTTTTTTTCATTATCTTAGCCACCTTCCTAACGAGAATAGTAGACTAAAGCAACTTCGTCTTTATCAGGAACTGATACTAAAACAACTATCTTGTCGTTTAAATATCCACATGCTAAAGGAAGCGCACCTTCCCATATCCCAGCTTCAGTTTTTATTGTCGGCAAATCCATTTCATATTCAGTCTGTAAATTATCTTCGCTAGCAATAATTAACTCTGAAAACATCGGTGACTTTTTAGCAAATATTACCTTTTCCTGATCTCGTTCTAAGCATTGTATCTGCTCATCATCTCGAATAACTTTCTGATTCGCAGGTCTAAGTTTTTTAATATTAGAGTCTACCCACAAAACTCGTCCCGAGCTTTCCATAAAACGGCCTTGCGAAAGGCCCCAAATATAAACATTATCAAAGTCGCTGTTCGAAGAATAATCGGATGCTCCAGATATCATAACCCCCTGGATTTTATCCCAAATATAAAGTCTCGATTCTACCCCTTTGCCAACAGATGCAAATACCTGGGACTCTGGAAGCATTGCTACACTGTCAGCCTTATAGAATAGATTCTGTAGTTCACCATCTTTTATAGAGAGAGACCTTAGTTGATCGTTGACTTGGAATACAATAAAATCATCGTACAATAAATGAACCGTAACAACACTATCATCCAAACCAAACCTTTGAATTTCTCTATCATTTACCAGATCCCATAATAATAAGGAATTATTACAAACAAATGCTGCTCTGCTTCCTGTTGCATCGATCACAAAAGAATCAATTTTTTCACCAACTGCTAAAGACTTTATTCCCTCTGAATTAATAGATAGTAACTCTTGATTTTTAGTCAAAAGGTAAATGATACCATTGCTATATTCAGCTTTCTTAGCTGAATAGCTTAAGTACTCAAAGGAATTAACACTGTTAATAAAGATATATTGAATTGAATAAGTAGTAGCTGTTTTGACATAAGCTTCGACAATATATTGACCTTCTTTATCGCATATCAAAGAAGCCTCATTCTCGCTCTCTGTGAACTGAGGCATACTCCCATATGGTTTATAAACCAGTCTCCAATTAAGCTTATTTGCTAAACCCGGCCTGGATTCTTTAAGGATAACTCTATCACCTACCTGGCTTATAGCAGGTACCTCGATAGGTCCAATTAAGTTAGGATCCTCATTTAATTTTGAAGTTAAGGCAAACTTGAGAGACTTTCTTTCTTTACCCACATTAATCTTACTAACTAAGGTTTCAGAGCCAACAACAATTTCCTTATATTCAAAGTCAACAGATAATGACCATTCTCCTGGTTCGAGTCGCGATAATCTACCAGTGTAGATAGTATCTTTCTTTTTCATTGGTGCAGCTACTCTTTGACCATCTCTTCTACTCGCTACTAGAACCACAGATAATGGAGTATCGTTAAGGAATGGTATATCAACCGTTACATCTAAACTACTACCCGTAAATAAACAACCCGTTAGAAACATAAGTGGAACTAGAAACAAAAGGATATGATATCGTTTTCTTTTCATGTTAAACCCTCCCCAACGGAAAACCCTTTTAATGTAATCGCCCATCTTGTACATATCTTACTCGAGATATAAATTCCACCTTTATTTTAATAACTTTCTTCACTAAAATTATTATTTTGACGGAATAAATCGCAAAAACAGTACTTGTTTCTCTTGCTACCAAGTTAGCCATCAAAATATTATTTTTAATATCAACATGCATGACACCAATAAAGAAGTCGACTGCATATAGCAATCGACTTCTTTATAAGAAATTTGACATGTGTGATCAAAAAGATGCAGTAAGAATTAGGCCCATAATAGAAAGGTAAAAAAATTAAAGCGTTTTGCAAAGATGAAATTCAATACTATGATCTATACAAGGGAAACCTCTTTAATTACTTGACTTGCTACCACGTAATTTATAGTCTCCACCATATCTTGCTATTTCGCATAAATTAACCATATTGTGAGGATGGCATGTAAAAAAGCAACACAACCGAATTTTATCCCTTTAGATATATACAATAGTCTAAGATTACCTTGCCATTTTCGTCTGGTGTGGTAAAACGGGGGCAATTATACCTTTCGATATACCAGGGATTATCATCTATTTGCCAACCTTGTTCTTGGATCTTTTCTAAAGATTGATTATGGGCATCAAATCCATAAAGTTCTCCAGTATCTTCTTTACCGTAAAGCCAACAAGTAGCCATCTCCCTAGCTTGAATATCAACAAAAGAAAACCCTTCTGGAGCAGGTGTGTTTTGAGGAAAAAACATACCTATCCAGTATTCAAAATCGTTGTTTGCACAACGCATAACCCCAAAGTAAGCATCGCCATTTTCTTTTAAGGCACCTAACTTCTCAATCTCATCGAACCAACCGTTTGCAAACCATTCTCCCCACTTATTACTAAAACTTCCGTTTGGAGCTCTATCTGCATCAGTATATCGTTTACCAATAAGTCTTAACGAGGGCATTTTTTCTTTATAAATTTTGACAATATCCACTTGGGGTTCCCTCCTAGCAATTTAAACTTATCTCCTACTACATAAGTTGAGTTGATATAGACTTATTCCTTTGTCGATTATTAATTTTTTTGACTGCTTCTAGCAAAAACTTCCAATACTAATGCAGCTATCTCATTTCTTCGTTTCCCGCTCCACAAATCCATTTATAATAATATTCTTAATTTCCTCTTCGGTTTTCCCCTTATCATAATCACCTAATAACTGGCCTGGATAATGATAGGAAATACCCCGGACATTATTTCGCATAAGATGACTAACCAGTTCT
>DHDH01000008.1:0-1861 GCA_002399235.1 Firmicutes bacterium UBA4881 | reverse complement strand
ATAAGATGACTAACCAGTTCTTTTTCACCTTGGGTACGCACAAAATCAGCAAATGCCCGAAGACGTTTTTTATCAAGCATAGTACCAGTGCAGGGAAAATCTGAGCATTCCCAACAACCATTTATCTTTTTCTCCTGACAACAATTAAAGTTTTTGCAATTAGCATGTTCCCCACAACCCTTATTTTTGCAACCACTACAATTTAAATTTTCACTACACAAACAGCATGCTAACCCACAATAGGCGATCCCTTTATTTGAGTATTCATAATATCCTAGGTTTGGGCGAAATGTTTTTGCTTTCGTAAAAGCATACTTTTTAAATATATCTAAACGCTCAGGTGTATGTTCTGCCTTCACGACAAGTTTTTCAATATGGAAATCATAAATGAAATCACTAACAGCAAGAGCAGTAATTTCTTCAATAAAGCTATTCTGTTCATACTCAGAAGCGAGATCAATTCTTAAAACACCATATTTCCCTCCAAATATCTCCACAGTACCAACTACTTTGTTACTCAGTTTATAGATTAAAGCAAACCGCACATAAGCACCGTTTTGATATTCGTTAAGCCAAAACTGAAGGCAGTCCCTCATTTCATCTAGTGTTGTGAAATAAAAATTACTCGTGCAAAAATCTGCATTCATCCGTTCCACTGCTAATTTATCGCCGTAGCAATCAAGTAGATCTTCAGCATCTTCCATTCTCACCAACCTTAAGACAAAACTGTCTGTTTCGTAAGTGGGACATTTTTCATATACATCGCATGCTTTTCTCATTAAACTACCTCTCTCTGATTTACCAGCTACTTAAAGTAACCACTAGCTATGCTTATACTACTAATAGAACAAGTTGTTGAGAGCCAATTTACAAATTTATACCAATATGTTTTAACACTTTGATATAGAGAAAGTAACTAAAAACCATAACTCCGGAAGCAAGAAACAAGGAAAGGTAAAAATTAAGTTCTTTCTTGAGAAATAATGGCAAGACAATAAAGAAAATTAGGGAAGGAACTACCATCCAAAAGATCGAGTACGATAATTCAATTATTTTAGTAACATTTTTAGTTTCTTGATAAAGCCAGATCATAGCAAGTATCGAAGTTATAGGTAACGAAGCTAGAATCGAACCTATCAAAGTAAACTTTTTACTCACTGTCGCAATAGTTGCGATTAACAAAGCAGAAATAATGGTCTTAATAAAAAATTGCATATACTACTCCCTCCACGTACAAAAATAGAACTCTAACATTTAAAATTTTCCTGAGACTACTCTCATCTTAAAATTCACTTTGATTACATTATACATCGCCTAAACAAATTACACTTAATGCTGATAGCTTTTATACGAAAAGAAGCTCTTGTAAAACTAGTAAGAGATAGTAATAAAAATAAAAAAGTTAATTGCAATTAGAGTGACTCAGTTTATCGGTCAGATTTGGTTCATTTCTAGTGTCCTAAAATGGTTCACATTACCACTTTTTTAAGAGTTTACAAAAAAGAAAGAGCCACAATCTATTTAATTATTCTTGGGGGTTATTCTTATCCTACAGTTAATTTCGGTTCTATAATATTTAGGTGGGTCCTAGGAAAATAAAAATGGAGTCACATCCGATATTGATTTACAATAGTTAGTGTCCAAAACAAACTAAAATAATCAACAAGGATGGGACTCCATGAAAAATTATAACACAGTTAAGTAGTACTTTGAAACGAAATTAATCAATCATCCAACAACATATTGTAAATTATCTCTAAATCTGGAGAATGTCGCAATAACGGAAACATACGAAGACGAATCTTACATTGGGTTTACAGGAAGGTCCACCGGGGCAGAATGTCATTGCAAGCGTTGTGGG
>DHDH01000029.1:9562-143903 GCA_002399235.1 Firmicutes bacterium UBA4881 | reverse complement strand
ACCGCTATGCAGCGATGGAAATAAGAACTAAACAGCTATTGGCAACTTATAGTATCTCGCTTCAATAGAGCCACCGCTATGCAGCGATGGAAATGAATTGCTTCCCTGCTAAAACCTACATATATTTACAGACGCTTCAATAGAGCCACCGCTATGCAGCGATGGAAATGGCGACCTTGTTAAGCACTGTGCTGCAAGAGGTAAAATGGAGGTTTTCGAGCACCTAACGAAAAGAGATTCTATTTTAGGTCAACTTAATGTAGTTTGTGATACAAATTGTTAATTATCAATGTCTGGAATAGATCGTACACCTCTAGCAATATATTGTCATTTCAATGTCAAGGGAATCAAGCAATAGTAATGGTTAAAGGCGTTTAGACAATTTCAAACAATTAATAGAACCTTAGCTCTCGATATATATATATTTATACATTTATAGTAAAATACCTGCAAAATAGAAGCAATTATTTATCTAAGAGATGTTTTGGGATAGAAATAATAGATGCGAATTATTTGAAGTCTACGTTATAACTACACGACTATTGAATAATACAGAAAAGGTAATATTGAATTTAAGGAGAAGATAAATAACAAATATATTTAACAAAGTGACAGACTATTGTCATTTATATGAGGTAAAATCTAATTAACATAAAAAGAATGGAGGTGCGATGAGAGTGGAATATCAAGAGTTTTTTCAAAAAGCAACAGGTTATACTCCTTACCCTTATCAAATAAGAATGGCTTCTGAAAAGTTTCCAGAATATTTATGTGTGCCTACTGGAGCAGGGAAAACGGCAGCTTGTATTCTTGCTTGGTTGTATCAAAGAAAAATATTGCATAAGAAATTACCCAGACGGTTAATATATTGTCTTCCTATGAGAACTTTGGTGGAACAAACTAATAAAGTTATTAAAAAGTTATTAGATAGGCTCGAAATAAAAGATATCGATGTTTGTGTTTTAATGGGTGGAGAAGATGAAACCGAATGGTATATTGAACCAGAAAAAGAGCAGATTATAATTGGTACACAAGATATGTTATTATCGAGAGCAATTAATCGTGGTTATGCCGTTAGCCGATTTAGATGGCCTATACTATTTGGACAACTAAACAATGATTGTCTTTGGGTTTTCGATGAAGTACAGCTTATGGGTAACGCCGCAGCTACTTCAGCCCAGCTAGAAGCATTTCGCAGAAATTTAGGAACAATTCACCAATGTAAAACATTATGGATGTCAGCGACAATGGAAAAAGAATGGCTTAATACCATTGATTTTGGTCCACATCTTCTTAATGGTTATTATCTTGAACTAGATAACAAAGATCGGTCTTTCCCTTCATTAGAGAAAAGATTAGTAGCGAATAAGACTATTTATCAATTAGCTAAGATGCGAAGTAAAGAACTAGCACGTCATATAGTTAATGAACATAACCCTGATAGTCTTACTCTTGTGATAGTAAATCAAGTAAAAAGAGCTATTGAGTTGTACAACGAGATAAATAAGTTACTTCCCGAGAACATAGAGATAATTTTGATACATTCTCACTTTAGGCCGGCAGAGAGAAAAAAATTACAAGAAAAACTAAGTAAAAGTAATAACGCTATTATAGTTTCTACACAAGTTGTTGAAGCTGGTATAGATATTTCTGCTAAAATACTTTATACCGAAGTCGCTCCTTGGCCTAGTCTTGTACAAAGATTTGGAAGATTAAACCGTTATGGTGAGTGGGAAGACTCCCGAGCCTATTGGTTAGATCTTGATCAGAAAGAGATTTTACCATACTCGGACGAGGAAATAATTAAATCTAGAGAAATTCTACTTAGTTTGGAAGCTCAATCAATAGCTCCGAATAATTTACCTGAGATTAAACTTAAACTTAATTATAGTACTGTTATTCGTAAAAGTGAGTTAATTGACCTTTATGATAATACTGCGGATTTGCTTGGTAGTGATATAGATATATCCAGGTTTATTAGAGAATCTGACGAGTTAAATGTAAGTGTATTTTGGCGAGATTTTGAAGATAGGCCAGAGTCAAATATTCCAGCACCTTGTAGGAATGAGTTGTGTCCAGCACCTATTGGAGATATTAATAATCTTTTAAAAGCGAAACGGCCAATGTTCGTTTGGGATCCTAATTCGGAAAGATGGGAATACTTAAATTTTAGAAAACTTAAACCAGGAATTGTTATTTTATTAAACGCTCAACAAGGTGGCTATGATACTATACTGGGTTTTAACGTTGATTCTAAGGAAAGTGTAAACATTTACGATATCGATGGCTTACCTTCTGAATCAACGAGAGACGATAGGTCAAGTACAATTGGATGGTGGGAATCTCTTACTGTTCATTTACAGAAAACCGAAGTTGAAATGATGAGATTGAATATAAATTTAGACTTGGATGACAAGCTACAACGGATTTTATTGTGGGCTGCAAAATTACATGATATAGGTAAAGCACATTTAGTGTTTCAGAAGACTATGGCAAAAATAGCTAAAGTTTTTGGGGATAAAATTGACGAAAAAGAAAATTGGGCTAAAGCACCTAATGCTAACGTTAGACACGCAATACCACATTTTCGACATGAAATGGCTTCTGTTTTATTTCTTTTACAAAATAGAGAAATACTTAATGAAATTGACGAAGAATCATTTAAACTTATTGTTTATATAGTAGCATGTCATCATGGGAAAATCAGATTATCTATTAAAAGCCTACCAGATGAAATTGATAGATTTAAAAAGAAACAGATTAGAGTTGCTAGAGGAATTGAAGAAGGAAGTATTGTTAGAGCGATAAATATAGCTAATCTAGCATTCCCCGAGACAGCATTAACATTAGAGCCAATGGAACTAGGAAGGATAGATGGTTATAATTGGCTAGATTTATCGCTTAGATTACGTGAGCAGTATGGACCGTTTGTACTAGCATATTTAGAGTCGTTGTTAAGAGTAGCTGATATCAGAGCTAGTAGAGACAGGGGTGAAGATAGTGCATCTTAAGAAAATTTCTTTATATGGTTGTAGCACTGATCTTCTAATTAACTACTTAAAGTCTTTAGGAGTATTTAGGTTACTAGCGAAACAAAATGACAGTAATGTAAAGGCTTGTTGGGAAGATAATGTTTTTAGAATATACACCAACCTCAATGAAGATCAGGTTATAGAATTTTTCCTGAACGAATATAGTCCCTCTCCAATAACAGCTCCTTGGAATGGGGGAAGTGGATTTTTTGGTAAAAAAGCTGAAGAGCATGTTATTGCTATAGAACAATCTGATTTGCCGAGACTAGCAAAATACAGAAAAACATTAGCTAAGTTTCGAGAAATATTTGAAGAAATGGGTATTGAAAATAAACTATCTGAAGACAAAAACTTAAAGAGCAAAATGTTACAGCGAACAAGGCAAGTTATTGATGAAGATGCCCTTGAAGTTATGGACGCTCTATATATGCTTACTACTGACCCAACAAAAGATGGACAAATAACATCACAATTTGGTAGTCTTTGGGGTTCTGGAGGTAACGACGGTAATTTGGAGTTTACAAATACGTTTATGGGATATTTACGCATGGTAATTCCATTTACTAATACCATCGACAAAAGGACACAAAAAGAGCTTAATTTGTCAGAGCAAAGACTTCGAGCATCTTTATTTAAAACTGTGGCTCCGTTAGCTATTGATGGAGGTGTGGGTCAGTTTTTTCCAGGTGGAGCTGGTGGGGTCAATTTAGCCATGGGTTATGAAGGTAAATCCTTAATTAACCCTTGGGATTATGTACTAGCATTAGAAGGTGCAGTCTTATTTGCGGGTTCTGTATCTAAAAGATTAGATACTAGTGTCTCGGCAAAAGCAGCATTTCCATTTTCTGTAGCCACAACAGCAGCGGGTTGGGGTACTCTTGCAAGTAATGAAGAAGGTTCTAGAAGTAGGGCAGAAGTCTGGTTACCAGTGTGGTCTAAGCCAGCATCCTTATTATCAGTAAGGTATCTCTTTTCTGAAGGTCGAGTCCAGGTAGGTAAGAGAAAAGCAGAAAATGGGCTGGATTTTGCACGAGCTGTAGTTAGCTTAGGTGTAGATAGAGGAATTGACAGTTTCCAAAGAATAGGTATCGTTTCGGGTGATCGTTTTGGCAAGATGTCTTTTGCAGTTAACTTAGGTTATTTTCCTGTTAATTACCATCAGGATATCCGTTTGTTAGATGAAATAGATGACTGGTTAAATAGATGGAGAAGTTTCGCTGGGTCTAAAGGTATTGCAGCAAGGTATCGAACTGTATTACGGAATATGGAAGATGCAATTTTTAGATACGCTCAGTTTGGACGAAAACAAGATCTTACATCTGTGTTGATTAATTTAGGAATAGCCGAGCAAAGTCTTCGTTATCTACTAGACCAAGAAGTATGCACACCACTTACGCTAAGTTATAGATGGATAAATGCTGCTGACGATGGGACAGTGGAATTCCGATTAGCAGCTGCATTAGCTTCAGTAGGTGAGATAATAAATAATGAAGGTATAACTGTGGTTGGTTCTATACGCGAGTTTTTTGAACCAGTACAAAGAACTTCAGATAGAAGAAAATTTGAGTGGAATAACGAGATTAAGATGCAAGGAGTTTCTTTTACAGAGCGACTACTTTATGCAATGAAGAGAAGAATAATAAAATCTGAACAATATAATTGTGCTTGGTGGCCTTTAGCTGGGAAATACAATCTTGGTTTAAGTGATGTAAATTGCTATCTCAATGGACAAGTTGATATTAATAGAGTGGAGAAATTGTTTGCGAGTTTAATGTTAATTGATTGGTCGAAATATGATGGAGAACCAGTGTTTCAAACGGAAGAAGTGGTGATTGATCCTGCTTATGCAGTTTTACGATTGGTTTTTTGGCCAGGCACTTTATTAATTAACAATAACTCATACCAGATAGCAAAAGAGATTAGTCTGATTAATTATTTAAGTACAGGTGAGCTATCTCGAGCTTTAGCAAAAAGTATTAGAAGGTTAAGGTCTTCAAATCTAAATGTGAAAATTAAACCTGAATTGATAAATAATTATGTTTGCGATCAACAGAAAGCGCAACGACTTGGAGCTTCAATGCTCATTCCGTTAAGTTCGAAAGAACTACCTCTCTTGTATAACTTTGTATTAAATGAGTAGGAAGGAGTGTAAAATGTGGATTATTTAAGCTTGAATAATGTTAGTAGGATTCTTTTCGAGGTTAATTTGAGAGCTGCTCAGGGACGTAGAATACAACCAACAGGTTTTCCTAATCTTGGTGCTGCAACTTATAGATTGCCAGAAAGTGGAAGAAGTATGCTTTTGGTAGAATCTGCTCAGTCAATGGCTAATAGGTTAGAAATTGTGATGTGGGATTATGAGAATAGAAAATTAATATCAGAATTAGATGGCTTACCATATGTTGAATTGTACAATGAAGCTACTCAATCTGTATCGTCTAGTTCAATCTTAGAAGCACATCGATTGAGTTCTCCTTATTTGTTAGTGGAGGGTAATTCTCTGTACAAAACTTTCGAAATAGCGATAAACGATATTAGTCAAAACGATATGCCTGTAGATATTCCGGCCCTATCTAGATTAGTCTTTAAATACGACCCTAATTCTGTACTTCATGGGGTTTTTATTGCTAACAAATTGGCTGGCGGTAGACTACGTTTACAAAGGTTAATATCTGCATTTATTGAAGCAGAAGATGTTGAGACAGTCGAAAGTGGTGGAGTTAAAAACGATATATTAAATCCTAAAGGCCCAGCAAAAGAGGGCCAAGGTCATGTTCCTTTTCATAGAACTGAGTATGTAGCTACTACCATAAAAGCTTATTTTAATCTTGATTTAGCTTGTTTAAGGTCATATGGATTAGACGAATCCGCTGAAAAACTTTTAATTTCTTTAGCATTATGGAAAATTCGAAGGTTTTTAGCAACTGGTCTAAGACTTAGAACTGCATGCGATTTGGAAGTAGATAGCATTGTTGTTAAAACACCTGATACTCTAGAGATTCCATCTGAAGTTGAACTATTAGCTGAACTATGTAAGAATATTTGTGATTGCAAGCAAAAAAATTTGTTTGCAGAACCTACCGTTACAAGAGTTATTATGAAGACAAAGGAGAAAGCAAAAAAGGAGGAGTAAAGATGGTAACCATTGAGGTTAAGTTTCTCACTGGTAGATTCCATGCTACTCCTTGGATGAGGCATGTCAACGAGGGTGTCGCTGAGTGGCCACCCTCTCCTTGGAGAGTTTTGAGAACATTAGTAGCGCTGTGGGTTAGGTATGGAAATATAACTGATGAGAATATCTTCCAGAGCATTTTAAAAAAGTTATCTTCTACTATGCCTACATTTAATTTGCCTCAAGCAAACCAATCCTTTACTCAGCACTTTATGCCCATAAAAGAAGGAAGCAAACTAAAGAGAGCATTGGTTTTTGATAACTTTATTACTATGGAAAAAAATGCTAAATGCTATATAATATGGGATACTATTGAGTTAAATGCTGTAGAGAATAGATTGCTTTCATGGCTTGTAAACAAATGGATGTATTTTGGAAGAACTGAAAGTTGGGTAGAAGTAAGATTGGTTAACTACCCAGTAAAAGCAAATGTTTATCTAGCAAAGAATCAAAATGATCTTGATGTCGAGTTAAGAAATATATTAATTGCATGTAGTTCGGAAGAAATTTATAAGAATCTATTACGTGATACAAATGAGCTTAGAGAAAAAGGTTATTTAGAACCAGTAGGCACAAAATGGGCAACATATGCAATACCAAGAACATTAATAAGAATAAATCCAGAACAGCCGAAAAGAACGTGCCTTATTGATGTTGATGTCGTTCGATATACTGTTATAAATAAGCCAAAGCCTCTTGTGTCAGAAACGCTTTTAGTAGCTGATTTAGCTAGACGGTCGGCTATGGCACAATATGGGCGAATCAATAGCCATACAGTAACTAAAAATCTTTCTGGAAAAGACGAATTAGGAATACCTCTTAAAGGTCATAATCACGCTTACTATTTACCTACAGATGAAGATAAAGATGGTTTTATTGATCATTTAACTATTTACGCCCCTAATGGATTTACTGACAGCGAACTAGTAGCATTAAATAAAATAGATACATTAAAAGCTAATTTTGGTGAATGGGAAATAAAGATAGCTTATCTTGGAGCTTGGAGTAAAGAAGAACTAGCTAATGTAGTACCTATTTTTAAGAAAAGCAAGCGGTGGGTTTCGGCAACACCATTTCTATTAGGAAGGTACCCCAAGTATTATCGTAGTGGAAAGCCAAAACTGAATGATGTAAAAGAACAGATAGATGGTCCTATAGATCAGATTAGAAAAGAATGGGATTTGCGTAGAGAACTAAATCGTATTAAAGCAGAATTAATTGAGATTAGCGAACCTAATTATAAGTCGAATCAAATTCCAAAGCATAAATATAGGACACGGAGGCTAAAGGAAAGTAAGAACAGACCTGAATTGCTTTATAATTTTAAAATAGCCCTTTCTTCTCCAGTTTCCGGGCCCATAACATTAGGTGCCAATTGTCACTATGGAATGGGGTTGTTTGTCCCAGAAGGAGAGATATAGAACATGAAAGAAGTAGTTCCAGATTTAGTTCCTGCTAGAATGCTAAACCAATTTGCATACTGTAATCGTTTAGGTTATTTAGAATGGGCTCAATCAGAATTTGCTACAAGCGCAGATGTATTAGAAGGTCATCTTGCTCATAAGGTTGCAAACCGAGAAACAAAAGAATGGCAGTTTGAGTTTCCCGGAACAGATAAACTTAGTTCTCTTAAGCTATCAAGCCCTGTTATGGGCTTGATAGCAGTAATGGATATCGTTGAAAGAGAAGGAAAAGAAGTATTCCCAATTGAGTATAAAAAAGGTCCAGTTCCTGATAACTTAGAAAAATCTTGGGAACCTGATAGAATTCAACTCGCTGCTCAAGCAATAATATTAAGAGATAATGGTTTTACCTGCTCGAAGGGTGTTCTTTATTATGTCGCATCAAAAACTCGGGTTAATATCGAAATTAACGAAGCTTTAATTAAAAAAACATTGGAAACCAAAAATTCTTTTTTGGGAACTGTAAGAAATGGTAATATTCCACCACCATTAGATAACAGTCCTAAATGTATAGGTTGTTCATTGTCAGGGATCTGTCTACCTGATGAAATTGTATTTTTAAAAGAAGAAGACAAAGGGCGAAATAAAGATACTATTAGAAGGCTCGTACCAGCTAGAACGGATGCGTTACCAATGTATGTTCAAGTACAAGGAGCCTTTATTGGTAAAGATGGAGAAGAAATTGTTGTTAAAGTAAAAGGAGATATTAAACAGAAAGTAAGATTAATTGATATTTCTCAGTTGAGTTTATTTGGTAATGTACAGATATCAACTCAAGCGTTAAGAGAGTTGATATCTCGTAACATTTCGGTAGCATATTTTACAATGGGTGGCTATTTTATTGGTTTAACATCGGGGCCTAGTCATAAAAATGTGGAATTGAGGATAGAACAATTTAGAACATATTTCGACGATAATAAGCGACTAAGCTTAGCAAAATCATTTGTAATGGGTAAAATAAAAAATAGTCGTAGATTTTTAAACCGTAACTTGGTAGAAGAGGAGAAATCTACACTAAAAGAATTGGCAAATCTGCAAAAAAAAGCTAAAGATGTGACTAGCATTGAATCACTGTTGGGTATAGAAGGTATAGCAGCAAAGATTTATTTTAGTAGTTATGCATCATTATTAACCCAAAACACTAATTTTAAACTTGAAGAAAGAAATAGAAGGCCGCCAAAAGATCCAGTTAACGCATTACTTTCTTATACTTATGGTTTGTTGGCAAAAGATTATACAACAACTATACAAAACGTTGGCTTAGATCCACACCTTGGTTTTTATCATGCACCAAGGTATGGCAGACCAGCTCTTGCTCTAGATTTGATGGAAGAGATGCGTTCTATAATCGCAGATTCAGTAGTATTGGGAATAATTAATAGAGGAGAAATAAATATCGCTGATTTTGTAATAACAGGATTAGGTGTGACAATGAAAGACAACGCTCGTAAAAAACTACTAGAAGCTTACGAGAGAAGGCTAGACACACTTATCAACCATCCTTTATTTGGTTATTCTATAAGTTATAGGCGAGTGATTGAAATTCAATGTAGATTGCTTTCTCGCTTTTTATTAGGAGAGATCAATGATTATCCACCTTTTACAGTGAGGTGATATCATGAGAAATCGATATATAGTTAGTTATGATATTTCGGAACCAAAGCGTTTGCGTAAAACATTTAAAACAATGCGTGGTTATGGTGATCCAGTGCAGTATTCGGTTTTTGTGTGCACTCTTTCTAAAGAAGAGTGTGTTATCTTAAAAACAACTTTAGATTCGATAATAGACCATGATAATGATCGAGTAATGATTGTTAATATAGGGCCAGTTGGTGGACAAATAGAAAAAACAATTGATTTTATGGGGAAAATGGTAGAATTTCCAGAACAAAAAGTTGTAGTTGTTTGAAAATAAGCACATTGAAGATCAGAGATCTTAAGTACTTGTTTACTTGGAAAGATTATGCCAAGTGGGGGGACATAACTTAAAGGAGTTATAGTTATTAGATAGCTTGACACAAGGGTTATCGGTATAATGCTTTAACAAACCCGCCATATCCTTAAAAAGAACGGTTTTTCAAGCACCGAACTACTTAAATATTTAACCTCGTGATATTTCAACAGAATAGACGACTTATTCACTTTGCTTTTTCTGTTACTTATTCTCTAAAAGGCGTTCCAAATAAAACAAAATACAAAGACACATCCCCATGCATTACGAGTTTGTTTCTTAACTATTAACATTCCATAAATCGCGATAAATGTGGTGACAATTTCAACAATACCCCAAAATGATGTGTTAAATGGGTGGAATAAAATACATACCATGGCACATGTTATGGCACCAATATCTAACCATTTACTTTTAGGAGGGTATCTTTTGCTTAATTTGTCGCTGATAACAGCATAATTGAATCCTTCGAAGAATCCCCAGACAATAACGATAATCGCCAGGCCAAGAATATTAACCGGGAACCCGCTGTTAAGCACATCATTTGTAACTAAGATACTAAAAGGTCGATAACCCTCATATTGCCCAGAAATAAAGATATAGCATAAGTACGGGATAAAACTAATAACTGCTCCTAGAATAGATTTTACTGTATTTTGTTTTGTTAATCCAAACAAAGAAAATCTTTCTTTTCGTAAAAGGCAAACGATGGAAATACCTAAACCAGCTATACCAAATTGTATCACGGCACTAAGTAGTAAGCGTAATATGATAGGCTGATTATTATCCGTTATATATTTCATAAACTGATTCCCCATTAAAGCATACAACATAAATATTCCGCCAGTTACCAAAGCAATAATCCAATTATCTGTATCTAGTTTCTTTTGCTTTTCTGTTAAATTAATTTTCATTCTGCAAATTATCCTTTCTCAACTCTGATAATATGCCTTTATATGCTGTCTCAAGCAATCTTAAAATTTCTGTTTCGTTTAAGTTATATTGATTGGTTGCTATTGTGCAACTTATTCCATGCGTCATCGACCATAAACTTGCAAATAAGTCTTTCGCTTTTTCAATAGGTAATCCGCTATTCGTCATAATAAAATCAATGATCTCTGGAGTTTCTGCCATGTCGGCAATGGAGTAAAAACTATTTATTTCCAAATTGTTTGATAAGAAAATGAATTTAAACAGATTCTTTTCGTAGCAAGAAAATCTAATATAATTCAATCCCATTTGTAGAAAAGGTGAAATATCATTATCCTGCATATTAGACAGATACTTTTCGTAAACTTGTTCTGCTCTCTTATAAACGTCAGATTTTAAATCATCCATGTTATTATAAATTCTAAAAAGTGGTTTCGTAGAACAATTTAATTTACTTGCCAAACTGCGGGCGTTCAGATTTCCAATACCACTTTCACGGATTATATCAATAGCAGCATTGAGAAGTTCTTCTTTGTTTAAAATAGGTTTTGGTGGCATAAATAGCTCCTTTCATTTGGTAACGGACGTTGCGTAACGACTGTTTCCATTATAGTATTTCTACATATTTTTTGTCAATGGATTACATATAATCGTTTTGGAAGAGCTATTTTTCTATCGCTAAAAGCGCATTCTTAGCAATAATAGATCATTATAACGATCGAGTAATGATTGTTAATATAAGGAAAGTGGCCGAAGAATAAAAAAGTAATTGATTTTATGGGGAAAGTGGGAGAGGTTCTGGAACAAAAGCTAGATAAAAAACAAGCACCTAAGAGATCAGAGATCTCGGGTGCTTGTTAACATGGGAAGAATATGTCAAGCGGGGAGACATAACCTAAAGGAGTTATGGTTATTAGATAGCTCGACACAAGGGTTATAGGTATAGTCGATTTAACCACAAATTTGTTCAGAGCAATTAAAGAGAGTTTAAAAGAAAAAGCCTTTTGCGATTAGCAAAAGGCTTAATCAATTAATCTAGAGGTCTGAAAGTATTAAGGGCTTTACGAGGTACATTAGTGGTGATTACACTAACACCATCTTCGACTAATTGTTGCATCATCTTGGGATCATCTACTGTCCAAGCCCAAACTGAATAACCACGGCTAATTAGATACTCAACATTAGCTCTACTGCATATTGCATAAGAGAGGTCTAAAGAACGAGTTTTAGCACGTGCAGCCAGAGCGATAAGAGAATGAACGTCTTTAGCTGAAGAAGTAAGAATAGAAGTTGGTACATCTGGAGCTAGGTCGTGGAAACGGGCTAGGGATTCTGGCAAGAAAGAGATGATAACAACCTGATCCCTTGTTCCAGTCTCATCAAGAAGTTTGATGATTTTATCTTCGATACCATATTGTTTAATCTCAATAACGAGAACAACTTTATCTTTAATCTCTTCTAAAACTTCTCTGAGGAAGGGCATTTTTTCGCCAGCAAACTTACGATTAAATTTGGAGCCAGCATCTAGAGATCTTAAATATTCTGCAGTTTGGTATTTAACATCGCCACTACCATTGGTGCAGCGAGTAAGCGAGCTATCGTGGCTAAGAATAACTTCACCATCAACAGTTGAATAGACATCGATTTCAACAGCATCAGCACCAACTAAGATAGCTGAACGAACTGCTGCAAGCGTGTTTTCAGGAGCTTCAGAGGAGTTACCTCTATGAGCAACAATAATAGGATGAGCAGGGAATTTAGCAGCTCTATCTCTACCTGCTTGCCACTCAGCTTGATACTCATAAGCATTCATTTCTTCATGAGAGTACTCTCTAAGAGATACATTGCTAAATTTAACTGTAGCGCCATTGGTGTGAAGGCCAACATAACCTTCGGAACCATTTGTGACAAATTTATTAGCTACAATTAATCTATCGTTCAAGAAGGCAAAGAAGTAGTCATTTGAGACAGCAACTTTAATCTTATAGGTTTTTCCAAGCTCTAAAAATTCGTCACCAGCAATTCTAAATTGTGATCTCCAACGCTCATCTTCTAAGAAAGAAACTTCAATACCGTTAGCTAGAGCGGTTTTTTGTTTGATTCTTAGCATGTGAGAAACAGTTTTGTCTTCATTTGCACGAAAAGAAACACCCACCCAGCGACTGTAGTTAACAATATCATTAAGAGTAAAATCTGCTTCTAAGATAAAGCTAGACCTAGGAGTGGTGAAATAAGCAGAAGCATAATCTTCGTCGCCAGCAAGACTGCCAGTAAGAGTGTTGCCTTCCTTCACCCAATTACCTTCAGTGAAGTTCATTTCTGGAAGGGTAGCAAAACAAAAAGCAGTCAATGTAAAAAACAACACACCCAAAAAACATAGTTTAAGAGTCCGAGACATGGTAATATTTCCCCCTGTCAAATTCTTTGTTGAAAAAGTCTTCTTGAATAGTGAAGATTATCCTGCTCCTACCTCAAAAATAATTCCAAGTTATATTGATAAAACGCCGATCAATGTAGTTCTTTATGGTGGTCAAAAAAATTTTTTAACCGAGGTTTTTATCTTGAATTGTTACAAAAGTTTTTGAAATATAAAGTGAGTTAAAAGCTTCTGTTACCTGAGTATCACATGTTACATAACATCTGGCAAAAGTTAGCAGGAATATCTTTTTTTGTGGTTAATACTGGTAAAAAGAGGCATTCTTGCTACTACAAAAAAGCTTGAGACTACAAAGTTTATATTTGAGCCTGAGAAAAAAGTTTCTACACACGAGTGCCAAAATAATTAAGGGGGTAAAAAGATGAAAGGGCAGGCTAAGTATTTAATTCTTGTTTTGGTAATTGCTTTGTTAGTTTCCGGGTGTAGCTTATTTGGTAAAAAAGCAGGCAACGTAACAGTCAAGATAGTCCTTGGGAATGATGATCCAGTATCTAACCTCGAACTTACATTGAAAAGCGGCACAAAAACAGTAAAAGCTAAAACAGCTGCGGATGGTAAAGCAAAATTCCTAGTTGAAGCAGTTGGTGAGAATACTCTTGAAGGTGAATTAGTTTTATATGATGGCACTAAAGAAATAATCTCTAAACAAGTTAATATAGTAAAAGGAGATAACCCAGAAATAGTTCATAAACTTACCACGATTGGTAAAATTGATGTTTCTGTGGTTGACCCAACAGATAAGCCAATTTCTAACAGTGAGCTTAAAGTAAGTATAGGTGAGCAAGAAAAGGTACTTACTTTAGGTGAATCTGGTAAAATGCAGTTATATGCCAAGACAGGCACCTATGTTTTACTAGCAAAATCTGGGATTTATGAGTCGGATTCTTTTGAAGTACAATTAGACAGTCAAATAGTAGTGCAAAAGATATCGTTCAACAACACGCCTGAGCTAGCTTTGAAGAAAAAGTATGAAACTATTAATGTCAAACAACACGATTCTTATGGCGATCCAAACCTCACAGAGCTAACCGATAGCGTGTTGGGAAATACAAATGATATTGGAGATCCTACTTGGTTTGGAGCTGCGCCAATAGACATTAATGTAGATAAAATTTCTGTGTTTATTATTGATCTAGAGAAGGTAGAAAATATTGGTACTGTAAGAGTCCAAACATTCCAACAAGTTAGCTGGGGTGTCCGTACACCGGTAAAAATGGTTGTCGAGGTATCGAATGATAAATCTAATTGGAGCCAACCAGTTATAGTAGAAAAAGTACCTAGTGAAGAAGAAAATGAAGAAGTATGGTACGAAATGGCTGTAAATGCTGAAGGTCGTTATGTCAAAGTATCTGTGCAACCAGTATATACATGGTTCTGGCTGGGAGAAATATCTGTACGCCGACCAGAAGTTATATAAAATCCAGGGAAGAGGTAGCGAACGCTACCTCTTTATCTTTGAAAAAAAGGACACAACTAACTAAAAACACTCATTTAGCTAGAGAAAGTTGGTTAAGCTTTGAAGTGGACTGCAGAAAAAAGGAACTATCCGACTCTAGGGCTTGCTCGAGAACTTTGCCTAGTCTTCTCATGCCTTCAACCAGGGTATCTCCTTCTACTTGACTGAAAGCAAGACGAATATAATTTTCGCCTCTTTGATCGACAAAGAAGCCTCCGCCAGGTACATAAGCTACTTTTGCTTCTTTTATGGAGATAGGGAGGAGTTTACGAGCATCTACATCTTTAGGTAAGGTTAGCCAGATAAAGAAGCCACCTTCTGGTTTGGTATATTCTACATTAGGAGGGAGAAATTCTTCGCAAGCTGCAAGGCATATTTCTTTTTTCTTTTTATAATAAACACGGATATCTGTTAAATGCTTTTCCAAAGAAAACTTTTTTAGCCACTCGAGGGCAAAGACCTGACCTATTGATCCTGAACAAAGATCTGTTCCTTGTTTAGCAATGGCCAATTGAGAGATTATCTCTTGGTGAGCCACGAGAAAGCCTACCCGAATACCAGGTAGAAGGATCTTTGAAAAAGAGCCTAGATAAATAACATGGTAATCGCTATCCAAAGTTTTAATCGCTTTAGGTGGAGGATTATTATAGTAGAGTTCGCCATAGGGATTATCTTCGATTATGATTATGTTATATTTTTTAGCTAGGTTTATAATCTCTTGGCGTCTTTCTAGGGTAAGAGTTACACCAGTAGGATTTTGATAGCAAGGTACAATGTAAATTAGCTTAGGAATTAAGCCCAGTTTCTGCACTTTTTCTATTTTACTAAGTAAAGATTCAGGAACCATTCCATGTCGATCAATCTCTACACCCACTAATTTAGCTTCGTAATTATGAAAAGCATTTAATCCACCTACATAAGCTGGCGATTCGACAAAGACTACATCGCCAGGGTTAATAAATAACTTAGCAACTAAATCCAACCCTTGTTGAGAACCGCTAGTTATTAATATATTGTTACGATTAGTAGGAATATCTTTCTGAACTAAATAAGTTGCAATAAGATCTCGCAGCTCGCTAAGCCCTTCTGTGGGACCATATTGCAGTGCAGTGGGACTTGCGAGGAGATTTGCCAGTTCTGTATTAGATAATTGGGGAAAAGAAGCTGGTGAAGGGAACCCTCCTGCAAACGAGATAACACTTGGATCTTCACATAATTTAAATGCTTCTCGGATATCAGAAGCTCGTAAATTCATTGCCCGGTTAGACCGTAGTTCATGCCACATAATATTACCTCCCAATAAATATAAAAAATCCCCGCCTCAATTCAGAGACGGGGTTAACCGCGGTACCACTCTGTTTACCTTCTGCTAAGAAGGTCAACTCAGTGCACAACATGTGCTTTCTATAACGGAGAAAACCGGCAAGAAATTTCTGTCCTGCAGCTCCCAGATGGCTACTTGGTCTTTTCTGTAAAGCCTTGCACCAACCGGCTTTTCTCTATGGGGAGAACAAGACCAATTTATCTGTTCCTAGCTTTTTATAACTATAAAAAAAAGCCATTCGTCACATGGGACGAATGGCTCGTGTTACCACCCAAATACATCTACTTTTCACAAAGCAGATCTTAGTAAGTCTCAAAGACTCTTGGTTAACGACCTGTATTAGGCCGGCACTCTCTTACTACTAATTCAGAGAGGCAACTCCGGAGTGGCTTTCCTCTGCTAGTGACTGTTGCTTTGCACCAAGTAGCAACTCTCTTTGAGTACTTCGCAGATTAATTTCTCCATCAGCGTTTTTTACTATTAGTTAGCATTATAGCTTGAATTAACTAGCATGTAAATAGGGAAATGATGTAAAAAATTTATTCCTAACTTGTAAAACTAATTTCGATTTCAAAAGCATATGAAGGTAAAAAACTTGTTGTCAAGGCGTAATTACTTTGAAAATTACTGCTACAATTTGGTTTTGATGGCAGGCTAATAAGGTCATAAAATTATAAAAAAGGCTTGGTTAGAATTATACTTTACTAAGTTGCATCAAAGCAAGAACAATTAAAAGTAAACCAGAGAGCCAAGCCAGATCAATCTTGGCTCTTTTAGCAAATTTATTTCCTAAGAGTAAACCAAACCAAATAGCTAACTGATTAGATATTAGCGACAAGAAGATTACTTGTAGATAATGAACGCTAGCCAAACTACTACTAAAGCCAACTGTTAAGGAGTCTAATGATAAAGCCACAGCTAAAAAAATAGATTCATGGGGACTTAGATTTTTTGATTGATCTATATCAGCTTTAGTTTCATCAAGATAAATATCGATGATAAAACGTAAGTCTGCTAGTTTAATGTTAATTCTTTTATCCATAACAGAATTGCTCAACAAATAATTTTTAACCAGACTTTGAAAAAGGTAGTAGATACCAAGAAACAGCAAAAAAATAAAACCGAGTAGCGAGGTAACTGGTTTAGGTATTATTATTTTTGCAATAGAGCCTAGCAAAAGTGAAAAGGTGAGAAATCCAGTACAAATAGTATTGATGATGAGAATAGATTGGGTTGGTATCTTTATTTTATTATTTCCATAAGCAATACTAGCGAAAAAAGCATCTAAAGAGATGGCCAAAACAAGTAATAATGACTGGACAAAAGTAGAAACAGTATTTGACATGGCAACACTTCTTTTATATTAATTTACCTAGAAAAAGCAGCAGCTATTCCTTTCTTACTATCTTCGGTGCTATAAAAAAGCTATCTTTCTACTATTAAGCCTTGCTATAGTTCACTGACGAGATTCTAGCTAGGATACTAACATGGTATTCATGAAGTTAGCAGTTGTTAAAACAAAAGAACTGAATAGGCTTTGTTAATCCCAAAGCCCTATGCTGGCAAACGTTTGAAGCGATTTAGAGCAAAAGAATTTCTGGACAATATATCTCCTAATTAACAGATTGTGTTCTTTACAACAGTTTTTAACATCAAGAGATGCTGCCAAAGGTATATGGAGTTAGTAGGTCGAAATAGTCAAATAAGAAAAAAGAATATTGGGAAGGAGATAGTGTATGTCTAAAAAACCAAGCATCGCTATCCTAACTACACTTTTAGTGCTGTCAGTGATAGTTAATATTTTAATCGGTTATTTTTTATGGGATGCGAAACAACCAGAAGTATTAGCAACAGTAAATGGACAAAAGATTACCAAAGACACTCTTGCTGAACGAGCTTTAGCACGTAATAAGAAAGAACAGTTAAATTCTTTTATTGAGGAGTTGCTTGTCGAACAACAAGCAAAAGAATATGGCCTAGTAATTAAAGAAGATGAAATAACTAAGAGAATCCTAGATTTAAAAGAATCTTTAGGTGGCGATGATTTATATCAAAGGTTCCTAGGTGATGCCAAAATAACTGAGGCTGATCTAAAAGAGAGTATTCGATACAATCTTTATTTAGAAAAGATTGTTTTAGCTCAGTATCCCATAACCGATGCAGAGGTTTTAAGTTATTATGAAGAACATAAAGAAGACTTTAACACACCAGAACTACGCTTAGTTAGTCATATCTTCACTGATACCGAAGATAGTATTAAAAAAGCTTATTCAGAGTTGATCCGGGGAGAAAGTTTTGCTAGCGTAGCTAATAAGTATTCTTTAGATCCGAGTACCAATAAAGAAGGCGGCAGAATTGGTTGGATGAGTAGAGAAGATGACTGGATTGGTGTTACAGAAATCGCCTTTACCCTTAAACAAGGGGAGTATTCAGTTCCTAAGAAAAGTGAATATGGTTGGCATCTTGTTTATGTAGATGAGATCCGTGCTGGCGAAAAGCCACAATTTACAGAGATAAAAGATAAGGTACGTCAAAGCTATGTCGATTATATTATCGAGAATGTCAAAGATTCAATTATTCAAGATCTAAAGAGTAAAGCTAAAATTTCCATCAATAATTAGGTGACTCTCTGTTTTTTTAGAGAAAACCTTCCTTCCTGTCATATTATCTATTACTTTTTGGGAAAATAGAGGGGAAGGAGGGAAAGCGTGTGAAAGCTACGGGGATTGTGCGTAGAATCGATGATCTAGGTCGTGTGGTTATTCCCAAAGAGATACGGAGGACTCTCCGCATCAGGGAAGGCGACCCCTTAGAGATCTTTGTCGATAGAGATGGAGAAGTCATTTTAAAAAAATATTCCCCTGTAGCTGATGTAGAATATTTTGCCCAAGAATATGCTGATTCTTTGGCTGAGTCTACAGGTTACACTGCCATAGTCGCCGACGAACATGAAGTTGTCGCTATAGCAGGTGGGCCTAAAAAGACATATCTTGGTAAAGAACTTGCTCAAGATATCGTCTACAGGATTAGAGAAGTAGACGGAGCGGTAACGCTAAATCAAAGAAGCATGATCGTTGAGGGCATATATGCCGAATCAGCTGCAGCTGCATGTATCAGAGCGAATGACGCGACCGCTGGTTTTATTGTGGTATTTTCAAAAGATGATAAAAAAATTGGCTCGCTTGAGAGCCGTTTAGTGCAAACAGCTGCCGGGTTTTTAGGTAAACAACTAACTAGCTAAAATGGGGGGCTAGACCCCCCATTAACTTAGCGTAATGAGGGGTGGCAAGATGCTATGCTCTATCTTGGGACATCAGGCTACTCATATAAGGATTGGCAGGGAACATATTATCCTAATGACCTTAAAAAAGGAGGAGAATTGATTTATTATAGCCAGGAATTTAACTTCTTGGAACTTAACTATACATTTTACCGAATACCAACAGCTACCAATTTAGCTAATATGGAAAAGAAAGTACCTGACGATTTTCAGTTTGCGGTAAAATTACATCAAAGCTTTACTCATGACAGAGAATATGAACCACATTTTCGTGAAGCCTTGCAAGGTTTTCAAAGTAAACTAATTGCCCTATTGGCACAATTTCCTTATAGTTTTAAAAACACACCCGAAAATCAAGATTACTTAATAAGACTTAGGGATCATTTTATAGGTTATAATGTTGTTTATGAATTTAGACATGACAGCTGGGCTAACTTAGAATCATTAGAATTTATAAAAAAAGAGAATTTAAATATTGCTGCTGTTGACGAACCTGTCTTAAAAGGTCTTCTACCTCCAATGGTCTTAAATACTGGTACAATTGGATATGTACGTTTCCATGGCCGTAATTCGTCTAAATGGTGGCAAGGCGAAGCTGCACATGAAAGGTACACTTATGAATATTCTCCTAAAGAACTTGCAGAATGGTTACCAAGATTAGAGTTTTTAAATAAAAGTTTTAAAAAAACTTATGTGGCGTTTAATAATCATTATAATGCAGGCGCTGTTAGATCCGCGCGTATGCTGCGAGAACTACTCGAAAATGACAGGTTATTGGTAAAATAAAATACTTTTTTCGCTCAAACACTTGACCTAACTCTACTTACTGGTTTATAATCACTTTGTTAAGTCATGTAGATACGATTGCTTTGGCAGTTGTTCTACAAAATTATTAGAGCTCGCGGACGTGGCGGAATTGGCAGACGCGCTAGACTTAGGATCTAGTGGACGACCTCCGTGGGGGTTCAAATCCCCCCGTCCGCACCATAACATATTTTGCTCTCGGCTTTTACCGAGTGTTTTTTTTAGCTAGAGTATCTAAATTATCTGCCGGTTATGGCATTATATGGTTAGTTTTAAGGGAGGACTTAGTGTTGAATAGCCTTATTGAGAAAAAGGAGGGTGGCAGGGTAACCCTCAAAGTCACTATCCCTGCTCAAGATTTTGATAAGAATTATGCAGAAGCTATTAAGCGGGCTGCTCGTGAGCACAACTTTCCCGGATTTAGAAAAGGCCATGCGCCAAAACCGATTATTATTTCTAGATTAGGTGAATCCTACCTTTTAAGCGAAGCTGCGTCACTTTCTATTTATATGACACAAGCTCAAGCTATGAAGGATAACAATATTCAGCCAATAGGAGATCCTCAATTTGATGTAGAGCAAGTTAATGAGCATGAAGATTTTATATATACCTTGACTGTGGAGGTTATGCCAGAGATTAACCTACCAGAATATAAAGGTGTTAAAGCAGTCAAAAAGATTCGCAAAATAAGCGACACCGAGGTTGACGAGTTTGTGGAAAATACTCGCAAACGTCAAGCTCAGTTGGTTGCTATTGAAGATAGAGATACCGTGGAAAACGGCGACTATATCCTGTTCGATTTCAAAGGTTTTATTAATGATGAACCCTTTGAAGGTGGCGCAGCCGAAAACTATACCTTGAAAATTGGTAGCAATAGTTTTATTCCAGGTTTCGAAGATCAGATGATTGGGAAAAAGATTGGTGAGGCTGGAGAAGTTCATGTAAATTTCCCGGAAGATTATCACCAGGAGTCTTTGGCAGGCAAACCAGCAGTTTTTAAGGTAACTGTTAAAGAGATCAAAAAAGAAGAACTCCCTGAACTGGATGATGAATTCGCTAAAGATCTTGGCAAAGAGACCTTAGCTGAGTTTAAGGATCAGGTTAGAAGTGATTTGGAAAAACAAGCTGAAAATGCAGCAACTTATGATTTAGAGAATAGTATTCTTAATATAATCGCTGACCAAACCGAGTTTGACGTTCCTCCTTCTATGATTGAAATGCAAATCGACAGTATGGTTACAGATTTTAAAGCTAGAGTTGAATATCAAGGCATTAGTTGGGAAACCTATTTGGAGCACTCTGGTAAAACTGTTGATGAAATTAAAAAAGATTTTGAACCCAAAGCTTTACAAGCAGTCAAAAACTTCTTTATCTTAAGAGATGTTGCTAAACTTGAAAATATCACAGTCGCTGACGAAGAACTTGACGCTAAGTTTGAAGAGTTAGCAGCTGGTTACCAGGTAAGTAAAGAAATGATTCGCGAGTATTATGAAAATAATAATCGCGTAGAAGACCTAAGACATGACATACTAACCGAAAAGACACTCCGGTTTTTGGTGGATAATGCTTCAGTTGAGGAAGAAGAGTTTGAGACTGAAACTAAGTAATAACTTCCTTTTGGTCGCCGAAACTGGAGACAGTGGGGTGAGAGACCGTGCCCAAGTATAACGACGATAAAAGTCTGCCTAAATGTAATTTTTGTGGCAAGACTCAGGAACAAGTAAAAAAACTCATTGCAGGTCCAGGAGTATATATCTGTAATGAGTGTATCGAGCTATGTAATGAGATCATCGAAGAAGAATTTACGGATGAAATGGAAACAGATCTTGAATCTATTCCTAAACCTAAAGAAATCAAAGAAATTCTCGATGATTATGTCATTGGCCAAGAACAGGCTAAGCGTATTTTAGCTGTAGCAGTTTATAACCACTATAAACGTATTAACTACTCAGCTAGAAACGACGATGTTGAACTACAAAAGAGTAATATTTTACTTTTAGGACCGACAGGTTCTGGTAAAACTCTTTTAGCTCAAACCTTAGCTAAGATCCTAAATGTTCCTTTTGCAATAGCTGATGCCACCACTTTAACCGAAGCTGGTTATGTTGGTGAAGATGTTGAGAACATCTTACTGAGATTAATTCAGGCAGCAGACTACGATATCGAACGTGCCGAACATGGTATTGTTTATATCGACGAGATTGACAAAATAGCTCGAAAATCAGATAACCCTTCGATTACTAGAGATGTTTCTGGTGAAGGTGTGCAACAAGCTTTACTCAAAATCTTAGAAGGCACTGTTGCCAATGTACCACCTCAAGGTGGACGTAAACATCCACACCAGGAATTTATTCAAATAGACACAACGAACATCCTGTTTATTTGTGGTGGTGCTTTCGATGGTTTAGAAAAAATTATCGAGAAACGTACAGGTAAACGTGGCTTAGGATTTGGGGCTACAGTGAAAAGTACCGAAGAAAAAGCTATCGGCGATATTCTCAAACAGGTAATGCCAGAGGATCTACTTAAATTTGGTATGATTCCTGAGTTTGTTGGTCGTGTGCCAATCCTTTGTACACTAGAGCCTCTAGATGAAAAAGCTCTAATACGCATTTTGACTGAGCCAAAGAATGCTTTGGTACGTCAATATCAGAAGCTCCTTGAACTAGATGATGTTAAACTCCAGTTTGAAGACGACGCTCTCTTAGCAATAGCTAAGAAAGCTGTGGAGAGAAAAACAGGAGCTAGAGGTTTAAGAGCTATTCTCGAAGAGATGATGCTAGAAGTTATGTTTGAAGTACCATCTGAGAATAGTATTAAAACTGTGAGAATTACTGAAGAAGTGGTTCAAAACGGCTCCTTGCCGCTTGTGGCAAAAAGCCACAAAGAAGAAACTGCTTGAGTTTTGAGGAGCTCCCCCCATCGGGAGCTCCTTTTTTGTATTAAGTTGTAAAGAAAAGTTTTCGATAGGTTAAAGGCTAAAGCCGTGGATATACTAACAAAGCAGTTAGTATAAGGAGGCTTGCCTATGAATGCCTTTGTTCAACTATTAGTCATTTTAAGTATGCTCTTTTCCATAGTGATAGGTATCTACTTTTGGAATCTATTAAAAAATCAACAGGGAACTAAAACCGCTGTCGAAAAAGAAAGCCAAAAAGAGATGGATAAATTAAGACAGCTTCGAGCTATTTCCTTATCCGAACCACTTGCAGAAAAAACAAGGCCTACTAATTTTCGTGATATTGTTGGTCAAGAAGATGGTTTGAGGGCATTAAGAGCAGCGCTATTTGGCCCTAATCCTCAGCATGTAATTATTTATGGACCACCAGGGGTTGGTAAAACAGCAGCAGCTAGAGTAGTATTAGAAGAAGCCAAAAGATCGCCTAATACGCCGTTTAGACCAGATGCTGTTTTTTTAGAAATTGATGCTACAACAGCTCGTTTTGATGATCGAGGTATAGCTGATCCATTAATGGGATCAGTACATGATCCTATCTACCAAGGAGCAGGACCATTAGGAATTGCTGGTGTTCCACAACCAAAACCAGGTGCAGTAACTAAAGCGCATGGTGGCATTCTTTTCCTCGATGAGATTGGCGAACTACATCCCATTCAAATGAACCGCTTGTTGAAAGTTCTCGAAGATCGTAAGGTTTATTTAGAGAGTGCTTATTACTCTCCTGATAATAAAAGTATTCCCGAGCATATCCATGATATTTTTAAAAATGGCTTACCAGCTGATTTTCGACTGGTTGGAGCAACTACAAGAAGTCCAGACGAACTACCACCAGCTCTTCGCTCTCGTTGTATAGAGATCTTCTTTAGGGGACTCACCGAAAGAGAGATCCGGATTATTTCCCAAAATGCTTTGAAAAAAATAGGCGCAGCCTATGATGAAAATATCCTTGATATTGTCGAACAACATGCTTATAGTGGTCGTGATGCTGTTAATATGGTACAGATTGCTGAAGGGCTTGTTTTAAGTGAGCGAAGAAACAGGATTAGTCAAGAAGACATGGAATGGGTAGTTAGCTCTGGTCATTACTCTCCACGGCCAATATTTGCTGTTACCAATGAAAAGTTGGTTGGTGCAGTAAATGGATTAGCTATTTATGGACCTCATTTAGGCCAGATTATGGACATTGAAGCTAGAGTTTATCCAGTAGAAAAAGGCGAAGGTAAGTTAATTGTCACAGGTATAGTGGAAGAAGAAGAGTTCGGTGAACACTATGGCCAAAAGCTACGCAGAAAAAGTATGGCTAGAGCCTCTTTAGAAAATGTACTGACGGTTTTAGGTTCGGTGCTTAATTTAGAGCTTTCCAAATACCACATACACATTAATTTTCCTGGTGGGGTGCCTGTTGATGGTCCTTCTGCTGGACTAGCACTTACAGCTTTACTCTATTCGGCTATTAAAGAGATTCCTATAGATAACCAGATAGCTTTTACAGGCGAAGTGGGTGTGAGGGGGAATGTGCGGCCAGTAGGTGGTGTTACAGCTAAGATAGATGCTGCAATTAGAGCAGGCGTAAAAAAGGTTTATATACCTAAGGCAAACTACCAAAGTTACTATGCAACATATTCCTTAGAAGTAATACCGATTTTGCATGTCAATGAGATGCTAGAAGATGTATTTTTAAGAAATGCACCTCTAGTTTATACAAACAGTTTGATTACTAGTGTAAACGGGTAAATAATCCATAGCAAATGATGGAGGTGGCGGTAATGCAAAATGAGTTGCAACCTAAAAATAATATTGATATGGATAGTCCCTTAACCGCCCTTAGAGAAACTTGGCCACTCATGCCACTTAGAGGCATGTTGGTTTATCCGGGTATGGTAACACCTTTAGAGGTCGGTAGAGAGAAATCGATCAGCGCATTAGAGCAAGCGATGGTCGAAGACCGGATACTGATCTTAGCTGCACAAAAAGAAGCAAAAGTTAAGGAACCTGAGGTTGATGACATATATGACATTGGCACTCTAGTGGAAATTAAACAGCTTCTAAAACTTCCAGAAGGCCATATTCGCATTCTAGTTGAGGGACTGTCGAGAGTTAAAATTGAGAAAATGCTGCAGGAAGATCCCTACTATATAGCGCAAGCTAATATAATCTACACAGATGAGACAATAGACAAGGAAACAGAAGCTTTAATGCGGACGACAATTAACCTTTTTGAGAAATATGTTAAATTATCCAAAAAGCTTCCTCTAGAGGTTGTTGCCTCTTTAGAAGATATTACCGAACCGGGAAAACTTGCCGATAATATCTCTGCCCAATTGTCAATTCGTATGGAGGACAAGCAGCGCCTTCTTGAGATCTTAAATGGCAAAAAAAGATTAGAAATCCTAACCGTTACTCTCTCCCATGAGATGGAAATTCTCGAACTAGAGAAAAACATCTCAAATAGAGTTAGGCGTCAGATGGACAAGAGTCAAAGAGATTACTATCTTAGAGAACAACTCCGAGCTATTAGACAAGAACTAGGTGAGGAAGATGAAAAGGCTCAAGAAATAGACGATTACCGAGAAAAGATTGAAAAACTTGGATTAAATGCAGCTACTAAAGAAAAAGCTTTAAAAGAAGTTTCGCGTTTAGAGAAGATGCCACCAGGAACTGCCGAAGCTGTTGTTGTACGTAATTACCTCGATTGGTTGATCTCTTTACCTTGGAAAACCGAAACTAAAGATAATATAGACATCATGAAAGCAGAGGAAATACTAAACGAAGAGCATTATGGGTTAGAAAAGGTTAAAGAGAGAATACTTGAGTTTTTGGCTGTGAGAAAACTCACAAAAAGTATGAAAGGACCTATTTTGTGTTTAGTGGGTCCCCCTGGTGTAGGTAAGACTTCATTAGCCAAGTCAGTAGCTACAGCCCTTAATCGCAAGTTTGTCCGCTTTTCTTTAGGTGGCGTTCGTGATGAAGCTGAGATAAGAGGTCACAGAAGAACTTATGTAGGAGCATTGCCAGGCAAGATTATTCAATCTATGCGAGATGCTAAATCAAAAAATCCAGTGCTTCTTCTCGACGAAGTTGATAAGATGTCTTCTGACTTTAGAGGTGATCCGGCTTCTGCTTTACTTGAGGTATTAGATCCTGAACAAAATAATTCTTTCCAAGACCATTTTCTCGAAGTTCCGTTCGATCTTTCGCGTGTAATGTTTATTACGACAGCGAATAATGCAGAAAATATTCCTCAACCACTTCTTGATCGTATGGAGTTAATTACTATTCCAGGGTACACAGAACCAGAGAAGATGGAGATCGCATTAAGGCATTTGATGCCAAAGCAACTAGAAGCACATGGACTAAAAGATGAAAATGTTGTAGTATCTAAAACTGCTGTTCAAGCAATTATTAGAGAGTATACTAGAGAAGCTGGAGTGCGTAACTTAGAGCGAAATTTAGCTGGTTTATATAGGAAAGCGGCTAAAGAAATTGTTGCCGGTAAACATCACCAGATCAAAATTAGCGCTAGTAATATCCAGAAGTACCTTGGGGTACCTCACTACAAATATGGATTAGCTGACACTGAAGATAAAATAGGTGTAGCAACTGGACTGGTATGGACTCCTGTAGGAGGCGACATTATCTCTATCGAGGCAAGTGTTGTACCAGGCAAAGGCCATCTTACTTTGACAGGAAAACTTGGCGATGTAATGAAAGAATCAGCTCAAGCTGGTCTTAGTTACCTGCGCTCTCGGGCTACAGAATTTGATTTAGCTAAAGACTTTTATGAGACAAATGATATTCATATCCATGTGCCTGAAGGAGCAATACCTAAAGAAGGTCCTTCGGCGGGGATTACCATGGCAACAGCGTTAATCTCAGCTTTAACTAGCAAACCAGTAAGATGGGATGTAGCTATGACAGGTGAGATTACCTTAAGAGGAAGAGTATTGCCTATTGGCGGGCTTAAAGAAAAACTTTTAGGAGCTCAACGTGCTGGTATAAAGACAGTACTCATACCCCAAGATAATGCCAAAGATCTTAAGGAAATTCCTAAGGAGATTTTAAAAGGTTTGACTATTATACCCGTTTCCCATATGGACGAAGTATTGGATAACGCATTAAGGTAAGATTGAGAGTATCGAAGTAATATGCCCCCTATGGTAAACAGCCTAAACGAAAACTGTTTACTGTAGGGGGTATTTTTACAGAGAGGCTATTTGTTAATTATGGCTGTAAGGAGTTTGAATGTTATTTAGACCCATAGTAATATCATATTGGATTATTAATATCTAACCTAAATCTGTGATTTAGCCTTAAAAAGGTTGCAAGGTAATCAAGGAGTTTTTTCATAGAGATGTAAATATGCTAAACAAGGCTAATATGTTAATTGTTGTTTATTAGGTGTTAATTAATAGGATGAATTTCTTAATAGGGGCTACTTAGTTGCCAATAAAGTCGATTATTGTATTAGCCTATGCTTTTAATTAAACGAGAAACGGAGATAAATAAATGAAAAGTTATAATAAGACGGCTCTTTATTGTTGCACTTTTCTCATCTTAATGCTTAGCATAATTATCACAGCTACGGGTGTGTTTTACAAAACAGGTGGAACACCATATAAAGTATTAAATCAATATGGAGATGAAGTACTTATTTATGGAGATGGGCTTTATGCCCACGATTCACATTTCCGGGCACCGATCTTTAGAGGTTCGGATTTTACCATTCTCTTTATCGTTGTTCCTCTTTTATTCTTGGCACTAGTAAATGATATTAAAAAGCAGACCATAAAACAAAGAATCTATTTAACCTCGTTATTAGCAGTATTTACCTATTATGCTGCCAGTATCGCTCTTGGTGTAACTTATAATTCGTTGCATCTGCTATATATTGCTCTTTTTTCTACTACATTTTTTTCGTTGATCATGGCTTTGATTAGTATAGACTACCAAGAATTAGAAAACGTTATAGATCAGAACCTGCCTTATACTTCAATCTATACTTTTTTAATTCTTACTAGTGTAGCTCTATTTGTTGCTTGGTTACCTGATATTATTAGTGCTTTGATAGCTAAACGTTCCTTATCATTGATTGAGGTTTATACTACAGAGATTACCTATGTTTTAGATATGGGACTTATTAGTCCCTTAGCCTTAATTACCTTTTTTCTACTAAAAAAGAAAAAGGGTATGGGTTATGTTTTATTGGCGATGTTACTTACGCTATGTCTAGTTATTGGAGTTATGCTTCCCTTACAAACAATATTTCAACGAGCTGCAGGTATTAATGTTCCCATCCCGGTTCTTATAACTAAGGTAGGGAGTTTTGTACTAATGGCATTTTGGGCTTTTTATTTGAATTTCCGTTTATTACAAGCGATTAAAGTTCCAATAACTAAAAAGCCAACTCTAGATTAGCAAAGTTTCTCCCCTTCCTAAAAAGAGAAGAGAGTATATGATCTAGTTGAAAACTCCATTGTTAGATTGGATTTTCTTAATAAATGCTAGGGCAATAACATAGCTCATTTATTCATCTAGATATTTACCACCGAATATGATACCTCCTGATTTCTTATAGGATTTAATATGGACTTCGGCTTCTTTTAAAAATTCCTGATTGCGAAAATTATTATAATAATATTCTTTCATCAGGATTAGATCTTTTTTATATTTCTCAACATCCATAGCACACACACGCATCAACAAAAGTCTGTTCAAAGACACCACAAAAAAGTTTCCTTCTTCAACAGCATCTTTAAGGAAAAAATTGTAATCTAAGAGAGCAATGCTTCGCCAAATTTCAAATTCGCTAACTACCACACCTAAGTCTCCATATATATCTTTTTGCTGATCGGGATACTTTTTAACAAGACTAAGATAATCTTCATTAGATATTACTAAATCAATATCTGCGCCTGATTTTCTCAGACCATAATATTCCATAGACATACCACCTACTATAATAGGCTTTTTAGCGAAAACTAAATTGTTATCTTTTAATCTTGCTTCTACTCGCTCAATTACTTGATTCATTTAAGGACCTCCTAAAATGATTATCAGCGAACATATGTTCGATAAATAACAGCTTATAGAATATCACATATTAAAAAAGTTAACAAGTAAAAACTAGACTTGGGGCCGAGCTCTTTTAACTACTGCGTAAAGCCTATCAGGGAAAGTAATTATGCTGAGTAGGATAACTTCTTCTATACTAGATTCTGCAAAAAAAGATCAACATCTTTTATTGATGTCGATCTAACGGTTCTCCCTATACAATAAAAATAAAAACAGGCATTTATACAGAATGTGATCTATAAGGTTGAAGATCAGATTAAGTTTGGAGAAGTTGTAGCTGCTATACCAACGGTAGCTCAAGAGTTATGAGAACACTGGTAAATATAAAGATTTGTTCAATTATCAAAACGAAATTGTCTAACATTAATCGGCTATCATAACTAACCCTATGCTATTTCGGACTATATAAGTATCAATAATGACTTTGGTTGGATATTCAAATCATTGCCATGGCTGATCGCAAAAGGAGCGGTTCAAAATAACCGCTCTTTTTTGTCTGGGTAATACTAGACGGTTTTTAATCAACTTCAACCTGCTTAGCAATGAAACTAGCTGCTGTTTCGGCAATTTTGGCTTCGAAATTAGACATATCTTCTGAAGAAGCTAAGACAACAGTACCAAGAAGATCACCTGCTGGAGAAATAACAGGAGTGATGACAAACTGATTAAAGTTAGTTTCATCAAAGCTAGGATGCTCAACAACTTCGCTAGGAGCGTTACTATGGAAAGAGATCAATTTTCTTTCTTCAAAGACCTGTTTTATCCGGTCACCTACAGGGCGATCAAGTAGATCGATATCAAGATTACTACTAGCAACAACAAAATCTTTGTCAGTAATTATTACACCAGTATTAGTAGCGTTACTAAGGGTTTTAGCATAGCTTTCCATGATATCGCTAAGTTCAGCCATAGGCGAATATTTCTTTAAGACAATTTCACCATCTTCATCAGTAAATATCTCAATGGTGTCACCTTCACCAATTTTTAAAGAATCTCGTAGTTCTTTAGGTACAACTACGCGACCAAGATCATCTATTCGACGTACTATACCTGTAGCTTTCATTTAAATTTCTTCCTTTCTCATAAAGACAATCTGTCTAGTTCTAGTTTTTACAAGACCTAAAAAAACATACTCTGCATTTTTAATTTACTTTAGGGAAATCTGCAAAACATTTACTCCAGCGAAAGGAATAATGTTTTTATTGTTTAATGAATGGATTAAGGCGGATACTTTGGGAGGTGGCTAGGTTTGCGAGTTGCTATTCTTGGTTGTGGGCAAATAAGTCCTTGGCATCTCGAAAGTTGGCAGAAAATACCTGGTTGTAAAGTGGTTTGTGTAGTTGATATCGCTAAAAACCGAGCATTAGCTAGACAAAAAGAGTACAATATAGATGAGATATCAACAGATTATAACTCAGTGATTGCTAGAGATGATATTGATATTATTGATGTATGTTTACCAACTTATCTGCATAGAGATGCGGTCATAAAAGCAGCTAGAGCAGGCAAGGATGTATTTTGTGAAAAACCAATGACCAGAAAATTAAAAGACGCCCTAGAGATGTATGAAGTTGCTAAAGAGTGCAAGGTAAAACTACAGTTAGGATTCGTTCGTAGGTTTTCCAATGATTGGTTGAAAATGATGGAACTGGTTCAAAGTGGCATTTTAGGTGAAAAAGTGATTTGGCGCTCTTGTTCAGCTAACCATGGCGCACCAACTACCTGGTTTTTCCAAAGAGATTTAGGAGCTGGCCCTTTTTTAGATGGAGCCATCCATAACTATGATTTTGGCAACTTAATGTTTGGCCAGGTCAAATCAATAAAATCAGATCTTTTAGTTGTAGGCAAGAAAGGAGATGCTTTTGACACAGGTGCTATAGCTATCGAATACGAAAAGGTCATATTTTACAGATGAACTGGTCTTGGGCTCTTCCATTGCATTCTTATGGTGGCCATTTAGAAGATTATTTTGGCTCTGAAGGGACTCTTTTATACGGATGCCATGGATCATTTGCCTGTAACAAAGACCAAGAAGGGATTATTACCTTTATTGGTAAAGATGGTGAGAAAAAGTTTTTTACTTATAAACTTAATGATATGTTTTACGACGAAATAAAATCTTTTTACGATGCGGTAGTAGAAGATAAAGAACCACTAGTTGGTGGTAAAGAAGGAATTGCAGCTCTTGAAGTAGCTCTAAAGGTATTAGGGGAAATCTAATACAAAGAGTGAGAGTTTTAGAAGGAGTAATTAACGTGATAAAAAGATCGGAGAGAGTAAAAGAAGCTCAAAAAGCATTTACAAAAAAAGATCTTGAATGGCAAAAGCAAGCTCATGATAAAGAGAAAATAAGTTCTGAGGCTTGGCACAAAACAGAACAAGGAAAATATTTAGCTCCAGCAGTTTTTGGTGCAAGTGATGGTATTGTAACTACATTTGCTATTGTAGCTGGTGTTGTAGGAGCTGATCTTTCGCCAGGAATTGTTTTGATTTTAGGTTTTGCTAATCTTTTTGCTGATGGTTTTTCAATGGCTGTTGGTGACTACATTTCGCAAAAGTCTGAACGAGAATATATTAAAAGTGAGCGAGAACGGGAAGCTTGGGAAGTTGAGATCAATCCAGAAGGAGAACGCGTTGAGTTAGAAGAGATTTATAGAAAAAAAGGTTTGGAAGGCGAACAACTGGATACATTGCTAGATATTATAACTTCTGATAAAGAGCTCTGGATCTCGACAATGATGCACGAAGAATTAGGTATTTTAGATGCTGAAGAAGAATCGCCACTAAAAAGTGCTATAGTCACTTTTGTTTCTTTTGCCATAGCTGGTTTTATGCCACTACTGGCTTATGTATTAGCTTCAGTAATTCCCCAATTTAGGTCACATATGTTTCTCTTCGCCTCAATTATTACAGCTATCACACTCTTTATAATTGGTGCTATGCGTCAAGCAATAACAGGTGTTAAATGGTACAAAGGTGGCTTAGAGATGCTAATTACTGGAGGTTTATCAGCATCTGTAGCTTATTTAATAGGTTATTTGCTCAATTCCTTAGCAGGGGTAATGTGATAAAAGCGTAAAGCCGTGCTTAACAGCGCTTTAAGCTTTTTTTATACCTACCTTAAAAAACAAATATCTATATCGATTAGTTCAAATTGTGCATGTACCCCGAGATAACTAACTTATTTCGAATAGCTTTTCATACCCCACATGCATAACCTTTATTGAGGTGAAGGTATATGCATGTACTACTCATGACAGTATTACTTCAAGGTGGGCAAACCTCACATATGGTTGATTTAGCGATTGGATTAAAGAGACTAGGAGTTAGTGTCTCTTTTCTGCTTATAGGACAAAAACAATATCTCGCTTTAGCTAAAGAAGTTGCAGATAGACTAAAGAAATATAAAATACCGATCTATACTCAAGCGAATATTGTCAGTCATCTACCTTCTGTAGATATTTTTCATGCCCATTCTTCTTGGACTTTTGAGTTAGCTCTAAAATGGAGTGAAAGATACAAAAAAGCGGTGGTTTTTACAATCCATGGTATTGGTTTTAAAAATGATAATCTTCTAAGTAAGGCGGATGCTTTGATTGCTGTTGGCAGACGTACTAAAGATGAGTTACCGCCAAGCGTAGTTAATAAAACCGTTGTCATAACTAACGGGGTAGATCTAAGTAGGTTTCAGCCACCAAAAAAAATAAATAATCCCTATAAAGTTCTTTACTTAAGTCGGTTAACTCCGAGTAAGGAACTAGGTTTAAAAACATTAGCTGAAGCAGTAAATGAAGCAGGGATGGAACTATATGTAGCTTCGGATAAGCAAATTGAAGTTAATAGCCCAGTTAAATTTTTGGGTTGGATCGAAGATGTTGCTCCTCTACTGCAAGAGATGGACATTATTTTTGCAGTAGGTAGATCGCTTAGAGAAGGAATGGCTTCATCTTTAGCTTGCTTTATTTTAGGAAGAATGTATGGGGGTATAATAAATTCAACTGAATTTAACTTAAATGATCTTGATCTTAGTGGTTTCACTGGAGTTGAACCTGATAAAAATACTATTTTAAAAGAACTTAAGTTATTAAAAGACGAAAGTTATTTAATTTCATGCCAAAAAACAGCGAGACTGTTAGCGGAAAAGTTGTTTTCCCTTGATGCTATGGCCCAAGCTACTCTCTATGTATACGAAGCTACTTATGTTAAAAAGCAGTTTCGTTTTTGATTCTTGTAGACTGTAAATAGCTTGTGAAGAAAACATAATATGTAGCTGAAGGGAGGGAAAGCAAATGGGAATACCGTTAAGGTGCTGCTCAGTAAGTGATGGAAAAACTGCCACTGGGGACAATGGCGAAATTACCGGTTTATTTATTCCAGATGCTGAGATACCAGCAGGGACAAGAGTACACATCACTCAAGTCTGGGCAAGTCTTGAGCCAGCACAGAATAAAAGAAAACACTTGAGAATTCAAACAGCAGGTGGAACAGTGTTGTGGGAAGAGTTCACAGAAGATGAGCCTTTTATAAGTAGAGTGTTTTTTAGTCCCTTAAGGGGTCCAATAGGTGAAAATCTTGTTATTACTCTCGATGCTCAATCTGGTTCTACGGGTACAATATCAGCAACGTATTTTATAAGCGCTTAAGATGCAGATAATAAGGGGTAGCTGGGTAAAAGACTATATTGAAGTTAATAGTGCATTTTTAGCAACTCTACCTAGAAATTTTAAAATCAATTTGGGTGTAGAGACTATAGACGCCAAGAGAAATATTAGAACGGGGAAGATAATTCTTAGTAAATTCCACCTACCAATATCGCAAACAGTTTTAGTAAAAAGAGATAATACAGATCTTAGTATAGGTCCAGTTTTAGGTTTTATGGCACGTGGTGTAGATAGTAAGACTGTAGCTAGATTTAAACACTATTTTGTTCAAACTTATGAAGGGATCTTATTTGTCTTTGACGAGGAAGCTGTTTACAATAAACAATTTTGGGGTTATCTCCCCGACAAGAATCAGTGGTTGCACCTCGAACTGCCTAAGCCAAGCTATATCTTTGACAGAACCTACCCCTCTACAGATACGGTCAAGAATAACCTACCTCAATCTATTTTTTATAATGCTGTGACTCAATTTGCCAAAATTGATTTAGCTAATTTACTACAAAAAAACAATGTGGAGGTACCAGAGTTTCACTCTGGTTACCTCCCTGATTACCTTGATAACTACTTGCTTTTTTACCTAAAACCAGACCGAGGTGCATTTGGCAAAGGCATTTTTGTGGTAAGGAAACTAAAAGATGGCTTTCAAATATTTAATGGCTCTGATGGAACCTTTGAGTTTTGTAACCGTGAGCAATTAATAAAACTACTACATGATTTATCTACAGCGAATTATTTACTCCAAGAAGGTCTTATCTCGCAAAAATATCAAGGCCAGCCTTTTGATATCAGAGTGCATACACTTATAGATCCCTTCCCCAGAGTTGTTTTTATTGGCGTTAGATTATCTAAGTATGATTTCCTTTTTACAAGCACCCCCCGAAGGTTGTTACCAGGGGAAAAAGTTATTGATTCATCTACGATAACAAGACTTAAAGAGGTAATAATAAATGCTATCGATATTATTAAAAATCACTATGGCTTGTTTGTAGAGCTGTCTTTTGATGTAGTTATAACCGAAACAGGAGAATTTCAAATAATTGATGTTAATGGGAAATCAACCAGAACACATCCCGCTCTTTTAAACTACAATATAGATCAATATTTTAGAGCTCCTTATAAATTAGCGAGGTATTTATTTGTAAACGGCCAGTTACTAAACGACTAATACCAGCCCGTAAAAAAAGACGGGCTGATATTATAACTAACAAAGATAAGAGGAAGCTAGCAAATCTTTAACTTAAAGAAGTCCATAAAAGCCAAAAGGTCAACTAAAAAGGTAATTGCTACTTTGTAAGAGTTATTGCTACCTTAATATACTTTAGGGGTTGAAATAAGGTTTACAAGTTAGGTAAAGGAGTTTTTAGTCTCAGCATTAATTGACTTTCCTTAGTACATAAGGTAACATATAATATCATCAGATGGCGAAGATGAGGAGGAGTAGCTGAAAAACTCTCTAAAAGAGAGGTGGCTATTGGTGGAAGGCCACTGTGAGTTGTCAGCGAAGGTCGCCTCGGAGCTTTGTCGGTGAAGAAGTAGCCGACAACGGTTAATGCCCGTTAAAGCATCAAAGAGCTTCCTAAGAGGAAGAATTAAGGTGGTACCGCGGTCCTCCGTCCTTAGACGAGAGGACCTTTTTTGATCGATAAAATTTGGGAGGTAATAAAATGTGCGAAAAACATTTACCAACGGTATACGATCCCAAAGAAGTGGAAGACCGCTGGTATAGGTATTGGCTAGAGAACAAATATTTTCACGGCGAACCAGATGCTAAACATGAACCTTTTTCTGTGGTCATTCCTCCCCCTAATGTAACAGCTAATCTTCATATTGGTCATGCCTTAGATAATACAATGCAAGATATTTTAGTCCGCTTTAACCGTATGAACGGTAAAAATACTACTTGGATTCCTGGTACAGACCATGCTGGTATAGCTACTCAAATTAAAGTGGAGCAGATGTTAAGGGAACAAGAAGGTATTACAAGGCACGATTTAGGTAGAGATGAGTTTTTAAAAAGAGTTTGGGCTTGGAAGGAAAAATATGGCAGTACAATTATTAACCAATTAAAAAAGCTTGGTGCATCTTGTGATTGGGATAGAGAACGTTTTACTATGGACGAAGGTTGCTCTCAGGCGGTACGAGAAGTTTTTGTGCGCCTCTATGAAAAAGGTCTTATCTATCAAGGTGACTACATTATCAACTGGTGCCCAAGATGCCAGACAGCTTTATCTGATGTAGAAGTTGAACACACAGATATGCAGGGCCATTTTTGGCATATTCGCTATCCTTTTGCTGATGGTTCTGGTTATATTACCATTGCTACAACTAGACCAGAGACTATGCTGGGCGATACTGCTATAGCTGTACATCCCGATGATGAAAGATATCAAAGTATAATTGGCAAAGAAGTAATACTACCCCTAGTGGGAAGACATATTCCTATTGTTGCTGACGAATATGTTGATCCAGAGTTTGGAACAGGTATGGTTAAGATCACTCCGGGCCATGATCCTAATGACTTTGAAGTAGGGCAAAGACACTCTCTACCTATTGAGACTGTAATTGGTTTTAACGCTAAAATGACCGAAAACGCTGGTAAATATGCTGGTATGGATCGGTATGAAGCACGTGAGGCTATTGTTAAGGAATTAGCAGAAGGTGGCTTCTTAGTAAAAACAGAGGACTGCCAACATGCTGTAAGCACCTGCTACCGGTGTAATACTATTATTGAGCCTCTTGTCAGTAAACAATGGTTTGTTAAGATGAAACCTTTGGCTGAACCAGCTATTGCAGCTGTTAAAGAGGGACGTATTAAGTTTTATCCTGATCGTTTTTCCAAGCTCTATCTTAGTTGGGTAGAGAATGTGCGCGATTGGTGTATTAGTAGACAATTATGGTGGGGACATCGCATACCAGTTTGGTATTGTGATGATTGTGGTGAAGTAATTGTAGCAAGAGAAGAACCAACTAAGTGCCCAAAATGTAATTCGACCAAATTACATCAAGATCCAGATGTACTAGATACCTGGTTCAGCTCTGCACTTTGGCCTTTTTCTACTATGGGTTGGCCTGAACAAACTAAAGAACTTAACTACTTCTACCCTACCTCAGTATTAGTAACTGGTTTTGATATCATCTACTTCTGGGTAGCTCGTATGATCTTTATGGGTATCGAGTTTATGGGTGAAATTCCTTTCCATGATGTCTGTATCCATGGTCTAGTAAGAGATCATCTAGGACGCAAGATGAGTAAATCATTAGGAAATGGTATTGACCCGCTAGAGATTATTGCGGATTATGGCGCAGATGCTCTACGCTACACTTTAGTTAATGGTGTAGCGCCAGGAAACGACATGCGTTTTCACCAAGATAAGGTAGAAGCAAGCCGTAATTTTATGAATAAGATCTGGAATGCTTCTCGTTTTGCACTCATGCATTTAGGCAGTGAAGTTCCAGAAGAGTGTGAACCTAGTCTTTTAGCTAACCGTTGGTTCTTAACTAGATTAAAGCACACTTTAGATGCGCTAACTCGCAATTTACAAAACTATGATATTGGTGAGGGAGCTAGACTCCTCTATGACTTTGTCTGGGGCGAATTCTGTGACTGGTTTATAGAACTATCGAAACCAGCACTTTATGGGCATATGGGAGAAGCTGCTAAAAAAGAAACTAGTTATGTTTTATGGCTAAGCCTAGACACTATCTTAAAGATGCTACATCCCTATGTACCTTTTATAACAGAAGAAATTTGGCAGACAATGCCTCATGAAGGCGCTAGTATTATGGTTGAGATGTGGCCACTAGAGAACCTTTCCTTTGAGGATAACGATGCTGAAAGGGATATGACTGAACTTGTGGAACTTATTACTCAAATCCGGAATATTAGAGCAGAGCTCGGTGTTCTGCCATCTAAAGAGATTCGAATTATCTATGAAGGTAGGCTTTTACCAGAGCAGATAGCTTATCTTAAAGCTTTAGCTAAAGCCTCAGAAATAGTACCACTAACAGAGAAGCCAGAAAAAGCAGTTACAGCTGTTGTTGCTGGCATAACAGCTTATATGCCTCTTGCTGATATGATTGATTTGGATAAAGAAATGGCGAGAATTAAGGCTGAAATTGCCAAGATGGATAAAGAAATAGCCTTAGCTAGTGGTAAACTTAAAAATCCAGGTTTTGTAGATAAAGCGCCAGCTGTAGTTGTAGAAAAAGAAAGAGAAAAACTGTCTGATTACCAAAGCAAACGGGAGAAGTTAGTGCAAAGATTGCATGAGTTGATTTAATTATAAGCCCGGGACTTAATAGTCTCGGGCTTACTAAACCGAGAGGAAAAGAGAAATGGACTTTCAAGAAGCTGTTGAAAAAATTGAAGAGAGTCAACACTTTCCAAGAAATGCAACTTTAGAACGCATAAAGGCATCTACTGAGCTTTTAGATCATCCAGAAAAGAATCTTAAGTTTATTCATATAGCTGGTACCAATGGTAAAGGATCTACAGGAGCTTTAATTAAAGCTGGGCTAGAGAAGGCCGGTTATTTAGTAGGGAGTTTCACCTCGCCACATCTTTTAGAGATTACAGAAAGGATAAGGCTAGGAAACGAAGCAATCAGCAAAGAGAGTTTTGCTGAGATCTATTCTAATATTTTGTCTTCCATAGAGAGTCTAAGTTTGAGTTTTTTTGAACAACTTACCTTAATTGCTTTATGCTATTTTGCTAAAACCAAACCAGACTATATTATCTGGGAAACAGGTTTAGGAGGTAGACTTGACGCTACCAATATTGTTAAGCCTGAGATCTCGGTTATAACTCCCATAGGTCTTGACCATATGTCCCTTTTAGGTGGAGATTTAGTCTCAATAGCTAAGGAAAAAGCAGCAATTATCAAACCTAATACAAAAGCAGTTATTGCTCCCCAAAAAGAAGGTATTACTAAGATATTTACTAGCCATGCTATTGATGTAGGGGCTCCAATAATAATTGCTGAGGAATTTTTACCAATTTATTTTACCGAAACAGGAATAACCCCCAGCCAAATAAATTTTCCTTCTCTGGGTTTTACAGGTTTCTTATCACTCTTTGGTAGACATCAAGCGATTAATGCCCTTACTGCTTTGTTAGTACTCAGAGAATTGGGCCTTGGCAATTTACAAGATCCATATCTCTTTGCTAAGGTCAACTGGCCTGGGCGATTACAGTTCTTTCCAGAGCTAAATTTGCTAATAGATGGAGCTCATAATGAACCAGCAATGGAGACGTTTGTGACATTTATTAGGGAACAACGATTGCAAAATAGCGAACTAATCTTTGCAGCTATGGTAGATAAGGACTATTTCAATTTAGTTAAACAGTTAGATGGTATTTTTAAGAAGGTATATTTACCTCATATGACTAATAAAAGAGCCATAGAGCCAGAAAAACTAGCTGTTTTATTTAATAAGACTCCTAGCTTAATCTGTAATAATGTTAGCGAAGCTTTGGATCTATCTCTAGGAAAAGGTTTAGTAATATTAGTTGGCTCGTTATATTTAGTAGGTGAATGTCTAAAGATAGTGAACAAAAAATTAGACATAAAAGACTAGTTGTTTTAATAATGATGAAGTGGATACCTTTGCTCAAATTTGGAAGGAGTTGAGAACATGGCAAAGAGACCGGATCAGTCTGGCTCAAATAATCGCCTGCTCTACGTAGGTTTTGTGGCTTTGGGCATTTTAGCAATCTGGATCGGTGTTATGCTGGGTAACTACTTGTTAAATCGAGTAGCTACTACAGAGGAAGAGAAAAATCCGGTCAATGGCTCAGCTGTGAATGTAATTCCTGAGCCACAGGTAATAGTTTCAGATGATCAGCCCCAAACTACATCGGCAGATATGCCAGACGACACTACCACACAATTACCTCAAACTCTTTACAGAGTGAGGGTGGGCCGGTATTCAGGATTATCAGTAGCCAAAAAAGCAGAAAAAGAACTACAAACATTAAACCTGGATACCTATGTTATTGGATCGGGCAGCGGCCCATACTATGTGCAGGTAGGAGCTTTCGGGAATAAGGAAAATGCTGACAAACTAGCCCAAGATTTAAAGACTAAAGGCTATGATGTCTATGTTGTCCAATAAAACCCCTGCCGAAATGGCAGGGGTTTTCCCTTTTTCATAGTAGCTTTTGCCTAAGCTTGTTTTAGCTAATTATGAATGGTAAACTGAAAAGAGAAGTTCAAAATATGGCGTTATTTCTTGCATCAAAATCACCAAGAAGGCGGGAATTATTAAATCTATTGGGTATTCCCTATTTAGTAGAACCCGCTGAAATAAATGAAGGAATTGATATTTCTGATCCGGAAAGACTTGTAAGAGAACTAGCTTTACAAAAAGCTCTTGAAGTGGCGAGTCAGCACCCTAAGGATTATGTGTTGGCAGCGGATACAGTTGTCTGTCTTGATGAAATTTTGGGCAAGCCTAAAGATGCTAGAGAAGCTTATGATATGCTTAAGCGTTTAAGTGGCCGTACTCATAAGGTTTACACAGGAGTAGCTCTACTTTCAAAAAACGATAATTTTTCCAGAACCATAGTAGAGGTAACTGAAGTGGATTTCCGCGTTATAAGACCGAAAGAATTGGAAGAATATATTAAGAGCGGGGAACCTTTGGACAAGGCTGGTGCTTATGGTATTCAAGGCTATGCAGGTGTCTTTGTAACATCAATAAGAGGATCCTACCACAACGTTGTCGGCTTACCTTTAGCACAGACAGCGGTTTTGCTCGGTGAAGCTGGCTTATATTCTAGGTGGTAGGAGGATTGTTATGTGGCGAATTAAAGAATTGCCGCAACATGAGCGGCCACGAGAAAAATTAGCTCGTTGGGGAGCTGAAACACTTTCTAATCAGGAACTTTTGGCAATACTACTTGGTAGTGGATACGCAGGTGTTTCGGCAACTGCTTTAGCAGATAAGTTACTCTGTCGTTTAGGTGGATTAAAAGGATTGAAAGAGGCATCACAATCAGAATTACAAGAGTTAAGAGGCATTGGCGAAGCTAAGGCTATTATGCTTCTGGCTTTAGTAGAACTAGCCAAAAGATTATCTACCTTAGAGCCAGATTATCTGGCTAGTTTAGGGAGACCTAAGGAAGTATTCGATCTTTTATCACCAAAACTAAGTAATTTAGATAGAGAGCATTTCGTGGCCTTGTTACTAGACAATCGCCAACGGCTTTTAGAGGTTAAAACAATTTCTATAGGAAGTTTAGATGCTTCAATTGTTCATCCAAGAGAACTATTTAAAAGTTGTGTCAGGCGTAGTGCTGCAGGCATTATACTTGTTCATAATCATCCTAGTGGTGATCCAAGACCCTCTTTGGAAGATAAAATAGTAACAGAGAGGTTAATTAAGGCAGGTCGACTCTTAGGCATCCACATTCTCGATCATGTCGTTATCGGTGAGGACTCCTTCTATAGCATGCAAGAGCATGGGCTTCTAGGATAGAAAGGGGCAAGAGTGAAGATGGCCTTTGGTTTATATAAAGATTTAGGTATAGATTTAGGGACTGCTAATACTTTGGTTTATATGAAAGGGAAAGGTATTGTTCTTAGTGAACCTTCAGTAGTTGCATTAGATAAAGAGACTAATGATGTACTAGCAGTCGGTAATGATGCTAATCGTATGGTGGGTAGGACACCCTCAAACATAATTGCAGTAAGACCTCTAAAAGAGGGGGTTATTGCTGATCTTGATGTGACGGAAAAGATGTTAAGGCATTATATTAGTGCTGTTTTAAAAAATAATAGACTGGTAAAAGCTAGAGTCTTAGTAGCCGTTCCAAGTGGAGTAACGGAAGTAGAAAAAAGAGCAGTAGTTGATGCGGCTAAACAAGCTGGTGCTAAAGAGGCTAGACTTATTTTAGAGCCAATGGCTGCAGCTATTGGTGCTGGTCTCGAAGTCCAAGAGGCCATTGGCAATATGATAGTTGATGTTGGTGGAGGCACAACCGAAGTAGCAGTTATTTCCCTTGGAGGTATGGTTACCCATCAATCCCGCAGAACTGCTGGCGATGAAATGGATAGGGCTATAGTTCAATATGTTAGACGTAGTTATAGCCTTTTAATTGGCACACCAACTGCAGAAAAAGTAAAAATTCAGATCGGTTCTGCTTATTTGGAAGCAGAGGATTTAGAAGAGACTGTTGAGGTAAGAGGTAGGGACTTAGTAACTGGACTTCCCAACACAATTAATATTACCGCCCGTGAAGTCCAAGAAGCCTTACGAGAGAGTGTTATCTCCATTATTGATGCAGTACGTATGACCTTAGAAAGTACCCCTGCTGAACTCTCCGCAGATATTATGCAAAGAGGGATTATGTTAGCTGGTGGTAGTTCGCTTCTAAGAGGGTTAGATAAGCTTTTAGCGAGAGAAACTGGGATGCCAGTACGTTTAGCAGATGATCCTCTATGTTGTGTTGCAATTGGTGCTGGTAAAGCACTGGAACATTGGCATCTTCTCGAAAGAGTTGTTGTAAGTTAAAAACTCTAGGGCAGAGGGGGGGGGAGCGGCATATCTAGCCGCGAAATAGGTGTCTAGACAGTTACAGCGTTTACTCTATATAGCGTTAGGACTTTTAGTATTTATAGTTATTTATTCTACCTCAACAACCAATAGGGAATTTAGTATTGTAGAAAAAGCCTGGCGTGACTTAATATCTCCTGTACAAAGAGGTCTATCAGCGGTTGGAAATGGAATTGTTGGCACATTTAAATATGTTGGTGATATAAAAAATGCCGCTTCCGAGCTTCAAAAACTTAGAACTGAGCAAGCTAAAATGGAGTTTGAATTAGCTAGATTAAGAGAAATTGAAGAAGAAAATATTCGCCTAAAGGAACTACTTGGATTTAAAGGTAACTCTGAATTAGATCTAGTTCCAGCCCGTGTAGTGGGTAGAGATCCCAGAGCCTGGTTAAAGACAATAGTACTAGATAAAGGTGAAAAACAGGGAGTGGAGATTGGTTTACCGATTGTGACCTATTCAGGTCTTGTTGGTCAGGTTACCTCGGTAACTTCTTATACATCCCAAGTGTCACTTTTAGTAGATCCTAAAACTGCTGTAGGTGGTATTGTCCAAAGAACTAGAGATTTTGTTATCGTTGATAACGCCGATGCAAAAGGATTTTTACGGGTTACCCCTCTTTACCAAAAGGAAAATGAAAACTATGGGACTTCATCATTAATTGAGTGGCAAGAAGGGGATGTAGTTATTACCTCCGGAGTTGGTAGTATGTACCCGAAAGGTCTGATGATTGGTACGATTACTTCTGTAACTCCTAGTGTCGAAGGTATTGTAGGTAATCTTACCCCTTCAGTTGATTTTCGTCGCCTAGAAGAGGTTTTTATTCTTTATCACTCTAGGACTGATGAGATGGAGGAGGGAAGGGATACCTCCCAAGAATGATGAAAAAATGGTTATATCTCGTTCTCACCTTGTTAATGGCTCTCCTTGAAATATCACTTTTTCCAGCTTTAAATATTAAAGCACCCGCTTTAGTCCTTTTATTGGCCATCTTAGCTGGTTTACGGGATGGTCCTCATTTAGGCTTATTAGTTGGTGTTGTCGGAGGATTAGCTCTCGATATATCCTTAGGATTTTCTATACCCCAGATGGCCATAATCTATGGCCTTTCTGGTTTTATAGCTGGGTATATTTCAGGTCAAATATTTGATATGGGTGGAATTACTTATATACTAGTTACGGCTATTGCTACAGTTTTCTCCACGTTATTAGCCGCTTTCTTTTCACTGGCTTTTGGTTATCTAGGTTGGCGGATCGTCTTAAATTTACCTCAAATTGGTCGCTCGTTATTAATGAATAGTTTGTTTGCTATTTTGATTTATTTAAGTTTGGATAGGTTCATGCCAATAGAAGATTAAAGGGGAATGGGCATGAGAGATTTTGAACTACAAGAAACAACAATAGAACCCCGGAGAGGTAAAGCAATGATATGGTTTTTTGCCATCATCGTTGTTGTTTTACTTGTGCGTCTTTGGTATTTACAGATAATTCAGGGCGATAGATTGAGTGAGGTTGCTCTCAACCAGAGGACACGAGTAATCCCGCTTTTAGCTCCAAGGGGTATCATCTACGATCGTCATGGTGAGCCACTTGTGACAAATCGTATTGCTTTTACTGTTAGTGTTCTTCCAGATGTAGCTTCAGAAGTTCGTAAATCAACTGAGGGACTAAAGTTATTATCATCACTTTTGGGTAAAAGTGAAAACGATATTATCAAAGCACTATCACCTGAGAGAAAAGATCGCCTCGGCTATGAACCCTTTATTCTGATGGAGGATGTCGGTACAGAAAAAGCGATGCGCATCTATGAACAGAGTTGGCGTTTGCCAGGTGTTATTATCGAAAAAGTACCTGTAAGATATTATGTACATGATAATTTAGCTTCCCATGTTTTAGGACATGTAGGTATGATTAGTCTAGATGAATTGAAGAACTGGTCAGGACTAGGATATGGAGCTAACCATAAAGTTGGTAAAGATGGTTTAGAACGTTATTATGAATCAGAATTAAAAGGTATAGATGGAGCTTTCGAGATAGAGATTAATGCCAGGCAGATGCCTGTACGTGAATTAGGAAGAGAAAGCCCAGTTAGAGGGAATGATTTATTCTTAACTCTTGATAGTAACCTGCAATATATTAGTGAGTTAACTATTAAAGAGAAAGCTGCTGAAGTAGAGAAAAGTTCCGGAAAAAAAATGGCAGGAGCAGCAGTCGTAGCAATAGATCCAAGAAATGGCGAACTATTAGCTGCAGTAAGTTATCCCGATTATAATCCTAATACCTATAATAAGGATTTTATAGCGATGAATAAAGATCAGCGTTCACCTCTTCTCAATCGGGTGTTAAGAGGAACATATCCGCCTGGCTCGGCATTTAAACCAATTACCATGGCGGGAGCTTTGAATGAAAAGTTAGTAAAAGTTACAGACATTTTTTATGATGTACCTTACCCATATGGATTTGGTGGTTGGGATCCAGAATCTGGCAAACGATGCAAATATGGTCCTCATGGTCATATTGATCTGCTAACTGGTCTACAATATTCGTGTAATGTTCCTTTTTATTTGATGGGTAAAGACCTGGGAATCGATCGTCTTTCAAAATATTCCCGAGAATTTGGCTTAGGGGAAAAGACAGGTATTGATCTTTTTCCAGAGGAGTATGTTGGCTTAGTGCCTGATAGACAATGGAAACGAGATTCATTTAAAAGAGCTGATGATAAAGTTTGGTATGCTATCGAAACTTTAGACGTAGCCATTGGCCAAGGCGCCACTAAAGTTACACCGTTACAGATGGCTGTAGCTTATAGTGCTATCGCAAATGGTGGTACTGTCTATCAACCATTTGTAGTTAAAGAAATTAGAAATACTTTTGGTGAGGTTGTGCGAGAATTTACACCTGTAATAAAGAGAGAAATGACACTATCTAAAAGTACTTTAGCTATTTTACGAGAAGGTTTAGAAAAAGTAACTTCCCGAGGTGGTACAGGAGCCAGAGCTTTTGCTGATTTTCCTATCAAAGTGGCAGGTAAAACTGGTAGTGCTGAGTCACCAGGTAAAGAAAGTCATGCTTGGTTTATTGGCTATGCACCCGCAGACAAGCCGGAAATATGTATCCTGGTGATGATCGAAAATGGTGGCACAGGTGGCGGAGTCGCTGCACCAATTGCTAGAACTATTTTGGAGAGATATTTTAATCATGAAAGTGATATTGCCACTCAGACCGATCTTGGAGTTAAAGATGAATAAAACTGTTAATTTAACTTTAAATACTAAATATTATGGTTAGTAAGTTACGTGTAAAACAAATAGTTCTTTCAGTTAAATTGCAATACTAGGCCTAATGAGGCAGGAGATGGACTAGCAATAGAGAAAAGGTACACTGAAAAGTTATTTTCAGGAAGAGTGATAACATGCCAGCTAACTCACTTCGAATTAAAGGTAGTAAAAATGGAATCGTAATTGAGTTCGAAGAAGACATTGGGCAGGCTGTAACACTCCTTGAGGACAAGCTTAAAAATAGTCCTGCTTTCTTTAGTGGTAGTGAAGCTATTATAGTTTTGCCAGAAACATTTATTGTAGAAGAACAATTTCTAGCAAGACTCACGCAAGTGTTAGCAAATAGCCAGGTAAAACTAAGAGAGTTAAGGCGTGTAAACAGTACGACAATAATTGAAACAGAAATTATAAAAACACCAGAAAAAATTGGCGTAGAACAAGGTATCTTTTGGGTAGAAAAACGATTAAGATCAGGTGATAGAATTACTGCAGATGGTGATCTGGTCATTGTTGGTGATGTTAATCCAGGTGCCGAGGTTGTAGCTACTGGTAATATTCTGGTTTGGGGTAATCTCCTTGGTGTTGCCCATGCAGGTTCAGACGGAAATGAAAAATCCAGAATCAGGGCACTTAGATTACAAGCAACTCAACTAAGGATTGGTAGTCACATTTCTAGAGCGCCTGATGATTTGTCTACACCTCAAGGGCCTGAGGTAGCTAGGGTGGGACCCAATGGAATTGTAATTGAAGCTTGGGAGAAATTGGTTACCGAACCGCTGCCTTTTTGGCGCCGTTTATTTATACACGGCAGGGAGGTCAAACTATGAGTGGAAAAGCGATAGTAATTACTTCGGGTAAGGGTGGAGTGGGGAAAACCACTACAACCGCAAATCTAGGAGCAGCTTTAGCTTTAGCAGGTAATACTGTTGTTCTTTTAGATGCTGATATCGGCTTGAGAAATCTTGATGTGGTAATGGGGTTAGAAAACAGAATTGTCTATGATTTAGTCAATGTGGTTGAAGGGGTATGTACTTATAACAAAGCCCTGATCAAGGACAAGCGTATTGATGGATTGTATCTATTACCAGCAGCCCAAATAAAAGATAAAGATGCCATTAAGCCTGAGCAAATGAAAGCTTTAGTTGAGAATATTAAAGAAGAATTTGATTTTGTGCTCATCGACTGTCCAGCTGGAATTGAACAAGGATTTCTAAATGCAATTATTGGTGCAGATGAAGCAATTATAATTGTAACTCCCGAGGTCTCTTCGGTAAGAGACGCTGATAGAGTAGTGGGTCTTTTAGATAAGAAAGGTAATATTCCTTTAGAGAACATGCACATGGTGGTCAACCGTATTCGCATGGATATGGTACGAAAAAAAGAGATGCTGGATGTTTCTGATATAGAAGATCTGCTAAGAATCAATGTGTTAGGGGTAATACCTGACGATGAGTCAGTTATTGTTTCAACCAATAAAGGGGAACCCATTGTTCTAAGTAGCAAAAACAGTGTTGCCCAAGCATTTCACGACATGGCAGGTAGGGTGTTAGGGGAAGATATACCATTTGACGAAAAACCTGATAGAAGCTTTGTCAGTGCCGTGATGCGTTTCTTTGGGCTCGCTCAATAGGGAGCTGGTTGCATGTTTGGATTTAAAAAATTGTTCAGTGGCGAGGCTGGCAGTAAAAATGCTGCAAAAGAAAGATTGCGTCTTGTGCTTATCCATGATAGAGCTAGTGTATCTCAAGAAACTATCGAATCGATGAAGCGCGAGTTAATTGATGTTATCTCCCATTATATTGAATTCGATACTAATGATTTAGAGTTTAAAATGGAGTCTAAGAATGAAAAAGTTGCTTTAATCGCAAGCATCCCAATTGTAAGTAATAAAAAGAGTATTAAAGGTGCTTAGAGCTAGCTCTTTACCTAGGGGGTTGAGGCATGTATCGTTATAGATATTTAGATAATATAAATTGGCGATTAGTCATAACAACTCTCGCTCTAACGATTATTGGTATAGTCTTTATCTATAGTTCAACACATGCTTCACAAACTCTTCGATATGGTGTTAGTCCAAACGCCTATTTAACAAAACAACTAAAATTTGTTTTGTTGGGTATAGTCGTGGCTATTATTACTGCTATGCTAGATTATAGGGATTTTGAACGTTTTGCCTGGTTAATTTATGTATTAGCACTTCTCTTGTTAATTGCTGTACCTATTTTGGGTACAGAAATAAACGGGGCTAAGCGCTGGATCTTTATCGGTGCTTTTTCGATACAACCAGCAGAGTTTGCTAAATTAGCAGTGATTATTGCCCTCGCAAAATTTTTCTCGGGAAAAGAGCCCCCGTTTTCCTTTTGGGAGATATTGCAGGCTTTAATTATTGTCCTGGTTCCAGCATTTTTAGTGAGTAGACAACCTGACTTAGGGACAGCTATGATCTTTGCTATCTTAGCATTTGGTTTCTTTTTTCTAGCTGGTTTAGACTTGAAATATCTTATTGGAGCTACAATAGCTGGTCTAATTGTTGCACCACTTGCTTATATATTTGTACTTAAAGATTACCAGAAAAAAAGAATTAAAGTTTATCTTAACCCTGAATTTGATCCTTATGGTGCAGGCTATAATGTGAGGCAATCAAAGATTGCTATTGGTTCCGGAAAACTCTGGGGTAAAGGTCTTTTTAACAGTACTCAAAGTCAACTTAATTGGCTACCCGAACACCATACTGACTATATTTTTGCAGTAATTGGTGAAGAAATAGGTTTTATTGGAGCTGCGTTTGTAATAGGTCTTTACTTTTACTTATTGTGGCAGGGTGTAAAGATAACTTTAGAAGCTCGCGATCGTTTTGGCGCACTTTTAGCGGGTGGAATAACTCTGATGATATTTGCCCATGTTCTGATCAATATAGGAGGCGCAATTGGTCTTATGCCATCAACGGGTTTAACTTTGCCCTTTATAAGTTATGGTGTTAACAACCTATTAGTCAATATGATTGCTATTGGCCTGTTGTTATCTATTAGTATGAGACAAAAGAAGTTAAACTTCTATGGCGCCTAATATAACGGCCAAGCCTGGGGTTTACCAGACTTGGCCTTTTCTTTATTAGAAAGGAGCTAAAGAAATTGCTCACATACCAAGATCTCTTGGAAAAACATTTAAATAGAATTGAAAAACCTGCTAGATACCTGGGCACTGAACTTCATTCTATACAGAGAAAAAAGCAACCTAAAGTTCATGTTGCCTTAGCTTTTCCCGATGTTTACGAGGTGGGTATGAGTCATTTAGGTATAAAAATCCTTTACCATATAGCCAATAAAGATCCTAATTATTGGGCCGAAAGAGTTTTTGCTCCTTGGCCAGATATGGAGGCCATTCTTAACGAAGAAAAGATCCCTCTAATGACTTTAGAGAGCTCAACACCACTTGGAAAGCTCGATCTAGTTGGTTTTACCCTTCAATATGAACTCAGTTATTCTAATATTTTGCGTATGTTGCGTCTTGCTTCTATCCCTATTAGAAGCAAAGATCGTAAGAGTGGGCCATTAGTTATTGCGGGTGGGCCTTGCGCTTTCAACCCTGAGCCTTTAGCGCCCTTTTTTGATGTCTTTGTGCTAGGCGATGGCGAAGAAGTTTTTTTGCGGATTTTAGAAATTTTAGAACAGGAACCAGACAGAGAAAAAAGGTTACAAGCTATAGCCAAACTATCAGGTGTTTATGTACCTAGTGATTATGAAATAGAATATAAACAAGATAGCACAATTGCCAAGATTACACCAGAAAAGAAAGTTAAAAAAGCTATTATTAAGGATTTAGATGCAGTTGATTACCCCACATCACCGATTGTTCCTTATTTGCAAACGATCCATGACCGAGTCAATGTAGAGGTTTTTCGCGGTTGCTTAAGAGGATGTCGCTTTTGTCAAGCAGGTATGCTCTATAGACCAACCAGAGAACGTTCAAAAGAAGAGATAAAAAGGTTAGTCCTTGAAACTTTAAAAAATACAGGTTATGAAGAAGTATCATTAACTTCACTATCTACAGCAGACTATTCAGCACTAGCTTGTTTAGTTCCCGAACTAATGCAAGTATTAGAGCCAGAGAAAATCTCACTTTCTTTGCCTTCATTACGTATCGATAGCTTTTCTGTTGAACTAGCTAGGGAGATTGAAAAGGTTAAAAAGACTGGTCTTACCTTTGCTCCTGAAGCTGGAAGCCAAAGAATGAGAAATGTAATTAATAAAAATGTTACTGAAGAAGACTTGCTAAAGACAGCTGAAGCAGCTTTTCAAAATGGTTGGACACATATCAAACTTTATTTTATGATTGGCTTACCTACAGAGACTGATGAAGATATACTGGCTATTGCTGAACTTGGTAAAAAAGTACGTGAGTTGGGTAGACGTTATACGAAGAGAGTAACTGTTACTGTCTCCACATCCTCATTTGTACCTAAAGGTCATACACCTTTTCAGTGGTGTGGGCAGAATCCGCGAGATGAGTTAAGGAGAAAACAATTTCTCCTTAAAGATAATCTTAAAGGTCCTGGTCTCAATTATAGTTGGCATAACCCCGAGATCTCCTATCTAGAAGCTGTTATTGCCAGGGGTGATAGAAGGGTTGCTGAAGCGATACTTTATGCTGAAGAACATGGCGCTCACTTCGACACTTGGAATGAATACTTTAAGCCAGAACTGTGGGCAGAAGCCTTTAAGGCCTGTGGTATAGATCCCGATTTCTATGCACTTAGAGAACGTCCTCAAAATGAAGTCTTTCCGTGGGAACACATCGATAGTGGTGTAGAAAAGAGTTTTCTCTACCATGAGTGGCAGAAGGCTTTAGCTGAACAGACCACACAAGATTGTCGAGAAGTTGGCTGTACAGGATGTGGTGTATGTTCTAGTTTTGCTACCGCAATTTCCTTAAAAGGTGGTGAGTAAGATAATTACCTGCATAAAATTTGGTAAAGAACGCAGTGTGTCTTTTATCTCACACCTCGATGTACTACGTGTCTTTGAAAGAGCATTAAGAAGAGCTGGTTTACCCTTAGCCTATACTAAAGGTTATAGTCCTAGGCCTAAGCTGGTATTTGGGCAAGCTCTTTCATTAGGGCTTACAAGTAGAGGTGAATACTTGGATATCTCTTTAGAAAATGAGGTAGACGAAAATGAAGTGCAGGAGCTCTTAGTGGCTACCTTGCCGCCAGGATTCCCTGTTTATATGGCAAAAAATTTAGATGATAAAGTTAAACCCGTGATGGCTGCAATTACACATGCAAGTTATCTGTTTAAAGGTGATAGGGCCTTAGAGATACTAGAGGCTTTAGATAAGAGTGAGATTATCTTTATAAAAGAGAAAAATAATAAAAAGACCGAGACTGATCTAAGACCACTAATTAATTCTATTGAGCCGTATGAAGACGGTGTTAGACTAATATGCCGAGCTGGTAGTGCTTATAATTTGCGACCAGATGCCTTATTAACGGCACTGTCTTTAGATGATGAGCAGATAAAAGTCTGTCGAGAAGATCTCTTTATTGAACGAAATGGTTCTTTGGTTTCTCCCCTAATGCGGCTTATGTAAGGGGCTGAAAGACAAGCTATGAGTAAGAAAATTCTTATTAATGCCAATTGGAAAGAAAAAAGGGTTGCTGTAATCGAAAATGGCAAATTGGTGGAACTGAGAGTCGAACGGAATTTAGAAAATGATGCTACTTTTGGCGATATATATAAAGGTAAGGTTGCTAATGTGCTTCCTGGTATGGATGCGGCTTTTGTTAACATTGGCATGGATAAAAATGCTTTTATCCATGCTTGTGATGCAGCACCGAAACAAAACGAAAAGCAAGAAAAGATTCAAAAACTGGTTCAGCCAGGTCAAGAGGTTCTCGTACAGATAAAAAAAGAGGCTTTTGGTTCCAAAGGAGCTAGAGTAACCGCTTCGCTAACCATACCAGGAAGATATCTAGTACTAATGCCCAAGACCCCAGGCTTAGGTATCTCAAGGCGTATCGAGGATGAAGATGAAAGAGAGAGGCTTAAGGCTATAGCTGAAGAGATTAGACCAGCTAACATGGGCTTAATTGTGAGAACTGCTGCTAAAGGTGTAGAAAAAGAGAATCTAGCGCTAGATTTAGCATTTCTGTTAGATACCTGGGGCGATATTGAGAGAAAAGCTTCTACTTCTAAAGCACCATTGCTGCTTTATTCAGATAGTGATCTTTCCTATCGGCTAGTACGTGACTTGATAGTAGAAGATTTAGAAGAGATAGTGGTCGATTCTGCTATAGAGACAATGAAATTACGTAAAGCGATAAAAAGATATAATAGTAGTGACGAAGATCTTATTCGTTTTTATACTGATAAAGAGCCCTTATTTTCTGCTTATGGGATCGAAACAGAGATAGAAAAATCGCTACGGCGGAAAATATGGCTAGATTGTGGCGGCTTTCTTATCTTCGATCAAACTGAAGCACTTTTATCGGTTGATGTAAATACAGGTAAGTTTACAGGTCACAATTCATTACAACAAACAGTTTTGAGGACTAACTTAGATGCGGCTGAAGAAATAGCTAGGCAACTACGTTTAAGAAATATTGGTGGAATCATTATTATCGATTTTATCGATATGGAAAACCAAGATGATCGAGAAAAAGTACGGCAGAGGCTCGAAGAACACTTGAAACAAGATCGCACCAAGACTCATGTTTTAGGTTTCACATCATTGGGACTTTTAGAACTTACTAGGCAAAAGTCATCTCATGATCTAGGTAGCACACTACAAAAAACTTGTCCACTCTGTAATGGTTCAGGGAAAGTGTGGCAGGAAGAGACAGTGGCTTTTAAGGTGGTAAGAGATCTAATTACTACCCGTAAAGAAAGCCCAGCAGTTTCTTATGTAATTAAACTACATCCAGTAATAGCTGAAAAGTTAAAAGAACTGTCTGGTGATCACTATAGTGAATTAAGTGAATATATTAACGCTGAACTGCGTTTTGAATATCATAGCGAATTTAAACACTGGGAATATGCAATCGAACCTAACAATTAAATTGACTTAAAAAATCTTGTCTATGGCTTTAAGTTACTATAGGTTGAGATTAAAGCTAATTAAGTAGGATTCTGCCGTTTAGGTAGAGTCCTATTTCTTTTTACATTACTTTGCAAAAGAAATAAAGAATGGTGCAGGAGTTAAAAAGATGACGAAGAATGTTAAATAAGAAACGAACAGGGAAGGAGGGCAAGCAAATGAGGCAATTTTTCAAAAAAACCCTGTTAGTAACTGCAGCTATTGTCTTGATTTTAGGCAGTTCTGCATTGGCTACTTATCCCGATGGAACTTTCATCGGTAAAGCTAAAGGTAATAACGGTCCAATCAAGGTAGAGGTTACAGTAACAAATGGGAAGATTGCAAAAATTAAGGTGTTAGAATCAGAAGAAACACCAATCATCTCTGACACTGCATTTGCTGAGGTTTCTAAAGAAATTATAGCTTCACAAAAATTTGATGTTGACACAGTTATGGGAGCTACAGTTTCTAGTAGAGCCATGATGAGTGCAGTAGAAAACGCACTAAAAGATCCTGGTTTTAAAGATGGAACTTATGAGGTTATTGCTAAAGGTAACAACGGACCTGTGAAGGTGAAGGTTGTTATTAAAGGTGGCAGAATCACTGCTATCGATGTATTGGAATCCGAAGAGACTCCAATCATCTCAGATACAGCATTTACTGAGGTTTCCAAAGCAATCCTTGCTACACAAAGTACGGATGTCGATGCAGTGCTTGGTGCTACAGTATCTTCAAGAGCGATGATTAGTGCTGTAGACGAAGTTTTGAAGATGGCTAAGGCACCTGAAAAGGTTGTCTTAAAAGATGGTACATTTGAAGGTACAGCTAGAGGACATAATGCTCCTTTGAAAGTTAAAGTAACTATTAAAGATGGTAAAATCAAGGAGATTATTGTACTCGAACACAAAGAGACACCTGGTATTTCTGATGCTGCTTTCAAACAGGTCATTCCTGCAATGATCGAAAAGCAAAGCGTAGAAGTTGACGCTGTAGCTGGCGCTTCAGTAACAAGTAAAGCTCTTATGGAAGCTGTTAAAAACGCTCTTAAGTAATAGTTCTAATAGAAAGGAAGAGTAGATCAATGAAGAGAAGTATTTTATTCCTGATGGCAACTCTTCTGGTTCTCTCCTGTAGTTTTGGAGTACTTGCTGAAGATAAAGGTTTTGTAACTCCTCCAACCGAATGGGATGAGACCTATGATGTAGTAGTTGTTGGTGGCGGATTTGCTGGTCTATCTGCAGTATATGCATCCCATCAAACTGGTGCTAAAACTGTTTTAATTGAAAAAATGCCTTTCGTTGGTGGTAACTCAATTATTAACGGTGGTATTTGGGCTGCTTGGACAAGCAAATTAGATATGGCTGAAAAATTAAACCTTGAACTAGATACTCCTGCAAAACACGTTGCAGATACTATTGCTGGTGGTGATAGCCTAAGCGATCCCAAGCTTGTTGAGCAATTCGTTTATGGTTCACCTGTTATGTTAGATCTGCTTCTTGATAATGGTTTGAAAGTTCGTGAAGCTCTCTCCCGTATTGGTGGACACTATAGCTACCGTACCTACACAACCGAAAACCAATGCGGTTCTGATATTATTGAAACCCAATGGAATATGGTTAAAAAAGCTAATATCCCAGTTCAACTCAATACTAAGATGGTTTACATCTATCGTGAGAAGCCTCTTGATGGCAGAGTTTTAGGTATTAAGGTACAAACCAAAGAAGGCACTAAGAATATTCGTGCCTTAAACGGTATTGTTCTAACAACCGGTGGCTTTGCTGCTAACCCTGAAATGAGACAAAACTATGTACCATGGATTACTCCAGAAACACCTACAACAAACCAACCTTGTGCTACTGGTGAAGGCATCAGATTAGCTCAACAAATTGGTGCTAACACCTTACACATGTCCTACATTCAACTCTATCCATTTGCAGATCCTAACAACGGTCGTCTAGACAAGATTGCTGTTGTTCCTTGCAGTGGCCCTGGGTTTGGTATTGTCTATGTTGACATTAACGGTAAGAGATATGTTAACGAAGGAGAACGCAGAGACGTTAACTCTATGGCTGCTTTGAAGTCTGGTGGATTCCCAACCTTCTCTATCTTTAACGAGAAAATGGCTGGCCTTTTCACAACCGCAGCTGACCTCGAATGGGGTATGGGCAGAGATAGAGTCTTTAAGGCAGATACCTTAGAAGAACTCGTAGAAATGATCAATGCTCACACCTACAAGGGTAATAAGGTTAATATGAAGGCTGAAACCTTAATTGCTACCATTAATCAACACAACCAATATGTTGAAAATGGTAAGGATCCTGATTTTGGTAAACGTATTGATAAGGGTGTTACTTTACCTATGTATGAAGGACCATACTATGCTATCCCACAATGGCCATCTGCTCACCACACTATGGGTGGTTTGAAGATTACTCCTAGAGCAGAAGTTCAAGATGTTTGGGATAAAGTAATTCCTGGTCTTTATGCAGCTGGCGAGGTTGTTGGTGGCGTTCATGGGACCAACCGTCTTGGTTCTAACGCTGTTGCCGATGCTCTTAGCTTCGGTAAGATCGCTGGTGAAATTGCTGCAACTGGTAAAGCTCCAGTATGGCCTGGTATGGATAAATAATTATGAGGGAAGCAGCTTTAGCTGCTTCCTTTTTATATTGATGATACTATGCTCTCTAAAAAAGAAGGCCTTTTTATTAATCTAGCAAAAATGGCAAGTTCAAATTAGGCTTTGACAAAGAAAACAGGGTCAGGCATAATTAAGACAAGCTCTACTAGGCAATATTAATTAGATTGGTTTTCGTCAATTTAAGGGGGTGTCCTGATGGATGTAGCTGGTGTTTCTATGCTATTAAAAAAGCAAGCTTACTCGGATCAGGTAAATATGAGAGTTGTAGCTATGGCTCTTGATAACATGGAGTCTGAAGGAGCTGCTTTTCTGAAAATGTTAGCAGAAAGTACTAAGGCTATAGAAAATACAGTAAAGCCCTATCTGGGATCAATAATCGATATAAGAATATAAAATAAAAGCCATGGAAATTATTCCATGGCTTTTATACTTTATTATAGGTCAGCTTTTTTTGTATCTGTAAAGGTTCGGTAAGCTAGAAAAGCTGCTACAAGATAAGCGATTGTTTTAGGAATCATTAAAAGACCAAGAAGAGGATAATATTGAGCAAAGAGAATTACAGGTGTGTAAAAAGCATAAGAGACTAGAATAGCTATACCGATTTTAGGGAAAAGTTGGTCATGAGCTTTTTTACCATCTTTCAAGAAGAGGTAGGCAACACCTAATCCTGTTACCAAAAGAGGAAGATTTCTGTACATGCTCCAATTAAAAGGCACATTAGCACTTGCCCAGTTGTTCCCTGGTAGCAAAATAGCTATCATTCTTACCAAAGCACCAAAGAGTAATAAGTAGGAAAAAACCGTATGATCTTTACGGAAACGTAAGCGCCAGGCTCTTACCATAAGTGCATAGAACATAGTTACAGTAATGGCTGTAGCTAGCTTTCCATAACCCAATAAAGCAGGGTTAGCGACTGTGCCACCTGAAAAATAGGCTACAACTCTGAAACCTACGTGGAAGGTATCGCCTAAGGCTAATAACGCAAAAGCCCAAGCTAAAGTCTTTTTAAGTATAACTGTCGGTTCTTTCTGTTCTTTAAGTAGGGTGAACATATTATAAACAACATACCAGATAATCGCTAAATAACTCACATCAAATAAAATTTCCATGATATCAACCATTGACATACACCTCTTAAATAAAATTATTTGCTAACAATTCCTTGAACTATTTTTAGCCCTTGGATAATAGTTAACATTTCCTCTTTAGAACAGTCTTGAAATAAGGTTTGAAAATAATTGCGAACAGTCTCTCGTGAATTTTTAATTAGGGTTACACCATCTTCGGTTAGTTGAACATAAACTACTCTGCGGTCATTAGCACTACGTTCACGCCTAATTAAGTTTTGTTTTTCTAAGCGATCAAGAAGGCTAGAGACAGTAGCATTAGTTAAACCCATTTCCATACCAAGTTCACTAACCTTGAGTTTTTTGTGGGCAGCAAGAATTTTTATAACATTTATTTGTGGCAGAGTAAGTCCAGTATCTTTAAATTCTCGATTGATGTTATTAGTGAGTTTGGTATTGATATCCCTAATTAACATAGCAACTTGATAGCCATCTGTAGTATTCGTTGTCATCTCCTCCAAAATAATAATTAACAGACGAATAATTAGCACACTAACTAATTTGAATTATAGTACTGACTTTTTAAAGAGTCAATATAACTACTAAAAACATTTCCGTTTTTTTGCTAGTTACTTATAATTAAAGAGAAGGGATTCTTTATACTTAGGAGTTTAGACTAATAAAAGGATATTGGTAGCATTTTTTACCAATGTTTTTAGTACTTTAACTCCTCTTTTAGACTTTACCTATTTAGCTCTGTGAATAAAATCTCTGTAAGAGAATCCTAAGAGGAGAAAGATGGCTTATTTAACATAATGTAGGGAGTTATTATTGAGGTTTTTGGTTGACAGGAGATATAGATAAACATACTATAATACATAGATAGGTATCTATGTATGGGGTGAGAAGATGATGTCACAAGAGACATATTTAAAACAAGCTAATGTTTTTAAGGCATTAGCTGAACCTAATCGCTTAAAAATAATAAAAATGTTATCTCAAGGAGAACGTTGTGCTTGTGAAATACTTGAGAGTTTGCAGATTACTCAGCCAACCCTTTCTCATCACATGAAAATATTATTAGAAAGTGAGTTGGTGGTGGGTAGAAAAGAAGGAATTTGGATGCATTATTCTTTGAACAAAATAAAATACGACGACCTAATAGCTTTTGTTTTTTGGTTAATCGAGAAGTAAAGGGGTAACTAAACTTGAAAATCATATTAACTTTCTTGGGCTTTATCAATGATCAAGTATTGAAAATGCAATGGCTTAATGATAGTGTCCGTTGGGTTCTAGAAAGACTACTGAGTGTTTCTGTTGACTCTCGTTTAGGAAGTAGCATTCACTTTTTTATCTATGATACAATTAAAATATTTTTGCTTCTATCGGTCTTAATTTACCTCGTCTCTTATCTACAAAGTTACTTTCCACCAGAAAAAGTTAAAAAGACTTTAACAAAATTTCAAGGTTTGTCGGGAAACATATTAGGTGCTTTACTAGGGACAGTAACACCATTTTGTAGTTGTTCTAGTATTCCGCTCTTTATTGGTTTTACAGAGGCTGGTTTACCAATTGGTGTCTCTTTTTCTTTTTTAATATCTTCGCCACTTGTTGACTTAGCAGCCTTTTTGGTTTTGGTGTCGACATTTGGCCTTAAAATTGCTTTGGCGTATGTCTTTTTAGGAATTGTGCTAGCTGTAGTTGGTGGAAGATTAATAAATAACTTAGGTATGGAAAAATATGTAGAGGATTATGTCTGGAAAATCCAAATAAACGATCTAGATACTCCGCCAATGACCTCTAAAGAAAGGTTTAACTATGCTAAAGGGCAAGTGGTGGAAGTTTTTCAACGAGTCTGGTTATATGTGATAATAGGTGTTTTCATAGGTGCCTTTATCCATAACTGGATTCCCACGAGTGTTGTGGAAGGTGTTGTTGGTAGTAAAAATCCTTTTTCAGTAGTTCTGGCTACTTTAATTGGTGTTCCGATGTATGCAGATATCTTTGGTACGATACCAGTAGCTGAAGCATTGTTTTTAAAAGGGGCAGGAGTAGGTACAGTTCTTTCTTTTATGATGGGAGTAACAGCTTTATCAGTACCTTCTGTTATTCTTTTGCGGAAGGTAGTAAAACCACAATTATTATGGTTATTTGTGGGTATTGTCACTATTGGTATCATAATTATTGGCTATCTTTTTAATATCGTCGGGTACCTCTTAATATAATAAGGAGTTGAGAAAAATGGAAATCAAAGTATTAGGTTCAGGATGCTCAAAATGTGTTAAACTGCAAGAACAAGTTCAAGAGGTCTTAGCAGAGCTAAATATTAATAGGTCAGTTAAAAAGGTAACGGATATTGCGGAGATCATGCAATATGGAGTCATGAGGACACCTGCTTTAGTAATAGATGAGAAAGTGGTTGTCTCTGGACGAGTTCCTTCGAAAGAAGAACTAAAAGAAATTTTCAAAAAGTTGATAGACTAAGTTTGTTAGCATGAAGATAAAGAATCTGATTTAGTTATACAGGAGGAGCTAGAATGCGGAGAGTGAAGGTGGCTTTTATTTGTGTTCATAATTCCTGTCGATCACAGATGGCTGAAGCATTAGGAAAACTATTGGCTAACGATGTTTTTGATTCCTATTCAGCTGGAACTAAGCTAAAAGATAGAATAAATCCTGATGCTATATCGGTAATGAAAAAATTATATGGCCTAGATATGGAAAAGTTACAATACCCGAAGCTTATCTCTTCATTGCCTCCTGTTGATGTTGTTATTACAATGGGATGTGGTGTTAATTGTCCTTTACTTGCTTGCCAGCATAGGGAGGATTGGGGTTTAGAAGATCCTACTTCTATGGGAGAAGCTGCATTTATAGAAACAGCTGAGAAAATTGAAGCCAGAATCATTGATTTACGCAGAAGAATATCTTCAGGTGAGTTGACCCTAAGTTAACAACACTTACCAGTGTTAGCAGTTAGTTTGCTACACAAAAGGTATTAATTGCGCTATAATAAAGTCTTATCACCGGTTAATATCATCGCACCTAAGTTAAGGCTAGAAACAGCAAAAAAACAGGACTAATAATTTCTCCTAGCTCAAGCTATATCGATGTTTTCTAGTTTACAACTAGGTCTAGAGATGTTATACTAACAAAGAGTGAGTGGCAACCTGTCGCTCAAAACCGCACGGGCAAGGCTTTAAGTCGTTAATTCGCGCCTTCTCTCGGCGAGTCTAAGAGAATGGAGGTGGACAGGTTGAAATACGCAGTTGTTGAAACTGGTGGTAAACAGTACAAAGTTAGCGAAGGCGATGTCATCAAAGTAGAAAAGCTTGATGTAGAAGCTGGCGGCCTTGTCGATTTGGAGAAGGTTCTTCTCATTGGCGGCGAGGAGGTCAAAATTGGTGCTCCTTATGTAGAAGGAGCTAAGGTGACTGCTGAGGTAGTAAAGAACGGCAAAGCTAAGAAGATTATTGTCTTTAAGTACAAAGCCAAGAAAAACTACCGTCGTAAGCAAGGTCATCGCCAACCATACACAGAACTTAAGATTACCTCAATCTTAGGCTAATGACTAAGATAATTATTGAGACTGCTGAGAGAATTGAGCGAGTAACTGTCAAAGGTCATGCAGGATATGCTGACGCAGGTGAGGATATTGTCTGTGCTGGTATTTCCACTTTAACCTTTGCGGCAGGTATAGCTTTAGAACGCTATAATCTACCCGCGAAAATTAATCAGGATGAATTACAGGCTGAATTTGTCATTATTCCTGAGTGGGCTCAAATGTCTAAAGAAGAAGTGATTAGAGCAGAAACTATTCTTTCTTCACTTGTTTGGGCTTTAGAGGATTTGGCAAACAGCTATGCGAAATATGTTAAGTTAGACAAAGTAAGGAGGTGACAGAGATGCTCCGTATTAATCTTCAGTTTTTTGCTAGCAAAAAAGGTGTTGGTAGCAGTAAGAACGGTCGTGATTCCCAAGCAAAACGTTTAGGAGTTAAACGATTTGGTGGCGAATTTGTATCAGCTGGGAGCATCCTTATCCGGCAGAGAGGTACTAAGTTCCACCCTGGCACCAATGTTGGCCTGGGTAATGACTATACAATCTACTCTCTCATCGACGGCTATGTGACCTTCGAGCCAAAGGGTAAAAACGGCAAAAAGGTCAGTGTCTATGCTTTGGTTGACTAAGCTGAACTTTGTAACCTTGAGCCCTTCGGGATATCCCGAAGGGCTTTTTTAGAAAAAAGGAGGTCAGCGTTGGTGCATATTGAGGTAGCGAAATTTATATTAGTTGCAGGTGAGATGTTGCTAACCTCAGGCGCTGAAGTTTATCGAGCTGAAGAGACGATGGAAAGAATGGGTGCAGCTTTAGGTTATAATGTCGAAGCATTTGTAACCCCAACTGGCATCTTGCTTACAGTTAGTTATCAAGGTGAGTTTTTCACTAAAGTAAGACGCATTAGATACCGTACGCAAAACTTAGGACGTATTGCTGGTGTGAATGCTATTTCCCGTGGTTTAAGTATGGGAACACTAACTTTTGAAGAAGCTAAAGCTAAACTGCAGGAATTACGTGTTCCGGCTTATTCTACCGGGCAAAAATTAATCGCTGTCATGGTTGCTAGTGGTAGCCTGACATTTATTTTAGGTGGTAGTGGCTGGGAAATTATCATTGCTGCGTTATCCGGCTTAATTGCATATAGTGTTGGTTTTATTCTTGAGCGATTTAATGCCAATTCTTACCTTTCCAGTAGTTTAGCTTCATTTTTGGTAGCAAACTGTGTTTATACCGCCCAAGTACTATTACCAAATATTAGTGTACCAACTGTTTTAGTAGGTGGTTTAATGGTGCTTGTCCCCGGTGTTGCAATGGCCTCAGCGGTTAAAGATATTGTTCAAGGGGAGTTGTTATCTGGTACAAGTAGAGCAGTAGAAGCTATAGCTATTGCTGGAGCTTTAGCAGCTGGATCCGCTATCGCTCTGGGGCTATGGAGGTGAGAGTATGTCTTTTTTAGATATCAGTCGCCAGTTTATGGCAGCCTTTTTAGCTTCAGGCGGCTTTTCAATTCTATTTAACCTATCAGCAAAGCATTTATTCTTTGCGTCTTTAGTTGGTGCTATGGGGTGGTTAGGTTACCAATTTGTCGTACCAATATCAGGTAGTATTATGGCCACGTTTTTAGCTGCAGCTATTGTTTCTTTGCTAGCAGAGGTTTTATCAAGAATATTGAAAACACCTGCCTCAACCCTTACAGTTCCGGGTATAATACCATTGGTTCCAGGTATGCGTGTCTATCGGAGTATGGAATATTTTCTGCATGGCAATAATGTCAATGGCTTAGATGAAGTAGCTATGACACTACTGGTTTCTGGTGCTATAGCTTTAGGTATAGCTGTAGTAGGTTCCTTGTTCCGTTTGAAAAAGAGGTGATAAAGGTGTTTGTTGATCATGTTTTTATTAAAGTAGCCGGTGGCGATGGCGGTAATGGGATCGTCAGTTTTCGTCGCGAGAAATATGTACCTTTAGGTGGTCCAGATGGTGGCGATGGCGGTAATGGTGGTTCGATCATCTTCGAAGTTGATGAAGGACTGAACACCTTACTAGACTTTAAATACCAAAGGCAATATAAGGCTGAGCGAGGAGCTAATGGCTCTGGAGCTAATCAGATAGGTAAGGATGCCGAGGATTTAATTGTTAGGGTACCACCAGGAACGATTGTGAAAGATGTTAAGACAGGTAAAGTTATTGGCGACCTTATTCATAATAAAGAAAAATTAGTTGTAGCCAAAGGGGGCAAAGGCGGTAGGGGTAATGTCCGTTTTGCTAACCCCCAAAGGAAAGCACCTAGATTTAGTGAAGCAGGAGAAAAAGGCGAAGCTAGAGAATTGGAATTAGAATTAAAATTACTAGCTGATGTTGGTTTAGTAGGTTTTCCTAATGTTGGTAAGTCAACTCTCATCGCTAGTGTATCTAAAGCTAAACCAAAAATTGCTAATTATCCTTTCACAACTTTAATACCCAACCTAGGTGTAGTTAAGATTGGTAACCATCAGTCTTTTGTTATGGCTGATATACCTGGACTGATTGAAGGAGCTAGTGAAGGTATTGGTTTAGGACACGATTTTTTGAGACATATTGAACGGACTAGATTGATTGTCCATTTAATCGATACTTCAGGTAGCGATGGCCGCGATCCAGTAGAAGATGTAAAGATCATTAGGCAAGAACTTAGCAAGTTTAATCAAGAACTAGCAGAGAAACCTGAGATCTTGGTAGCAACTAAGATGGATCTTGGCTGTGAAGAAAACTTGGCTAGATTACAGGCTGCTTATGGTGAGATGATTCCTATTTCTGCAGTAACCAGAAGCGGTTTAGATGAGCTTCTGGAAGTTATCGTTAATAAACTTGCCGAGCTGCCTAAAAAGGAAATTGCTGAAGAAAGGGTAGAGATTACCCCAGAGTTTATCGATGAAGAGAGCTTTACGATAATTAAAACTGATGATGGTTATGAGATCCAAGGACCAGCATTAGAGTGGATTAGCCGTTTTGATTATCGTAACTTTGAAGCCTTACAATATATTGAAACCCGTCTGGAGTATTTAGGTGTGATGGAAGCTCTGCGCAATAAAGGCGCAGAAGATGGAGATATAATTCATATTGACGAAGTTGAGTTTGAATTCATATCTTAATAAAAGGGGGCATCGCTGTGCGTAGCGAGTATCTTCCGCGAAGTTAAAAGAGTAGTTATTAAAGTTGGTACCAGTAGTCTTACTTACGAAAATGGCAGTTTAAATTTGAATGCTTTTGAAACTCTAGTTAGAGCTGTAGCCGACCTAAGTAATGCTGGTTTAGGGGTTGTTTTGGTTTCTTCAGGTGCTATTGCTGCTGGTATGAGCCGCTTAGGTTGGGAAAAAAGGCCAAAAGCGATTCCATTAAAACAGGCTGCAGCTGCAGTAGGGCAACCCCTATTAATGCATCTTTATGAGAAGCTATTTGCTGAATATGGCAAAACAGTCGCCCAGATTCTCCTAACAAGAGAAGATCTAGCTGTGAGAAATCGTTATGTAAATGCACAAAACACTTTTGAAACATTAATAAATCAGGGTGCCATACCAATTGTTAACGAAAATGATACTGTCGCTGTGGATGAGTTAAAATTTGGTGACAACGACACTCTTTCAGCCCAGGTAGCTGCATTATGTGAGGCTGATTTACTAGTGATCTTTTCGGATGTTCATGGTCTCTACACTAATGATCCAAGGGTTGATAAAACAGCAAAACTTATACCAGAAGTACCAGCTCTAACTGATGAGTTATGGGCAAAAGCACAAGGAGCAGGTTCCAGAAGAGGTACAGGTGGTATGTACACCAAACTACTAGCAGTTGATATTGCTACGCAAACTGGCATCGGAGTGATTATTACCCATTCAGAAGAACAGAAGAGACTAAAGGAGATAATCGCTGGTGCTAGTGTTGGTACTTTCTTTTATCCCGAAAAAGAAGGCCTCAAAGGCAAAAGTCGTTGGGTTGCTTTTGGCGCTTGTTCTAGCGGAACAATAACTATCGATGAGGGGGCCAAAGAAGCCCTATTAGTCCAAGGGAAAAGCTTGCTTCCAGGTGGTATAGTTGATGTTCAAGGCGATTTTCTTAAAGGTGATGTAGTCGTTATTGAAGCTGAAGATGGTGAAATATTAGCTAGAGGGCAAACAAGGTTTAGTGCTGAAGAGTTATTGAAAATTCGTGGTCTTAACTCCTTGGAGGCAGCAAAGGTTTTAGGTAAAGAGATTACAGCTGCTGTTCATAGGAATGATTTGGTACTTTTTAGGAGAGATGCCTGATGTCAGAATTATATGAAAAGAGTAGGCTAGCCAAAGAGGCTTGTAAAGCATTGTCTCTTAAAACTAGAGGTGCAAAGGATGCCGCCTTGTTGCATATGGCAACAGCATTACAAGAAGCTAAAGCTGCTATACTCCAAGCGAACAGTCAGGATTTAGCTGAGAACAGCCATTTATCCAAAGCGCTACAGGATCGTTTGCGTCTCACACCTGAACGAATTGATAGTATGGCCCAAGGGCTTATTGAAGTAGTTAATCTACCGGATCCTGTTGGTGAAGAGATTCAGATGACTAAAAGACCTAATGGTCTCAAAATCCGTAAAGTAAGGGTCCCTATTGGTGTTATTGGCATGATTTATGAAGCCCGACCTAATGTAACAGCTGATGCTGCAGCTCTATGTTTGAAATCGGGGAATGCAGTTATTCTCCGAGGGGGTTCCGAAGCACGTCATTCTAATTTAGCTATTGCCAAGGTTTTGCAAGCAGCCTTAAAAGAGACCGACATCCCCGCAGATGCTTTACAGATTATCGAAGATACTGATCGAGCCATTGTCGCTGAATTAATTAGGTTAAGAGAATATATTGATCTAGTTATTCCTCGAGGTGGCGCTGGTCTTATCAAATTTGTTTCCCAAAATGCTACTGTACCGGTTATAGAAACAGGTGTTGGTAACTGCCATATTTATGTAGATGCCGAAGCTGATTTGGAAATGGCCAAAAATATTATTGTCAATGGTAAATGCCAACGACCCGGAGTTTGCAATGCCTTAGAGAAAGCACTTATTCATGAAAAAGTTGCTGCGGAGTTTTTACCAGAAATGGTAAAAGAATTGCAAAAAAGAGGGGTTTTAGTAAAGGGTTGCCCTTATGCTAGACAATTTGTTCCTGAATTAACCCCAGCAGAGATGGACGATTGGGCTACTGAATATCTTGATCTGATTATGGCGATTCGAGTTGTAGAAAGTCTAGATGATGCTTTAACACATATTGCTAGGTATTCGACTAAGCATTCTGAAGCAATTGTAACTAATAACTACTTTACAGCCAAACGCTTTACCGAAGAAGTTGATGCTGCTGCAGTCTATGTCAATGCTTCTACTCGCTTTACAGACGGGGGAGAATTTGGTTTAGGTGCAGAGATTGGAATTTCTACACAAAAGATGCATGCGAGAGGACCTATGGGTTTGGAGGAATTGACAACAGTAAAGTATGTTATTGAGGGAGAAGGGCAGATTCGATGAAAATTGGCATACTCGGTGGTACTTTCGATCCTGTTCATTGGGGTCATTTATTCCTGGCCGAAGTAGCTAGAGAAGCAGTAAACTTAGATATTGTCTATTTTCTCCCCGCTAAAATTCCACCTCATAAAAAAAAGGCTCATGCTATGGCCGAGGATAGACTAGCTATGCTAGAAATGGCTATCGCCGAGAACCCTCACTTTGCTATTGCTTTCTGGGACCTTAATCGAGAAACACCTGCCTATACCTATCAAACTATTAACGAGATAAAAAAATGCTTTCCCGAAGATGAACTTTATTTTATCGTCGGTGGTGACTCTTTAAGAGACTTTGGCACCTGGGTAAATCCCGAAGAAATTATTAAACATTGCCAAATTGTAGGGCTTAATAGACCAGGTGTAGATTTTTCCGAAAGTGAATTTATTAAAAAGCATCAAGATTCGTTTATCATTGCAGATTGCCCACCCATTGGTATCTCTTCTACTGATATTAGACAAAGAATTGCTAGTGGCTTAGATGTTAGATACTATCTCCATCCAGCGGTTTACGACTATATAAGTTTATTTAAACTATACAAATAAAAAAGCTTTCCGTATGGGCAAAAAATCTTAAACTAAGGCTGATAGGAGGTGGTTTCTGTATTCTACAGGAGCCATTCTCTAAAATGGGAGTATATTTGTTTATTTAAACTAGTACACTTAATAAGGATGAACCTGGCTTTTAGCCAGGTTCATCCTTATTAATATAATCTTATTTAGTCTCTTCAAGATTTTCAAGTGCGTCTTTTTTAGTTTCACCATCAGACATACAACCTGGGAGCTCTGGTATATCAGCTATCCAACCGCCACCTGGAAAGCAACTGGTTTTTGAATCAGATATTTGGCGTCAGTGAGTAAAGAACTAGCGTCTTTCGCTAATTCTAAGACCTTAGTAAGATCGGAGCCACTAAACCCAAAGCGTTGACCTAACCAACTAAGACAACTTTCTTCTACAGGCAGTAGTTCGCCTTTTATTAAGACTAAAAGGTAGAGTTCAAAGAGAGCGATAAAACGGACTTTACGAGTATTAAATACAGCTTCTGCTTTTTTAAGCTCACTAATATTTTTCTTTAGGCCTTGTATCTCTTCTTCTATAAACTGTAAGTATATTTTTTCCTTAGGATCAATACTGTTTTTCAATGTTAGTACTTCAAGAGAAAGTTGAAGTAGAAATTGCTTTTGTTCTGATGTTAGGTAGTTTGTAAACAAAAAAACACCTCCCGGCTAAAGGATATTCCGGAAGGCTCATAAAATTACCTGTTTTTTTCCTGGGTATTTCCCGGTAGCTGATCTAATTCCCCGGGTTTAAAAAAGTTTTCTTTAACTTCAGTGGGTAGATAGTTTTGCTTAATAAAATGGCCAGGATAATCGTGTGGGTAAAGATAGCCAACACCAAAACCTAAGGCTTCCTTACCACCACGACTCCCATCTCTAAGATGTCTTGGTACATTGGGGTTAGGATTTTTCTCAACATAACTAAGCGCCTTATCGATGGCTAGATAAGCAGAGTTTGATTTAGGGGCTAAACTAAGATAGATGGTGGCTTCTGAAAGGGGAATACGCCCTTCGGGTAAACCGATGCGATTGATAGCTTCGGCAGCACTTACAGCCATGGTTAGGGCGAAAGGATCAGCTAGCCCAATATCTTCTGAGGCTAAAATAATTAATCTTCTCGCAATAAATAAAGGATCTTCACCGGCATAAAGCATACGAGCAAGATAGTAGATAGCAGCATCTGGATCGGAACCACGTACGCTTTTAATAAAAGCGCTAATTACATCATAGTGTTCATCGCCGCCTTGAGTATAGTTTAGCAAAGGTTTTTGGATAATATCTTCTAAAATTTGTTTAGTAAGTTGCACTCGCTCTTTTTCTCTAGGGGCAGCAAGAACCGCAAGTTCTAAAGTGTTTAAGGCTTGTCTAGCATCACCACTAGTGAGAATAATTAGTTGCTCTAAAAACCCATCTTCTAGATCAACCTTAAATTCTCCCAAACCGCGTTCAGGGTCTAATAAAGCGTTTTGGAGAATCTTTTTTATATCCTCATTGCTTAAAGAAACAAGTTCAACAATTCGGCAACGGGATAACAGAGCTTTATTTACACTAAACATAGGGTTTTCTGTAGTAGCACCAATAAGGCTAATGGTTCCATCTTCAACATGAGGTAAGAGAGCATCCTGTTGGGCTTTATTAAAGCGATGTACTTCGTCAATAAAGAGGATAGTTCGTCTTTGGTTAAGAGTCAGCTCTTCTTTTGAATTTTGGATAGCTGATCTAATATCTGCTACACCACTTGTTACAGCACTTAAGGTTATAAATTTTGCTTGTGTGAGGTTTGCGATAATACTAGCTAAGGTAGTTTTGCCAGACCCAGGAGGGCCATAAAGTATCATTGACGGCACTCGATCGTTGAGGATTAATGCCCTTAAAACACTACCTGGGCCCACAGCTTTATTTTGCCCATAAAATTCATCCAGGTTTCTAGGCCGCATACGATCGGCTAGAGGAGCTTTTCTTTTTATTTCGTCTTTGGTCATTTGGCTAAAGAGATCCATCACTAAGCCCCCCAGTCCTAGGATTTGTCTTTTTCAGGAGCTAAACAATCTTTTTGTAGTTCGCTAGAGTTTTCTAGAAGAGGGATAATATCATTAAACTCTGGTAAGCTTTTTAAGGAACAATCACATAGTATTTGAAGATCATGGACTATGTTCTCTACGGCATTTTTTGTAGTACTATAATAGATCCATTGTCCACGACGATCTTCCTTAGCTAATCCTACTGCTTTTAAGCGTCGGAGGTGCTGAGAGACTGCTGGTTGACTGATATTTAAAAGTCTAGCTAATTCGCAGACACTAAACTCTTGCTCCATAATGAGTTTAAGCATCTTAAGTCTAGTCATATCACTGATAGCTTTTAGACGTGTAACTAACTCAAACATAATGAACCTCCTTTGGGGTTGCTATAATTTAATTATATGCTTATATTAACTGATAGTCAAAGGGCCTAGTTTGGGTAGTTAATATATATTGTAACTATTTGTAGTGCTAGACATCCCCAAAAAAGAGGTAGACGATAATCGGTCTACCTCTTGGTAATTAATTATTATATTTGAGAATTTCGCGGGGTTTATAAGTTCCTTTGACAAATTCATACAGCGCCTGGTACATCTTGTGTATCTCTGGATCTTTACTACGGAAGAATTTAAGAACATCACCGCCACCTTCGTAATAAGAAAGAAGGGCATTTTTCATATAACCAGTGTGTACACCCATATCGAGATACTCATAAAAACGTTTACGGTAGAACTCGTTATTGGCATTAGCATCAAATTCAATTTCGACACCTAAATTATATTTACGAGCCATGGCAGCAGTTCTAGCTAAACGTTCCGTGGAAAGATTCTTAGGCCAGAAATAGTTAGGTTGCATCATAACTGCATCAAAACCATAAGCTTTTGGCGAGCTCGCTCCAGTAGCATCGAACATAGGAATCCAGTAGAGCATTAACTTTTCTTCGTGAATACGATTAGCAGTGGCTTTTATAACAGAACCATCTGCACCATCGATTTGTTCTTCAAACCAATAAAATCCGATTAATTCTAGGTTAGCAAAACGTTTACTAGAAAAATTAGCTAAAGTTTGCTCAATAAACCAGTTAGCTGCTTTGACTCGATCGTCGGTAGCATTTTTGTTTTCTTTAGAGAAGTTTTCGTTGATACCATCACCGTCTACATCACCAAAGTTGGGTTGTTCTGGACTAGGGTAAGGGATCATAACGATAACCTTAGCTTTATAATTATCGCCTTTAACACCCTGTTTTCTAGCCAAATCGACAGCACGGTTTAAACTATCGAGATGTTTATCAGCGCCAAAAAGAAGATCAAGCCATAATTGCCACTTGGTAATATCAGTAGGGCTAGTGCGGGTATCACCAAATTGGTTATAGAGAAGTAAGAAAGTATCAAAAAACCAGTCTTTATACTCTACATAAAGGTCGTCAATAGGATTTTTTCTCTCCCCATAGGCAACATAAGGAAGCAAGTCATACTCGTTCCAGTTATGATGAGTGTAATAAAGCATGATATGCTTAGCACCCATAACCTCGGAACTACCTTGAACTTTATAACCTGGCCAATTGGTCTCTTCTTCATCAAGGATGCTTGTGGCAATTTTTCTGTTACTAGTTTTAACTTCAAGAGTTTCTTGTTCAGTAACTTTAACCAAGTCAACTTCAGCAGTAAGATAATCTGTATAGTAAGAGAAAGAACCGTGGGGATATTTGTTATCAGGATCAAAAACATCTAGACGTAACTTATCGTTAACAAAGACCTTTATCTGGTTAGCTTGGACCTGAATCTTTAAGTTAAACCAAGTATTAGGCTTAGCGTTTAAGCTAGTTTGACCGAGAATGACTCTTTCGTTCCAGGCTCCGTCATATCTCGAAAGTAACATTGAGGTTCTTGTTATGGCTAAACCATAGCCAGACCAAGCTTCCTTAGAACGAAAGAATAAAAACATAGCACTATTTTCATTACCATATTTGGTAATTTGAAATTTAGTTTCCCACTCATAATCAGTCCAATCCTGCCCACCTGTGTAATACGCAGTACCAATAGCAAAATCATCATGAGCAAGTACGCCATCCCGAATTAACCAATTGTTGCGGTCAAAACGCCAATTAGTTGATGGGCTAGCAAACTCATCCTCAAATAATATATCACCGGGAACAGCTAGGCTAAGTAGCGATGTAGACAACAAAAGCATTATAATAAACAATACTCTCCTGGGCCACGAATTCATTTAATATCCCCTCCAGCTTAGTTTCTTTTTACATTGTTCTATAACAATTTTTGGATATCCTTCTCTAATCTATCCAGCTATCGATAAAAAAAGCCAGGTCTTTTGGAGACCTGGAGTATGGTTTATTTGCTTTCGCTTTTAAGTAAACGTGGTTTATAGGTTCCTTTAGCAAATTCGTAAAGAGCAATATATAGCTCGTGTAACTCTGGATCTTGACTATGAAAAAGCTCTAAAACGCCACCACCACCTTCATAATAACCAACCAAGGCGTCAGTCATAAAGCGTGTTTTAGCACCATAATCTAAATACTCATAGAAGCGCTTTCGAAAGAAGGGGTTAGCTACAGAACCATCAAATTCAACCTCTACACCCATATGATATTTGCGAGCCATAGCTGCAGTTCTTTCGATACGTACAGGTTTTAGCTTTTCTGGCCAAAAGTAATTTGGTTGCATCATAACTGCATCAAAGCCTCTTTGGCGCCACTCTTTATATCCAATAGCGTCAAACATTGGTATCCAGAATAGTTTCAGGTCCCGATTATGAATATATTCGCTAGTTCTTTGAATTAGAAGGCCGTCAACACTATCAGCTGCCTCTTCCATCCAGTAAAAACCAACTAATTCCAGGTTATTATACTTATCATTTTGGATCTTCTGCAAGCATTGGTCTATATACCATTTAACAGCATTAAACCTTTGTTCATTAGCTTCTTCTGCTGATTGATCTTTTAGAGAAAAGTTTAAGCTAGGGCTAGTACCATCTAAGGAGCCAAAATTACTTTGTTCTACACTAGGATGAGGAATCATGAGGATAACCTTTACTTTATGATCAGGGTTAGCCACTCCTTGTTCTCTAACTATATCAACAGTGTTATTAAAGCTATCTAAATCTTTTCCTGGTGCAAAAAGTTTATCAAGCCAAAAGTTCCATTTATTAATATCGGTAGGAGTAACCCGACAATCGCCAAAATTATAAAGGAAAAGGAAAGTGTCATAAAACCAATCAACATATTTTACTAAGTTTGGATCTTGGAGATTATTGCGTTTACCAAAGGCTACATAGGGTAACATCTCTGGCTCATGCCAATCAAAATGAGAATACCAAAGCATAATATGTTTAACTCCCAGAGCGTCACTGCCGCCTTGGGGGAGATAGCCGGGCCAATTAGATTCATCTTCATGGAGTATATCGTTACTTTGGGCGTTAGAGACCTGGATAATTTCGCCAGGTTCTAGTTCGGTAACGATAACTTCTTTTATTATGGCTTTAGTGTAATCTGCATAACAAGATGCGCTTCCATGGGTATAAAGGTTATCAGGATCAGCCGCACTAATGAGTAGTTGATCATCTAAATAAACCTCAATTTGATTACCACGAATAGAAACTTTCAATTTATACCATTTGTCAGCTAACAACCCTGGTACACTGTGGCCTAACTCGAATTTCTCATTCCAAGCGCCATCATACCTTAAAAGGTCAATACTTTTTTGATTGACAGTCACACCATACCCTACCCACAGTTCACTCATTCTAGTAAAAAATGTTAACGAACCGTGTTCGTTACCATATTCAGTAATCTTAAAGGTAGTTTCCCATTCATAATCTTGCCATTGGTCATTACCTACATAAACTGCACCAATAGCATAGACATCATGGGCTAGCAATCCATCCCTAAGTCCCCAGGTATCGCGGATAAATTGCCATTCGGGTTTAGCTTTAGAAAAATCATCGTAAAAAAGTTGGTCTCCACTTTGGGCCTTAGCTGATTGAGAAAAAAGTAACCATAAAGATAATAAGGAAACGATAAAGAACAATAAATACATAGTAAACCTCCTAGCTACTTGAAAAAAGGCTCCCATTAAATTAGTCTCGGTAATTGTTCTATAACATAGGCGATAATCCTGCCACTTAATTTAGGAAGCTAAGGTGTGTATTTATCCAAATTTCCTAAGGTTAGAGGAAGGTGGAGTCTAAGAGGGAATTATTTAGTTGCTATAATCGATTAACTTGGTTATTAATATGGTTTTAGTTTGAAAGAATGTAGGTGAAAAAATGTTAACAAACATTGCTAGAGGTAAAAGATATAAATATGTCAATCGGGAACCCAAAAACTATTATACCGATCCTGAAGTTAATAAACTTACCGATGGTAAATATGAGTTTTCCTGGGAAAACATGATAGGCTGGGATAGTCTTCAGGAGACTATTATAATCGAAGTCGATTTAGAAGAAATTAGAAAGGGCGTAGTTGGTGCCTCAGCCTATTCGATAATGGCTGCACCAGCTTCGGTAGGTCTTCCAGCTAGTATAAGCGTTGAGGTATCTCTTGATGGTAAGGTTTATAAATCTCTTGGCCAAGCTTTACGTAACCCAGTAAAGCTAGTAGATAATAGCTTATTTGAGTATAGTATTAAATTTGCGCCTTTGACTTTAAGGTATATTCGTTACATTATTGAACCAAGTAAAAATGCTGGCTGGTGTATGCTCACTGAGCTCAAAGTGTGGCAAGAGGAGGAAGCAGCTACCAATTATCAAACACCTAGCCCTTTTCTCACCTGGCCTAGAGTGATAAATCTAAGTGCTGATTCTGCTACTATTGACTGGACCATGCAAGAAGAGGTTTTTTGTACTTGTTGTTATACCTCTTCCCCAATAGACAAAAGGCCAGAACCTATAGTGCTTGAGCCAAACAGAAAGCAAGAATTAAATCTTAATAATTTATTGCCAGATACAGACTATAGTCTTATAATTCAAGCCCAAGATAGCTTCTATACACTTTCCTTTCATACCGAAGCCATAGCTATTTTGCGGGGACCAATCTTAGGAATTAACACTAGGAATAATTTGCTAATTAGCTTCGAAAGCAATGCAAGCTTAAACAGTCTGTTGGAATATTGGCCTTCTAATAACAACCAGCAAGTATTTGTAGCTACACCCAAAGAAACTCGGCATAAGGAAGCTGTTCATTATGTTTCTAGTTTTAATAGTTTAGAACCTGGAGAAAAATATTGTTACCGGTTAATACTTAAAAGCCAGGCAAGTACTCTAACCTCTTCTACATTTGAGTTTATTGCGCCCATAAGTGAACAAAATGCTACTATTAGATTTTTAGTTCTTGGCGATACGCAACATGCTCTATCACAAGCAGAGGTAGTAGAAGAGATGAAGAAAATTGACGACTTTAATTTTCTCCTTCATGTTGGCGATTTAGTTAATCAACCGGGAAATGAGTTAGATTGGGTAGCTCTGTTTAAGTATACTGGTTCCTTAATAGCTAAGGCACCATTTTTACCAACTTTAGGTAATCATGAGGATCACCATGAACGCTATTTTAAGTACTTTGATTTGCCCGGTAACAAAGAATATTATTCGGTTAATTATGGCCCCCTTCAGATTTTTTGTCTCGATTCTACTAAAGGGGGACCAATTAGTTTAGAACAAAGAGAGTGGTTAGTAAAAGAGCTAGAAGCATGTACCAAGCCATATAAGATTGTATTTTGTCATCATCCAATCTTCATGAATTATGAAACAGGGGAAACTTGGGCAGAGTCAGCAAGTGATTTAAGTAATCTCTTTTCTAAAAACCAGGTTGCATTAGTTTTTGGCGGGCATGCTCATATCTATGATCATGTAGAAAAAGCTGGAGTCCATTATGTAGTTACAGGTGGCGGTGGTGGATATCAAATTGCAAAAAGTAAATCCCCTTTTGGAGCGCCTTTACATTTCCTAGAGGTTTTAGTTAATTCACAAGGTATAACGGTAAGAGCTCTTAAACCGGGTGGAGATAAAGTTGATGAGTTTACCATAACTAAAGGTAACGAGTTTTGATCTATTGCCAATAAGTTTTAAAATACTCTGCAGGTAATTTAAAGTGAGCTAGGTAGATACAAAAGCTATCTATCTAGCTCACTTATTGGTGATGACCCAATGGAAAAGTCAATTATTTCAGCTTTCTATTTTGAACGTTTAGCTTGTATGCAGTTGCAACAACCGATACAGTTGAATTCTTTAATAAATCAGGAGGCATGTTTAAGCTAAACTTGCAAATAGTGGTTGATCTTTCCCAAGTGAGATGCTATTATATAAACTGAATCCCGAGTGAAACAGTTGGGATTAAAGGGAGGGTGCTCATGAGACTTTCTACGAAAGGTCAATATGGATTAAGAGCTGTATTGGATTTAGCAGATAGATTTGGTCAAGGGCCTGTACCTCTTAATACAGTAGCAGAGCGGGAAGAGATCTCCGAGCATTATCTCGAACAACTCATGAGCCAGTTAAGAAAGGCTGGAATAGTAACTAGTATGAGAGGTGCTCAGGGTGGTTATCAACTATCCCGTAACCCTGAAGAGATTACAGTTGCTGAAGTAATCGATGTTTTAGAAGGCCCAATGGTTCCTGTAGATTGTTTAGCATCAGATGGTGGTTGTAGGCGTAGTTCAGTTTGTGCAGCTCAAAGCTTATGGAAAAGGTTAGCTGAAGCTATGAATGAGGTTTTAGGTTCGACAACACTGGCTGATCTAGTTGAAGAAAATCATAGATTAAGAAGTCAGAATGGAGATATAATGTATTACATTTAAGTCAAACCTAAAAACCTATAGATAAATTTTTGAAAGGGGAGAAGGTGCACCCTACCTGTTTAGTTACAGGCAATTGCACGCGCTATGACAGATAAGAAAATATACCTCGATCATGCGGCAACAACAGCTGTGCGTAAAGAAGTACTCGATGTTATGCTACCTTTCTTTACAGAGCATTTTGGTAATCCTATGAGTGTACACAGTTTTGGCCGTGATGTTTCCAAATATGTGGAAAGAGCTCGCGAGTCCATAGCAGATAATTTAGGAGCAGAACCTAAAGAAATATTCTTTACTGGTGGAGGTACAGAAGCAGATAACTGGGCTTTGCGCGGTTATGCTTTAGCCAATGCTAACAAAGGACGCCATATCATTACTTCCTCTATAGAACATCATGCTGTCCTTCATACATGCGAGTATCTAGAAAAAGAAGGCTTTGAGGTAACTTATCTACCAGTTGATTCGGAGGGTTTTGTTGACCCTCAGGAATTAGAAAAAGCTATCCGTCCAGATACAATCTTAGTCAGTATTATGCATGCCAATAACGAGATTGGGACAATCCAACCCATCGCCGAGCTAGGGAGTATCTGTAGGGATAAAAAGATAGCTTTCCATGTAGATGCTGTACAGTCTACTGGTGTTTTACCAATTAATTTGGCAGAACTTCCTGTCGATATGTTATCTCTTTCAGGACATAAGTTTTATGGCCCTAAAGGTATTGGTGCTCTTTATGTCAAAAAAGGCATCCGCTTAAAACCAATTATATTTGGCGGTGGACAAGAACGAGGTTTAAGAGCAGGTACCCACAACCATGTAGGTATCATTGGTATGGCTAAAGCTCTAGAATTAGCTGTAGCGGAACAAAAAGATTATGTAGCTAAACTAACTAAGTTAAGAGATAGCTTGATTGATGGACTTATAAATAATATTCCTCAGATAAGATTAAATGGTCCTTATGGTGAAAAAAGGCTCCCTGGTAATGTCAATGTGAGCATTCAGTATATCGAAGGCGAAGGTATGCTCTTACACCTAGATATGCTGGGTATTGCAGCTTCGAGTGGTTCTGCTTGTACATCAGGATCCCTTGATCCTAGTCATGTCCTTTTGGCCATTGGCCTTTCACACGAAATCGCTCACGGTTCTTTAAGACTTAGTCTGGGTAGAGAAAATACAGAAGAAGATATAAATCAGGTACTAGATGTCTTACCTAAGATTGTAGCTAATCTTAGGGCTATGTCACCGTTGTACCATGGATAGGAGGAAAAGAGATGGAATATACTGATAAAGTTATGGATCACTTTATGCACCCTAGAAATGTAGGCGAGATTAAAGATGCAGATGGCGTAGGTGAACAAGGTAACGCTAAATGTGGTGATATTATGAAATTATATATCAAGGTCGAAGACGGCAAAATCACTGATGCTAAGTTTAAGACCTTTGGTTGTGGTGCAGCTATAGCTACCTCTTCAATGGTCACGGAGATGGTTGTTGGTAAAACTCTTGACGAAGCTTTAACCATTTCTAATCAAGCTGTTGCAGAAGCCTTAGGTGGATTACCACCTGTAAAAATGCACTGTTCTTTATTAGCTGCTGAAGCGTTGCATAAGGCAATTAAAGATTATAAATTAAAAAATGGCCTGCCAGTGGACAAGTGTGATGATTGTGGTGCCTGTTGCCATGATCATGGTCATGAGGATGAAGAATAATATTTTGGTAAAAGCTTTCAGCCCGCAAGTTATAACTTGCGGGTTATTCTTTTTCCCTAGAGTACATCCTAAATGTGGGGAGATACATGCAAAGAGCCAGCGACCTTATTAATCGCCGAGTTTTAGATCTCGAACATGGCAAAGTTATAGGCAGAGTCAAAGACCTAGTCTTTTCTTTACGAAGTGGAGCTTTGTATGGCATCTTTGTCAAGCTTCCTTTCCATAAACGTCAATTGGGTTTTATTCGCTTAAATCAAATACGAAGTATTGGAAAGGATGCGATAACCATTTTAAGCTCCGACTGCGTAGGAGAGGAGCAAAAACCGCAAGGGGTTTTAGATAAACATTTACTAACACAGTCCGGTGAGTTTTTAGGCCGCATTACAGATGTAATTTTTAGTGAAAGAGAGTGTTTAATCATAGGTTTAGAGATCTCACGGAGTGTTTTTGACGATCTTAAATCTGGACGAAAGCTCTGGCCGCTTTCACCGGAAACTACAATCGGTGATGTGGTTTTGGTACCAGACAACAGTCGGGCTCTTTCTGCCGATAAGTTACTAGAGCAAGCTTTAAGATTAGCTCCTCTCGCCTTAATGGATGAAAGTAGTTGGGTATCTTTTGTTAACTAGGAGGGATTAAATGCGATTTTGGCAAGGTATGTTGCTAGGTGTTGTTGTAGGAGGTATTACTGGTCTAGTTGTCTACAATAATTCTAGTGCTAGAACCAGAGCTATGATGAACCAAAGAGCTAGACAAGCCTCTGAGATGATAGGAACAGCTGCTAAGGCTATGAAACTTGGCCCAATGATGAACAATCGGTAAGAGGGGCTAAAGCCCCTCTTACTTAATGGGAGGAAGAGTATGCAAAAAAGAGTGCTTTGGAGTTTGGCTTTTTTAGGTACCATAGCTGTTATTTTAGCTTTTTATCTTCTACCACTTTTTCTTCCTCTCTTACTAGGTTTAATATTTTCTTACCTCTTAGAGCCAGTTATTGTTAGATTTGAAAAAAGATTAGTACCTCGGCAAATGTCGATCATAATATTATTCCTTTTGGTAGTTACCTTGATTGCCCTTATTGGGTTTTATTTAGTACCAGCGTTATCAGAACAAGCTATCGAACTTTCCCGTGTATTACCTAAGCGATTTTTTCAATTAAAAGAACAGTTTTTAAGTTTAGCAATGAAAATAAGTGGTGGTAAAGGGGCTCAATTAATCGAAGCTTTTTTCCAAGATCTCTCTCAGCGCACAGAAGAATTTGCAGTAACACTAGGCGCTTATGTTGTTGCTTCAGTGCCAAAGATATTGCAAAGTCTATTCATTTTCTTTTTTTCTTTAGTGCTTGCTTATTATTTTCTCAGTGACCGAAAGCAATTAAGCCAAAGTCTTTATAACTTTTTTCCACCAGAAAAAGAAAAACTAATATCTGGGATCTTACAGGAAGTTAATGGGTCTTTGGGAGGTTATCTACGCGGTTTAATTTTAGTTGCTTTTTTAGTAGGGTTATTGGCTTTTTTCGCTATGCTTATTTTGAGAGTACCCTATGCTCTTTTAATTGGCGCAATTGTAGGTTTTACTAATCTTATCCCTTATTTTGGTCCTTTCATTGGGGCTATACCGGGTACCATTTTAGCTTTTTTATCTTCTCCAACCCAAGGACTCTGGGCAATATTTGCTTTTATCTTAATTCAACAGGTTGATAATGTAGTTTTAACTCCTAAAATTGTAGGTGACCATGCCGGTCTCCACCCAATAACTGTAATTTTAGCTGTTTTAGCTGGAGAAAAACTTTGGGGACTGGGAGGCATGATTATTGCGGTACCTTTAGTAGCAGTTATTAAGAGTACTCTGCAATCTATCTATAAGCGCTTAGTTCGTGTTAACCTCAATTGACTATTGTGGCACTTGTTAGTATTATTAAAAAAGATACAATGGAGGTGAAGGACCTTAGGGTTCATGCTATGATAACTGCTAATGAATTAAGGAAGATGTATCTGGAATTTTTCCAGGAAAAGTCACACAAGGCACTTCCTAGTTTTTCGTTGATACCTAAATCTGATCCAACTCTTTTACTTACAGGTGCCGGTATGGTACCTCTAAAGCCTTATTTTTTAGGCGAAGCCAAACCAGAATCAACAAGAATTACTACCTGTCAAAAATGTATGCGTACAGGCGATTTAGAAAATGTTGGCCATACAGCTAGACATTTAACATTTTTTGAAATGCTTGGTAACTTTTCCTTTGGGGATTATTTTAAGAAAGAAGTAATTCCCTGGGCATATGAGTTTGTCACCGAGAGACTAAAGCTACCTAAGGACAAATTATGGTTTACAGTCTATCTCGATGATGATGAAGCTTTCGATCTTTGGGTAAAACAAGGAGTACCGAAAGAAAGAATTGTACGCCTAGGCAAAGAGACCAATTTCTGGGAGTTAGGCATTGGTCCTTGTGGTCCAAACTCGGAACTTTTTGTGGACTTAGGTGAAGATGTAGGTTGTGGTTCACCTAATTGTGGCCCAGATTGTGAATGTGGTCGTTTCCTCGAGTTTTGGAACCTAGTTTTTATTCAATTTCATAAAGATGCTGAAGGAAATTATACTCCGTTAAAACAAAAAGGTATCGATACAGGTATGGGTCTAGAAAGAATGTGCGTTATTATGCAAAACGTTGATAACGTCTTCGAGATCGATACTAATAGACCTATTATGGATAAGATTGCTAATTTAGCAAGTACTTACTATGGCGAGAATGAACGCAAGGATATTGCTCTTAGAGTCATAACTGATCATTGCCGTTCTATGACCTTTATGGTTGCAGATGGTATTATGCCTTCTAATGAAGGTAGAGGTTATGTACTGCGTCGTATACTCCGTCGTGCTGTACGCTTTGCTAAACTTCTAGGCATTGAAGGAGCTTTCTTAACCGATGTTATCGATGTTGTGATCGAGCAGATGAAAGAGGGCTACCCAGAACTAATAGAGAAAAAAGAGCACATTTTTAAGATCGTATCTTTAGAAGAAAAACGTTTCCAATCCACTTTAGATTTGGGTTTAAATTTACTAAGTAACCTAATCGATCGCTTAGAAGCACAAGGCCAAAAAGTGATCCCTGGTGATGAAGTTTTCAAACTATATGATACCTATGGCTTCCCTCGTGAGCTAACAGAAGAGATCGCCTCGGAAAGAAAGTTTACCATCGATAATGATGGCTTTATCGCAGCCTTAGAAAAGCAACGTGAGATGGCAAGAAAAGCTCATGGCGATAATGACTATGTAGCTGAGGATCAAGCCTTCTTTAATAGTATTGCTAGAGATTATCAATCTACTTTTGAAGGTTACGATGCTACTTCTACAGAAGCAGTAGTTACCGGTCTAGTCTGGGATAACGATTTTGTGGACGAAATTAGTCATAAAGGGTTTGTTATTTTAGATAAGACACCTTTTTATGCCGAAAAAGGTGGGCAAATTGCTGATACCGGTTTAATCACTTTCGAAGGTGGTAAAGCAAAGGTTCTCGATGTAAGAACTCCAGCTGAAGGTCTAATTATCCACCTAGTAGAAGTGATTGAAGGATCGCTGAAGGTAGGAAGTAAGGTTAAGGCGGAGATTGATTTAGAAAGAAGACTTTCTATAGCAAGAAACCATACCGCAACTCATATTCTCCACAAGGCTTTAAAGGAAGTATTAGGAGACCATGTCAATCAAGCTGGATCTCTTGTAACCCCAGAAAGATTACGTTTTGACTTTTCTCATTATGAAGCACCAACCAAAGAAGAACTCCGCCAAATTGAAGCTATTGTCAATGCTAAGGTGAGAGAAAATCTACCAGTTACAGTTAAGGTTATGGGGCTTGACGAAGCTAAGGATTTGGGTGCTACAGCCTTGTTTGAAGAAAAGTATGGTGACAAGGTACGTCTTGTAGAGGTTAAAGGTTATTCACGTGAGCTCTGTGGTGGTACCCATTTAAACTATACAGGTGAAATTGGTCTAGTTAAGATTGTTTCCGAAGGTAGTGTGGCAGCAGGTATTAGAAGAATTGAAGCTGTTACAGGTGAAAATGCTTATAAAGAAATATTACTACTAGAAGATATGGTTAATTCGTTAGCTCATTCTTTGAAAACTAGTTTAGCAGAGTTACCACAACGTGTGGAAAAACTAGAAGAAGAACGTAATGAGTTAAAAAGAACCGTAGAGACACTAGAGGCAAGAATTGCTGCTATGCAAAGTCATGATCTATTAAATAACATGCTAGAAGTAGCAGGGATTGCTTATAAAGCAGTTAACTTAGGCGAAACTGATGCTAAGAAACTAAGAACAATTGGCGATGCACTTAAGGATAAACTCCAAGGTGTACTACTTCTTACAGGCACTCAAGAAGGTAAGGTTGTTCTTTTGTGCCTAGTATCAGACACTTACGTTAAAAAGGGAATCCATGCTGGTAAGTTGGTAAAAGAATTAGCACAAGTTGTTGGTGGTTCAGGTGGCGGAAGACCTGATAGTGCTCAAGCCGGTGGAAACAACCCAGCTAAAATAGGCGAAGCTATGAATAAACTAGAGGACTTAATTAAAGCAATGATCTAAAAGAGGCGGCAAGGCCGCCTCTTTTTTAAAAATAACAAAAACTTAGCGGGATATTCTTATTAAGAATCTTTTTCTTGATTCGAAGAGATATTATCTAGTGATAGGTCTGGTTTATCATACCTTGTTTAGGGTATGATGTTATTAGCGAACTGCTTCTGTCGAGAAGAGGAGATTTACGCCATTAGGCGAAGTTCAGAAAGGCGGAATAACGCCCAGGGAAGGTGATTATCATGGCTGAAGTATCAGATAGCACCATGCGTTTTTCGGCAGACGAGTTGAAAAACGGTGCTGGTGAGATTATTCGTGAAATTTATAAAGCTTTAGAAGAGAAAGGGTATGAGCCTGTGAGCCAGCTCGTAGGCTATTTGATGAGTGGGGATCCTACGTACATCACCAACCATAATAACGCGCGTACACTTATTCGTAGCGTTAGTCGTGATGCACTGGTAGAAGAACTAGTGCGTGGCTATATGAAAAAATAGCTAGAGGAGGCAGAAGCAGTGCAAGGATATTATTTATACGAAATTAGGTCAGAGGATACGGTAGCCTCTGTTGTGCAAAAATTGCAGAACACTTTAGAAACATTAGTGTTCATTCGTATATCTACTGGTCCTCTTCTCTTTTCCAACGAAGATAACTTAAGACTTTTAGCACACTATGCTCGTGAAGAAAATAAAACATTGGTACTTTTAACCAAAGACAAAAGACTTCAAGAATTAGCAGATAAATATAGGATCAATACTTCTGATTCTATTGAAGCATTTTTTAAAGAGCCAAGCGAGGCAACTAAAATATACAGTCGAGCAAGAAAAAGCTCTAAATCAAAGCTACCTATGTGGGTGAGAACTACTTTGATTGCAGCTTTTGTAGTTTTTAGCTTACTTGTAGGTTTACAATGGGGTTTACGGTATTGGTTACTTCCTAAAGTTACAATAACCGTTTACCCCAATCTAATAAGGGAAAACAAGGAGATTACCCTTTCTCTTCAAGATATGAACCCTGAATTAGAGTCGCAAGAAGTGAAAATGGTTGCTACTGTTCCAACTACAGGTAGTAAAATGGTTGGTACCGAGAGAGCAAAAGGTGAAGTCATTTTCTTTAATCAAAATACCAAGCAACTTAAATTAGCTAAAGGTACCGAAATTAAAACGAAAAAGGGTCGAGTCTACTTGCTAAAAGAGGACGTTTTAGTACCTGGAGCTGAAGTTGTTTATGTACTAGATATCCGTTCTAGCCAAACCGCTGGACAAGCACTTGGCTATATAGAAGCTAAAGAATTAGGTGCAGAATATAATGTAATTGCTGGCGAAATTAGTTTACTAGCTGGAAATTATAAGGATATTACGGTACGAAATACAAAGCCGGTTTCTGGTGGTAAAAGTGAGAAAAAGCCTGTGGTAACATTAGCTGACAGGGAAGCTGCAAAAAAGGCAGCTATTGAACTTCTATCTACAGAAGAGATCAAACTTCATCCATATGAATTTCCAGTTGTAGGTAGTGAGACAAAATCTGATGTGGAAGTTGAGTTTGATGTAGAGGAAGGTGCTTTTGCGCCAACTGTTAGGGCAACAGCTACACAAACAATATCGCTAAAGAAGATCGCAAAAGAGGAGTTACTCAGGCAAGCTCAGGTTGTTTTACCAGAATATCTTCCCCAAAACTTGTTAATAAAGCCTGATACAGCTAATATTCTCACCGCTAGTATCGATGAAAGTCTAGCTAAGGTAGTAGTAGCAATGGACCTATACTACAGCATAAAACCCGAGGAAGTAGCTTCTAATATTGCTGGGTTAAAAATTAGTGAAGCTACAGAATTAATTGCGGACCAAGCAGTAATGGCTGTAGAAGGTCTAAAAGGTGATACTTTACCGAAACGAAAAGAATGGATTAAGGTTGTTGTTTCCAGTGATTTTAAGTCTAGTACTAACAAAGGAGTACTATCTTCTAATCAGAAGACAACAGGTTTGTAATTCTCGGAAGGTGGTGGTGCGCCGGGTTGGCGCGCTAGTTTGGAATATAGAATTTTAGGGAATACGGGTTTTAAAGTTTCTAGGCTTTGTTTTGGAGCCCTCACAGTCGGTCCTTTACAAGCTAATCTTTCACCCGAAGAAGGTGGGAGAGTTATCCACTATGCCTTAGAGCACGGTGTAAATTTTATTGATACAGCGCAGCTCTATGGCACATATGATCATATCCGTGAGGGTATTAAAGGTTATGAAGATAAGGTTATTATAGTTTCCAAATCTTATGCAGTTGATTTTGATGAGATGAAACAAGCTGTGGAAGAAGCTAGAGAGAAACTACAGCGCGATGTTATAGATGTGTTCATGCTTCACGAACAAGAATCAGGTCTTACTTTAAAAGGTCATCGCCGAGCTTTAGACTATTTAGTGTGGGCTAAATCGCAGGGACAGATTAGAGCTATAGGTATCTCTACCCATGCAACTAAGGCTGTACATGCTGCAGCTCTTTTACCAGAGATCGATGTGATTCACCCTTTAATTAATCTATCGGGAATTGGTATTTTAGATGGCACAAGAGAAGAGATGGAAGAGGCTACTGAGTTTGCTTATAGCTTGGGGAAAGGCCTTTATGCTATGAAAGCTCTAGGAGGCGGTACTCTTATTCCCAGAGCTAAAGAAGCCTTTAATTATATACTGGAAAAGCCAAACTTTGCTGCAGTTGCTGTAGGTATGAGAAGATTAAGCGAAGTAGACTTGAATTTACAGTTGTTTTCCAGTAAGATACCCCAAGAAGATGAGTGGCAGAAAGTGGCCAGAGAACCGCGAAAAATCCATATCGATTTTTGGTGTGTAGGTTGTGGTGCTTGTGAGAAGCGTTGTGGGCAGGGTGCAATCAAAGTTATAGATGGCAAAGCTGTAGTGGATCATAATAAGTGTATCTGCTGTGGTTACTGTGCTTCTGTCTGTTCTGAGTTTGCCATAAAGGTGGTTTAGCGATGAGGTATGCTGGGCTCGATTTAGGGGATAAAACTATAGGTGTAGCAATAAGTGATGAGTTACTTTTTTCCGCCCAACCTCTAACAGTAATAAGAAGACAAAATAGTATAGCTACAGATATAGAAGAGTTAAAGGCTATCCTCGCTCCCTATACTCCGATCGAGTTGGTATTAGGACTACCTAAAAATATGAATGGAACCGAAGGCCCAAGGGCCGAATTTACTAGGCAGTTTGCTAATAGACTTGAAGAAGTCGGTTTTACTGTGCACTTCTGGGACGAAAGATTAAGCACCATGGCTGTTGAAAAAGTCTTGATTGAAGCTGATCTTTCCAGAAAAAAAAGAAAAAAGGTAGTAGATCAAGTAGCTGCAGCTTATATTTTACAAGGTTTTATTGACAGAAAAAGAATTCAGAAAGATAATAATTAGGGGTTTGGAGCAATTCGCTTAAGATCTTTTGCCTTAACGAAACGCTCTTTAAATAAACTCAAGGGATACGCCACCCTTGCTAGAGGCTTCTAGCAAAAACCTGGCGTTACAGAAAGGGATGATAATAAATGAGCCATAAAAATGAACATGACTGTGGTTGCGGTTGCGGTTGCGACCATGAGGATGAAGTTATGGAAATGGAGAACGATTGCGACTGCGATTGCTGCGATCACGAAAACGAGGTAGTAATCTTAGTAGATGAAGACGGCAATGAGCATCCTTTTGAGATGATCTTTGTAGTAGAGTTAGATGATAAATCCTATGCAGTTTTAGGTTCACTAGAAGATGAAGAAACCACTGTGATTATGGAACTAGTTGGTGAAGAAGAAAGTCTAGAACTTCATCCAATCGAAGATGAAGAGGAACTTAATCGCGTTGTCGAATTTGTTCGCGAACAGTTAGAAGAAGGTTTCGAAGACGAAGACGAAGACGAAGAAGAAGAATAACTTTTGAGGTTAGATAGCTCCCTAGCATTGCTAGGGAGCAGTTTATAACAATAAGGGGGATGGCAGTTGACTCTGCTAATCGAACTATGGCTAAACCAAATGTAGTAACTCAAAAAAAGAAGAGCAACCAGATAATAATATGGTTTCTATTTCTTATCGTTGTTGGGCTTAGTTATTATTGTTATCAGCGTCTTTATATACCAAGTGTAATTAGTAGCGTTGCTTTTACAGTTAAACCAGGTTCTGGACTCAAACAAGTGGTGGCTTCGCTAGAAGAAAAAGAACTTATTCCGGATGCTTTTATGCTTAGTTCATATGCAAGAATAAGAAAACTTGATCGTCAATTAAAAGCAGGTACTTTTTTAATTAAAGCGGGACTAAATCCTGTTGAGGTACTTGAAAGTTTGATTAATGGCCAAGCTGTGTTAGAAAGGGTTACTTTTCCCGAAGGATATACTTTAAAACAAATAGCTAATCGGTTGGCTAAAGAAGCTCCACCAATAGAGCCTTTTATAGAGATTATAAGAAACAGTCGCTTACCAGAAAATATAATTAATGAATTTGTTAACAACCCTCCTCATTCGTCCGAAGGTTATCTTTTCCCTGATACCTATTACTATAGCCTAGACAAAGCTGAAGAGGTTTATCATAGCATGTATTCTCAGATGGTGAAAGTTCTCGAAGAACTATATACTACTTATCCAGAAAACCCTATTGCCTTAGGGAGGTTAACCTTACATCAAGCAGTTACGCTTGCGTCCGTCGTAGAAAAAGAAGCTATGCTTGATTCAGAAAGACCTTTGATTGCTGGTGTGTTTTTAAGACGTCTAGATCGCGGTATGAACTTACAATCTTGTGCAACTGTAACTTATGTTTTAGAAAAACCGGTTGCAAAACTCACTTATAAAGATTTAGAGATCGATTCACCATATAACACCTATCGTTATCCTGGTTTGCCTATTGGTCCTGTTGCTAACCCAGGAAGGAAATCATTAGAAGCTGTTTTTAATCCTCAACTATCAGAATATCTCTTTTTTGTAGCTAAAGGTGATGGCAGTCATATCTTTACACGCACTTACTCAGAACACCTCACCGTACAAAGAACCAATGGAATTATGCTAAGTCAAAATAGCAAGGAATGAGTACCATGACAGAACTACTTGCCCCAGCTGGGACATTAGAAAAATTAAAATTTGCTCTAGCTTATGGAGCGGATGCTGTTTATTTAGCAGGTGAGCACTTTGGACTCAGAGCTCAAGCTGGCAATTTTGCTCTTAGTGAGGTTGAAGAAGGGGTCCTTTTAGCTCATAGAAAAAAGAAAAAGCTATATGTAGTGGTTAATAGCTATCTTTTTGATGAAGAATATCCGCAACTAGAAGAGTATGTGGCAAATTTAAGGGACATTGGCCCGGACGCACTAATTGTTTCCGATATTGGTGTTCTAGAAACAGTGAAGCGAATAGCTCCAAATATGGAGCTCCATATCAGTACCCAAGCTAATACTACAAGCTTGAGAGCAGCTCAAGCTTGGCAAAGACTCGGAGCAACAAGAATTGTTTTAGCGAGGGAATTGGATTTGGCTAAGATCCGTACTATTGCTAAAGCAGTGGAAACTGAAGTATTTGTTCACGGTGCAATGTGTATGGCTTATTCTGGTCGGTGCATTCTAAGCGCCTATCTAACGGGAAGATCAGCCAATAGAGGAGATTGTACGCACACTTGTCGCTGGCGTTTTCATTTAACAGAAGAAACTAGAGAAGGGCAGTATATGCCAGTTGAAGAGGATGAAAGAGGTACCTACATCTTAAGTCCTGGCGATCTTTGTTTGCTAGATAGTTTACAAGAACTAGTAGAGGCTGGAGTAGCATCTCTAAAAATTGAAGGACGTATGAAGAGTGTGCACTATGTTGCTGTAACTACACTCGCTTATAGACTAGCCTTAGACGCTTTGCAAAACGGCCTACCAATACCTAAGAAGAGCTTTGAATTAGTGGAATCGGTAAGCCATAGACCTTTTACAACAGGTTTTTTATATGGTAAACCACCAGAGAGTTCTCAATCTTATTTAAGTACACGAGACTTTGTTGCTGTAGTAGAAGAAGATCATATTGCTGTACGCACAGCAATCAAAACAGGAGAAACTTTAGAGATATTAACCCCAGAAGGGAAACAACATCTTATTACTTGGCCAGTTATGAGAAAAAATGGCGAAGAAGTTTATGAGGCTCATCCTAACTGGCAGGTTCAAGCTGATTTACCGCCAATACCCAAAATGAGTCTTATTAGACGCGTAATAGGTGGGGCTTCATCTTAGCAAGCTTATTGGGCCTAGCTAAGAGAGGCCCTTTTTTTCTTGGTTAGAAAAAGTTATTTATGGTAAAAAAATGCAAGTACTGCCGGTACAAAATGAGCAGTAGAGGGCGAGTACAGGCACAATAAGGGGCTCTCTTAGCATATGCTACTTTAGCTGACTACAGGAGGTTGAAATTTATGGTCTTTAGGCCAAGGCTAAGACTGGGAGCTCTTCTTTTTGTTTCACATGTTTCTGGTGGCACTTTTCCCCAACCCCTTGAGCCTGAAGAGGAAGAACGGTTGATCAAACGCTTAGGCGAGGGGGATGAAGAAGCAAGGAGGACATTAATTGAAAGGAACCTCAGATTAGTAGCACACATTGTAAAAAAATATGCGGAGCAAGGCGAAGATAATGAGGATTTAATCTCCATAGGTACTATTGGTTTAATTAAGGGAGTAAATACTTTCGATGCTGAGAAAAGCTCAAGGTTAGCGACTTATGTAGCTAGATGTATTGAAAATGAAATACTCATGCACTTTCGAGCTGCCAAAAAAACCAAATTAGAACAACATCTTTATGATCCAATCGGGTCGGATAAAGAAGGTAATGAGCTTTCACTTATTGATGTACTTCCGTCAGACATAATGGTATTAGAAGAGGTTGAAGACCGCTTGGAGCGCCAAAAGCTATACGAAAAGCTTGCCTTCCTTACACCGAGAGAAAAACTAATTTTACGTCTTCGTTATGGTTTAGCAGATGGAATTCGCTATACGCAAAGGGAAATTGCTAGGGGCTTAGGTATATCGCGTTCCTATGTCTCACGCATTGAGATGGATAGGAAGCAAAACGCAAAATTAATAAGGAGTAGTTTAGAAGCGAAGGAACCAGGAAATAAGTAGAGAAGTAAAGCAATAGCAAATTGCTAAAGGGGATGAGTAATTTGGGGAAAAGATGTTGGGTAGTCTTTACAGTATTACTAGTTCTATCATTGAGTGCTTTGGCTTCTTATAACCAAGATTTCTCGATTGATAAAATGCCAGATGACTTTACTATTGTTGAGGGTAATTGGGTGGTTGAGGATGGTCGTTTAATTGGCGAAAGTCCTACTGCTTCGGTACAAGGACGTGTAGTTTTTGGTCCTGAGATGGAAGACTTTGTCTACTCTGTCGACATTACCTATCTTTCAGCAGTTGATCCTAGCCGTTGGTTTTCTATTTTCTTTAGATCCACAGAGACAGGCGCTGCTCCTTATCACATGTTTACCATCAGGCAGAATGCGACAGCTGTAAATGGTACCGAATTAGCTTTTAGGGCTCCTAATGGTAATTGGGATGTTAGACGTAAAAAACCTTACGAGAAAGCTATGAAGATTGGCGAAACTTTTAATATCAAAGTGGCTGTAAGAGGCGATACCTTCTTCTACTTTATCAATGACGAACTACAATTTGCTGCTGAAGAAACCGGTTACAGCGATAGTGGTATCTTTGGCCTGCATGTAAACGGTAGTAAGGTAGCTTTTGATAATATTAAAATTGAGCCTTTTGATAAATCAAAATATGCTAAGTATGAAAACGAAATCGAATAACAGATAGAAAAAGCACTCTTAGGTGTAATAATTCAGTTGTAAGAACTGAAATAACTTTAGCTAATTAATAATGCTGATTAATGTGGTGCTGATAATTAAAACAGCACCACATTAATTTTATAAAAAAGGGGGAAATTTGGATGCGTAGGTTTTATTTATTTGTTCTAGCAGTGATGCTAACTCTAGCTTCCACTGCCTTTGCTACCTATCAGCAGGATTTTTCTGGTGAAGGTATGCCAGAAGGGTTTAAAGTTGTGGAAGGGAAATGGCATGTTGAAGATGGTCGTTTAATTGGCGAAAGCCCTAGTGGAGGAGTCCAAGGACGTGTGGTTTTTGGTCCTGAGATGAGTGATTTTGTTTATTCTGTAGATGCAACATTCCTTTCAGCTGTAGATTCAGCCCGTTGGTTTTCTATCTTCTTTAGATCAACAACAAATGGTGCACCACCTTACCACATGTTCACTATTAGGCATAACGCTACCGCCCAAAATGGAACGGAATTAGCTTTTAGAGCTCCTAATGGTAATTGGGATGTTAGACGTACAGCTTCTTTTACCTCGAGAATGCAATTAAATCAGACTTATAGAATTAAAGTAGCTGTAAAAGGTGACTATTTCTTTTACTTTATCAACGATAAGTTGATGTTTGCAGCTTCTGAGCCAGGATACAGAGATAATGGTGTTTTTGGTTTACACGTTAATGGCTGTAAAGTAGCTTTTGATAATATTTTGATTGAACCCTATAATAGTGCTGACTTTGCTGAACTAGAAAAGCAAGTAGCCAATGAAGCTAGACCAATGTTTCCTCGTATAGTTGCCCATAGAGGTAACTCCTCAGTAGCTCCTGAAAATACCCTAGCAGCTATTAAATCAGCAATTGCTGTTGGTGCTGATTCCGTGGAAATTGATGTTCATGCAACTAAAGATGGCGAAATTATCGTCATGCACGACGATACAGTCAACCGTACCACAAATGGTACAGGTAGTATTAGTAGAATGACTTTAGAAGAGATTCGTGAACTAGATGCTGGCAGTAAAAAATCAACTAGGTATAAAGGTGAACAAGTGCCAACTTTAAGAGAGGTTCTCTTGGAGACTAAGGGCAAAGCTAATTTAATAATTGAATTAAAACAAGTTGGCATTGAAGAGAAAGTCATCAATCTAGTAAATGAACTAGGTATGGAAAACGAAGTAGCAATTATTTCTTTCTATGCTGAGGCAGTTCGCAAGGTAACTCAGATAGCACCTGAAATACCTGCAGCTATTTTAATTGGTAGTGCAGCTAATCATTATGAAATTGAGCGCATTGCTAAAGCAGCTAACACTAAGATCCTTGATCTTAACTACTCACTTATTACGAAGACTACAGCTGCTTATTTCTTAGACCGTGGTTATGCACTTTGGGCTTGGACTGTTGATAATACAAAAACTATGGAACAGTTAAAAGAAAAAGGTGTAACTGTAATCACTACCAATGTACCCGCCCAAGCCATAAGTACACTTAGATCAGTAGAAAAATAATAACTTATTGAAACATTTTTGGTTGAAGTACCACCCAAAAGCACCCTCAAGTAGGGTGCTTTTTAAATATCAGGTAAGGTATGGCAACTTATGGGAGTAACCGAAGAAAATAGCTAAGGTTAAGTAAAGGGAAGACTGAAGTATAAAATTAGGCTTGGTGGAACCTTTTAGGGTAAGAAAAATTACTAGAGGTTTATTTGCATTAAGAGAGAAAATATATTGAGGATCAAGTCTTTAAGGAAGATGGGGGATTATAATTGGACGCAGATTTTAAAGTATCAATGTCAGATATGGTAATAGCATTATCAAAAGCCATCGACCTTGTTAGCCCTAAGCTTACCGGTCATCACCAACGAGTAGCCTACATTGCTGGTAGGATTAGCGAAACCATGAAGCTAGATATATATAAACGTACCAATATAATTCTTGCCGGTTATCTTCATGATGTAGGAGCAATTAGCTTAAGTGATAAAAATATAATTCTTGCTTTCGATAACGAAGACACAACCCATGCAGAAGTTGGTTATAAACTTTTAAATACATTGCCAGAGCTATCTTTAGCAGCTAATTATATTAGAGAACACCATACTCCTTACCAAAAAGGGCAAAGTTTCATAGAAGGTTCTCTACTGTTAGGTGGTCAGATACTTTATCTTGCTGATCGGGTAGATATATTACTCGATAAAAGCAAGGAACCACTAGCACAAAAAGATAATATTATTTCTTGGTTCAAAGAAAGAACTGGTAATAAGTTTATGCCTGAGGTAGTCGAGGCATTTATAGAATTAACTCATCAAGAATCTTTTTGGTTTGATATTGTCAGCTCTAATCTAGAATCACAATTAAAACGCTTGACAGGTTATATTATCTTAGAACTAGATTTAGACGGTTTAACGAATGTAGGTAGGATCTTTAGCCAAATTATCGACTTTAGAAGCCGTTTTACAGCTACCCATTCTTCGGGAGTCGCTTCAGCTGCTGTGTTTTTAGCAGATAAAGTAGGCTTTTCGAGAAGAGAAAAAGGCTTAATGCGAGTAGCGGGTTATCTTCATGATTTAGGCAAATTAGCGGTACCATCAGAGATTTTAGAAAAAAAAGGACAACTCTCTATCGCTGAAGTTGCTTTAGTGAAGACTCACACCTACCATACTTATAGAATCTTAGAAAAGGTTAGTGGCTTGGAAAAAATTCCAGAATGGGCTGCTCTTCATCATGAAAGACTTGATGGTAAAGGTTACCCTTTTCATGTTAACGGTAATAACCTTTCCTTAGGTTCACGAATAATGGCTGTAGCTGATGTTTTCACAGCCTTAACTGAAAATAGACCCTATAGAGCCAGTATGAATAAAAGTCAAACTACTAAGATTCTCAGACTTATGGCAGCGAATAAAACTCTCGATCCTGAGATTACAGCAATTGCCATCTTTTGCTTTGATGAACTAAACCGACTTTGTAGGCGTGAACAATTATTAGCTCTAGATAAATACAAAAAGTTTTGGCAATTAGAAAAGAAATAAGTACTAGCATTAGCCCCAAGAAAGTGCCATAGGTTATAGCGGGTGAAGAAAATGAAAATCCGCTGGACCGTTACCGATAATAAGGACCGGGTCTTAAAGGCTTGGTCCCTCTTTACAGAGTTATATCTGAAGGAGGATACGAATGAAGGCACTAGTCTATACCAGAGTAAGCACACTAGGCCAGAAAGAAGGCTACAGTCTGGAGACGCAGAGGGAAGCTTGCGAAGAGAAAGCGAGGGAAATGGGAGCTAGCGAAATTATCGTTTTGGAAGATACATTCACAGGTATTGCTCTAGAAAGGCCTGCCTTAAAGGAGCTACGGGAGTTGGTGTTCCAAGGCCAGGTTCAGATGGTAGTAGCTTATGATCCTGATCGCTTAAGCCGTAATCTTGCAGATCTGTTACTCATTACTAACGAACTTGATCGTTTAAACGTGAACTTATACTTTGTTAATTTTGCTTGGGAGAGTACGCCACTTGGTCGTCTTTTTCTCGAGATGAGAGGGGCCATAGCTGAGTTTGAACATTCATTAATACGGGAACGGACACTACGTGGCAAACGCAAAAAAGCTGAATCAGGTAAGCTTCCCGGTTATGTCGAACCATATGGTTATCGATTTGATACCGGAGAAGACCTCTTAGTTATAAACGAAGAAGAAGCCAAAGTAGTAAAATATATTTATTCGCAATATAATAAAGGTCTCTATAGTGGAGAAACTTTGGCAAATATCTTGAATCGGAAAGGGATTCTTGCACCAAAAGGTACACTATGGTATGCTTCAACGGTCTTAAGAGTACTTGCAAATCCAACTTATTTAGGGCTTTTAACAATTGGTGAATACACGCTTAAAGTACCTAGTCTAGTTACTGAAGAAGAATTTCAGCAAGCAAGAATACAAAGACAGAAGAATCAAAAAGGATCACCTAGAAGAACAAAAAGAGAATATCTTTTGCAGAAAGTACTTTTCTGTGGCAACTGTGGCGAAAAAATGAAAGTTTCCTCGCACGTGGTGCGAGGTAAGGATTATGCCTATTATATTTGTCCGCAAAGATTAACAAAAAAATGTCATCTCCGACCATATCCAGTAACGAAATTGGATATGCTAATCTGGCAAGAGTTTTTAAACCATTTTAACCAGAAAGTCCCTTCGTTACTTCAACAAGAAGAAGAATTAGTTAAAGAGAGATCTTTTCTTGAAATTAAAGAGAAAACTAGCTTTATAAATAAGTTACACCAAAGACAAAAAAGACTCTTGGAATTACTGCTTGCTGGTGTTATAAATGAAGATTGTTACAGGGAAGAACTAATAAGTGTAGAAATTAGCATAGAAGAGGTCCAAGAAGAAATAGCTTTTTATAGTCAGTTGAAAACGAGAGACTTTGTTGCTTTTAACTTAGAGACTTATCAAGGTAACAAGCAAAAAGTGCTTGAACTTTTTATTGATAAAGTAGAATTGTTTCCTAAAGAGATATTTATTGAGGCACTGGTTTAACCGTTTTTTGCGTTTTATATCGCAGTCATTGAGAAGAGAGCTGTCTGTAAAATTCAGAAGGCAATGTTTCTCGACGGTTACCGGTAAGAGGAGGATGGCATGCTAGAGCGATTAGCACCCAAAGAATGGTACGAAAGGCTATGGAAAATTCCGGTTAACAATTTGGTAAAGAATGGCATCAGGGGAGTTATTGTGGACTTAGATAATACATTGGTCCCTTGGCGAACTGAATTAGCTGATGCCTCGAGCAATTTGCATAACTGGTTAACTAAGTTGAAAGAAGCAGGTTTAGATATTTGTATAGTCTCCAATGGAGGCAGTAGCCGGGTCAAACGGTTTGCTGATGCTTTAGACGTAAAGTACGTGGCTGGCATTCCCAAGCCACGTCGCACACCGTTTAAACTGGCTATGGCTAAAATGGGTACAAGCCCTGAGGAGACAGCTGTTGTTGGTGATCAGTTATTTACAGACGTGTTAGGTGGTAATAGATGTGGCCTTTATACCATCTTAGTTTCACCCCAAGGAAAAAAAGAATTCGTAACTACCAAGTTGGTGCGGTTAATAGAAAAAAGAGTTAAAACAAGATTGGAAGCCCGTGGTCTGTTTCCAACCAGAAAGGGGGATGTTGAATGAAAACCTGTCAAGGCTGTGGCATTGAATTACAAAAAGATAACCCGGATTTTCCAGGCTATGTACCAGAAAAAGTCTTTGAAAAAGCTAACACTTGTATGCGTTGCTATCGCTTGACCCACTACCGTGATCTTCAACCATCCCCGCTAGGCGTGGAAGTGTATGAAAAAGCAGTAGCCGAGGCTATAGAGAAAGCAGACACAGTCTTTCAAGTCTTAGATATTATTGATTTCGAATCTAGTTTACATCCAGAAATTGAAAGACTAGTGAGAAGAAAACGTACCATTGGTGTGTTGACTAAGATCGATCTATTGCCTCAAATAACATCGGAACAAGAAGCGATAGAATGGGCCAAAAAAAGATTACGCCATACAGACGAAATTGTGGCGGTGAGTGGCAAAAAAGGTTGGAGAATTGAAGAGTTAAGCAATCTAAGAGGAGAAGTTACAGCAGTTGTTGGTACTACTAACTGTGGTAAATCAACTCTTATTAAACGCCTCATAGAGGGCGCGGAACCAACAGTATCCCCGGCAGCAGGTACCACCTTAAATAACCTTACTTTTACCGATATAAAAGGTACAATCTTAGATACTCCTGGTCTTTGGCCTAAAGGACGTCTTTTAGAGCTACTATGCTCGGAGTGTGCTGCTAGTTTGGTTCCTGATAAAAAGATTGTTAGTAAACTTCTAGAAGTAAAACAAGGGCAGGGGATTAGCTTAGGAGGTCTTTTCTACCTAAAATTACGTAGCGAAAGACCACTTGTTGCAATTGTTTTTGCACCAGAAACTGTCGAAATCGCTAAAGTCAGCGATGAACGGTTGGAAAATCATTGGCAAAGTCTTTTAGAACAGAAAAAGAGACCACCTTGTGTAAAATGTCAGGGTAATTTGCAATTTGAGAAAAGAGAGATGCGTGTAGGACAAGAAGACCTAGTGATACCTGGTTTAGGCTGGATATCTTTCCGTCATACACCAGCTTCGATAGAGGTTATTGCTCCCCGTGATCTTCAATTACCGAAACGTACACCCTTAGTTGGGCCTAAAGACAGGGATAAGCATAAGAATATTTCCAGGTAAATCAGCATAAACTCATAATTACGGATATCATTGTTTGGTATTTAGACAATGGCAGACCGAGACAGCTAATGAGGTGAATCCTTAAGAGGGGGCGGGTATGGTGTATTCCATAAAGACTCGCTGGCAACCTAAGGGGCCAGTTTTGGAGTCGTTAAAACTGCTTCTAGATGAGATACGACAAAACTGTCCGAGTAATTATCGAATTGCTGATATGGGTTTAATCTCCAGTGCCGATGGGCTCGAAGTTGTTGTTTATTTCCAGGAAACCTGAGGAGCGTGATAATTTGTGGATATGTGGCAACTAAGTAAAGAAGAGATTCGCCAAGTACTTGATACTGCCTTAACAGGTGGTGGAGACTTTGCAGATCTTTATATGGAATACAGAGAAATAACTGGAGTCGGCTGTGAAGAAGATCGCATAGAAAATATTACTACTGGCGTTGATCAAGGTGCTGGTATTAGAGTTATCGATGGCGATCGCTCTCTTTACATGCAAACTAATGACTTAACTTTAAATGGATTATTAGAAGCTGCTAAGGAAGCTGCCAAAGCTAATGGCAAAGAAAGAACTATGGTAGCTCAAGAATTAAAAGACGCCAAACCAGCTTTTAGCGAAGTTAAAGAAGATCCTAAGACAGTGCCAATTGAAGAAAAAACCCAGGTGGTTTTGAGTGCTAATAAGGTTGCTAGAGAATACTCAGAGAAAGTTTTACAAGTTACAATTACTTATGTTGATCATAGAAAAAAGATAATGATAGCTAACTCGGAAGGAACATTTTCTAAGGAAGAAAGAACTACTACTAGATTTTCGATCAATGTAGTTGCTAAAGAAAAGGATATTGTCCAGACTGGTTTCGAATCTCGAGGTGGTATAACTGGATTTGAGATCGTTAGAGAAAATGCTGAGGAGTTAGCGAGGTTAGCTGCTCAAAGAGCAGTTAACATGCTCTCAGCACGCCCAGCACCAGCTGGACGTATGACTGTGGTTATGAGTAGTGAAGCTGGTGGCACCATGGTTCATGAGGCTTGTGGTCATGGCTTGGAAGCTGATTTGATCTATCATGGCATGAGTGTTTATGCTGGTAAACTAGGGGAAAAGGTTGCTTCAGAGAAAGTTACTGTAATTGATGATGCTACAATTGCTGGGCGTTATGGTTATATTGCTTATGATGATGAAGGTACTAAAGCAGAAAAGACTGTACTTATTGAAAAAGGTGTTCTGAAGCAGTATATGAGTGATCTTTATTACGCTAAAAAATTAGGTCTTAAACCTACAGGAAATGGTAGAAGAGAATCTTATGCCTATAAACCTATACCACGTATGACTAATACCTATATAGCCTCTGGCGAAGATGATCCAGAAGAAATTATTCGTTCAACTGAAAAAGGTTTGTTTGTCAGCCGCATGGGTGGTGGGCAAGTTAACACTACCAATGGTGATTTCGTCTTTGATATTGCAGAAGGTTTCCTCATCGAAAATGGTAAAATAGGCAACCTAGTTCGTGGTGCTACCTTAGTAGGTAACGGACCACAGGTACTCAAAGACATTGAGATGGTTGGCCGTGATTTAGGTTTTTCATTAGGAGTTTGTGGTAAAGATGGTCAGGGTGTTCCAGTATCTGATGCCCAACCAACTATAAAGATAAAAAGCCTTACTGTAGGTGGCCTTATTGAGGAGGGAGATAAATGAAATTAACTGAATTAAAAAGTTTTCTGTCACAAGCCTCCCAATTAGGTGCCAAAGCAGAGATTTTTGTATCTCACGGGCAATCACTGGAGCTGGTAGTTTCCAATGGCAAACTAGAGAGTTTAGACAAGAAAAATAGTCAAGGTGTTGGCATTAGAGCTCTTGTAGATAAGCAAATGGGATTTGCTTTTAGTACAGAAGTATCTAAAGCCAGTATCGAAGCAACTTTAAAACAGGCTGTTGCTAATGCTGAAGTTACTGCACCTGATGAGTTTAATACCTTGCCAGAAGGAAAACCAGTTAAAGGCGAAGTTGAGCATTTAGTAGATATACCAATTGAAGAAAAAATACAAAAAGTAATATTAGCAGAAAAAGTAGCTAAAGAATACGACTCACGTATTATTAAAGTACAGCGTTCAGCTTATGGAGATGCTACTAGTGAGGTTATGTTAGTATCTACAGAGGGCGTAGAAGCTGAATATAAAAGTTCCTATTACGACTCCTATGTTGTAGCCTTAGCAGAAGAAGACGGCCAAAGAGAAGAAGGAGTTTCTTTTGATGTAGTTCGTAACTACGAAAAAATTAATTTCCGCGATTTGGGCGAGGAAGCTGCCGATAAAGCAGTCTCGATGTTAGGTGCCAGACCTATATCTTCAGAAAAGTTACCCTTAATTCTAGATCGCGAGATAGCAGCGCAAGTATTAAGTGTATTGGCTAATGTACTTTCAGCTCGCTCAGTTATAAAAAAGAAATCCCTCTTTGCCGAAAAAGTTGGCCAAAAAGTTGCTTCTCATTTAGTTACTATTATCGATGATGGTAATATGAAAGGTGGCGTGGCTTCTAACATCGTTGATGATGAAGGTGTGCCAACCCAAAGAACAGTCCTAGTTGATAGTGGTATTTTGCTTGGTTTCTACCATAACAGCTATACAGCTAATAGAATGGGTGTAACCTCAACTGGTAACGGTGTTAGAAGTGGTGCTAAAAGTACAGTAGGTTGTGGTACTACAAATCTCTATATCCAACCAGGTCAAACAAGTAAAGAAGAAATGATCGATTCACTAAGGCGCGGCTTAATGGTAACAAGTGTAATGGGGCTTCATACAGCAAACCCCATCTCAGGAGATTTTTCTTTAGGTGCAGCAGGGTTTTTAATCCAAGAAGGCAAAATTGCTCGTCCAGTAAGGGGTATAACGATTGCTGGCAACCTAATTGATTTGTTGAGTAAGGTGACACTTGTCGGCAGTGATCTAAGAATGTTTGGATCGACAGGCGCTCCAACTCTGCTGGTGGATGGAATTAGTGTTAGCGGAGAATAAAAATGGGCCCTTTGGGCTCATTTTTTTTGAAACTTTTTTAACGATTATCCGTAGAAGAGGAGGAAGAGAGCAATGCTTCTAGGTTTAATTGGTTATCCTTTAGGTCATTCACTATCGCCTATTATGCAAAATCGAGCTTTGCAGGTTCTAGGTTTGCAAGGCACCTATCTTCCTTTTGCTGTCACTGAAGAAAATTTAGGTTCGGCAGTAATGGGACTAAAAAGTTTGGGCTGTTTAGGTTTTAATGTTACGATTCCTTATAAAAGGAAAATAATACAATATCTAGATGCTGTTACACCAAGAGCAGCTGAGATTGGAGCAGTAAACTTAGTATACCGAGAAGGTCAAAATTATATTGGCGATAATTCCGATGCTCCTGGTTTCATTCGTTCCCTAGAAGAAAAAGGTATTGCTCTTAAAGGCAAGAAAGCCGTAATAGTAGGCAATGGAGGTGCAGCAAGAGCCGTAGCTACCGGACTGAGGGATAGTGGCGCAACAATAGTTGTAACTAGTCGTCAGAAGCCAACAGCAGAGTTTTGGCAACAGTTTCCTTGGCTAGGACTAAAAAAAGACTTTGTAGTAGCAGCTGATTTAGTTATAGACTGTACTCCAGTAGGGATGTATCCCGATATTGATGTCCCTCCAGTTGTTGATCCAAGAGCCTATGATAAGCAAACCGTTTTTTGTGATTTAGTTTATAATCCCAGAAAGACTTGTTTAATTAAGATGGCTGAAGCTACAGGACACCCAACCGTAACTGGAGAGGGGATGTTGCTTTTCCAAGGAGCAATCTCTTTCGAGAAATGGTTAGCTAGGGAAGCTCCTATTGAAGTAATGCGAGAAGCTTTACAAGAGTGTTTAGAAGGAGGAAAGAAAAATGATTGAAGCAAGAGGACTAACCAAAGAATTTGGCAAGTTCAAAGCGGTTGATAATGTGAATTTTAAAGTCGAATCAGGGGAATTATTTGCTTTTTTAGGACCAAACGGAGCTGGTAAAACAACTACAATTAAGATGTTAGCTGGTTTGTTAATTCCTAGCTCAGGAGAGGCCTTATTGAGTGGAATTTCTGTTCATGATAACCCTGTTGAAGCAAAAAAACTTATAGGTTTTGTACCTGATGAACCTAATATTTACGATAAACTCACCTTAAGAGAATTTTTAGATTTTGTTGCTGATATTTATCGTATGGATCGTGAAAGAGCTCGCGAAATTGCTGAATATTATTTGGAAATATTTGAGCTAACCGATCGTCAAGATGAACTAATGCAAGGCTATTCTCATGGTATGAGGCAGAAGGCTAATATAATCGCTGCAATGATTCATGATCCCCAAGTTATATTTTTAGATGAGCCTACAGTTGGTCTAGATCCTAGGTCAGCTCGTTTAATTAAAGATATATTAAAAAAGCTTACTAAAGAAGGCAAAACTGTTTTTATGTCTACACATATCTTAGAGATTGCCGAAGAGATGGCCGATCGAGTTGGCATTATCCAAAAAGGACAACTTAAATTTGTGGGTACTGTAGAAGAGTTAGCTATGGCTCAAGGTTCGAAAGGTTCGCTGGAAGAGTTATTCCTGCAGCTTACAGGTAGTGAAGAAGATAAGGAACTTATCAGCCATCTTAAGGGGTGATATAAATGCAAGAGTATATGCTTTTAATGAGAACTAGTGCCAAGATCTGGTTTACATCGACATTCAAATCAAAATCTTGGAAGAAGATTCTTACCACAACATTTGGTTATCTTGCTCTAATTGGTTTCGCTGTATTTTGGGCTTATACGTCTTCCAAGCTTTTTGGTGATTTAATAAATCTCTTCCCAGAAGGAAGCGAGATTATATTACAATCAACAGTTCTATCTATTAGCTCTTTATTAGCCCTAAGTACCATTATATTTCTATTTTTAACTGGGTTAAGAATACTTTATGAGTATCTATTTGAGTCTCCAGATATGTCGTTTCTTTTAGCTACACCATTGAAGGTGCAAAATGTTTTTGCTGCTAAATTAACCGAGTGTTTAGGTTTAATCTTTATTTCCATTAGCTATATGACCTTAATGCCATTTATTGGTTTAGGTGTAGCTTTTAAAGCTAACTTTATTTATTACCTAACTACTATAATTAGCTTTTTAGCTGGTTTTGCTCTCTTTGGTAGTGTTGCAGCTTTAATTCTCTTACTAATTATGCGTTATGTTCCTGGACAAAGATTAAAGCAAATTCTCCTTTCAGCTACACTACTCTTTGGTATTTTGATTGTTTTTATTAGTCAAGCAGCTTCTTCAAGTATGATTGGGTTGACCCAAGAAGAGATAATAGCTGCCTTAAATGGTCTAAGCGATCTAGGTATTAATAAGCTAAGCTTTCTTCCGCATGTGTGGATGGCTAAAGCTTCTATAGCTACTTTACCTGGATCAAAGATTAATCTTTGGGCAAACCTCTTACCGCTACTTCTAATAGCGGGGACACTTTTTTGGTTCACAACTAAGTTGTCTGCGAAACTCTATCTTTCAGGTTGGTCAAGTGGTCAAGAAAGCGATGCTCCTAAGAAAAAGAAAGCTAAAGTGGAACAACAAGTTAGCAAAGGCTCTGGTTCACCATTTTCGGCTATGCTAAAAAAAGAGATGTTGCAGATTAAAAGAGAGCCAATGATGTGGTATCAAATTGCTATCGGCTTAATTGTCATGGGCTTTTATGCTTTTAATATGTCTCGATCCAGTGGGTCACAAGGTGTAAGTGACCTTGCTCCTGATTTTATCGGAAAATCTGTTTCTCTATTTATGATTCTACTCTTTGCGGGTCTCTCGGGTCCGACTATAGCTGGTTTAGCTCTTTCCCGTGAAGGAAAGAATTGGCGTTTTTTGCAGGCTTTGCCTCTAGATTCGAGAACTGTCTACTGGAGTAAATTTGTCTTTGGTTATTTACCTTGCCTTATCGAAGGCTTAATAGGTATAGCTATTTTTACCTTTCTTCCTGGGACAGAAATGTTTCCTTTGTATATATCAGTGCCAGTTATTATAATCTCTTTAGCAGCCTTAACTGCATTAGATCTTTGGACTGACATCTATTTCCCCAATTTTAATATTAAAATTGGTTCTTCCAAATCCCAAGAAGGTACAGGTAAACTTTTATTAGTTCAACTAGGTATGATGCCTATAATCTTTTTAATCGGTGCAACTTTTGCTTTCCAATGGTGGTATTCTAATGTTGCTATGTTCCAAGGCCTTTCTGAGTCGGTGGCGAGAGTTATTAGCTTAGGACTCTTTAGCCTGGAAACAATAGGTGTGTTTTTAATCTGTACGGGGACCGCAATTAAAAGACTAAAGCTTCTTTTTTCAGGTGCTGTAGACGCCAAAGGAGCTTAATTGAAACGCCAGCTTAAGCTGGCGTTTTTTTTGAGATCAAAAGAAGGTTAGATTATTTAAAGACTGAATAATAGCTTAAGGAGAAAGTTTCTCTAGCCAGTAGAACATTAAAAAATGAGGCTTTTTACAAATAGTAGTCTAAGAAAATCTTACTGTTAACAGACATTTTTAGATGACCTGAAAATTGTAGACTAAAGCAATAGCAATTTATTACTAGTACCAGTTTTCGGGGAGGGCTCTCAATGAAAAAAGCTAGAGTTAAATTGATTGGTAGTTTAATTTTAGTGGTTAGCATTTTGGTTATTGTAGGCTGTGTTGCTAATAAACCTAGAGACAGTATTGCGTCTTTCTTTATAGCTTGGCAAGCTATGGACTTTCAAGAAGCAACAAACTTCTTAGCAAGTGGTGATGTGCCAGCTTATCTGAAAAATAGTTCAGCAGAGATATTTACGGCAATTTATTCTCAACTGAAATGGGAGATTGTATCTGAAGTTATAAGCAAAGATACTGCCTTAGTAACGGTTAGGTTAGAGAATGTTAATATAATTGAAGTGACAGGGAATATAATCTATGAACTTTTAGGTACTTCTCTAGCAGCAGCTTTTGCTGGCGAAAAAGTTTCTAAGCAAGATGCGGAACAGCTAATTATAAAAAGTTTTCGCGCAACCGATGCACCCAAAGAAATAAAAATTGTTCAACTATCATTAATTAAGTCTGCAGGTAAATGGTTAATTATCTCGGACGATGAGTTTAATAAGGCTCTTTTTTTAGATTTAGGGACCTTATTTGATGTTATGGAGTAAAATTTATAGAGGTTAGAAAAAAGAGGCTAACTTTTTAATTAAAGTTGCCTCTTTTAAATCTACCTTAGAAATAGTTAGTTTATGTTGCTTGATATAATAGTTTATTTTCTTATTCTCGCTACTAAACCGTTATTTGCTTTTAGCAAATCTTGGCTACTTAGCCAAACCAGAGAGTAGGGAGAACCTCCACCTGTATAAATCATATCTTTATCTAAAACTTTTGGATCAATTAAAAAGGTAGCCGTGAACCCGAAAGAGGGGACACCACCACAGGGAAACCCGGATAAGTTGAGGACCTCATCTTCACTAGCAATTCTAGGTGTAGCGATATTCAATACTTTACCGATTCTAGTGGCGCTAACCCGATCTTCACCCTTGACTATGGCGACAATTAAATTATTCTCGCTGTCTATCATACAGATATTCTTTACCAAATCATCAGGTGAAGCTCCTACAGCATCGGCTGCTTCCTGAACTGAAGGACAAGTTTTTTCCAAGAATAATTGTTTTGCACAAATACCTTTATTAGCGATAAAGTTTTGTAGCTTCTCTTCGTATTGGTTCATATCTGACCTCCGCTTAAAATGTTAAAGTTCTAGTCGGTAAAAAACATTTTTTGCGTTAATTATACTATTCGTCAAAAAAGTGGTCAAGGTTAAAATATTATTTTAGCTTATTAAAGTGCATGGAAGAGAGTAGAGGCTAACAATCTTCTACTTAAATTTACAGAAGGTTGTACAACGAGAGGTATTTGGGTATCGTTATTTTTAGTTATTGATTTAGCTAAAGATAATGATTCTGTTAGTGAGCTAAAGCGACAACGTAAAATCAATTGGTTTAACTCCTCAAAACTAGAAACATTTTTTACTCGGGTTAAAAATGCTTGTCTTAAAAGCAGATGGCTTAAAATTAAATCATTAGCCAGTGTCCTCGATGGCCATATAGCATCGGGCTTAGGGTAATCCATGAGATAGAGCCCCCGAAGTAGAGACTCAAGATAAGCTTCATCGATTTGTCCTTTGAGAAATAACTCCACATCTTCTAGTTTAGCTGGATAATAAGAAAAAAGTGGTATAATTGAAAGACGTTTTTCGGCAGCTTTTTTGATTCTTGTTTCCAATAATAAAATTAGCTTTTCCACCAGCGAAGACCCTTTTGTTTCGGTTAAATCGCACCAAGACCAATGACCAGCGGCTAAAGATACTGGCTCAAGTTGAGCCCTTAGTGGTATGGTGAAATCTAGTGAAGCTAGAGATAGTGCCAGACGATACTCTGGTCGATCTTCTTTGGCTAGTTCTAGCCATGTACGAGGAAGAACTAACGGTTCAGGTCTTTCTTTTTTGGGTAACAAAGCTGTACTTTTTTCAACTTCTCCAAGACAAATGAGTGTAGGGGTTAAGGTGTCACATTTCTTGGTAAGAAAAGCGAAGAATGCTTCTTCCGAAGCCTTGATATTTTGTCTATGTTTGAGACTTTTAGGCCCGTCAAAAAGGAGCTCTTCCCATTTTAAAAGCCAGTTTTTAGCAGGTTCAATTAGATCAGCGTGAGGTAATTTTTCTAGTTTAACTTGGCCTAAACTAAAAGCTAGAGGTAAAGAACCTGTTTGCCGGTCAAAGATTAAACCTACACGCCAAAAATTAGAGAAAAGAGGATTAAGGCCTTTTAAAGCAACCTCTGCTACAAAATCCAAACCAGAACGAATATTTGTGTGGCTTAAAAAAGTTGCTGTTCGAGTCAGTAATTTAATTAAATCGTTGTAAACGAGTGGTTTTTCCCATAGAGGTAGCCACATCTCACGGGTTGCTAATTTTCTTAAGGGATTGTCAGCTATTGACCCCCAACCAAAACTAGTAGCTTTGAGGCAAAAAGGTACTAAAAGCGCACTATTAAAAGGATAGGTGGCAGAGACTGCTGTATAGCCGATTAGAGCTAAAACATAGTCCCAAGGATTAGCTAAAGTTGTATTGGGCGAAGTTATGCTATCTGAGATATTCGTTAAGGAACGGCAAAAGTCTGTGGCACCAAAGAAATTATAGGGCTGTTTTGTCTTACTAAATAAGGATTTCTCAGCTTCAACTTGAGCAAGGGTGCTTTGTTCTTTAGTTAAGCGATAAAGAGCTGCTATGTAATTTTCAGAAATGTGGACCTTTGCCATACTGTAAGTAAAGTTAAGAAGGTTAGGAGAGGCAACTGTATCTTTAAGTACATTACTTAGTCCATAGGCCGTAAGCGAGAGAGCTTTATAACTGTCGACTGAGCTTGGTAGGAGGTAACTCAAATCTTCCTCAATATCATCTAACCACTGAGGCGACGGGAAAAGGTGTTTTTTTCTCGTTGGAATTAACTTTAGCGCTTCATAGGCTTGTCTATATAGAGATAGACGCGAATTCTCTTCTTGAATGAGGGCATCTAGCAACCAGTTATTCCTTTGCTGTAAAAAGGGGGAGATGATTGGATTAGGGATAAATTCTTCTACGAAAAAGTTTAATAGTTCCTCTTTGTTTAATTTGGTTTCTAATAAAAAACCATGATCTGTGAAAAAGCCTTTTGCCGATGGATCTTTCTGTAAAGAAATACTTTTTAGTAGACCAATAGCTTTCCAATAATTTACCGGATGTTCAAGATGACATCCTTCTAAAACCAGGCGATGGTCCATTTTTTTCACCACCTTAGAATATCCATGCCTAATGGATATTTTATTAAAGAAACATCTTATACCTTCTTTATTAGAAAAAAAAGCCTTCTTTGTCCCCATATTTCTTTATTACAGGATAATTTATGGCAATTTTAATAGTAATAAAGAGTACTATTAGAATAGACCAAAATAGCTTAGCTAATAAATAAAACCCTCCCGTAATCTACAAAAACTAACGAGAGGGTTTTCCAATTTGATTTTAATTTTTAAACTGACTAAAGAGTGAAGTTGCATTAATTATCGCTAAGATAGTAACACCGACATCGGCAATAACAGCTTGCCACATGGTAGCTACACCTACAATCGATAAGCCAATGACGGCAAATTTTACAGTTAAAGTTAACGCTATATTAGTAATAACTTTTCTTCTTACCGCTTGCGAGAGCTGTAGTAGCAGTGGTACCTTAGCAGGTTCGTCTGTAACTAGTACCACATCACTAGCTTCGACGGTAGCGTCACTACCTAAACCACCCATAGCAATACCAACAGATGATCTAGCTATAACAGGTGCATCATTGATTCCATCACCTACAAAGAGAGTTGGTTGTCCCTTTTCTTCTAATTGAGCGACAAAATTTAATTTGTCAGCAGGTAAAAGTTCTGCTTTTAGGTCATCTAAAGGGAGGTTTTGTAAGGCTATTTTAGCTGCTTGGGTTCGATCTCCTGTTAAAACTATTGTTGATAGGCCTTGAGACTTAAGATTTTCGATAGCTGCTCTAGCTGAAGGTTTTAATTGATCAGCAAGTTCTATAACCCCTAAAAGTTTTCCTTCTCTAGCTACAGCAATAGCTGCTGTATCATTCTCGCTCTCAGCTTTTAAGTCTAAAGAGGCCATTAAATTGAGACTGCCAACATAGACCTCGGCACCATCAAGAAAAGCTTTTAGACCTAAGCCAGGTAATTCAGTAAGATCTGTAACATCTAAAAGAGGCAATTGGTTTGCCTTCTTTTGAATGGCCTTAGCGAGAGGGTGGTTAGAATATTGTTCAAGACTGGCTGCTATTTGTAGGAGTTCTGTTTCAGTCACACTATCTTCTGTTTTAATGTTGACTACACTAAACTCGCCACTAGTGAGAGTGCCAGTTTTATCCCAAACAGTAGCCTTAACATAATTTAACTTATCAAAGATTTCACTACCTTTGACAAGCATGCCTAGCTGGGAAGCTCGGCCAATACCGGAAAAATAAGATAAAGGTACTGAGATAACCAAAGCGCAAGGACAAGAGACAACAAGCATAACTAAAGCTCGATAACCCCAACTAGCAAAAGAGCCTAGACCTAAAAGAGGTGGTAAAAGTGCTAGTAACAAAGCACCTAAAACTACTAAAGGTGTATAAACCCTAGCAAATCGAGTGATGAATTTTTCAGAAGTAGCTTTAGATTCAGAGGCTTCTTCAATAAGTTTAAGCATTCTAGCGACAGTTGAGTCCTGATAAAGTGAGGTTACTTCAATAGTAAGAGGTGAGCTGAGGTTTATAACACCGCTATTTACTTTATCACCAATTTGTATATTTCGGGGGACAGATTCACCGGTTAAGGCTGAAGTATCTAGAGAACTATGGCCTTCTTTAATAACTCCATCTAGGGGGATTCTTTCCCCAGGATTCACTAAGATTAAATCTCCTAAACAAACATCGTCAGGAGCTTTGAAAACACTTTTGTTATCGCTTATGACCCGAACTGTGTCAGGAGTTAGTTCTAAGAGAGAAGTGATAGATTTCCTGGTTTTATTGCTGGCCCAATGCTCTAAAAGTTCACCTAAACTATAGAGGATCATAACTGCAGCTGCTTCTGCCCAATCTTGGATCAATAAAGCACCAAGAGTAGCAACAGTCATAAGAAATTTCTCATCTAAAAAGTCTCGCCGCAAAATACCTCTAAAGGCACTTAATAAAACACTATAACCTGATAGAATATAACCTAGGATAAAGAAAGGTTTGTAAACGAAGCCCAAGCCAAAGAAAATTGCTGCGAGAAGAAGAGATAGACCCTCTGTAGGCTTTTCACCATGAACATGTGAGTGTTCGTTAGCTTTAGTATTTGTTTTATCTTTAGAGGCAACTGTAACATGAGGTTCAATACTTTGAATTATTTTGGTGGCCTCTTCTAAGGAACCAGATTTAAGGGTTAAGGTACCAGTATTTATATTTAAAGAAGCTTCTGGGTCAAGTTCCTTTTTAAGCTTCTTTTCAATCTTAGCTGCACAAGATGGGCAATTTAGTCCACAGACTTCGTAATGCATCAATAATCCTCCTCGTCAAGAAAGTGAGCTCTAGCTATGGTTATTAAATCAACAATATGTTTGTCATTGAGTGTGTAGTAAACAGAACGCCCGTCTCGTTTGTAGCTTACTAAACGCAAGGCTCGTAAAATTCGTAGGTGGTTAGAGATAGCTGGCATGTTCATTCCTAAAATATCAGCTATATCGCAGACACAGAGCTCGTTTTGAGATAAAATATAAAGTATCTTTACTCTGGTCTCATCACCGAGGACTTTAAATATCTCAGCTAAACTTTCGATCTCAGGAAGCTCTTTTTTTATATTTGTAAAACGGTTTCCAGAAGGAGTAAAACTATCACAGCAATCTTCTCGCATATCAATTGCCCCCTTAATCATTTCATTAATTGATGAACTATGGTTATATAGTAGTCCTTCTCTAAGTTGCTGTCAAGGGTACTTAGAAGGATTTTACCTTTTTTAAGGAGAAATTTGGGAAAAATAGTAGGTGGTGACAAGATGCGTTTTCTTACAGCAGGAGAGAGTCATGGTAAAGCTCTAGTGGTAATCATTGAGGGTTTACCAGCAGGCGTTAAAATTAGCGAAGAGTATATCAACTATCGTCTTGCCCTCCGGCAAAAAGGTTACGGCAGGGGTGGCAGGATGCAGATAGAGACAGATACAGCAGAGCTATTAGCAGGAGCTATAAAAGGTGAAAGTATCGGTTCACCTTTAGCTTTTAGTATTAAAAATCGTGATCATAAACGCTGGGAAAGTGTTTTTACTGGCGGTAACCTTGGTGAAGTAACTATAGATAGTGATCCAGCTTTAAAAAAACTCAATGCCAAAGTAATAAAGCCTAGGCCAGGACATGCTGATCTAGCTGGTGCCATGAAATATGGTTTTTCTAACCTAAGGCCTGTTATTGAAAGAGCTTCAGCCAGAGAAACAGCTGCTAGGGTGTTAGCTGGAGCTGTTGGGCAACTTTTGTTAAAAGAATTAGGTATCGAGACCTTCTCACGAGTTATGGCCATTGGCACTGCAGTAGATAATTCAGCATATACTAACTGGGATCAAGAAGTTCTAGATAATTCGCCTCTAAGAGTTTTAGGAGATCCTAAACCCATGATGGAAGAGATCGACAAAGCTAAAGCCAGTGGTGATTCTTTAGGTGGAGTCGTTGAGATTAAAGTGACTGGATTAATACCTGGGTTAGGTAGTTATGTACATTGGGATAAGAGGTTAGACGGCCAACTAGCAGGTGCGGTGATGAGTGTTCCTGCTATTAAAGGTGTGGAGATTGGTTCTGGTTTTGATCTAGCTAAGCTTTCTGGTAGTAAGGCTCATGATGAGATCGGTTATAATGATAGTTATTACCGTTATACTAACCGAGCAGGTGGGATTGAGGGTGGAATTTCTACAGGTGAAGATATTATTGTAAGAGCTGCGATGAAACCAATTCCCACATTATATAAACCTCTAAAAACTGTCGAACTGCATACCCATAAAGAAGCAGAAGCCTCTGTCGAGAGATCAGATACCTGTGCTGTTAGTGCTGCTGCTATTGTCGTAGAAGCGATGGTGGCTTGGATTGTTGCCCAAAATGTATTAGAAAAGTTTGGCAATGATAGCCTAGCTGATTTAAAAAATAATGTGGCAAAATATCTTGCCAGGCTGGAGGAGATCTAATTTTGGTACTCTATCTCATCGGTTTTATGGCTGCAGGAAAGACGACAGTAGGTAAATTATTAGCAGAGAGACTAGGTGTACCATTCACTGATCTAGATCAAGTAATTGAGGAAACAGCTGGCATCTCTATCCCTGAGATCTTTTCACAGGAAGGAGAAGCTGGTTTTAGGAAAAGAGAAACCGAAGCTTTAATTTCTACCTCTGCTAAGGGAGTTATCTCTACAGGTGGTGGTTGCATTACTTCTTTAAAAAATCGAGAATTTCTAAAAGGGAAACCTGTTGTTTACCTGCAAACGACGATAGACGAAGTTAAAAATAGGCTTAGCAGAGTTCCAGGTCAAAGGCCGTTAGCAACCGGCGATCTCCAGATGCTTTTAAATGAACGAGAACCTCTATATAAAGCGGTTGCAAAATACATTGTTCAGACAACAGGAAAAACTGCAGAAGCAGTGACTGAGGAGGTGTACCAGTGGTTTATGTCGATGTAGGTGCAAATAGTTATCCTGTTTACGTTAAAGCGGGTATACTCTCTGATGTTGGTAGAATTACTAGAGATAAAGGTATAAAGAAAGCATTAATAGTAACAGATAATAATGTAGGTCCCCTCTACTTAAAAAAAGTACAATCAGCTTTGGTAGAAGCAGGCCTCAAAGCATTCCCTCTAACACTACCAGCTGGCGAAAGTTATAAAACAATTTCTGCTGTTGAGTTAATTTGGGAAGCAGCTTTAGAAGCTACATTAGATAGAAAAAGTTTATTAATAAGCTTAGGTGGAGGAGTAATAGGTGATTTAACAGGCTTTGCTGCGGCTACGTATATGCGAGGCCTTAATTTCCTGCAAATTCCTACAACTCTTCTTGCACAGGTAGATGCTTCTGTAGGTGGGAAAACTGGCTGCAATCTTAGAAAAGGCAAGAACCTAGTAGGAGCATTTCATCAGCCTATAGCTGTATGTGCTGATCCTTCGACTTTACTTTCTTTAAGTGAAAGAGAGTATTGTAGTGGTTTTGCCGAAATAATAAAACATGCCCTTATCGCTTCTAGTCATCTTTTAGAACTGGTAGAGAACAATCTAGATCTAATTAAAAAAAGAGATCTCACCATTCTTACGCAGATTGTCGAGGAAAATGTCGAGATTAAAGCTAAAATTGTTTCCCAAGATGAAAAAGAGACTGGTAAACGAGCTCTTTTGAATCTAGGACATACTGCTGGACATGCCCTTGAAGAACTTGGTGATTATAAGATCTACCATCATGGGGAAGCTGTAGCTATAGGTCTAGTAATTGCTACTCAAATAGCTTGTGAGCGTGGTTATTTAGATAGTAGTTATTTATCTCGTATACAAGCTCTTTTATGTTCTCTGGGTTTGCCTATAAGCCCTCACGAAGAGATAAGCCCTGAGATTTGGTGGAAGCGAACTTTCGCTGATAAAAAACAATCTTCTGGTCAGGTTTATTGGGTATTGCCTAAAGTGGGTGGTTTAGCTAATTATGGCGAAAAAGTAGAGTTTAACGAGTTTGCTAAGGCAGTGAGAAGCTTGGGAAAGGGATGACGGTAAATGCAGGAGATGATCTGGGTTTTAAATGGTCCTAATTTGAATCTATTAGGAGAACGAGAACCGGATATTTATGGCAGGGAAACGCTAAAAGATGTGGAAAATGAATTAAGAGAGCAAGCGAAAGCACTAGGGGTCGAAATATCCTTTTTTCAAGTTAATGGTGAAGGTGAATTAGTTAATCTCATTCATGAAGCTCGTTTACAGGCAAAAGGAATATTATTAAACCCTGCAGCTTATTCCCACTATAGTTTAGCTGTGTATGATGCATTAAAAGCAGTTAGACTACCTAAAGTCGAGGTGCATATATCACAAGTGCTTGCCAGAGAGGAAAGTAGGAAAAATCTACTTACAGCAGGAGCTTGTAATGGTTTAATTGCTGGCTTTGGTACTTACAGTTACATTCTCGGCTTCCAAGCACTTGTGTTGTTAATTAGAGGTGGCAAATAATGGAAAATCGAATTAAAAAAGTCTTGGCAGAACTAGAAAGTGGCGTGTGGTTTTTAGTAACAGACAGAAGAAATGTAAGATACCTTAGTGGTTTTACTGGTACTTCTGGGTATGTATTATTAGGTGATGGTAAAGCTTACTTTATAACTGATTTTCGTTATACTGAGCAAGCTAAAAGCCAATGCCCTCATTTAGAAGTTGTTACCCATGGACAAAATGTTTGGGATTTGGTTTCGAGTCTAACTGCTAAGGCGAAGGAACTTTTGGTAGAAGAGAATCAAATCACCCTTTCTATGTATAAAGAATTACAAGAAAAGGTAAAAGCAGAAGTAAAAGGGACAAAAGGACGCGTAGAAAAGCTAAGAATCGTTAAAGATGCCACAGAAATCGCTTTAATAAAGAAAGCCGCTCAGATTACCGATGAAGCTTTTGAAGAAATATGTGGTATGATAAAACCTGGTGTCACAGAAAAACAGATTTCCCAAGAATTAGAATTTGCCATGATGAGAAAAGGTGCTAGTCACGTAGCTTTCGATTTTATCGTGGCTTCTGGGGTCAGGGGTGCTTTGCCTCATGGTGTAGCTTCTGATAAAGTTATTCAGTCTGGGGAGTTTGTTACTATGGATATTGGTGCAGTATATGAAGGGTACTACTCTGACATGACCCGTACTGTAGCTGTAGGGCCCCTAGATGAACGTCTGCAAGAAATATATAATATTGTTCTTCACGCTCAAGAAGAATCGCTAAAGGCTGTTGAAGCAGGCAAAAGTTGTCGCGAGATTGATAAAATCGCTCGAGATATTATCTCTGCTGCCGGTTATGGCGATTATTTTGGCCATGGACTAGGACATGGAGTTGGCTTAGATATTCATGAAGAACCCAGAGTTTCTCCTTTTGGAGAAGAGATCTTAAAAGAAAACATGATAATTACAATCGAACCAGGTATCTACCTCCCCAGAATTGGTGGAGTTAGAATAGAAGATTTAGTGCTCGTTGAAACTGCGGGGGCTAGTAGGCTCTCATTGAGTTCCAAAGAACTTATAGTCTTATGCTAAGGCAAAGGATGTGTTAGGATGATTTCCAGTAACGATTTTAGACCGGGTGTAACAATTCTTCTAGATGGTGCAATTTGGGTAGTAGTTGAGTTCTTACATGTGAAACCAGGTAAGGGCGCAGCTTTTGTCAGAACCAAGTTGAAAAACGTGGAAACAGGACAAAACGTAGAACGTACTTTCCGTGCTGGAGAAAAAGTTGAAAAGGCTCAAGTACAGAGTAGAGAAATGCAGTATCTCTATGAGATGGAAGGCAACTACTACTTCATGGATACCGAAAGTTATGAGCAAACTTTTGTGACCGAAGACATCATTGGTAATGGCAAGTTCTATCTTAAAGAGAATGATGTCATTATCATCCAATTCTTCAATGGTCGTGCTATTTCTGTTGACCTACCAACCTATGCTGACTTGGTAATTGTAGAAACAGACCCTGGTATCAAAGGTGATACTGCTTCCGGTGGTTCCAAACCAGCAAAACTAGAAACAGGTGTAATCGTACAGGTACCACTATTTGTGCAAACAGGTGATAAGATCCGTGTTGATACCCGTACAAACGAATACCTGTCACGTGTATAGGCTATGCTAAATAAATGGAAGAAGGAGGGACTAAGATGAGTGAAATTAGAGAGAAAATAGCTTACCTAAAAGGTCTCCTAGCCGGTTTAGGTGATATGGAGAATGAGAAAAACAAGAAAATTTGGGGTGCAGTCTTCGATGTTTTAGATGCAGTTGCTGATGAGGTTGAGGATCTAGGTGATGATCTTGAGGATCTCGGCGATTATGTAGGTTCTATTGACGACGACTTAGCTGAAGTTGAAGAAGAGATCTACGAAGACGACGATGATGATTATGACGAAGATGATGCTGTGACTATAGAATGTGATAACTGTGGCGAAGAGTTCGAAATCCCTGAGGTTTTGCTCTACAACGATGAAGATGTTGTTTGCCCACATTGTGGCATTTCTATCTATGATGAAGATGAAGATATGGTTGAATTTGAAGACGATAGCGACGATAATCAGTAAGTTTAAAGGAAACTCATTAAACCCGTCTTACCAGTAAAAGTTCTGATAAACCCATCAATGCTTTCAATGGTAGGACATATGGTATGAAGTCGAAAATTGAAAACTGATAGAAACAAGGGATATTGTTTTTGATAGAAACAATATCCCTTTTCCTTTATTAGAAAGCTATAAAGATGGTGTAAAGTTATGTGTTGTTTATTTAACTTATTTTCAGAGAAGGAGAGGTTTGAATCATAACTCTAATTTTTACCGACACGTAATCTGAATTAGTATTAAAAAGAATTCATCGCTTGACAATGTTCCAGGGGTACATAGGAAAATAACGAAAAGAACAATAAAAGCAAAAATCAGTGCAGATTTACTTAGTCTACACTGATTTTAACTTTTTAAATAGTTTAGAAATGTATCTTGAGGCTCTCTTTTAATAAGGCTGTGGGGACAGGAAACTCAGGGATCCCACTGGAATATGGTGCAATATCATAGAGCCCGTAGAAGACTACGAAAAAGCCAGGTTTAAGATAGAAAGAAAAGTTACTTTCCCAAATTGTATCATTAGCATCTTCAAAGTATTTTTGCGGATTTTTACTAATCTCAGTTTTAACCTCACCAATTATGACTTTCTCAAAATTAAAGCCAGGTTGGAAGAAATCTTGGCTACTTAGTCTTTGGCCTGTAACTGTATCAAAAACATAACTAACCATATTATAATTGCCATGGGCACCACCAGTGTACTCGTAATAAATGATAGTAATGCTTACAAGGTTATTGTCGTTCATCTCTACGCTATAAGTTGTTTTGGCATAGTAATCAGGTAAGTAGCTTAAGTCATAGTTATCAAGGCTTTGAAAATAGTTATAAAAGTTATCTATATCACGTTTGATGACTTGATTGATTTTTTCTTGAGCACTATTATTTACACCACTAGCAATAATGGGGTAGGCAATTTCCATAGTTTTCTTTGGTGCACTATAGTTTATTGCTCCTGGTAAGATTAATACAGATGAAGCATAATAAAGTGGTGAAACTAAAAGGACTGTTAATAAGATAAATAAAACCTTTTTCTCCATATAATCACCTCAAAGATACTAACTAGATAAATTTTATCACACTTTGACCTAAAGAGAGGTGAAAATGCTAAAAGATTCCATTAAGGGATGCTTTATACCTAAGGATAAGCAAGTCAGAGTATTATCAAACTAAAATTGGCTTCAAGCTAGCTCAGGCTAGCTTTTTTGTATAATAATTGAGTTAAGTTCAAAAATATCTAGAGGAATATTGCTATAATAGGTATATGCAAATACCCATAAGGGGTATATAATAAGCCTAAGAGGTGATTAAATGGCTCAAACAAAGAGTGTTAAAAAGATTACTGGCATGAGCTGTGCTGCCTGTGCTTTACGAATAGAAGAAGGTTTGAAAAAACTAGATGGCGTTTTAACTGCTAATGTAAATCTAGCTCTTGAACGAGCTGATATAGTCTACGATGAAGAAAAATTATCAGAAACTGCTTTAAATAGTTTAATTACTGGTTTAGGTTATGGAGTAGTCCAGGAAAAAGCTAATATCAATATTACTGGTATGAGTTGTGCTGCATGTGCTATCCACATTGAAGACAGTTTAAATAAGCTTCCTGGGATAAATTTAGCCACAGTTAATTTAGCTACTAACAAAGCTACAGTCGAATATAATCCTCAGGAAGTTAGTATCTCTGAAGTAATTTCGGTAATTAAGAACTTAGGTTATGAAGGAGAACTGAGTAGCGAAAAGCCTGAAGATCAAGAAAAAAAGTTAAGAGAACAGGAGATCAAAAAGCAAAAGGTTCGTTTGATGATTTCGGCAGCTTTTTCCTTACCGCTAATGATCATAATGGCTTTTCACATGTCAGGGATTTATTTACCTGCGTTTTTAATGAGTGATTGGCTTCAATTGCTTTTAGCTACTCCTGTGCAATTTGGTGCAGGTTACCAGTTCTATCGAGATGCTTATTACGCTTTAAGAGCAAAGAGTGCTAATATGTCAGTTTTAGTAGCTTTAGGAACAACTGCGGCCTATGTCTATAGCCTAGCTTCTATGTTTTGGGGGGCAGAGTTAGGGATAACTGGTGTTTATTTTGAGACTTCAGCTATTATTATCACACTCATTATCTTAGGTAAATATCTCGAAGCTATAGCTAAAGGTAAAACTTCCGAAGCTATTAAAAAACTAATGGGTCTATCTGCCAAAACAGCCAGAGTGCAAAGAAATGGTGAGTTTGTAGAAGTACCCATTAATGAGGTTCAAGTTGGTGACATTGTTGAAGTGCGACCAGGGGAAAAGATTCCTGTAGATGGCATTATTATCTCTGGTTCTTCAGCTATCGATGAATCTATGGTGACAGGAGAGTCTTTACCAGTAGATAAATCAGTAGGCGATCATGTAATTGGTGCAACTATCAACAAACTTGGTTCCTTTCAACTGGAAGCTCAAAAAGTAGGCGAAGGGACATTTCTCGCCCAGGTTATTCGTATTGTGGAAGATGCCCAAGGATCTAAGGCTCCTGTGCAACGTTTTGCAGATTATGTTTCAGCCCGTTTTGTTCCAGCAGTAATTCTTATAGCTGTAATTACTTTTCTTATGTGGCTGTTTATTTTACCCCAAGGTAATTTCACTAAAGCTTTAATGAACTTCACAGCTGTCTTAGTGATTGCTTGCCCTTGCGCATTAGGTTTAGCCACCCCGACATCGATTATGGTTGGCACAGGCAAAGGTGCTGAGAATGGTATTTTAATCAAAGGTGGCGAATATCTAGAGAAAGCTCATAAAATAAATGCTTTGGTTCTTGATAAGACAGGGACCCTTACTAAAGGAGAGCCAGAGGTTACAGATATAATTGCTATTAGTGACTTATCGGAAGAGAAGCTACTTTTATTAGCTGCTAGTGCTGAAAGTAAATCAGAACACCCCTTAGCGCAAGCCATAGTTAAAAAAGCTGATAATAAGCCATTACTCCCAGTAGACGAATTTAGGGCGATCCCAGGTCGTGGGCTTGAAGCTAGAGTTACTGGTGAAAGTGTTGTTATAGGTAACAGGTTATTGTTAGAAGAAAAAAATATAGCCTATAACGAATATGAAAAAGGAATAGAAAGTTTAGAAAACAAGGGCAAAACAGTAATGCTAATAGCTAGAGAAAACATTCTAATTGGCTATATTGCTGTAGCTGACACCATTAAACCTAACTCCAAAGCTGTGATCGATGTTTTAAAACAGATGCATATCAAAGTTTATATGATAACTGGAGACAACTGGAGAACAGCTAATGCTGTAGCTAAAGAATTAGGTATAGAAAATGTTTTAGCAGAGGTTCTGCCAGAACATAAAGCTGATGAAGTAGCGAAACTCAAAAGTATGAATATGGTAGTTGGCATGGCCGGTGATGGCATTAATGATGCTCCAGCGCTAGCTACAGCGGATGTAGGTTTTGCTTTAGGGACAGGCACTGATGTAGCTATGGAAGCTGCTCATATTACCCTTTTAAATGGGGATCTTGCTAATATACCAGCTGCTATAGATTTAAGTCGTAAAACAATGAAAAATATCCGTGAGAACCTCTTTTGGGCGTTGTTTTATAATTCTTTAGGGATTCCTATCGCTGCTAGTGGTTTACTTTCGCCTGTTTTAGCAGGTGCTGCTATGGCTTTTAGTTCTGTATCTGTTGTTACAAACGCACTTAGGCTTAGAAGATGGAAAAACAGTTTTAGTTATTTGAAGGGCGGTAATTAATTTGACTGAACAAGATAGCTCCAAAAAAGATCTGCTAAATAGGCTAAACCGAGTAGAAGGGCAGATTCGTGGCATTAAAAAGATGATCGAAGAAGATAAATACTGCCTTGATGTTCTTCACCAAATTTGGGCTGCACGCTCTGCCTTAACAAAAGCTAGTGAACTGCTTTTAGAAAACCATGTTAATACTTGTTTTAAGGATGCTCTTGGTAACACCGAAGAAAGTACTCCAGCTATTGACGAATTAATAAAAGCTATTAAAGCTCTAATGAACTAAAAACCAAAGCTGTTGCACAACTAATTAATTAGTTAGTTGTGTAACAGCTTTTCTTTATCTAAAAATATAATTAAATAGCCCTGAAAGGGCTATTTAATATAATCTGTCATATGAATGTTTTTGTTAATCCTATGGTTACATGAGCTATGGTTAACTGTCTAAAGTATGAGGTATTCTTGTAAACATGGGGAGAGATTATTTTTGTCTATGAGAAATGAGAAATACTAAAAGAAAAGATCATATCATGTTTACGGCGAATATAGTAATGGCTCAGTTGAATATGTTAGAGGGTTTGATATTACAACAATTACAAACTCAACAAGTGTAATAGGAGTAAGTGGTCCATAATCTTCTAAAAAATTAACCCAGGGGTTTATTATCCCTGGGTTAACAAGTATTGTTAAGGAAATAGAATGTAATGATTAGTGTAAAAGCTCTGAGCAAAAGGTACCTTTAGAAGCAGAGAAGTTATTAACATATTTATGCGAAAAAGAACAGGAGGACAGGAATTTAACTAAGAAGAGAGCAATTGATAATAGTAAGACTATTTTTTCGCAAGATAATCCACTAGATAATCCAGATCAATTTGTCCAGAGATGGAATTATTATGCAGTGCAATTAAAACGTGAAGACTTAATTTTAATTAATAATAAGTACAAGGGTAGAGGAGAGTACGATTTTATAACTGATGAAGGAATTACCTTACCTATAGGTTTTTTTGTTAGGACTGATAAAAAAACAAACAACATAATATCATTTACACTATATATCGATAAAAGATACATTTTAGACAAGAGAACAGTAAGTGATATGAAGACAGCAATGATAGTTCTAGCTAGGACATTATTCCCTGAAATAAATAACAGACAAATTGAAGAGTTGTTTAATGGATTAGGAGCATCTTTAGATAATTTTTCCTTAGATTTTCTAAGGATGTATGGTGAATATTATTATGAACAAGTGAAATTTAAAACCGAAATAGATAATATTATGGGACGATTGATTGGGGATATTGTTCAAAATAAAAATATAGTTGGCCTTCGTTATTATCCTGAAGAAACAACAGCGCTTGAAGATGGAACTGTGATTATGCGGAAGAAAGGAGTTATACATTAAGAGTTCAAAGAGACAATATTATTAGTGTATTTAACTACACATAATACCATGTTTGTATTTGTCATGATCTTTGATGAGCTAATAATTTCAATGCTAATATCTTTAGAAGAGTTCTAGATTACAAGCTGTTTTAAGCAATATTAATTAGAATCACTTTACAGGTGAAGATTAACAGCTCTTTTATATGTATTTGGCAATATCTGATAATGGTCAAGTTATAATGTGCATAAAATGGACGAATAATCTCAGGAAAGACATCTATGTGAGCGATGTAAAAGCCTGGAGAGATCAATGCGCTACGCTAATTATACAGTAATAGAAGATCCTAAGAAATTAAAAAACCAGCTAAAAGAAGAGATAGAGAAATCTAAAAGTCTCAAAAAAGAATTAAAACACAAGGACAAAGCTCTAGCTAAAGTAGCATAGTTAAGTGAGATATGAGGGTTAATTATTACTGTATTCTAGGTATAGAAAATGTTCTAGCAGAGGAACATAAAGCTGATGAAGTACCGAGACTCAAAAGTGTGAATATGGTAGTTGGCATGGCCGGTGATGGCATTAATGATGCTTCTGCACTAGCTACTGCTGATGTGGGTTTTGCTTTATGGACAGGTACTGATGTAGCAATGGAAGCAGATCATATTACCCATTTTAAATGGGGATCTTGCTAATATACAAGCTGCTATAGATTTAAGTCATAAAACAATGAAAAATATCCGCGAGAACCTCTTTTAGGCGTTGTTTTATAATTCTTTAGGGATTCCTATCGCTGCTAGTGGTTTACTTTCGCCTGTTTTATCAGGTGCTGCTATGGCTTTTAGTTCTGTATCTGTAGCACTTAGGCTTAGAAGATGGAAAAACAGTTTTAGTTATTTTACGGGCGGTAATTAATTTGACTAAACAAGATAGCTCCAAAAAGGATCTGCTAAATAGGCTAAACCGAGTAGAAGGGCAGATTCGTGGCATTAAAAAGATGATCGAAGAAGATAAGTACTGCCTTGATGTTCTTCACCAAATTTGGGCTGCACGCTCTACATTAACCAAAGCTAGTGAACTGCTTTTAGAAAACCATGTTAATACTTGTTTTAAGAATGCTCTTGGTAACACCGAAGAAAGTGCTCCAGCTATTGACGAATTAATTAAAACTATAAAAGCTCTAATGAACTAAAATATGACCGTCTAGCTTAAGCTAGGCGGTCATATTTTTGAAATCAGAGAAAGGAGAATAAAACTTTGAACCTCTTATAACTAAAATACGGGCTTATCGAGCAAGGTTCTATTTTAGTCAAAAGATAATCAAAGCTCCTATCTATCAAGATGAGAGGTATGATATTTACGTATAAGTGGTGGAGAGTATAATAAGCACTCCTATATTCTTGCTAAAAGTAAGGTGTGAGATCCTTATCTATACCTAAATACTTATTTACATTAGTCTGTAATTTGTCGTTTAATGCACTTTCAATTGGTTTAAAGACATAAGTAATCAATACTAAGTTGCCATCTGTTTCAAGTGATATTTTAAGATCAGTTGTTTCATATACATAATAATTCTCAGTGTTTGTTATTTTGGCTTTTTCTCCATAGACTTTAGCCAATGTTTCATCGATTTTGTTAAAAAATCGCATTCTCTGGACCCGTAACTTTAAACCTATATTGTGCTCTGTACATTTTATTATTCCACAAGTAATAAAGCAACCCACCTCATTCTTGGGTGACATCGTAAACATGATACACTAAAACAGTGTTTGTTTCTTCGTTTTGTTTGCTAAAATTGTTAACTTTTTCTAACCTTTTTTCGAAAAGCTGCGAGTGCTCAATCTTTTTTATTTCTTCTTCGGAAGCACCCCACTGTAGCCCACTAAAAGAGTTTGTGGCTAAACAACTTAGAGACATAAGAAACACTAGCAAAAAAACCTTGCATTTTTCATTTTCAACATAACTCCCTTATAAGGTTATTATATTTTTCCCCCAGAGGGTGGAGTATTTACTAGGCAATGATCTTGACTATTTTAAAGGGTATGGCGACACTAGTTTTCCCATATGAAGCTCATTTTAGTAGACACATCTAATTCTTCATCTTTAACTCCTAATTAAACGAAGAGCATTCTCATTTAGAAATACCTTTGTGGATTATAATTTTGATTGCCGTATAAATGGTTTTTGAAAAACATCTCTATAGCTTTTAACACGTAATACGTAACGTTCATTAAAATGTTTCACTGTAAATGAAGATTGGCAAATATCCAAGTACTGTTTACTAAAACCCAAACTAACAAGAAGATTAGAAAAATAGGTTCTTTGTCAATAAAATTCACCTGCATGTAATTGCCAAAGCAAAAGAACCACCAGGTACTGGCGGTTCTTTAATGTTGTGGGAGTTAGGTTACTCTACAAATGGGTAGCCTATCTTTTAAGACTCTTATTTTTCGTTGGCAAATGAAGAGAATTTAGTTTTGGTTTGAGCTGGATACTTGGAAGTGTAATCGAGATAAAGTTTTTCTGTTTCTTTAGGGCCAGCAAAGGCTAAAGAACTAGGTTTATTCATAATCCCTAGATATTGATAACAAACAATCTCTTCGACAAGAGGGATCAGAGCCTGAAGTTGCTTATCGATGCGAGTGAAATCACCTGGCAATAGGCGAGAAACAAGTATTTCTCCTTCAAATTCATAGATTTCCATATCAGCCCAGAGAGTGACATTCGCTTTTTCATGAGCTTTTTTTAACTCCGCAAAGATTCTAGGAAGATCCTCGGGCTTACTCTTTCTAGCACCTACCTCGTCTTGATAAGCGACAATATCAATTCCCATCTCTTGTAGTTGATTTACATATAGATCATCGGGAATAGCTTTATTGGTCCCATAAGGAGCTATGAGAGTTTTAGCTTTGGGTAAATAGGTATGAGCCCAAGCATTACACTCTTTAACATGGTCGATAAAGACCTGTGGGAAATGGCCGTCTATACCTAATTCGTTAGGCCAGTAAAAACCGTAGAAACTGCGGAAATCACCATACTTTATGGCTAACTCCTGTATTGCTTGGCGAGTTCTTTCTCGGACTTCTTTGTCAGAAAAAGCTTCCCAGGGGTTAGTCCAGTTGCCATAAAAACCAGCTCCAAGAAATACCTTCATTTTGTTCCTTTCGGCAGCATGTAAAACAGCTAACAGAGGATCTTGAGCTTTCATTTCCCACTGGGGGAAAATTTTGGAGGGATAAAAACTTTTATAATCAAGAGCCACTGATAGGATGACGATGTACTCTATGCCAACTGCAGCCATTTCATCTATTTTCTCTTCCCACATTTCACCAGTAAAAGCAGCTACTTGAGTGTTCCAAGTAGTTTCTTTGTTATTGTGATGCTGAAAATCCAAGAATGAACCAGTAATCATAATTTATTTCCTCCATCTAGAAGCATAATTCTCTAAGTATTTAACCTTCGCGATTAGAAATCCTGCCCCAAGGCCTGTCATAAAGATCAAATGAGAATAATATGATTAATTACTGGGATTGTCCGTACTTTAGGAGGAAAAACCATGGAGCAATATTTAGGTGAGCGCCTAAGAAAAGAATTAGGTTTATTAATGCACGAAGCTACAGAAATTAGACTTAGACAAGGAAGGCCACTAGCAATAAGAAAATTAGGCCGGGAAGAAGCAGTAAAAGATGGTTCTATTTGCCCTTTTCATCTTGGTTACCTGGTTACAGAGAGGGATATTGCCGAAACTCTTGATCGCATTACTGAGGCCTCATTATACGCTTATAGAGAGGAACTAAAGCAAGGTTTTTTAATGCTACCTGGAGGACACCGAGTAGGACTGATAGGAGAGGTTGCTTTAGACGATAAAGGGATCCGGATGCAGCGAAATATTAATTCTCTCAACATTCGTTTAGCAAAGGATATTAAGGGAGCAGCTGACTTTCTTTACCCTTTTTACGCTAAAAGTCCTAAACATACTCTAATAGTAGGTTCTCCAGGAGCTGGCAAAACTACTGTTCTAAGAGATTTAATTCGCTATTTAAGCCAAACAGGTTATACCATAGGTGTCATCGATGAACGAGGAGAGATCGCTGCTTGTAGTAAAGGGTTGCCTGCATTTAATTTAGGGTTTACAGTGGATATTTTGACCGGTTGCCCTAAAAAAGAAGGCTTTGAGATTCTTTTAAGAGGTATGCGACCAGATATTATTGCTACCGATGAGATCGGCTTTGGCCATGACTATGAAATAATGCAAAAAGCTAGCGAAATGGGTGTCAAGGTTCTAGCTACTTGGCATGGAACTAAAATGCCGAAAAGTTTTTTTGAAATTGGGGTTTTACTAGCTAAAAAACCTGGAGATAAACCGGTTTTTGTAGGGGGGATTACTGATGAAAATATATGGACAACTGACAATACTTTTTACTGGCCTCCTTTTTGGTCTGTGGGGCATTAGAAGAGGAGAAAGCTATTTAAGCCTGATCGAAGAACTGCAGTTGGCTTTATCTATTATCGAAAATGAAATCTCTTTTGCCTTAAAACCTCTACCTGTAGCTTTTACCCAAGCGGCTAAAGTGACTAAACAGACTAAGATATTTTTCCTGGAGGCGGTGGAAAGAGCCCAAAATGGTGAAGCGTGTCTTTTTAATTTAGAACTATTACCGCTAAAAAATGAAGAGAGAAAGGTTCTAAACGAATTAGGTTTACGACTTGGTCGCGGTACCGATCAAGAACAAACAGCACTTATTTTGAGAGCTCTCGCCCGGCTAGAAGAAAGCCGCAAAAAAAATCAAGAAAAATTAATTAAAGTAACACCACTTTGGCGCTGGCTCTCCCCTTTGACAGCACTCTTAGTAGTGCTACTTACTTGCTAGGGGGAGTTTTCGTGCAAGTTGATTTGATTTTACAATTAGCAGGCCTTGGACTATTAACAGCGGTGGCGCACTCGGTATTAAAACAAGCTGGTAAAGAAGAAATGGCTCAATTGGTTACTTTAGCTGGTATTTTGGTGGGATTAGTACTAGTTTTAGACTTAGTAGCCAAGTTGTTTAACAACATTCGGTCCCTCTTTGGGTTATAGGAGGCTAAGGACATGGCCATTTGGCAGGTTCTAGGAGTTGGTTTAATAACTTTAGTTGCTACTTTAATACTTAAAGAACACCTCAAAGAAGCTAGCTTGCCAGTACTTTTAGCAGGTATCTTAGTGATTTTAGGCCTTGTTTTTGAACCTCTAGAGTTAATATGGGAATCTTTTCGCGAATTTGGTTACCTAAGTGGTCTAAAATTTGCCTATTTAGAGATGATGGGTAAGATATTAGGCACAGCCTTTTTAGCAGGTTTAGCAGCTGATATAGCTAGAGATAGTGAACAAGAAGCTTTGGCTGCCAAAATTGAGCTGGCTGGGAAAATAATAATTGTTGTGATGTCTCTCCCAGTACTCAAAGCCGTTTTAAAGGGGCTACTGGAGGTACTACCGAGATGATTATTTGGCTACTCGTTCTTTTTTTATCAGCAAGCTGTTTAGCAGCACCTCAGGAGTATCTAGAAATCCCTACCGAGTTACAAGAACTTCTTCCTGATACACTCGAGCCAGTGACTATGAGGAAATTGCTTGAAAATCCTTCACCCAAAGAAATCTTTACTAGTCTATGGCGGTATTTGTGGAAAGAAGTACGCATTCATATGAAACTAATTGGTCAAATAATTATTATTGTAGTCCTTGCAGCTATATTTAAAGAGATTGCTCTTTCCTTTAGCAAAGAAGCGGGTGAAGCAGGTTTTTTAGCAGCTTATCTGATTCTAATCCTACTTCTGGTAGCTAGTCTCAAAGACGCTGCTAAAATAACCATAGAAACCATGACCACCTTAAGTAACATTATTAAGATTCTCGTACCATTTGTCGGTAGTATGGCCTTAGGAGGAGCTATAAGTACCACACTTACATTAAGTCCTCTAATAATAGGCTTAAGTGCTACTGTAGCCATGATCCTAGAAAAGCTTCTTATACCACTAGCCTTAGCCTCTGGTGTCTTAGGCTTAGCAAGTTATGTCTCCAAAAAACCGATGCTTACTAGGCTTTCTGGTTTTTTTCGTTGGCTCTGTCTACTTATTTTAGGGTTAGTGCATACAGTCTTTTTCGGCTTGATTACTTCCCTTGGTCTAGGGAGTGCTGCTAAAGATTCTTTAGCTTTTCGAACTGCACGTTTTATAGTTGGCTCTGTACCCATTGTTGGTAGTCAAGTGGCAAGTTCAGCCGATCTTTTGCAAGCGTCAACTAAAGCTGTGCAGTCTTTAGGTAGTGGTATTGGTCTATTATTCTTGCTTTTTGCTACTTTGTTTCCTGTATTGCGTTTATCTTCTTTAGTACTAGTCTATAAACTTTTACAGGCTGTAATTGAACCAGTAGCTGAGACCCGCTTTTTAGGTGCACTTGGTAGTATGGAGAAAAGCATTACCTTATTTTTGGCGTTGTTAATTATTAGTGCTGTTATGTTTTATTTAAGTGTTGGTGTAATGGCTTCTATAGGTACCTTTTTAAAGAGGTGATTAAAATTGGATCTGATTTGGCCAACATTAGCTAAACTAATTGGTCTCTGTTTTTTAGAGGAGTTAAGTTCCTTGCTAATTGCAGAAGAAAGGTTAGGTAAAACTGTGCGCTTGGTCTTTGGCTTGGTTTTTATTGCCATTTTATTAGATCCTATGTGGCGCCTGTTAAAACTAGGCGATATTCTTGCAGATCTGCAGCTAGAGGGGTTGGTTGAGTGAACAGTGAATTTTTCAAAAAAATCCCCTGGCCACTTGTTGGTATTGGCCTACTAGGGGTTATCCTCTTAATTTGGGGTAGCTTACCTAAAGAAGTGGCTAAATCGCCTCCTTCTACTGTAGAGAGACCCGAAAAGGGTCAAGAAGAAAAGCTTACAGAACTTCTTTCTGGCATTGGTTTAGGTCAGTTTAAAGTAATGCTTACTTATAATGATAATGGCCGTTTGTATGTGGCAGCAGACGAGAAAGTAGAGACAGAATATGATAAAGGTCAAGTAAAATCGGTAAAAGAAGATCGCCAAGTAGTGCGCATGCGAGAAAATAATGGTGAGAGTGGTTTTATCATCCACAAAAAAGAACCAGAAGTAAGTGGCGTAGTGATTACTTGTTCGAGAAAGTTAACTAGTTCACAAAAATTAATGATAATTGAAGCTGTAAGAGCTCTGTGGGATTTACCCTTAGGACGTATTGTAATTTTAGGAAAGGAATGAGGTTTAGCGTGAAAAATTTTTTAGGGTGGTTTGTGGTTTTAGTTATTATTGCTTTTGCAATTACACTTTGGTGGGGTTTTCATGAAAAAACTGCTCCTTCTGCTGCAATTCCTGAAGACTATGAGGAGGATTTCTATGACGAAGAACCAGTAACTTCAGACCCTAAAGAAGGTCCAACTACAACAGTGGCTTCTTATTACGATCCTTTACTAGAGTACCGATTGAATCGAGATATAGCTAGAGATAACACTAGATTAGCTTTAGAAAAGTTAGTTCAGTTTGGTAACCTAGATGCTTCCCAGGAGCTAGTTAACCAAAACAAAAAGGCAGCAAAAGAAGAAGAACTAGAAGGATTGTTAAAAGCTAAAGGTTTTGGCGAAGCTGTAATCACTATCGAAGATGATAAACTAACGGTTTTCGCCAAAAACTTGACACGCGAGACAGTAGAGGTTATAGGTGAACTAATCTTTAGTTTAACTTCCTTTTCTAAAGAGCAAATTGTTCTTACCAGTATCTAGCAGGATATAGCCTCTTTATAACGAACTTATATACTCAGCTACTAATACGAGTTAGCAAGGAAATGATATTAGCAAAAATAGAAACAATATATATTGTATAAAGGAGGCAAATTCATGGATCTTAGAGATGTTAAAGATCTGGTAAAACTGCTAGATGAGAGTAATCTTTTCAAGCTTGAATTAGAAGATACCAATGGTTTTAAATTAAAATTAGAAAAAGGCTATCAAGCAGAAAAGCCCCCCAAAGGGCCTATTGTTAGAGGTGCAGAATCGGTTATTGTAAGTGAAGATAAGCTTTTGGCTGAGATGACAAAGCCTAACCCAGACCAAGAGTTATTAACTGTTACAGCACCAATGGTAGGGACTTTCTTTAGAGCTCCAGCCCCTGACGCAGAACCTTTTGCTAAAGAAGGCATTACTGTAGAACCAGGTGATACTCTCTGTATTATAGAGGCTATGAAACTAATGAATGAGATTACTGCTGAGTTTCGCGGTAGGATTGTTAAGATTTTAGCCGAGAATGGGCAACCTGTAGAATATAACCAGCCACTATTCCTGCTAGAGCGGGTATAGGAGGTAGCCTGATGTTTCATAAAATACTCATAGCTAACCGAGGTGAAATCGCTCTTCGGGTGATTAGAGCTGCTAAAGAAATGGGTATAAAAACAGTAGCAATCTACTCGGAGGCAGATAAAGAAGCATTACATGTTCAGTTTGCTGATGAAGCCTATTGTGTGGGACCAGCAGCCCAAAATAAAAGTTATCTGCATGTTCCTAACATTATTAGTGCTGCTATTGTATCTGGAGCTGATGCTATCCACCCCGGGTATGGCTTTTTTTCCGAAAGAGGAGAGTTTGCTGAGGTTTGTCAAGCTAATGGGTTTAAGTTTATTGGCCCATCTAAAGAAGCGATTGATACTTTAGGTGACAAAGCTAAAGCCAAAGAGATTATGCGTAAAGCTGGAGTACCAGTTATTCCTGGTAGCCCAGGTAAATTAACTTCTCTCGAAGAGGCGATGGCGTTTGCCAATGAAGTAGGTTACCCAGTTATTGTGAAAGCGGCAGCTGGTGGCGGCGGCCGTGGCATGCGTGTAGCGAGAACCGAAGCAGATTTGAAAAAAGCCTACGATTTAGCGAGAACAGAAGCTGAAGTTGCTTTTAATTCGCCTGAGGTATATCTTGAAAAATATGTAGAAAACCCTAGGCATATTGAAGTACAACTTTTAATAGATGAAAAAGGTAATGGTGTCTATTTAGGCGAAAGAGAGTGTAGTTTGCAAAGAAGACACCAAAAAGTTTTAGAGGAATCACCATCATGTGGCGTTTCTAAAGAATTAAGGCAGAGAATGGGTGAAGCGGCGGTTAAAGGCGCATTAGCTGCAGGGTACTATAATGTAGGCACTGTTGAGTTTTTACTTGATGCCCAAGGTAATTTCTATTTCATGGAGATGAACACACGCATTCAAGTGGAGCATCCCATAACCGAGATGGTTACCGGTATTGATCTTATTAAAGAACAGATTAGGGTTGCTGCTGGTTATCCACTCCGTTTTAAACAAGAAGATATCAAGTTAAGGGGTCATGCTATAGAGTGCCGCATCAATGCAGAAGATCCAGAAAAAGATTTTCGACCTACCCCAGGGAGAATCGAAGGTTTTTTACCTCCTGGTGGTTTTGGAGTACGTGTAGATACTGCAGCTTACACTGGTTGCCAAATTCCTCCCTATTATGATTCAATGTTTGCTAAACTCATTACTTGGGGTGAAGATAGAGACGAAGCGATAAAGCGTATGAAAAGAGCCCTAGATGAGTTTATTATTGAAGGTATTTCTACTACTATCTCCTTCCACAAAAAAGTTTTAGAGAATGAGCATTTTGTCAAGGGAGAGCTAGATACTGCCTTTATAGCTAAGCATATTCTTAAAGACCACTAATTGTCTTTTCTTAGCTCTATTGGTATACTGAAATGAGACTGTTAGTAGGTCGGGAGGTGTATTATATGGGTGAACAAGTTATTGTTAACGGTGTGAAATCCGACCTAGGCCAGGTACGAATAGCTGATGAGGTTGTTGGTATAATAGCTGGTCTAGCAGCTGGTGAAGTTGAAGGCGTTTATAGCATGAGTGGAGGCCTTACAGGTGGTATCTATGACATGCTAGGACGCAAGAACTTCTCTAAAGGAGTCAAAGTTGAGGTAGGCCAAGTAGAGGTCGCTGTTGATATCGCTATTGTTCTTGAATATGGCTACAGAGTTCCTGAAGTAGCTACTCAGGTACAAGAAAATGTCAAAAAAGCTATTGAGAGTATGACAGGTCTTGAAGTAGTTGAAATAAACGTTCATGTCCATGGCGTTCATTTTCCTCAATCTGAAAATAAAAAAGAAGAACCTCGAGTTAAATAAGTTTTTAGCCCCTCCAACTGGAGGGGCTAGGTTCGCATTATTTAGTCGCGGCTTATGATTTTTGAGAAAGTAAAGTAAGCCGATAGGAGGCGACAGCTTATGCATTGGCTGGACAAGCTTTTAATTTTTTTGGCTGCTTTAGTATTAGTTGTTATTGGTGTAACAGTCTTACTAACAGGTTTAGGTATTAATCTCGCGGAAACAGTTTTAACAGTTTACAAAATGTTTTTAGGACCTAATATGGTCTATGGACTAGTTGTTGGTGGTCTACTTACTTTAGTTGGTTTTTATCTTGCTGGTAGATGGCTGGGCTCTTCACGTGATGACAATGATTTGCTCTCCGTAGAAAGCGAATATGGCAGGATACGTATTTCCGAGCAAGTTATTAAAGCCTATGTAGAAAAGGCAGCTAAAAGCGTAGATGGTATTAAGGATGTTAATACCAAAGTTACTAATCAAGAAGATGGTCTTCATATCTTTATTGAAGCTATCACCAAAGCTGATGTAAAAACTAGAGATATGGCTAAGGTAGTTCAACAAAGAGTTGCTGAATTTGTTGAGGATACAGTTGGCACTAAAGTTGCCAAAGTTGAGATTCATATTGCTAAAGTTGATGCCCAGCCTAAATCGCGCCTTAATTAGGAAGGGAGGCTTGAGGCATGTCCAAATTTACAGAGTTTATGGCTCAACTATCCCCTGTTAAAGGAAGAATTCTTGGCACTATGTTCGGACTGTTTATTGGCATTTTAGTGCTAAAATATGGACTTTTTCGGGCTTTAGTGGTAGCCTTTTTTGTTAGCATAGGTTATTATTTTGGCCAGAGGATGGATCGCCAAGAGACTCTGCCTGATTTATGGGAAAGGTTGTGGCAAAATAGGGATGGACGAAGTTGAAATATCTAGAAGACGTATTCGGCAAAGAGCTGTTGAACTTCTCTACCAAATCGAACTTACTGGTAAAAGTCTGTTAGAGATCTGTGAATATGCAGATCCACCAGTTTTACCTCTACAGAAAGAGTGGATTAGCAAAATCTGGGCAGAAAGAGAAAATCTAGATCAATTGATAAAAACCGCCAGTCATGAGTGGCGTATCGAACGAATGGGTTATGTTGAACGTAATATTCTTCGTCTCGCTCTCTACGAAATCAATTATGATAAAACTCCTATTCCGATAGCTATTGATGAAGCTGTGGAGCTGGCCAAACTCTACAGTGGCGAGGAAGCTGGCAGGTTTGTTAATGGAGTCTTGGGACGAATTGTCCGTGAGAATGGTGAGTAATTATTATTTGGGTGTAGATACTTCTAACTACAGAACTAGTGTCTGTCTCCTTGACGCAGACGGCAAAATTGTCTTCCAACGCCGCCCCTTGCTTTCTGTACCTCAGGGTAAGCTGGGGTTAAGGCAGCAAGAGGCGGTTTTTCAACATTTAAAAGTATTACCTAAGTTGTTAGAAGAGTTAGGACCACTAAATGATGTACAATTTGGAGTTACTAATGCACCAAGGCCTCTACCTGATAGCTACATGCCTTGCTTTTTAGTTGGTCACTCATTTATTCGTGCTCTAGCAGCAGGAAGAGGATTTTTAGAGCTATCTCACCAGGAAAATCATCTTTGGGCAGGCTTACATGAAAATCAAGAACTCATTGGCAAACCTTTTCTTGCAATGCATTTGTCTGGAGGAACAACTGAGTTTTTAGAAGTTACCTGGCAAGGTAACTCAATGCAGATAAAAGAACTCGGCGGAAGTAGTGATATCAGTGCTGGTCAATTTCTTGATCGCATTGGTGTCTTATTAGGATTACCCTTTCCAGCTGGACCATATCTAGAAAAATTAGCTAAGCCAACTGATCTTAGGCTAGGAGTACCGGTAAAAGGATCTAATCTCTCGTACTCAGGTCCTGAGGCTGAAGCCAAACGACTTATTTTAGCAGGAGTTAGTGGTGAAGAGCTTGCTTATGCAGCGATCTTAGCAGTAGCTAAATCAGTGGGTAGAGTCTTAAGATCGCTAAGAGAAGCAACTAACATTAGAGATTTTCTGCTAGTAGGTGGTGTGATGGCTAATAATTTAATTAAGGAAAGACTATTAAAAGATTTGCATCACCCACAAGCTTCGAAGGTTTATTTTGCTTCACCAGAGGCTTCTGGTGATAATGCTTTAGGTGTAGCAACAGCACTTTTTTGGAGGGATTAAGTTGGGGAATATCTATATTGTTAGACATGGAGTAACCAATTACAATCAAGAAAATAGATTCCAAGGCCAACTCGATATTCCCCTTAACGATGAGGGACTAGCCCAAGTTGCAAAACTTGGGAATTATTTTCAAAAACGACCTGTGGATGTTATTTATTCCAGCGATTTGAAGAGAGCCTACCAAACTGCAGAAGCTATCGCTAGGGCCAAAGATCTGCAAATAAGGATTTTGCCGGGGCTAAGAGAAGTTAATGTGGGCAAATTAGAAGGAATGACTTGGGCTGAGGTTAAAGAAAACTACCCTAATTGGGTTAAATCAGGTCATAACCATGGTTATCCAGGTGGTGAAACTAGGCTGGATATTGAAAACAGAGTTAAAAATACCTGGGAATACATAGCTAAACGCCATAGTAATGAGAATGTAGTACTCGTCTCCCACGGAGGTATTATTAAGTCTCTAATCTGTTTACTATTAGGTATAAATAATGAGAATAGATCTAGGTTTGTCATTGATAATAGTTCTGTAACTAGGATCATTTATAATGATTCTGGGTATAAGGTAAAATCTCTAAACAGTTTAGAGCACCTAGAATGTTGATACCCTTAATTTAGTCCGGAGGTGACTAAATGGCTGAAGAGAGAGTCTTTACAGTAGCTGAGCTAACTGAAAATATTGCTAGCAAGTTAGAATATGCCCCAGACCTTAAAGCGGTTTGGGTGAAAGGTGAAGTTGCTGAATGTACCAGATCGAGTATGGGGCATTGGTATTTTAATCTCAAAGATGATACCGCTACTTTAAAAGTAGTTATGTTTGCTTCCCAAGCCAGAAATTTAAAGCTTACTCTAACATCAGGAATTGAAATTTTAGTTAAAGGCTCCATCTCGGTATATCGAGCTAAAGGTAACTACCAGATGTTAGCAACAGATATCGAAGCTTATGGTATGGGTGCCTACAGACAAGCTCTTTTGGCTCTAATGGAGAAGTTAGATCAGGAAGGGCTATTTAAACAAAAAAGAGTCTTGCCAGAATATCCACTAGTAATCGGTGTGGTAACCTCGCCTTCTGGTGCTGCAATTGCAGATATAAGAAGGATCATTGGTCGAAGGTGGCCCCTGACTAGGTTAAAGTTATACCCAGCGCTAGTACAAGGTGAAGAGGCACCACCTAGTATTGTTAAAGCCTTAAAAAAAGCTTACCAAGATCATTTAGATCTATTAATCTTAGCACGTGGTGGTGGTTCAAGTGATGATCTTTGGGCTTTTAATGATGAAAATGTTGCTCGTACGCTTTATGCTTCTCCCTTCCCTACTATTACAGGTGTTGGTCATGAAATAGATCGGACTTTGGTTGATTTAGTAGCGGATTATAGTGCACCTACACCTTCGGGAGCAGCTGAAGTAGCTGTACCTGATTTCGAGGAAGTATACGATAACCTCGAGTACTTAGGGAACAGTCTTAATTCTCTGGTGCAACAGGAACTTCTAAATAGAGAGAAAAAGTTGAATTTGTTAGTTAAGTCTTTAGAAAAACATGAGCCTTGGCAAGAATTATTAAGGTTAGAACAAAGATTAAGTTCCTTAAAAAAGTTACTTGATACCAAAGCTTTCTATGTTTTAGAGCAGAAAAAAAGAAGGGTTCAATCCTTAAAAGAACTGCTAACTGAGGAAAGTCCGGAAACCGAAATATTAAAGCAAAAAGCAAGACTAAAAGAATTAGCTTTACGCTTAGGTAAAAGTAAGGAAAAAAGGTTTACAGAATTAAAGGATAAAACTTATAATTTAGCTTATGGTTTGGAACTATTAAACCCAGATAACTTATTGAAAATTGGTTATGCTGTTGTGTTCCAAAAGGGTAAAAATATCAAGAGTGTAGATGATATTGCTCTAGAATCAGCTATCCAAGTGAAGTTAGCAGATGGTAGCTTGAAAGCGAAAGTAATGCAAATAGAAAAAGACCCCAAAAATTAGCTAGGAACAAGGAGGGGACTCAAGTGGCTAAAACAGCTTCTTCTATGAAAAACTTCGAAAAGTCCTTAAAAAGATTAGAAGATATAGTTTTTAAACTTGAAGAAGGAGAAAGTAGTTTAGACGACCTACTTAAGCTATACGAAGAAGGTTCTAAGCTGGTAAATGAATTAAAGGGTAATCTAGATGCTGCTAGTGAAAGATTAAATGAGCTAGCATCAATTAATGAAGACGATTAATAATAAATTGGGGGGCTTAGTATGACCTACACAGATACTAATAAAGCAAAAGAATATCTAAATAAGATAGCTAAACTAGTTGAAGTTGAATTAGACAGGTACATACCTCTAGAGGAGCCCGAGAGTTTGTTTACAGCAATGCGTTATTCTCTCTTAGGAGGTGGGAAACGCATACGGGCAGCTTTGGCTGCTCTAACAGCTTATGGAGAAGAAGAACTGGCTATGCCAGCTGCTTGTGCCTTAGAGATGGTACATGCTTATTCCCTAATCCATGACGATCTTCCCGGCATGGATAATGATGATTTCAGAAGGGGTAAGCCATCATGTCATAAAGCCTTCGATGAAGCTACAGCACTTTTGGCAGGAGATGCTTTACTTACTAAAGCTTTTGAGGTAGTACTAGAGACAAAAAACAACCCCTTATTAGTCACTTTAGAACTAGCGAAAGCTGCAGGGGCTAGTGGTATGGTTGGCGGCCAAGTTCTTGATCTAGCCTCGGAAGGCAAGAAGATCTCTTACGACGAATTAAAAGTTATTCATAGCAAGAAAACTGGTGCCTTAATTACTGTTGCTCTAAGAATGGGTGCTTTAGCAGCCAAAAGAGAAAATATGTTAGCTAAATATACCATCTATGGTGAACAATTAGGTCTCGCTTTTCAGATCACAGATGATATTTTAGATGTGACTGGAGATGCAACCCTTTTAGGAAAGACCTTGGGCAAGGATGCTACTCAAGGTAAATCTACTTATCCGAGATTATTTGGTTTGGAAAAATCTCAGCAACTAGCTAAAGAAGCAGTGGAGAAAGCTATTTTAGCCATTGAGGGAGTACCAGGAGAAGAGATATTAAGTGGTCTAGCTAATTATATTTTGGTACGAGAGAAATAGTTTGAGTTTTGGAGGGTGCGTAATTTGGATGTATTAATTAATATGTGGAATAATATAGCTTTGCGCTCTGCTTTTATTGCTTGGGCAATAGCACAAACCTTAAAAGGTTTTACCGCCATTAGGCCAAGAGGTTTTAGTTGGAAACATTTTCTCGGCACAGGTGGTATGCCTTCCTCCCACTCAGCTTTTGTATCTGGGTTAACTGCAGCAGTAGGATTTTTACATGGTTGGGATAGCACGCTATTTGCAATCTCTTTGGTATCATCTTTAATTGTTATGTATGATGCGGCAGGTCTTAGAAGAGCAGCTGGACGTCAAGCAGCAGTTCTAAATAAATTAACCGAAGAGTTCTTAGAAAAAGGCGAAATTAAGCAAGAAAGACTACGCGAACTTTTAGGACATACTCCTGTAGAAGTGTTTGCTGGAGCGGCTTTAGGCGTGGTTGTTGCACTAATAATCTGTTAATGTTATACTGTTTTCGAAGGCTGAGGTGACGCAGTATCCTAGTCACCAGCACTGTCTTTGAAGACGGGCCTAAAAATCCGTTTAAGGGCACATCGATGAAGTCCCTGGTGTTGGCTTGGGACGCCCAGTCCTGGGCTGATGCTGGGGGTTAAGAAGAGGGGCGATCCACAAAGGCATGTGGGCGTTGACCCTTCTTTCGCGGAGACCCAAGTACGCGGAGAGGAACATGAGTCCAAACTACGGCTTGGGATTTAACCTGCAAAGTGATACAGTAGCTTATTTTGCTCAAGTGTTACATGCAGTGTAGCCTGCCTTGAGTGGGAAGAGAGGGAGAACAGGTTCAAGCATCGAGTTGAAAGGTACCTTGACTAGATGCCCAGCGCTGTTTGAAATCCTTTCTGCAAAAGAGGCTAGAAGACAGATAGTTGGTGCTGAGGAAAACTCCTAGGCTGATCTCAAGCTGAGACACAAGCTGAGGATTAAAGTGTGGACTTAGTGGTAATCTAGCC